>DASXJR010000034.1:0-62281 GCA_036497285.1 Jatrophihabitans sp.
TCCTCAGCGGCCTGTCCGCCGAACCAGACATGGAACGGAGCCGGCACGGCCTCGACCGCGCTCAGCGCCTGCTTCGCTGCCGCGGACTGCGGGTCGGAGGCAGTCGCGAGCACGAGGTACGACGACCCATCGGCGGCCATCGCGGCGCTGCCGGCGCCAACCCGGTGGCCACCGGCGTACTCGCCCGCAACCGACTGAACGCCAAGGACGCCGCTCACCCGCGACAGCTGCGCGGCGTACCCGCCGATCTGACCCTGCGCCGCGCCGACCTTCGGGATGACGACGTTGATGGTCGAGGCGGAGTTGGCGGCAAAGTTCGTGTCGACATCCTGCCCGACCTGGTACGCCGATGCGCTTCGCGGCAGCACGCGCTGGTCGGGGAACCCGAACTTCACATGCAGGAACGGCAAGCCGACGAAGACCAACAGCGCAACGACGACGATCCCGACGGGAACGGCTCGTGCCATCACCCGCTGCGCGAAGCGATACCAGAAGCTCTCCTCGACGGTCTTCGGCATCGGTTCGGGGCGATGGAGCACCCGGCGCAGCCACGCTCGGACATCGAGCGACTCGTGCCGTCCGGCGAGCAAGGTGAGCACCGCGGGCAGAATCGCCAGTGCCGCGATCGCGGCAAAGGCCACCACGGCAATGCCGGCGTAGGCAAAGGACCGAAGGAAGTAGAGCGGGAACGCAAGCATCGCGGCGAGCGAGAGCCCGACGGTCAGCGCGGAGAAGAGCACCGTACGGCCCGCGGTCTGCATCGTGCGGCGAACGGCATCGTCGGGTGCGAGCCCGCCTCGGACCTCCTCGCGATAACGGCTCACGATGAACAGGCTGTAGTCGATGGCCAGCGCCAGGCCCATCGCGGTCGTCATGTTGAGCGCATAGATCGAGACGTCGGTGATCGAGGCGATGGCGCGCAGCACGGCCATCGTCCCGATGATCGACGACAGGCCGACGACGAGCGGAAGCAAGGCCGCGATGAAGCTGCCGAACACCCAGATGAGCGCGATGACGGTCAGGGGGATCGCGATGGCCTCGGCGATCGCGAGATCCTTCGTGGTCTGGTCGTTGACCTGCGAGAACACGGTGCCCTGACCGCCGGCGGTGACCGTGACGCCGTTGTGCGTGCCCACGAGCGGGGCGGTGATGTCGGTGACGCGCTTGGGTGCGGTGCCGTCGTCGCCCGCGACCCGCGCGAGGACGAGGGCCGACTTGCCGTCCTTGCTGATCAAGGTGGCGGCCGCTTGCCTAGGGGCCGTCCAGTACGAGGCGACGGCGCTCGTGTACTGCGCGCTGTGCAGTGCGTCGACGAGGGCCAGACCTTCGGTGCGCGCGTCCGGGCTGTTCGCGCTGTCAGGGGCCGTGACTTCGAGGATCAGGTTGGGGTCGCCGGTGTGGAACCGCTGCTGCAACAGCGTGGCCGCCTTGGTCGAGGACGCGCTCGGGTCGGTGAAGCCGCCCGAGCTGAGATGCGCGGCGGCGCTCACGCCATAGGCGGCGGCGAGCACGAAGAACAGCGCGGCGATGCCGAGCACGCGACGCGGCGCGCGGATACCGAGATCCGCGAGTCTGGTGAGCACGGTTGTCCTCCCGTCCAAGTGATCACCGCTAAGTTATTAGCGATAAGTTACCGCTGTCAACCGGGGGCACGCGTGGGTTGTCAGATCCGCGCCCGTAGGCTCGGCGCATGGCGTGGACAGAGGCTCGCAAGGCCGAACTGACCGAAAAGATCACGGCCGGTGAGCGGCTCACCCGCGCCGACGGCGAGGATCTCTACGACTGCGGCGACCTGGCCTGGCTGGGCGCAATGGCCCATCGCGTCCGTACTGGGAAGAACGGCGACACCGTCTTCTTCAACGTCAACCGTCATCTCAACCTGACCAATGTGTGCAGCGCGTCGTGCGCGTACTGCAGCTTCCAGCGCAAGCCGGGCCAGAAGGACGCGTACACGATGCGCGTCGAGGAGGCCGTCGAGAAGGCGCTGGGGATGAAGGACGACGGGATCACCGAGCTGCACATCGTCAACGGCCTGCACCCGACGCTGCCGTGGAAGTACTACCCGCGGGTGCTGCGTGAGCTGAAGGCCGCGCTGCCGCAGGTGGCGCTGAAGGCGTTCACCGCGACCGAGGTGCACTGGTTCGAGGAGATCTCGGGACTGTCGGCCGACGAGATCCTGGACGAGTTGATCGACGCCGGGCTCGAGTCGCTGACCGGCGGCGGCGCGGAAATTTTCGACTGGGACGTGCGCAAGCAGATCGTCGATCACAAGACGCATTGGGAGGACTGGTCGCGCATCCATCGCCTCGCGCACCAGAAGGGGCTGCGCACGCCGGCGACGATGTTGTACGGGCACATCGAGGAACCGCGGCACCGGGTCGACCACGTGATGCGGCTGCGTGAGTTGCAGGACGAGACGGGGGGATTTCAGGTCTTCATCCCGCTGCGGTTCCACAACGACAACAACCGGCTCTCGCACCTGCCGATGGCCCAGCCGTCCGACGTCCTCCGCACCTTTGCCGTGTCGCGACTGATGCTCGACAACTTCCCGCACGTCAAGGTGTTCTGGGTGATGCACGGGCTGTCCACCTCGCAGCTGGCGCTGAACTGGGGGGCCGACGACATGGACGGCTCGGTCGTCGAGTACAAGATCACCCACGACGCGGACGGGTTCGGCACACCGGACAAGCTCACCCGCGACGACCTGCTGACGCTGATCCGCGATGCCGGGTTCACCCCGGCCGAGCGCAACACCCGCTATGACGTGATCCGCTCGTACGACCCTCCGGTGCCGCTGGCCCAGCGGCGGGCGGAGCCGCAGGCGATCTGGTCCTGAGGGCTGCGAAGCCCGACGTAGGCTGAAGCGCATGCCGGAGCGTCAGGCGCCGAGTTTTGCCAACTGGATGGGCTCGTTGTGGGGCTACACCATCCTGCGGTTCGGCATGTTCTTCGCGCTGTGGGGACTGCTCGTGCTGGTCGGCCTCACCGGACTGTTCGCCGCGCTGGTCGCGTTGGCGCTGTCGGTGCCGCTTTCGCTGGTATTGCTGGCCGGCCCGCGGGCGCGGGTCGCGCAGAACGTGGAGCAGCGGGTCGAGGCCAGCCGGGCGGCCCGCCGCGACCTCGACCAGCGGCTTGACCCCACCGAAGATCGCGACGACCACCCGGTCGACCTCTCCAAAGATCGCGACGACGGCGAGCACTGAACACTCGTTCGTTGCTTCGGCCGCGCTTCACGAATCTTGAGCTATAGCGAGGGATTCGGGCACCTTGCGGCAGGCAAGCGTTGATCTTCGCTTGATCGGCTCTGTGGCACGAATACACCCGACCCGGCTATTCCACGCCGATGTTTTCCGAGGAAGCCAGTCCGCGATGTCCGAATTGAATGGGTGTAGGGACGAATCGTGGGCTGATTGTCCGAATTGCGGGCACTAGGGACCACAGTCCCATTCGCTTTGACACCCTTTCTGGGCGCACGCAATCTCTTTCGCGACAGGTCCAGGGGCCGCCGCAGGGGCGAGGACCTAACACGTCTGAAGCCCTGATTTTCACTCTCAATGGGGGGAGCTGCGCCATGCGCAAGTTCACGAAGAAGCAGTACCTGGCCGCCGGTGCCGCGGCCGTCATCATCGCCGGCGGAGCCGGCGCCGCCTTCGCCTACTGGACCGCGGGCGGTTCCGGAAACGGGAGCGGAACCGTCGCAAACAGCAACGGCTCCGTCACGCTCCACGGGACCTTTCCGGCCGCCACGCTGACGCCTGGCGGAAGCGCCCCGGTCACGTTCACGGCCGACAACCCTGGAACGTCGAACCTGTACGTCACGGCGGTTAACGTCGACAGCATCGCAACAAGCGACGTGAATTGCCTCGCGGGCGACTTCTCGGTCGACAACTACAACGCGCCCGGAACTGAGGTCGCGAAGGGTGCCTCCAATATCCCGGTTGGGACTGCCACGATCCACATGGCGAACACTGACGTTTCGCAGGATGCCTGCAAGGGCGCGACGATCACGCTCACGCTCAGCAGCACCTGACCAAGCTGGGGCTCCGGGTCGTCGACCGGCGACCCGGAGCCCGGCTCCACATCATCACCATCTACTGAACGCGGGGACATTCGATGCGCACACGGCGGGGAAAGCGGGCAATGCTCGTCAGCCTGGCTGTCCTGCTGCTTGCCGGCCTCGGCCTGGCGGTGAATGCATTGTCGGTCCCGACGAAGCCCGATCTGAGCATGCAGATCTCGCCTGCTAGCCAGACCGTAACGCGCGGCCAGAACGCAACATTCACCGTTTCGGTCACGCCGGTTAATGGCTTCACCGGCACCGTGTCGCTGACGGCGAGCGGGCTGCCGGCGAATGCCACCGCGTCCTTCAGCCCGACGACCGTCAACATCTCGAACGCGTCCACGCAGACCTCCACGTTGACGGTCGCTACGACGAGCACGACGCCGGTCGGCACGGTCAACATCACGGTTACCGGCACGAGCGGCAAGGTGAGTAGCTCGGTCACCGCAGGCCTGACGGTCAACTATCAGCTGTCCGGTTCGATCACGCTGTCATCGAGCCCGAGCACCTCGACGATCAACCCCGGTGCGACCGCGGTCTATTCACTGACATTGACCCGGAACAACATGGGCAACAACGCGGTCGCGCTCACCGTTGCGAGTGGATTGCCGAGCGGTGCGAGTGCGACGTTCTCGCCGGCGTCGACCACAGGCACTACCAGCTCATTGCAAGTCGCCACTACGTCGGCGATCAACAATGGCAGTTACACGATCTACCTCGTCGCTTCCGGTAAGGACATCAACAGCACTACGCAGAATGCGTACGCGAGCGTCTCGCTTGTCCTCAGCACGAGCGGTAAGCCGTTCACGATCAGCAGCGGCTCTATCGGCGCGCTCGCTCCAGGAGTCTCCAGGCCAATCAACCTGACCATGACGAACTCCAACAACAGCCCGATTGCGATCAGCAACCTCAGCGTGACCGTCCAGTCCGTCACCAAGGCCACCGGCGTGACCAAGAGTTGCGCAACTGCCGACTACGCGGTGACGCAGTACAGCGGTCCGTATCCACTTACGGTCGCGAAGAACGGCAGCGCCTCACTGGCGAGCCTGGGCGTTGCTGAGTCACAGTGGCCGCAGCTCCGCATGCTTGACACAAACGCAAATCAGGACGGCTGCAAGGGCGCGACGCTCACGCTCGCCTACACGGGATCGGGGAGTGGCAGCTGATGTCTCCGCGCGCCAAACTCGTACTTCGACTGGGACGACGGGGCTCCATTTCCGTCCTTGTCGCCGCAGTCGCCGTTGCCATCGGCGCAGCTTTCGCCTTCGCCTACTGGACGACGACCGGAACCGGCACCGCATCGGCAACCACCGGCACACTCAACGCGCCGACCAACGTGACCGTTCCGAGCAGCAGCTCGGGGACGGTGCACATTTCCTGGACTGCATCGACGGGTTCGACGGCACCCACCGGGTATTACGTCACGCGGGTGACCAACGGCAGTGGCTCGACCGCCAACGCCTGCGGCACGAGTGCGACGGCGACGATCTCGACAACGTCGTGTGACGACAACGCGGCCGCTTCGGGGACATTCCACTACACAGTGACCGCGGTCTTTCGCTCGTGGACCGCTATGAGCGCGCCGAGCAGCGATGTCACGGTGAACGTCGCGGCGAAGCTGGCGTTCACGACTCAACCCTCCTCGACCGCGACGGGTGGGACAGCGTTCGGGACGCAGCCGGTGGTGACGGTTCAGGATGCCGGCGGCAACACGGTCGCCACCGACACGAGTTCGGTGACGCTCGGGTTGACGACTGCGAACGGAGCGACCCTGTCCTGCAACGTCAACCCGAAGGCGGCGTCGAACGGTGTGGCGACCTTTGCCGGCTGCAAGATCGACAAGGCCGGAACGTACACGCTGACCGCGACTGACGGGTCGTTGACCACCGCTGTCAGCACGGCAATTGCAGTGTCGGCCGGGTCGGCGGCGAAGCTGGCGTTCACGACTCAACCCTTCTCGACCGCGACGGGTGGGACAGCGTTCGGGACGCAGCCGGTGGTGACGGTTCAGGATGCCGGCGGCAACACGGTCACCACCGACACGAGTTCGGTGACGCTCGGGTTGACGACTGCGAACGGAGCGACCCTGTCCTGCAACGTCAACCCGAAGGCGGCATCAAGCGGTGTGGCGACCTTTGCCGGCTGCAAGATCGACAAGGCCGGAACGTACACGCTGACCGCGACTGACCAGTCGTTGACCAGCGCTGTCAGCACGGCAATAGCAGTGTCGACCGGGTCGGCGGCGAAGCTGGTGTTCTCGACGCCGCCGTCTTCGGCGGCGACCGGCGGGACGGCGTTTGGAACGCAGCCGGTGGTGACGGTTCAGGATGCCGGCGGCAACACTGTCGCCACCGACACGAGTTCGGTCACGCTTGCTCTTACAACTGCGAATGGGGCGACTCTTACGTGCACTGCCAACACCCGGGCGGCGTCGAACGGTGTGGCCACGTTCAGCGGCTGCGCGATCGACAAGACGGGGACGTACACGCTGACCGCGACTGACGGGTCGTTGACCAGCGGGGTCAGCACGGCAATAGGAGTGTCGACCGGGTCGGCGGCGAAGCTGGCGTTCACGACTCAACCCTCCTCGACCGCGACCGGTGGGACAGCGTTCGGGACGCAGCCGGTGGTGACGGTTCAGGATGCCGGCGGCAACACCGTCGTGGGTGATTCCAGGACGGTAACGATGGTGCTGATGGATGCATCTGGCAACCCGGTGTCCAACGGTGCCGCGCTCACGTGCAATCCGAGCACCAATCAGGTCAACGCGTCGAACGGCGTGGCCACCTTCGCGAGCTGCACCATTGATAAGGCTGGCACCTATACGCTCAAGGCGACGGACGGCACGCTTACGAGCACCCTCAGCGGCGCCATCACCGTCAGCGTTGGCTCGGCGACCCGGTTTATGGTGTCGCCGTCGACCACGACGCCGAAGGCCGGGACTTCGTTCACGGTTTCGCTCACCGCTCAAGATGCCGGGGGCAATACCGTGCCGTCCTACACCGGGCCGAAGACGATCGCCTTTTCCGGACCAGGCGCAGCGCCGAACGGCACCGCGCCGGCCTATCCAGCGAGTGTGACTTTCTCCGGGGGTGCGGGCACAGCATCGGTGACGCTCTACAAAGCGGAAGCCGTGAACATTGCTGCTACCCAGGGCCCCTTAACAGGAAGTGCGTCGGTGGCGGTCGGCAACGCGGGTGCAACGAACTTCAGGCTGATCAACTGTGCCGTCAATGGTTCATCTGCATCGTGCACTCCGCCGTTCTCCTTGGGCAACAACGGGACCTTCACCGCATCGCTGCAATCGATCGATGCCTGGGGAAATACGGCGACTGTCGTCGGTGACACGTCGGTGACTGTGTCCAGTGCAAACCCAACGACCTACTCGATCTCCTCTGGCCCAACGGACCAGATCATTGCTGGAACCAGCCAGTCGACCACCGCATTCACAGTCCAGAAGAACAGCACTGCCAACAACTCCACGACAATCACTGCTGCCGCCCAGGGTTTCACGTCGCTGACATTCACCGTTCAGAAGTAGAAGGAGACGGTACGGACTCGAGCAAGAGTGGCCTAGCAACGGGTGCGCACGGCAACAAGACCGCTGCGGCGACCTTCACGGTGAAGGAGTTATTCAGCTCCACCGGATTCCTGGCCGCTCGACCAGAACAAGGTACTCAACGGGGTGAAGGGTGGCTCGATCGCTCTGCTGAGGTGGCAGGGTCCCCAACCGAAGCGGTAGCTACATCTCCGATCTCGGCGTGGTCAGCTCGATGTCGTCGAGCCAGACCTACTGCGCCACCGGTAGCACTCTGGATGACCTGACCCTGTCCGCCTGGCGGTACGACACCACCGCCAACCAGTACGTGTTCAACTGGCAGTCACCGAAGAAGGCCGGCAGCTGCTACAGCGTGAACGTCGGTCTCACCGACAGTCACGTGATCTCCGCGCTGTTCCAACTGAAGTAGTTCCGGTGAACCCAGCGTGGCCCCGTACCGATAACGGTGCGGGGCCCCGTTGCGTTAGAGCATGCGTTAGCGACAGGGTCGGGCTGCGACATGACGTTGCCGAGGAGCGACACCCTAATCGCGGGACGCCAGTGCGGCGGCGGCTTCGTCCACTGCTCTGCGTGAGCCGGCGACGTGCCAGCGGTGGCCGGAGGCTTCGATGATCTCGGCCACCCCGCCAGCGGCGCGGACCAGTGCGGCTCCGGGCAGCCAGTCCCACGGCAGGCTGTCGTACTGCACGTACACGCCCAGCCGCGACGAGGCGACCGACGCCAACTCGACCGAACCCGAGCCGAGCATGCGTACTGTCGCCGAGGAAGCAACCACGCGTGCGAGCGGGTTGCGCACCGAATCGTCGGGCAGCGTCGTCGGGTGCAGGTAGGTCGCGACGGACACCTCCGACAGCGGCCTGTTCTCGATGTGCGGCACCGGTCGGCCGTTGCGGGACGTGCGCACGCCCCCTCCGCCGACCCACAACTCGTCGGTCGTCGGCTGGTACACGGCGCCGAGCATCAACTCGTCGCCTTTGGTCAGCGCGATCGCCGAGCACCACAGCGGCAACCCGGACAAGAAGTTGTAGGTGCCGTCGACCGGGTCGACGTACCAGGTGCGCTCGCCGGGCCACGACGTGCCTTCCTCACCGACCACCCCGTCGGACGGGCGCTCGTCGGCCAGCCGCCTCCCGATCAGCTCCTCGGCGGCATGGTCCGCGGCCGAGACGACATCGGACACCGAGGTCTTGTGCTGCGTGCTCACCCCGTGGCTCAGCATGTCGGCCGCTAGTTGGCCGGCCTCGCGCACGAGTGAGGCGGCGAGGTCGTAGTCGTCCACGCGCGCAACGCTACTGGTCGTAGAAGTCGGCGAACTGCTTACGCACGACGTTCTTCTGAATCTTTCCCGTCGAGGTCTTCGGCAGCTCCTCGACGACGATCACCGACTTGGGCGCCTTGAACGACGCGATGGACGTGCGGACCTTCTGCAGCAACTCCTCGCCGTCGATCGACGCACCGTCCTTGGGCACCACGACCGCCGTGATCGCCTCCGTCCACCGCTCGTGCGGCAACCCGACGACCGCGACCTCGGCCACGTCGGGCGAGGCCGAGTACACCGCCTTCTCGACCTCGATCGACGCGACGTTCTCGCCGCCGGACTTGATCACGTCCTTGTACCGGTCGCTGAACCAGAGCATGCCGTCCTCGGCCAGGACGCCCGCGTCGCCGGAGTGGAACCAGCCATACGCGAACGCCTCGGCCGTCGCCTCGGGGTTGTGCAGGTACTCGTTCAGCGCCTGCGGGCCGCGGTAGACGATCTCGCCCTCCTCTCCGCGCGGCAGCAGCGTGCCGTCCGGCGCCATGATTCCGATCTGCACGTTGACCACCTGGGTGCCGACCGCGCCGGAATGCGACAACTGGTGCTCGGGCCGGAAGAACGTCGTCACCGGGCTCATCTCGGTCTGCCCGAACGCGAGGTAGAAGTCGCACTTGAACGTCTCGATGCACTTGCGCAGCAAGGCGTCGGGCATCGGTGCCATCGCATAGGCCGCAGCCTTCAGCGTGGACAGCTCACGCGTACCGATCGACGGATGCTCGACCAACGCCCGCCACATCATCGGCAGAGCGAACACCCGTGTGATCTGCGAGGACTCGATCAGCCCGAGCAACGCATCCGGGTCGAAACCGCGCATCAGGTACTGCGTCGCGCCCATCATCACCGCCGGCGTGCCGAACCCGTTGAGCTGCGCGGTGTGGAACAGCGGCATCAGACAGGCGATCCGGTCGCCGGCCGAGATCCCGGTTTCGGCTGCGGCCATGAGGGATTCGAGATAGATCGCGGTGTGGCTGCCGACCACGCCCTTGGGGAACGACGTGGTGCCGCTCGTATACAGATAGCTGATCGCGTCGCGGTCGCCGACGAAGACCTCGGGCTCGCTGTCGTCCAACGCGTGCAGGTCCGCGAACGTGAGCCAGGTGCGGTCGGGCAACGACTGGTCGTACCGCCCGTCCGTGCCGTATGCGACGACGACGTCCGCGACCGCCGGCACCTTCTCCACCGCGGGCAGCACGAGCGGGACGAGCTGGGCCTCGACCACGATTCCGCGCGCCTGTGAGTGATCGAGGACGTACGCGATCTCGTCCGCGCGCCAGCCGAGGTTCATCGGCACACAGACCACGCCCAGCTTGGCGCACGCGAAGTAGGTCACGAGGAACTCGGCGCTGTTGCCGGAGGCGAGGGCCAGCGCATCACCACGGCCGTACCCGCGTGCGGCGAGCCCGTCTGCGACCCGGTTCACGCGGGCGTTCAGCTCGGCGTAGGTCCACCGCCGGTCGCCGTCCACCAGCGCGAGCTGCGAAGGCAGCCGACCCGCGGTACGGGTGAGCGCGTCGCCGATGTTGACGCGGGTGATGAGGTTCGTGGCCAGGTCGAGATCCATGTGCGCAGCCTGCCCCCGCGGGCCTCCGATGGGAAGGGTTCCGTACGGTGAAGACGTGGTCGTAGCCCGTCCTCGAGTGGGGCACATCCAGTTCCTGAACTGCTTACCGATCTACTGGGGACTCGTCCGGTCCGGGGCGCTGCTCGACGTCGAGTTGACCAAGGACACCCCCGACCGCCTCAACGACCGGCTCGTCGCCGGCGAGCTGGACATCGGTCCGATCTCGCTGGTCGAGTACCTGCGTCATGCCGACGACCTCGTGCTGCTGCCCGACCTCGCGGTCGGCTCTGACGGACCCGTGCTGTCGGTCAACCTGGTCTCGCAGGTGCCGCTCGCGGAACTGGACGGGCGGCGCGTAGCGCTCGGGTCGACGTCACGCACGTCGGTGCTGCTCGCGCGGATGTGGCTCGCGCAGGTGCACGGCGTGCAGCCGGAGTACTTCCAGTGCCCGCCGGATCTCACCTCGATGCTGCTCGAGGCCGACGCCGCCGTGTTGATCGGCGACGCCGCCCTGCGCGCCAACTTCGACGCGCCCCGACGTGGCCTGCAGGTGCACGACCTCGGCGCCGCGTGGAAGCAGTGGACCGGACTGCCGATGGTCTTCGCGGTGTGGGCGGCTCGGCGCGACTACTTCGAGCACAATGCCGGGCTGGTCAAGGACGTGCTCGAGTCGTTCGTCCGCAGTCGGGACGAAGCGCTCGAACACGTCGACGAGGTGGCAACCGCAGCAGCGCGGTGGGAGATCTTCGACCCTCCGACGCTGGCGACCTACTTCCGCACCCTCGACTTCTCACTCGGCGAGCGTCAGGTGGCGGGCCTGGTCGAGTTCGCCCGGCGGGTGCACGCCGCCGGTGCCGTGGACCGGGTGGTCGACCCGGTCTTCGTCCCGCGCTGAGTCGCAGAGCCCCGAGCAGAAGCGTTTGCCAAGAACCGTCGCAACCGGAGTCGATCAGGCCTACCGTGGACAGTGCGGAGTCTGGACGGACGGAGTCGATGTATGACGATTCACCAATGTCCCAAGTGTGAGCTGAAGTTCGCCTACAAAACCGAGATGGACGATCACTGCTGGCACGACCACCCCGAGTTCCGGCATGAGTATCCGGCCGTCGTGCCGCCGCCGCCACCGGCTCCCGAACCAGCCGAGCCGCTACCGCCCGTCGAGCCTCGGCACACCCACATCGGCGCGTCCTCCCTCGCAGCCTGGCTGCGGCCGGTCAGGCGACCAGAGCGCCACGTTGAACCCGATCAGCAACAGCAACAGCAATAACCACCGCCAGCGTCGCAAAGCCCAGCGCCAGCGCTGAGACGTGTGGCGCAAGCAGCAACAGCGCGAGCAACACCACGACAGCCGCCACGCGCTGCCACGACACGACGCCCCACACCAGGTACTTGAACAGCGCGTGCCCGGCCAGGAACAGCGCCACGCCACCGACGACCAGCCACGACGTCGCCGTGTTCCCTCGCTCGTCAGGATGGCCCTTCACCGCGGTGCGGAGCGCGCCGTCGACGGTCGGATGGGTGACGAGTAGGCGCGCGAGCTGGGTGACAGCGAAGACGTAGACCAGGTCGTAGAACAGCTCGATCTGCGTGACCCGGCCGTCGCCGCCGCGCAGCATCCGCGTCATCGCCAGAGCCTACTGACAGACTGGTCGGCGTGTTGCGAGCCGAAGCCGTCGTCGATCTCGACGCGATCCGCCGCAATGTGGCCACCCTCAAGGCCGGTACGAATGCCGAGTTGATGGCCGTCGTCAAGGCGGACGGCTACGGGCACGGGCTGCTCGCGAGCGCTCGCGCCGCGCTCGAAGGCGGCGCGACGTGGCTCGGAACGGCCATGGTCGACGAGTCGCTGGCGCTGCGTCGCGCCGGAATCACCGTGCCGACGCTCGCCTGGCTCTGGACGCCGGACGAGGGCGATACCGTGCGCGCGGCCGTGGAGGCCGACGTCGACCTGTCGGTCAGCAGCCTGTGGCAGCTCGCGATCGTCGCCGCCGCGGCGCGCGACCTCGATCGCGGGGCGCGCGTCCACCTGAAGATCGACACCGGGCTGTCCCGCAACGGCTGCTACGTCGACGACTGGCCCGCGCTCGTCGCCGCTGCGACGGCCGACGCGGCTGTACACGTCGCGGGCATCTGGAGCCACTTCGCCTACGCCGACGAGCCCGGGCACCCGACCATCGGCAAGCAACTGGACGCGTTTCGCGCCGCCCTCGACGTGGCTGAGGCCGCCGGCGTCCGTCCGGAGGTTCGGCACATCGCCAACTCGGCAGCCACGCTCACGCTGCCGGAGGCGCACTTCGATCTCGTCCGTCCCGGTATCGCGGTGTACGGGCTGTCCCCGGTGCCGCAGGAAGGCGACTTCGGGCTGATGCCGGCGATGACCCTGCGAACCGCGCTGGCCTCGGTGAAGCGGGTGCACGCAGGCGAGGGCGTCAGCTACGGCCACGCCTACACCACCGACCGCGACACCACCCTCGCGCTCGTCCCGCTGGGCTACGCGGACGGCATCCCGCGCCACGCGACCAACGTCGGCCCGGTGTCGATCAACGGGCACCGGTTCACTGTCAGCGGACGGGTCTGCATGGACCAATTCGTCGTCGACGTCGGCGACCTGCCCGTCACCGAACACGATTCGGCCGTCCTGTTCGGCGCCGGCGCGGACGAGCCGCGTGCGCTGGACTGGGCCGAGGCGATCGGCACGATCCACTACGAGATCGTCACCCGGATCGGCCCGCGCGTCCCCCGCACGTATGTGAACGGCTGGGAATGAAACGCGGCGGCATACTGGTCGGCGCCGCGGCGGCGACCGGAGCGGCCGCTGCCGGTGCGGCTCTTGCCGACCGCAGGGTGCGCGCCGCGCGGAAGCAGGCGGTGCTGGAGCTCTTCGCCGCGCCCGAGCCGGACCGCGCCGGCTTCGTCCGGACCGCCGACGGCGTGCAGCTCTACTACGAACAGGACGGCCCGCAGGACGCGCCGGTGACCGTTCTGCTCGTGCACGGGTTCTGTCAGAACCGCGACGATCTGATCTTCCAGCGGCGCGCGATCATCGCCGAGTTCGGCGCCCGCGTGAGGGTGATCAGCTTCGACCTGCGCAGCCACGGCCGGTCGTCGCGCAGCGCCCCCCACCACGCCACCATCGACCAGCTCGGACGCGACCTGTTGCTGATCATCCGCGACCTCGCGCCGCACGGATCCCTAGTGCTGATCGGCCATTCCATGGGCGGCATGACGATCCTCTCGCTCGCCGACGCGATGCCACGGCTGTTCCAGGAGCGGGTGGCCGGCGTCGCACTCATCAGCACGTCCACCGGCAAGATCGCCTGGCTCACCCTCGGCGTCCCCGCCGGATTGGCCAAGGTCAGCGATCCGGCCGTCAAGCTCGCGCTGCGCGGCGTGCGCAGCCGCAGCAACCTGATCGAGCGCGGCCGAGCCAGGCTCAGCGACGCGGCCTGGATGTTCGTGAAGCGGCTCGCCTTCGGACCCGACGCCGACCCGACCCTCGTCGAGTTCATGGCGCGCATGATCGATCAGACGCCGGTCGACGTCGTCGCCGAGTTCTTCCCGACGCTCACCTCGCACGACAAGCTGGCCGCGCTCGACGTGCTGCTCGACGTGCCCGTCGTCATCGTGTGCGGCGAGCGCGACGTCGTGACGCCGCCCGACCACAGCCGCGAGATGGCGGACCTGCTGCCCAAGGCCGAGCTCGTCCTCGTCCCGGACGCCGGCCATCAGGCGCTGATGGAACGCCCTGACCTGGTCAACCCGCCGTTGTTGCGGCTCGTCGCGGACGCGGTGGACCGGTCGTGATCAGGCTGCGCACCGTCATGGACACCCAGGCCTTCGGACGACGCTTGGCCGGGCTGCTGCGCGCCGGCGACCTGGTCGTGCTCGGCGGGCCGCTCGGAGCCGGCAAGACCGCGTTGGTGCAGGGCATCGGCGCCGGGCTCGAGGTGTCGGGCCGGATCGCCTCGCCCACCTTCGTCATCGCTCGCGTGCATCCGGGTCCGCTGCCTCTGGTGCATGTCGACGCGTACCGGCTCGGTTCGTTCGACGAGGTCGACGACCTCGACCTGGACGTGTCGATGGACGAGGCGGTCACTGTCGTCGAATGGGGCGAAGGCAAGGCCGAGCAGCTCGCCGAGTCGTACTTGTCGATCGTGCTCGAACGCTCGGCGGATTCCGACGTCCGCACCGCCACGCTCGTCCCGCACGGCGGCGACTGGGCGATGCGCATCGCGCCGTTGGTCGGCCCGTAACCTGGATAAACGTGCTGGTCCTCGCCTTCGACACCTCATCGGCTGCTGTCACGGCCGATCTCGTCGACGTGTCTACGGGCGACACCGCCGGCACGACCGTGCTCGGCCATGAGCAGTGGCTCGGCCCGCACGGGCACAGCGAACAGCTCACGCCCACGATCGCGGCCTGCCTGGACCACGCCGGGCACGCCCCCCGCGACCTCGACGCGATCGTCGTCGGCGCCGGGCCGGGGCCGTTCACCGGGCTGCGGGTCGGCCTGGTCACCGCCGCCGCGATGGCCGAGGCACTCGGCATCCCGGCCTACGACGTGTGCTCGCTGGACGGGCTCGCGCCCGCGACCGGGACCGTTCTCGTGGCGACCGACGCCCGCCGCAAGGAGGTCTACTGGGCGACCTACGCGGACGGACGGCGGCTGACCGGGCCCGAGGTGAGCTACCCGGTCGACGTCGATGCCGGCGCCGCGACCGCGATGACGGGCGCAGGCGCCCGCCTCTATGCCGATGTGCTGGCGTTGCCGCTGCTCGAGGGTGAGCATCCGAGCCCAGCCGCGTTGGTCACGGTCGCGCTCGACAGGCTCCGGTCGGGGGCGCCGTCCGATGCACTCACTCCGCTCTACCTGCGTCGTCCGGACGCCATGGTGCCGAAGGCCATGGTGAGATGAGCGACGCTTTGACGATCGTGCCGATGACCGACGTGCATGTGGACCGGTTGATGGCGCACGAGCAGGAGTTGTTCGGGACGGAGTCGTGGTCGCCCGACAGCTACCGTGCCGAGATCGCCGACACCCGCAGCCGCTACTACATCGCGATCGAGAACGCGGCCGGCGCGCTGCACGGCTGGGCCGGTCTGCTGATAGCGGGCGATCAGGCAGAGATCCTGACGGTTGGTGTCACCCGAGCGGCGCAGCGGCGCGGGCTGGCCCGCCGTATGTTGGCGGCGCTGTACGACGAGGCAATTCGCCGCGGCGCGCGCGAGCTGTTCCTCGAGGTGCGCGTCGACAACGTCGCAGCCATTTCTCTTTACGAAAGCGAGGGCTTCGTCCAGATCGCCCAGCGGCGAGGGTATTACGAGCACGGACGGGTCGACGCCGCCGTGATGAGGCGAGCACTGTGAGCGACGCTTGCGGAGCGAACAAATCGATATCGCGGCTTTGCCGGCCGAACGAGCGAAGCGAGGCTCGGACGTGACGATTGTGATGGGTATCGAGACGTCGTGTGACGAGACCGGCGTCGGCTTCGTCCAGGACGGTGTGCTGCTGGGCGACGCGCTCGCGTCGAGCATGGACGAGCATGCCCGTTTCGGCGGCGTCGTGCCGGAGATCGCCGCGCGCGCGCACGTCCAGTCGATGCTCCCGACGGTGCGCAAGGCCGTCGCCGACGCGGGCATCACCCTGGCCGACGTCGGCGCCGTGGCGGTCACGGCCGGGCCCGGCCTCGCGACCGCGCTGCACGTCGGCGTCGCGGCGGCGAAGGCGTTCGCGCTGAGCCTGGGCGTGCCGCTCTACGGCGTGCACCACCTGGCCGGGCATGCCGCCGCGGACACGCTCGAGCACGGCCCACTGCCCGATCGGTCGATCGCGCTGATCGTGTCCGGCGGCCACACGTCCCTGCTTTTCGTGCGCGATCTCGTCCGCACGCCGATCGTGCACCTGTCCGACACCCTCGACGACGCGGCCGGCGAGGCGTTCGACAAGGTTGCCCGCCTGATCGGGCTGCCGTACCCGGGCGGTCCCTCGATCGACAAGGCGGCGCGTGCCGGCGACCCCACCGCGGTGAAGTTCCCGCGTCCGCTGATGGGTCCCAACGATCCGGCGCTCGGCTTCTCGTTCTCCGGGCTCAAGACGGCGGTGGCGCGCTACGTCGAGAAGCATCCTGACCTGGACGTGAACGACACCGCCGCGAGCTTCCAGGAGGCCGTCGCCGACACCCTGGTGACCAAGGCGTTGCGGGCGTGCCGCCGACAGGACGTGAGCACCCTCGTCGTCGTCGGTGGCGTGGCAGCGAACTCGCGGGTGCGCTCGCTGGCGCAGGAGCGCTGCGACGCCGCCGGGATCGAACTGCGGGTACCGCCGATGCGGCTGTGCACCGACAACGGCGCGATGATCGCCGCGATCGGTGACCTGCTCGTGCGCGACGGCGCCCGCCCGTCCCCGCCGACCCTGGGCGCGATCCCGACCATCGAACTGTCCAGCGCCCAGCTGGACGCGCTCTCGGCCTAGCTTGGCCCCGTAGCAGGGCGACACGCCGCGCCCGACCCTGCTCCGAGGCCAAGCCACGTGAGTCCGGCCATGAAAGTTGCCAACAGCGCGCGGGGCAACCAGAGTTCTTCGTGTGACCGAGAAGAAGGCCGAGCTCGAAACCAGGGCGCGGCGTGGGGGGATCGCGCGCCGCGTGACGACGACGGCGCGCAACGTGGCCGAGGTCGTGCGCTTCGGCGGCCTCGAGACCGGCGAAGCGCCCTCGCCGTTCACCTTCGAGGCCGAACACCTGAACTACCGGCTGCGGCACTACTTCGCCGACACAGTGCCGAGCGGTGCGACACCGATCCTGCTGGTGCCGCCGCTCATGCTCACGACCGAGGTGTGGGACGTGTCGCCGCGCGCCTCTGCGGTGGGCGCGCTGCACGAGCTGGGCCTCGACACCTGGGTCGTCGACTTCGGGCATCCCGATCGCGATCCCGGCGGCCTGCAACGCGACCTGACCGATCACGTGCTCGCAGTGAGCGAGGCGATCGACGTCGTGCGCGAGAAGACCGGCCGCGACGTCATCCTCGGCGGCTACTCGCAGGGCGGCATGTTCGCTTACCAGACCGCGGCATTCCGGCGCAGCAAGGGCATCGACTCGCTCGTCACCTTCGGCTCGCCCGTCGACGCCAACGCGCCGCTGCCGATCCCGCTCTCGCCGGAGGCCGCCTCGCGGCTGGCCGGGTCGCTGATCGACAGCGGGTTGTTCCGCAAGCTCGCCGTGCCCGGTTGGTTCAGCCGCACCGGCTTCAAGCTGCTCACACCGGCGAAGTCCACGCAGGACCGGATCAAGTTCCTACTGGCGCTGCACGATCGCGACGCGTTGCTACCCCGTGAACGGCAGCGCCAGTTCCTCGAGAACAACGGCTGGACGGCCTGGTCGGGCCCGGCCGTCGTGCAGTTCCTCGAGATGTACTTCCAGCACAACCGCATGCTCGAAGGCGGATTCGTCATCGACGAGCGGCTCGTCACCCTCGCGGACATCGACGTGCCGGTGCTCACGGTCGTCGGCTCGACCGACACCATCGGCCACCCGGACTCGGTGCGGGCCATCCAACGCGCCGCACCGAGCGCAGCCGTCTACGAACTCACCCTGCGTGCCGGTCACTTCGGCCTCGTCGTCGGGTCCAGCGCCATGCAGCACACCTGGCCGGCGGTCGCCGCCTGGGCACGGTGGCGGGCCGGTGCGGGCGACCTGCCCGAGACGATCATGCCCGCTGAACTGATCCAGACCACCGCGCTCCGCCCCGCCGGGAGCGGAGGCGCCGGCGTGCTCACCCAGGTCACCGAACTCGGCGTCGGTGCGAGCAAGCTCTTCGTCGACACGGCACGTCGAGCGGCGCGGATGGCCCGCTCGGTCGTCAGCGAGGCACCGGCGCAGTTGCCGCGGCTGCAGCGCATCGGCCACCTCGACCCGTCCACCCGGATCAGCATCGGACTCCTGCTCGACGAGCAGGCCCGCCGCAACGCAAGCGAGATCTGCTTCCTGTTCGGTGACCGCGCCTACCGGCAGACCGAGGTCAAGCACCGCGTCGACAGCGTGGTGAAGGGACTGATCAGCGTCGGCGTACGCGGCGGCGAGCGGGTCGGGGTGTTGATGAGCACCCGGCCGAGCGCGTTCACCGTGGTCGCCGCGCTCAGCAGGCTGGGAGCGACCGCTGTCCTGCTGCGACCGGACGGCGACATCGTCCGCGAGGCAAAGCTCGCCGGCGTCGCCACGCTCATCTCCGACCCCGACCACGTCGACGCGCTGGGCAAGGTCACGGGCGTCCGCCGCTGCGTGCTCGGCGGCGGCGGCGCGGACGAGCGCGACCTGCCCGATGACGTCATCGACATGGAGCGCATCGACCCGGACGACGTGACCGTGCCGGACTGGTTCAAGCCGAACCCGCACCGCGCCGGCGACATCGCCTTCGTGCTGTTCACCGGCGAGGGTGCGGGCACCCGCCCGGTGAAGATCACCAATCGTCGGTGGGCGTTGTCCGCGCTCGGTACCGCCAGCGCCGCCGCGCTTCGTCCCAGCGACACCGTCTACAGCGTGACGCCGCTGCACCACTCGTCCGCCTTGCTGATGTCGATCGGTGGCGCGGTCGCCGGCGGCGCCCGGTTCGCCATGGCGCTCGCCGACGATGCCGACACCTTCTGGGAAGAGGTCCGCCGCTACGGCGCCACGCACGTCAGTTACACCTGGACGTCGCTACATGACGTGATCGACGCGCCGCAGCATGCCAACGAGCGGTTCAACCCGGTCCGGATGTTCATCGGCTCGGGCATGCCGCGCAATCTCTGGAAGCGGACGAGCGCGCGTTTCCCGGACGCCAAGGTGCTGGAGTTCTACGCCTCCGCGCAGGGCGAGGCGATCCTGGCGAACCTGACCGGCGAGAAGCCCGGATCGATGGGCCGGCCCCTGCCGGGAACGGCCGAGGTACGGGTGGCTGCGTTCGATCTGAGCAAGCGCAGCCTCAGGCTGACCTCGGACGGACTGGCCCGGGAGTGCCTCACCGACGAAATCGGCCTGCTGCTCAGTCGGGTGCACAACGGCGACCCGAGTTCGGACGACGTGCAGCGCGACGTGTTCGCGGCCGGCGACGCGTGGCGCTCGACGGGCGACCTGTTCCTGCGCGACGAACAAGGCGACCACTGGCTGGTCGGCTCCATCGCCGAGATCGTCGACACCGCACGCGGACCGGTGCTGCCGGCCGGCACCCGGTTCTGCCTGGGCACTATCCCGGCCGTCGACCTGCTGGTCGCCTACGGCGTCAACGACAACGGCGAGAAGGTGGTCGTCGGCGCGGTCACGCTACGCGCGGACATGTCGATCAGCGCCGCCGATCTCGATGCGGCGATGGATCGGCTGCCGCGGCGCCAACGCCCGCGATACGTGCAGGTGGTGCCGTCCATCCCGCTGACCACCTGGCACCGGCCGAAATGGCGTGACCTGCAGAAGCGCGGCGTACCGAAGCCCACCCGCACCCGCAAGGTCTGGCAGCTCGACGCCGACACCGGGCACTACAAGCAGCTCTAAACCGAAGGAATCCCGGTGGTCAGCGCGAGCGCGGCGGCACCGAGCAGCTCGCTGCGCGCACCGAGCGCGCCCAGGTCGACCCGCAGATCCCGCGCGATCCCGGGCTGCGCGTAGCGGTGGATCGACTCGCGCACTGCGTCGATCAGGCATGCTCCGGCGCCGGCAAGCTCACCGCCCAGCACGATCTGCTCGGGGTTGAGGCTGTTGACGACGTCGGCCAGCACCCGTCCGATCATCCGGCCGGCATCGGAGACGACCCGGACCGCGCCGGCGTCGGAGCGCGCGACGAGCTCCAACACGCCGCCCAGCGTCAGCGCGTCGCCCTGGCGCGGACGCAGCGCACTGAGCACCTGGCTCACCGACGCGGCGGTCTCGAGGCAGCCGCGGTTGCCGCACCGACACACCGGGCCGGACGGGTCGACGGGCACGTGCCCGATCTCGCCGGCCCGCCCGGCCGCGCCGTGGTGGATGCGCCCGCCGAGCATCAACCCGGCGCCGATGCCGGTCGACGCCTTCACGTAGATCAGGTCGCGTACGCCCCGCGCCGCGCCCCACATCGCCTCGGCGAGGGCGCCGAGGTTCGCGTCGTTGTCGACCTCGAAGCGGATGCCGGTGGCGACCTCGAGTTCCTCGGCGGGCTGCCGCCCGAGCCAGCGGGGCAGCACGTTTCCCTCGCCGATCGAGCCCGACCGGATGTCGACCGGCGCGGGCAGGCCGAGCCCGCCGGCGCTCACCCGGTCGCGCGGCACCGAGTCGAGCAACGTGTCGATCATGCGCAGGGCGCGGGCCAGGGCGTGGTCGGCCGAGGAGTCGACGTCGATCGCGACGTTGTCCTCGACCAGCACGGTGCCCGACGGGTCGACGACGCCGACCCGGCAGTGGCTGTGGCCCAGGTCCACGGCGACGACGAGGTCGGTGCGCGGGGCCGGGCGTAGCCGGCGGGTGGGCCGGCCGGGGCCGTCGGCGCCGACACCGCCGACGTCCTCGACCAGTTCGCCGGCGTCGATCAGATCGAGCACCAACGCGGTCACCGTGCTGCGGGACAGTCCGGTCACCTGGCCCACCTCGCCGCGGCTGGTAGCGGCGCCGGCGGTGACGGCAGCGAGGACGCGGGCGCGGTTGAACGCGCGCACTGCGTCCGGCGAGCCGCCGTTGGGTCCGCTCATCGCCGACAGGATAGGGGCAGTTATGCGGGTGGGTAAGTCATAACTGAGCGATTTGTTCGATCCGATACCTCCGATTCCGGCTATTGACTAACCAAAATGCCAGGAATAGCGTCCCGTCCCGGATAGGCCGGTTGTCCGTTTCGGAAAGAGGGTCCGCAAATGCGCCGTCGCCCCGTCGTTCTCACCGTCGTCGCTGCCTCGGTCGTCGCGCTCGCCACGGTCGCGGCCGCACCGACAGCCGCCACGACCGGTCCGCTGCCGAACGTGCAGGATTTCGAGGGCTCGGTGCCGTTCAGCAGCGGCAACCCGGGCATCTTCGCCTTCGGCGCGAGTGCCGCGAGTACGCCGACGCTGAGCGCGCCCGGCGACAGCAGCGTGCCCGGCTCGGCCGCCGACAACCACGTGCTCGACATGCCCTACAACGTCACTGGCTACGGCGGGTTCACCGAGGACCTTGCCGCGTCGCAGGACTGGAGCCACTACGGCGGGTTCAGCTTCTGGGTCAAGGGCACCGGATCCGCCCAGCGCATCGAGTACGAGATCAAGGACGGCGGCTCGGACGGCGAGCATTCCGAGCTGTGGCAAGGCTTCTTCAATGACGACTCGACCGGCTGGAAGCAGATCCAGACGCCGTTCACCGACTTCGTGCGCCGCAGCGACTTCCAGCCGGGCGGCGGCCCGACCGACGGCAATCTCGATCTGAACCAGATGTGGGGCTACGCGATCAACGTCCCCGCGAATTCATCAGGAGACCTGAAGTTCGACGACTTTGCGGTGTACGGCACGCCGGCACCGCGCCCGCCGCGGATCGCGGTCTCGTCACCGGACTACCTCGTCGATGCCGGCCAGACCGCGCACGTCCCGCTGACGCTGACGACGGCCGACGGCACGCCGACGGCGTCCGACGCGAGCGTCGCCTGGACGCTCGGCGGCGGCACGGCAACCGCGGGCACCGACTACACCGACGCGTCCGGCACGGTCGACTTCCCGGCGGGCACCCCGTCCGGCACGACGAAGACGATTGACGTGCAGACGATGCCGAACAGCACGCCGTCCGAGGCGAAGACGATCCCGGTGCACCTGACCCCGACCGGTGCTGTGCTCAACGGCCCGTCCCCACAGGTCGTGATCAACGCACACGGGCTGGCGTACCTCAACAGTTCCCTGCCGGTGGCCACCCGCGTCCACGACCTGATGAGTCGCATGAACCTCGCGGAGAAGATCGGCCAGATGACGCAGGCCGAGCGCGCGGCCGTCGGCAACGGCACGGACATCACCGACTACCGGCTCGGGGCATTGCTGTCCGGCGGTGGTTCCGTCCCGACACCCAACACCCCGCAGTCGTGGGCTGACATGATCGACGGCTACCAGCGGGAGGCGCTGTCGACGCCGCTGCAGATCCCGATGATCTACGGCATCGACTCGGTGCACGGTGACAACAACCTCGCCGGCGCCACGCTGTTCCCGCACAACGTCGGCATGGGCGCCACGGACGATCCGCAACTCACATACGAGGAAGGGCAGATCGCTGCGACCGAAACCCGCGCGACCGGCATCCCGTGGGCGTTCTCGCCGTGCGTCTGCGTGACCCGCGACGACCGGTGGGGACGTGCGTACGAGTCGTACAGCGAGGACCCGGCGCTCGTCGAGAAGATGGAAACCGTCATCAACGGCCTGCAGGGCGACAACCACCTGAACCGCAACACCAGCGTGCTCGCGACCGCAAAGCACTTCCTCGGTGACGGCGGCACGAAGTACGGCTCCGGCTCGGGTGATTACACGATCGACCAGGGCATCACCTACGTGACGCCCAAGCAGCTCAACGACCTGTTCGTCGGCCCGTACAAGACCGCGATCGCCGACAACGTCGGCTCGGTCATGCCGTCGTACTCGAGCCTGCAGATCCTCGGCCAGGACAGCGCGCCGATCAAGATGCACGCGCGTCAGGACATGATCACCGGACTACTGAAACAGAAACTCGGTTTCAAGGGCTTCGTGATCAGCGACTACGCCGCGATCGACCAGATCAGCCCGGACTACATGAACGATGTCAAGATCGGCGTGAACGCCGGACTCGACATGATCATGGTCCCGAACAACTACAAGACGTTCGAGAGCGATTTGACCTCGCTGGTGAACAGCGGTGACGTGCCGATGTCGCGCATCGATGACGCCGTTGAGCGGATCCTGACCAAGAAGTTCGAGCTGGGCCTGTTCGAGAAGCCGTACGCCGACCGCAGCAACATCGGCACGATCGGTTCGCCCGCGCACCGGGCGGTGGCACGGCAGGCCGCGGCGGAATCGCAGGTGCTGCTGAAGAACGACCACAGCATGCTGCCGCTCAGCAAGACCGCGAAGATCTACGTCGCCGGGTCGAACGCGAACGATGCGGGCAACCAGTCCGGCGGGTGGACGCTGTCGTGGCAGGGCCAGCCCGGCCCGGTCCCGGGCGCGACCACGATCCTCGACGGCATGCGCCAGGTCGCGCCCGGCGCATCGATCACCTACTCGCAGGACGCCTCGGCGCCGACCGCCGGCTACAAGTTCGGCGTCGTCGTGGTCGGTGAGAAGCCCTACGCCGAGGGCATGGGCGACATCGGCAACAACGGGCACACCCTGCAGTTGTCGGTGGCCGACCGGGACGCCGTCGACACCGTGTGCGGCGCGATGAACTGTGCGGTGCTCGTGGTGTCCGGGCGTCCGCTCGACATCACCGGCATCGTGCCGGAGGCCGACGCGGTGGTCGCCTCGTGGCTGCCGGGCTCGGAGGGCGAAGGCGTGGCGGACGTGCTGTTCGGCAACCGTCCGTTCACCGGACGGCTGCCGGTGACGTGGTTCCGTGCCGAGAGCCAGCTCCCGATCAACGTCGGCGACAAGAACTACCAGCCGCTGTACCCGTTCGGCTGGGGTCTGCAGACGAAGGTCGGGCACCGTCAGGCGGCAACCACTCAGGCAACCACGCAGGCAAACGCAATGGCAGCCGCGCAGCAGGCGATCGTGTCGCATCACGCGATGCGTCCGTCGGCGAAGGCGTTCGCACGGGGCTATCACCAGATGCTGCTCGGGCACGCCACGCGCGCGGTGTCGCTGTTCCACGCCGCGCGCGCGACCGCGCGACGTTGACCGGATTCGGGTGGGTTTGCCGTGCTGAGGGCGGCGAACTCACCCGGCTGAAGGGGGGTTAGTACGCAGCGAGTGGCCGGTTAGCGCCCTCGTTGCGGCAGGCCGCTCCGGACGAGTCTTTGGTTCACCACGGACCAACATCTCGCCCAGGAGCTAATGATGACCTTCACCGTCCCGACCACCGACGTATTCACCGAACTCGCCGACGCGCTGCCCGGTCAGGTGACCCTGCCGGCCGACGCGGGCTACGAGACCGAGCGGCACGGTTACGCCGTCGCGGTCGACCAGCGCCCGCTCGCCATCGTCCACGTCCAGGACGCCCAGGACGTCGTCACCGCCGTCCGGTTCGCCGTCCGCCACGGCATGACCGTCACCGCCCAGCCGGTGGGCCACGGCGCCACCCTGGCGTCCAACGGCACCGTCCTGCTGCGCACCCGTGCACTGCAGCAGATCCACGTCGACCCCGAGAAGCAGGTCGCCCGCGTCGGTGCCGGCGTCAAGTGGGGCGAGCTGCTCGCCGTCAGCAGCGAGTACGGCCTCACGGGCCTCGCCGGCAGCAACTCCGACCCGACCGTCGTCGGGTTCTGCCTTTCCGGCGGGCTGAGCTGGTTCGGCCGCAAGCACGGCGTGGCCGCGCACAGCATCTTGTCCGTCGAGATCGTCGACGCACACGGTGACCAGCGCGTCGTCACCGCCGACTCCGACCCGGACCTGTTCTGGGCGATCCGCGGCGCGGGCGGCGACTTCGGCATCGTGACCGCGATCGAGGTGCAGCTCTACCCGGCGCCGGCGCTCTACGCCGGCCGGATCATGTGGCCGCTCGAGATGGCTCGTCCGGTGCTGCGCGCGTTCCGCGCGATCACCGAGCACGCGCCGGACGACCTGACCATTTGGACGCACCTGCTGCGCTTCCCGCCCGTGCCGTTCCTGCCCGAGCCGATCCGCGGCAAGAACTTCGTGTCGGTCGAGTTCACCTACCTCGGTTCGGCCGAGGAGGCTGAGAAGTACCTCGCGCCGCTCCGTGAGATCCCGGCGGTGGCGATCGACTCGACGGGTGAGTACCCGGTGGCGAACCTGTCGGACATCTGCCAGGAGCCGACCGACCCGATGCCCACGATGGAGTGGTCGGAGATGCTGACCGACCTCGACGTCGAGGCGCTCGACCGGCTGGTCGACGTTGCCGGTGCCGATGCGCCCTCCGCGCTGACGATCGTGCAGCTGCGTCACCTCGGCGGCGAGCTCGCCCGCGGCACGTCCGCCCAGGGCCCGAATGGGGCGATCGATGAGCAGTACCAGCTGTTCTGCCTCGGCGTGCCGATGGTCCCGGAGCTCGTCCCGGCGATCGAGGCGTCGCTCGCGGCGGTGCAGCAAGCGGTCAGCGACAAGCTGAGCGGACGGACGTTCTACACGTTCCTGTGCTCGGAGTCCGACCCGACGCCCGCGTTCCCCGCCGAGTCGCTCGCGCGGCTGCGCGAGATCAAGCAGGTGGCCGACCCGGACCGCGTGATCCGCAGCAACCGTCCGATCTGACGCCCGTCCCTGCCTGAGCTTGAGCGAAGCGCAATTCCGTGTCGTGCAACGGAATTGCGCTTCGCGCTGTCTACTTGGCGTGGTTCTTGTGGGAGGCACCGTGGTGGCGGGGCTCGACTTCACGCGGTTCGTGCGCGAGCACACCGCCGATTTGCTGCGCACCGGATACCTGCTGACCGGCGACGGCAGCGCCGCGGAGGAGCTCGTCCAGGACACCCTGGTGCGGCTCTACCCGAAGTGGCATCTGGTCGAGGCGGCCGAGGTACCGCTGGCGTACGTGCGGCGCAGCCTCGCCAACGGCTTCGTCAACCACACCCGCCGCGCGTCCCGCCGCGAGTTCGCCGTCGAGTACCTGCCGGAGGGCATCGACGACTTCGACAATGCCGGGCAACTCGACGACCGGGACGAGCTGTGGACGCTGCTGCGCACACTGCCCGAGCGCCAGCGGGCAGCGCTCGTCCTGCGCTACTTCCACGACCTGCCCGACGAGGACATCGCCGTGGCGCTCGGCTGCCGCGAGGGCACCGTCCGCAGCTTGATCAGCCGCGGGCTCGCCGCGCTGCGGGAGCACGCGCGATCCGGAAGGAATTCCGCATGACACCCCCCAACGACGTGGAGACGCGGCTGCGCGCGGCGCTGGCCGAGCACGCGCGGCACGCGCCGCCGGGTGGTCCGGTCGCCGACCGCATCCTGGCCGAACTGGACGCGCCGGTGCTCCGGCCGCGGCACGGCTGGCGCACTTGGACCTTTCCGCTGCTCGCCGCCGCGGCGATCGCCGCCGTGGCGCTGACGCTCGTCGGCGTCAGCAACATCCACTTCAGCGCGTCGAACAACAACGCCGCCACCCAGCTGCCGACAGTCACGCGGACGCCGCCTTCGCCGTCCGCGACGTCTTCGGTCGCGACCCCGACGACACCCGCTCCGCAGTCGACTGCCGCCGCCGTGTATCAACCGATCGCCGGCCTGCCGAACTTCCAGGCGATCGACACCACGTACTACAGCGATCAACGTGCCTGGGCGCTCGGGTCGGCCGATTGCAGCGCCACGAACCCGCAGCCGTGCGCGGCGCTCGCGACCAGCACGGACGCCGGCACGAGCTGGCACCAACTCGGGCTGCCGAACGGGTTGTCGATCCCGTTGCGGACCTGCCCGGCCGGCTGCGTGACCGGCGTCCGGTTCGCCACCGTCCAGATCGGCTACCTGTTCGGACCGTCGACGTTCCTGGTCACCACCGACGGCGGTGCGAACTGGAGCCCGATCGCAGGGGGCGCCGTCGCGGTCGAGACGTTGAACCAGACGGTGATCCGTGTGGCCAAGGCCGATCCGGGCTGCGCCGGGTCGTGCCGCTACACGGTCCGCTACTCGGACATCGATGCGACGACCTGGCACGCGGCGCAGATCCCCACGCTGACCGGTGACAGCGTGCAGTTGCTGCGCACGCCGGGCAACGCCTACCTGCTGGTGCGGCAGGGCGGGACGGGCCGGTTGCTCCACTCGACCGACGGCGGCGCGAAGTGGGTGACGGTGCCGACGTGCGGTCAGGTGCGCCAGGTCGCGGTGAACACGCACAGCCTGAACCTGCTGTGCGGTGACCAGATCCGGGTCGACGCCAACACCTCGTCGGCGAAATCCGTCGCCGGGCCGGGCGGTGGGTCGGTGACGGAGCTGTCGGCTGTCGGAGCACACACGTTGTTCGTCGTCTCGGACAGGTTGTGGCGCAGCACCGACTCGGGCGGCACGTGGCACGTCGTGCTGAACGCGCCGGTCGGCTCGGACCTCGGCCCGCCCGGGTTCCAGAGCGAGACCCTCGGCCGCTGGATCAACGACGGCGGACGGACGGTGTGGACGACCCGCAACGGCGGCGCGACCTGGTCCGGCGTCGCATTTTCCAAATAGGCGTATCACCGCCGCGGCTCGGCGCTCTTGTCGGTGTACCAACCCGGAAGGCCCGAACCAAAGGACACCAGTCATGCGAAAGTTCATCGCCGGCGCCGCCGTGGCTGCCGCCCTCACCGGCTCGGTCGCCGCGCTCGATTCAGCGCCGGCCGGGGCCGCGCCCGTCCCGTCGTGTCAGGGCGCACTGATCGCGCTGAGCCACAACCAGCCGCAGGGCGCTGCCGGCCATGCCAACGTCATCCTGCGGTACAAGAACATCAGCCAGAGCACGTGCAGCCTGCGCGGCTACCCGGGCCTCGACGCGCTCGGCCCGCACGGCGGAGTGCTGGCACATGCAACCCGCACGCTGCACGGGTTCACCGGTGGCACCTCGGCCGTCCGCACGATCGTGCTGCACTCGTTCCAGACGGCATCTGCCGACCTGGAGTGGGCGAACTTCGGCGCCGACGGTCACGACTGCCGCTTCTCGGCCTCGATCGCGACCACCCCGCCGAACACGTCCAAGACCTTCCACCGGCCGGTGTCGGTCAGCGTGTGCAGCCTGCAGGTCCACCCCGTGGTGAGGGGCCTGACCGGGAACGCTCCGTAACCCGCGCGATCGGGGAGTGTTTGCCGGGGGATGGACGGGAGACGGTCCCCGATCAGCTCGCGCGAGCCAGCTGCGCGCGGATCGTCGCGGCAACGTAGCTTGGTCGCGTAGTCAGGTCCGCCCAGGTGAACCGAAGCACCGTCCACCCAAGCGCGTGGAGGGCGTTCTGTCGGTGCCGGTCGCGCTGGAACCGGTCGGCGTCCGAATGGAATGCCCATCCGTCGACCTCGATGGCCAGCTTCGCCGCAGGGAAGGCCACGTCGAGGACGGCGACGAGCTGCTCACCCGCGAACACCGGCAGGTTCGCGTGCCAACCCGTTAGTCCGGCTCGCCGCAGGATCGCGTGCAGGAGGCGCTCGGACTGTGCGGCGGCGCCGTCGCCGCACTGGGCGGCGATCAGGCGGAGGATCCGATTCCCGGTCCGGCCGGGAAACGCCGCGGCCCGGCGCCGGATGTCGTCGAGAGTGATCCATCGTTGCTGGAGCGCGCGGTCGGCCAGTCGATACGCGGCGTCGGCGCGCATGCGGCCGAGGACGTCGAGCACCGTCCACCATCGCGCTGTGACGGGCACACCCTCGAACGTGGACCTCGCCTCATCGGGAACGGGCACCCGGTAGAGGCGAACACCCGACGGGATGGACACGCGTCGTGTGTGGGGGACGACGATGTGCACTCGCGCCGGCGCGGCATCCAGGACGCCCCACAGGTAGGCCGCTGCGTCGAATCCGACTACGCCGGCAGTCGCCAGGACACCCACCCACATGCGGGTGCGGTAGCTGATCGGTGCGCCGCGGACCACATAGACACCGTTCGCGTGTCTTTCCAGGGCGCCGGTCAGGAGGAAATGGTCTATCCGGTCGTCGGTGACCCCGCCACGACGTAGCTGCTCACGAGTGAGGGCGCCGGACTGATTTCGCGCCACCGCCGACCAGGACATGCCGAACAGGATCGCCGAACGCGCCCGCCGCCCGATCGGCCATCCACAACCTGCCCGATCGGGGAGTGTTCGCCGAACCGGGCCCCGAAAAGACTCCCGGATCGGGGCGCGTTGAAGTGTTGGCACTCAGCGAGCTAGAGTGCCAACTTGGGAGTTCGGTCGACCACCCGCGACGGCGGCCGCGCCCGATGAAGAGAACTTATCGCCCGAGAAGGGGAGATTTACCGTGACCGCCACCAAGGTCAGCATCAAGCCGCTCGAGGATCGCATCGTCGTCCAGGCCAACGAGGCCGAGACCACGACCGCATCCGGCATCGTCATCCCGGACACCGCCAAGGAGAAGCCGCAGGAGGGCACCGTCCTCGCAGTCGGCCCGGGCCGCATCGACGACAAGGGCAACCGCGTTCCGCTCGACGTCGCGGTCGGTGACGTCGTCCTCTACAGCAAGTACGGCGGCACCGAGGTGCGTTACGGCGGGGAGGACTACCTGGTCCTGTCCGCGCGCGACGTGCTCGCCGTCATCGAGAAGTAAGTCGTTCCGTCCACCGCCCCGGCGCGCTGCTGCGCGACCGGGGCGGTGCCGGTTGCAAATAAGAAAGGACACCCATGGCGAAGATCCTCAGTTTCGATGAGGACGCCCGCCGCGCACTCGAGCGCGGTGTCGACAAGCTGGCCAACACGGTCAAGGTCACCCTCGGCCCGCGTGGCCGCAACGTGGTGCTCGACAAGTCCTTCGGCGCTCCGGTCATCACCAACGACGGGGTCACGATCGCGCGCGAGGTCGACCTCGTCGACCCGTACGAGAACCTCGGCGCGCAGTTGGTGAAGTCCGTCGCGACGAAGACCAACGACATCGCCGGCGACGGCACCACCACCGCGACCGTGCTCGCCCAGGCGATGGTCAACTTCGGCCTGAAGAACGTGGCCGCGGGAGCCAACCCGGCCGGGCTGAAGAAGGGCATCGACGCGGCGGTCGAGGCGGTCAACGCCGCACTCGACAAGGCGGCGACTCCGGTCGAGGGCGAGACCTCCATCGCGCACGTCGCGACGATCTCGGCGCAGGACGCCACGATCGGCGAGCTCATCGCCGAGGCGTTCACGAAGGTCGGCAAGGACGGTGTGATCACCGTCGAGGAGAGCCAGACGCTGACCACCGAGCTCGAGTTCACCGAGGGCATGCAGTTCGACAAGGGCTACATCAGCCCGTACTTCGTGACCGACCTCGAGGCGGGCGAGACGGTCCTCGAGGACCCGTACCTGCTCATCACCACGCAGAAGATCTCGGCCATCGCCGATCTGCTGCCGCTGCTCGAGAAGGTCATCGAAACGGGCAAGCCGCTCGTCGTGATTGCAGAGGACGTCGACGGCGAGGCGCTGTCAACGCTGGTCGTGAACGCGATCCGCAAGACGTTTACCGCCGTCGCGGTCAAGGCGCCGTTCTTCGGTGACCGCCGCAAGGCCTTCCTGCAGGACCTCGCCATCGTGACCGGCGCGCAGGTCGTGGCCCCGGAGATCGGTCTCAAGCTCGACCAGGTCGGCGTCGACGTCCTCGGCACGGCCGGCCGCGTCCGAGTGACCAAGGACCTCACCACGGTCACCCACGGCTCGGCTTCCCAGAGCGAGATCGACGCGCGGATCGCGCAGATCCGCAAGGAGATCGAAGAGACCGACTCCGACTGGGACCGCGAGAAGCTGCAGGAGCGGCTGGCCAAGCTCGCCGGCGGCGTCGGCGTGATCAAGGTCGGCGCAGCCACCGAGGTCGAGCTCAAGGAGCGCAAGCACCGCATCGAGGACGCCATCGCGGCGACCCGTGCGGCCATCGAGGAGGGCATCGTCGCAGGCGGCGGCTCGGCGCTCGTCCACGCAGTGTCGGCGCTCGAGGGCGACCTCGGCCTGACCGGTGACGAGTCGACCGGCGTCAACGTCGTCCGGACGGCCCTGGTCGAGCCGCTGCGCTGGATCGCTGCCAACGCCGGCGCCGAGGGCTACGTCGTGGTCGCCAAGGTCCGCGAGCTCAAGGTCAACCACGGCCTGGACGCGGCCACCGGCGAGTACGGCAACCTTCTCAAGGCAGGCATCGTCGACCCGGTCAAGGTCACCAAGGCGGCGCTGGCCAACGCGGCGAGCGTGGCGGGCCTCGTGCTCACGACGCAGAGCGCGATCGTCGACAAGCCGGCCGAGCCGGAGGACGACCATGGTCATGGGCACGGTCACTCGCACGGCCCGGGCGGACACGTCCACTAGGCACGGGAATGGACGAGGCCCCGGCGACCAGGCTGGTCACCGGGGCCTTGTCTTGCCCCTCCGGTGTGTCCCCCACGGACTCGCGGAAGTCTGGGTCAGGCGCTGCGCCGCTGCAGCACGAGCTCGCGTTCCTCGGCGGACAGGCCGCCCCACACGCCGTACGGCTCACGTGCGGCCAGCGCCCACTGCCGGCAGTTGGCGATCACCGGGCAGGTTGCGCAGATGGCTTTGGCTTGGCGCTCGCGCCGGGCGCGGGACGGACCGCGCTCGTTCTCCGGATGGTAGAAGTTCGAGGTGTCCAGCCCGCGGCAGGCTGCGTGGAGCTGCCAGTCCCAGTCGCCCTCGCGCGGTGCTGGGAGTCGCCGAACCTCCGCCATATCGTCCTCCGACAAGCCGACTGTGAGACGCCAGCGCGACCGTCGCGCTTTGGAAAGTTCAAAGAGCGAGCGGCCAAAAGGTGACGCGCCTACCACGAAATGGTGGGAATTTCCTGACGTGAGGTCGGTGTCAGCTGCGCTTGCTGTCGGCTGTCACGGCGTCGGCGTACCCCCGGGCGTAATCCCAGCTGACGTAAGCGTCCGGGTCCGGGGCGAATGCGGGCTCGTGGACGTGCGTGCGGCCCTCGCCGAGCAGGGCATGCAGGTTCGCGAACATCAGCTCCCAGCCGAAGAAGTGCTGCTCACCGCAGTCGCCACACTCGACGATGATCCCGTGGATCCCCACCGGATCGAGCACGTCGCGGAACTCGGTCAGTTCAGCGAGGTCGGCGCGGACGTCGGCCCGCTCGTCGGCGGTGAGCGGCGGAGCCGGCTCGATCGCGTCAAGTAGGGCCGCCGGGTCCTCGGGGTCGCCGAAGAACGGGTCGAGCGGCCCCGATGAGGCGTCCGGAGCGCTGTCGCCGAACGAGTCTTCGAATTTCATCGAGAAACCGCAATCTGTAAGGCAAACCCTGTCACGGCGTCCACGGTAGATCGGGTCAGGGCCAACCCGCCAATCGGGGCGAATCGGTCGGGCCTTGACCTCACTGACCCCTCACGGCCCGACGATCATCTGGTGCCAGCGCCATGGTGTGGTTGCGGCGTTTTAGACTCGAGTACCGGCGACTGCGTTTGACGAGGAGTTTCTGTGCAGGATCCGATCGACGCCATTCCCGCCAAGTTCGCGACGCTCGGCCTGACCTACGACGACGTGCTTCTCCTTCCAGGGGAGACGGACGTCGTCCCTGCCGAGGTCGACCCGGCGTCCCGTCTGACCCGCGACATCGATATCAGGATCCCGCTGCTGTCCGCCGCGATGGACACCGTCACCGAGGCGCGGATGGCGATCGCGATGGCCCGCGAGGGCGGCATCGGTGTGCTGCACCGCAACCTGTCCGTCGCCGATCAGGCCTATCAGGTCGATCTGGTCAAGCGCACCCAGACGGGCATGATCCCGAACCCGGTCACGATCGGCCCGGACGCGACGCTCGAGGAGCTCGACACCGTCTGCGGCCAGTACCGCATCTCCGGACTACCGGTCGTCGATCCCGACCAGCACCTGCTCGGCATCATCACCAACCGCGACCTGCGCTTCGTCCCCGTCGCCGACTGGGCGACGACCAAGGTGGACGAAGTCATGACGCCGATGCCGCTGATCACCGCGCCGGTCGGCATCAACCACGAGGACGCCACGAAGATCCTCCGCCAGCACAAGCGCGAACGACTGCCCATCGTCGATGTCGAGGGCAAGCTCGCCGGTCTGATCACCGTCAAGGACTTCGTGAAGTCGGAGCAGTTCCCGAACGCGTCGAAGGATCCGAACGGCCGCTTGATGGTCGCTGCCGCGATCGGGTATTTCGGCGACGCGTGGCAGCGCGCCACGACGCTGATCGAGGCCGGCGTCGACGTGCTGGTCGCCGACACCGCGCACGGGCACGTACGTCTGCTGCTCGACATGGTGCACCGGCTCAAGACCGATCCGGCCACCAAGCACGTCCAGGTGATCGGCGGCAACGTCGCCACCCGGGCGGGCGCGCAGGCCTTCGTCGACGCCGGCGCAGACGCGGTGAAGGTCGGCGTCGGACCGGGCTCGATCTGCACCACCCGGGTCGTCACCGGCGTCGGCGCGCCGCAGATCACCGCGGTGTACGAGGCGTCGCTGGCATGCAAGCCAGCGGGCGTCCCCGTGATCGCCGACGGCGGGTTGCAGTACTCCGGCGACATCGCCAAGGCCATCGTCGCCGGCGCCGACACCGTCATGGTGGGCTCGCTGTTGGCCGGCTGCGACGAATCGCCCGGCGAGCTGATCTTCGTCAACGGCAAGCAGTACAAGTCCTACCGGGGGATGGGTTCGCTCGGCGCGATGAGCTCGCGTGGGAAGAAGTCCTACTCCAAGGACCGGTACTTCCAGGCCGAGGTCGCCAGCGACGACAAACTGGTCCCGGAAGGGGTCGAGGGCCGGGTCGCCTACCGGGGCCCGCTGGCCGCCGTCGTGCACCAGTTGGTCGGCGGGCTGCGGCAGTCGATGTTCTACGTCGGAGCGCGGACGGTGCCGGAGCTCGCCGAGCGCGGGAAGTTCGTCCGCATCACCCAGGCCAGCCTGAAGGAGTCACACCCGCACGACATCCAGATGACGACCGAGGCGCCGAACTACACAGGATGATCTTGTAAATCCGTCGTACCCGCGGTTTAGGGTGCGAAGCGTGACCTATCTGCGCACGCCACACTGCAGTGGCGACACGATTGTTTTCGTAGCCGACGACGATGTCTGGGTCGTGACGGCCAACGGGGGACGGGCCGAGCGGCTGACGGCCGACCGTGTGCCCGCCTACCGGCCGCGTCTGTCGCCGGACGGCACCCAGGTCGCCTGGGCCACCCGTCGCGACGGCAATCCCGAGGTCTACGTGACGCCGGTCGCCGGCGGCGCAGCCACCCGGCTCACGTACTGGAACCACACGCAGACCCGGGTGCTCGGCTGGAGCGCCGACGGGCGGGTCATCGTCGCGAGCCCGGCGCAGCAGCCGTTCCGCACCCGCGCATGGGCCTATGCACTGCCGACCGACGGCACCCCGGGCGAGCGGTTGCCGTACGGCCCGATCAGCGGGCTGGCACGCAACCCGAGCGGCGCCGTCGTGCTGCAGTCGATGATCAACCGGGAGCCCGCCACCTGGAAGCGGTACCGCGGCGGCACCAGCCCCAAGCTGTGGATCGACCGTTCCGGCGACGGCTCGTTCGAGCGGTTGCTCGCCGAGCTGACCGGCCAGCTCGCCGATCCGGTGTGGGTCGGTGACCGGGTGGTGTTCGTCAGCGACCACGAGGGGCACGGCAACGTGTACTCCGTCCGCGCCGACGGCTCCGACCTGCGTCGGCACAGCGACCACACCGGCAACTACGCGCGCGATCTGGCCGGCGATCTGGAGGGTGGCTCGTCCGCGGTCGTGTACCAGCGTGCGGGGCAGCTCTACCGCCTCGACTCGTTCGAGCCCGACTCCGAGCCGACCGCCGTCGAGGTCGAGCTGCCGGGTTCGCGGACGTCCCGGCAGCGCACGGTCGTGCCGGTCGCACCCTCGCTCGCGAACGCCGAGGCGGTGTCAGTCGACCGCGACGGCCGGGCCAGCGTCGTGAACGTCAACGGCACGGTGCAGTGGCTCACCCACCGCGACGGCCCGGTGCGTGCGGTAGCCGACACGGCGGGGGTCCGCACCCGGCTGCCGCGGGTCGTTCCGGGTGAGTCGCCGCGCGCCGTCTGGGTCACCGACGCCGACGGCGACGACGCGCTCGAGGTGAGCGCCGAGGGCGGCCCACGACGTCTCGCCGCGGGCCGGCTGGGCCGGGTGCTCGAGCTCGTGGTCGCTCCGGACGGCGCGAATGTCGCGGTGGCCGGCCACGACGGCCGGGTGCTGCTCGTTTCGCTGGCCGACGGCGCCGTCCGCGAACTCGACAACAACGACCAGGGCGACTCGTCCGGCCTGGCCTTCTCGCCCGACTCGGCCTGGCTCACCTGGTCGAAGCCGCACCGGTCGTCGCTGCGGTCGATCCGGCTCGCCGAGCTGTCGAGCGGCACGGTGCACGACGCGACCGACGAGCGGTTCGTCGACACGTCGCCCAGCTTTACCCTCGACGGCAAGCACCTCGCGTTCCTGTCCGCGCGCACCTTCGACCCGGTGTACGACGCGCACGCCTTCGACCTGTCGTTCACCGTCGGCGTGCGTCCGTACGTGATCCCGCTGGCGGCCGACACCCCGTCCCCGTTCGATCCCGAGGCGGACGGGCGTGGCCTGCCGCGACCGGACGGCTCGAAGTCCGGCGACAAGCCTGTGGCGGTGCGGGTCGACGTGGACGGGCTCGCCGAACGAGCTGTGGTCGTGCCGGTGCCGGCGGGGTTACTCAGCGATCTGCAGGCGGTCGACGGCGGCCTGCTCTGGTTGACCCACCCGATCACCGGCGTCATCGGCGCCGGCCTGCCCGAGGGCGCCGAGCTGCCCCGTCCCGCCCTGTGGCGCTGGGACTTCACGTCCCGGCGCAGCCTCAAGCTCGTCGAGGCGCTCGACTGGTACCGCCCGTCCGGCGACGGCACCCGCATCGTCGTGCGTGACGGCGAGAAGGTGCGTGTCGGGCCGGCCGACCATCCGGTCAAGCCCGGCGAGTCCGAGGGTCCGCCGGAGCTGATCGAGGTCGACCTGTCCCGCGTCCAGGTCCGTGCCGACCCGCCCGCGCAGTGGCGGCAGATGCTCACCGAGACATGGCGGCTCATGCGCGACCACTTCTGGATCGCGGACATGGGCGGCGTCGACTGGGACGACGTGCTCACCCGCTACCTGCCCCTGATCGATTCCATCGCCACCCGCGACGACCTGTCCGAGGTGCTGTGGGAGATGATCGGCGAGCTCGGCGCGTCCCACGCCTACGAACGGTTCGAGCCGCCGAAGGCGCCGGACGGCCATGCGGCGGCGTTCCTCGGTGCCGACCTCGGTCGCGATGGGGACGGGCGGTGGACCTTCGCCCGCGTGCTGCCCGGCGAGTCGTCGGTGCCGGCCGCACGCTCGCCCTTACGCGCGGCGGGTGCCGATGTGCGCGACGGTGACGTGCTGATTGCCGTCAACGGGCACGCGGTCGGCGAGATCGGGCCGGGGCCGTCGCTCGCCGGGCTGGCGGGCAAGCCGGTCGCGCTGACGATTTCCCGCGACGGCAGCACCCGCACCGTGGTCGTCGTGCCGACCGCGGACGAGACCCCGATCCGGTACCAGGAATGGGTGTCCGGACGGCGGACGGCGACGCACGCGGCCAGCGACGGGCGGATCGGTTATCTGCACGTCCCGGACATGATGTCTACCGGCTGGGCAGAGTTCAACCGCGACCTGCGCCGCGAACTGCTGCGCGACGCGGTCGTCGTCGACACCCGCGACAACGGCGGTGGCCATGTGTCCGAGCTGGTCATCGAGCAGCTCGCCCGGCGTCCGCTCGGCGGCGGACACGCGCGGCACTCCGTCGACGAGACCTGGCCCTCGACTGCGCCGCGCGGCCCGCTGGTGTCGCTGGCGAACGAGTTCGCGGGCTCGGACGGCGACATCGTCAACGAGGCGTTCCACGAGATGCGCCTGGGACCGATCGTCGGCACCCGCACGTGGGGCGGCGTGATCGGCATCGACGGGCGGTATGCGCTCGTCGACGGCACGGTGGTCACGCAGCCGCGGTTCGCGTTCTGGTTCCGCGACGTCGGCTGGGGGGTCGAGAACCACGGCGTCGACCCGGACATCGAAGTCCCGTTCCCGCCGCAAGCGTGGGCGGCCGGCGAGGACCCGCAGCTCGAGGCCGGCATCCGGGTGCTGAGCGAAGCGCTCGAGCAGTCGCGCCCGCTGACCGAACCGCCGCTGTCGACCCGTCCCGACCGCTCCGCCCCACCCCTGCCGCCCCGCCCCTGACGCACTTTTGGCGGCCTGCCGTCACATAGCACGGCAGGCCGCCAAAAGCGGCAGCGTTCGGCGGTTCCCGCTGGTAGGGCAGACTCGACCCATGCCGGAAACCGTGGAGATCGGCCTCGGGCGCAGCGCCCGTCGCGGCTACTACCTCGACGACATCGCGCTGGTACCGACCCGACGCACCCGCGGCTCGTCGGTCGTCTCGACCCAGTGGCAGATCGACGCGCACACCTTCGAGTTGCCGTTCGTTGCCGCACCGTCCGATGCCGTCGTCTCACCGACCACCGCCGTCGAGATCGAGCGCCTCGGTGGGCTGGCCGTGCTCGACGGCGAGGGACTGTGGGCGCGCTACGAGACCCCCGACGCCGAACTGGCCGAACTGGACGGCGACACCGCCGTGCTGCAGCGCGTCTACTCACATCCGGTCTCGCCCGACCTGCTGCGTCAGCGGGTCAAGGAGCTTCGCGCGTCCGGTGTCCGGGTGGCCGTCCGGCTCAGCCCGCAGCACACCGCCGACCTCGCGCCGCACGTGCTCACCGAGGGCGTCGACCTGCTCGTCATCCAGGGCACGATCATCAGCGCCGAGCACGTCGCCAAACACGGCCCGGGCCTGAACCTCAAAACCTTCATCGCCGACCTCGACGTACCCGTGCTCGTCGGCGGCTGCACCAACTACCAGACCGCGCTGCACCTGATGCGTACCGGCGCCGCCGGCGTGATCGTCGGCTACGGCGCTCACCTCGGCTCGACGACGCACTCGACGCTCGGTATCGACGTCCCGATGGCGACCGCGCTCGTCGACGCCGCCGCCGCCCGGCGCGACTACCTGGACGAGACCGGCGGGCGCTACGTCCACCTCGTGGCCTACGGCGACATCGAGACCGGCGGTGACATCGCCAAGGCCCTCGCGTGCGGCGCGGACGCAGTGATGCTCGGTGAGGCGCTCGCCGTCGCCGAAGACACCCCGGGCGGCGGTCGCTACTGGGACGCGACCGCAGCGCACCCGCGGGTTCCCCGCTCGGCCGTCGTCGACCTCGGCGTCGGCCTCGACGAGCGGCCCGGCCTCGAGGAGCTGTTGGTGGGTCCGACGGCCGAGCCGAGTGGCGAACGCAACCTGTTCGGGTCGGTACGGCGTGTCATGGGCAAGTGCGGGTACTCCACATTGAAGGAGTTCCAGAAGGCTGAACTGATTGTGACGAGGGGACGATGAGCAAAGCTCTCAAGCTCGGGTACAAGGCGTCGAACGAGCAGTTCGCACCGGTCGAACTGCTCAACTACAGCGTGCTCGCCGAGGAATGCGGCTTCGACTCGGTGTTCATCAGCGATCATCTGCAGCCGTGGCGCCACGACGGCGGGCACGCCCCGTTCGCGATGAGTTGGCTCGGTGCGCTCGGCGCACGCACCGAACGGATCACGATGGGCACCTCGGTGCTCACTCCGACGTTCCGCTACCACCCGGCCATCGTGGCGCAGGCGTTTGCCACGCTCGGCTGCCTGTTTCCCGGACGGGTGGTGCTCGGCATGGGCACCGGCGAGTCGATGAACGAGGTGCCACTGGGTATCGAATGGCCCGACGGCAAAGAGCGATTCGCGCGCTTCCGCGAGGCCGTCAAACTGATCCGTGAGTTGTGGACGGGCGAGCGGGTCACCTTCGAGGGCGAGTACTACCAGACCGACAAGGCGACGATCTACGACCGTCCCGACCAGCAGGTACCGATCTGGCTTGCCGCATCAGGCCCCGCGGCGACGCGTTTCGCCGGCAGGCAGGGCGACGGCTACATCACCACGTCCGGCAAGGATCCCGCGCTCTACACCGACACGCTGATCCCCGCGGTCGAGGAGGGCGCCGAGAAGGCCGGACGCACCATCGCCGACATCGACATGATGATCGAGGTCAAGGTGTCCTTCGACCCCGACCGCGACGAAGCGATGCGTGCCACGCAGTTCTGGGGCGCGCTCGGTCTGACGGCCGACCAGAAGTCCGGCGTCGATGATCCGGTCGAGATGCAGCGACTGGCCGACACGCTGTCGGTCGAGCAGACCGCGAAGCGCTTCATCGTCTCGACCGATGCAGACGAGCACGTCGAGAAGATCAAGACCTATCTGGACCTGGGTTTCAACCACTTGGTGTTCCACGCACCCGGCCCGGACCAGGAGAAGTTCCTGCGCCTGTACGGCAAGGAGATTTTGCCGCGGTTGCGCGCGCTGTAGCGGCGCGCTAGCGGTCGAGGGCCGCGGAGACCCGCTCGGACAGGTTGCGCGGACTGAACGGCTTGGTGACGAGTTCGTCGGCGCCGGTCTGCTGCAGCCCGTCGATCCCGAGCGGACGTGCTGTCAACATGATCACCCACGTGCTGTCGAGGGCGGTGTCAGCGCGGATCTGGGCGCAGATCTCCGGCCCGCTCAGCCCGGGCAACGTCCAGTCGACGATCATGACGTCGGGACGGTCGGTCTGCGCGCGCGCCAAACCCTTCACACCGTCGGCCTCCATGGCGACGTCGTGCCCGTCGAGTTCGAGCTTCAGCCCTACCAAGGTGGCAATGTCGGAGTCGTCGTCGATCACAAGAATGCGTGCCATCAGTCTCTATCGCCCGATCAAACTGTCGTCCGAAGCGGCAGCGTCAGTGTGAAACTAGCCCCATGTCCGAGCTCACTGTCCACGGTGAGTTTGCCACCGTACTGGGTCGCGATCGTCTGCGCGATGGCCAGTCCCAGTCCCGTCCCGCTCGGCGCCGATTCGAGGGCGGACTGGCCGCGGTAGAAACGTTCGAAGATCCGCTGTTGATCCTCCGGTGAGATGCCTACGCCGGAATCGGCCACGTCGATCACAGCTTCGCCGCCGGTGCGGCGTCCGGTCACCGTGATCGTGCCGTCCTCCGGCGTGAACTTCACGGCATTCGTAAGCAAGTTGACGATCGCGCGTTCGATCCGGCCGGCGTTACCGGCGACGGTCGCGCCCGCGAGGTCGTTGCGGCAGATCAGATCCTGGCCTCGGATCGCCGCCTGCAACGCGACCGCGTTCAACGCCGAGTGCAGCACCGCTTCGAGATCGGCCGAGCCCGGATCGACCGGACCGTGCTGACCCGGACTGGCCATGCCGAGCACGTCATCGACGATGCCGTCGAGCCGGTTGAGGCTTCGGGCCACGGTGTCGAGCATGTCGCGCTGCTCGCCGGTGAGCGGGCCCGCGTCGCCCTCGACGAGCAACTCGACGTAACCCGCGGCACTGGTCAGCGGGGTCCGCAGCTCGTGCGACACCGTGGACGCCATCTCCGAACGGATCCGGTCGAGTTCCTTCATCCGCTCGGTCGCCTCGCGGTCGGTCTCGAACGCGTCGAGCAGTGCCTGGTCCGATTCGCGGCGCGCACCGAGATCCTCGATCTGTGTGATGAGCTGCATCGGCTTGCCCTGCTGGTCCTTGAGCACCGAGTACGACACGGACGCCCAGATCGTGCGTCCGGTCTTGTGCAGAAAGCGCTTCTCGATCCGGCGCGGGACGTCGGCGTCGAGCGCGTGCTCGAAGCGGGACTGGGTGACCGTGCGATCGTCCGGATGGGTGAACTCGACGACCTTGGCGCTCGTCAGTTCCTGCGCGGTACGTCCCAACAACTCGCACAGCGCACGGTTGACCCGTACCCACTGGAACGCTTCGGCGCCGTGCAAGCCGGTCACAGCCATCGGGATCGGAGCGTGCTCGAACGTCGCCCGTTGCTGGGCCGCACCGCGCTGCAGTGCACGGTTGGACGCCTCGGTGGTCGCGACCAAGCGGTGGATGAGCGGCCCGATCGCGGCGGCGATGAGGACGAGTAGGGCGTACCCGCGCCAGCTCATGTCGGGAAACTCCGGCGCACCGACTATGAACATGGGCAGGAACAGCGTGAGCGCGCCACCGACGACGGCGAGCCAGACGTCGCGCATGACCCCGTAGAGGGCGAACCACACGACGGGCAAGTCGATCAGCGGGCTGAATCCGGAAAGCGCGTTGCCGTCGGCGCAGCGCAGTGCATGGATGGCCGGGAAGATCAGCAGCGGTGCCAGCGTGTTCAGCCAATGGTCGGGACGGCGCTGGGCACCGAGGTAGCCGACGCCGATCATCAGGGCGATGAAGGCGAGCGCGACGGCCCACCAAACCTTGTTCGGCTCGAATGAATGCGGCAGTGCCGGCGTGATCGCGCTCAGCACCACGACCGCCAGGAAGGGCACGTAGCGATTCACTGCGAACGCGCGATTGCCGCGAGCCGCCTCCCGACCGCTCAAAGCCACCCCTTGCGTCGGAAAACGGCCCACAGACTGACGCATACGACCACGATGAGGGAAAGACTAACTGCAAATCCGGCGACGGTGCCGTACCCCGGGAACTTCAGGTTCTGTCCGAAGAACCCGGTCAGCGCGGTGGGAACTGCGACGATGGCGGCCCATGACGTCAGTCGGCGCACAACGATGTTTAGCCGCGCGTCCGCGAGCGAGATATTCGTTTCGAAGATCGATGCGACCAACTCCCGCAGGGATTCGCTCCATTCCGCCGCGCGCAGGATGTGGTCGTCCAAGTCCTGGAAGTAGGACATCAGGTCGGGTGACAGATCGAGTTCGGTGGCGCGGCGCATCACCGTCTCGATGAGATCGCGCATTGGCAGCAGGACCCGCCGCGCACGCAGTAACGATGAGCGCAGTTCGAACGTGCGCCGTTGCAACGGACGTGTGTCGGCTTGCGAGTCGTCGAACAAGGTGTCCTGCAAAGCCTCGATCTGATCGTCCAGTTTCTGCAGGGTGTCGAAGTATTCGTCGACGATCGTGTCCAGCAGCCCGTACTCGAGCGCGCGTTTGCCGTACTTCAACAGATCCGAGTTCGCGTCCCAGCGGCGGACCACCTCTTGGATGTCGAAGCCGTCGTCCAGTCGCACCGTGACCAACGCGCGGGGCAGAAGGAACGCCGACACGTGGGTCAGCGCCACGCCACCGGTGTCGTCGATGCGCATCGCGTAGGTGCTGAGGAAGATGTGCGTGGAGTAGCGGGTTGCCTTCGGACGCGCGTGCTCGGCCGCAGCGTCCTCGACCGCGTGCCGGTCGAAGCCGAGCTCCTCGGCGAGCTGGGTGAGCTGCTGATCGTCGGGGGCGCACAGGTCGGCCCACACGATGCAGTCCGGCTGCTCGAGGTAGTCGGAGACCTGCTCGAAGGCGAAGTTTTCCGCCTCGATGGTGCCGTTGCGCCACACCCTGGTGCGGACTGCGCCCGAAGACATGGCCCCAAGTTTGCCTGGTCGCTAAGCGGATCCGGCGCCGGAGACGTATTTTGCAGTCGTGAGGTGGAATACCGCCGCTTTGCCGGACCTGTCCGGCCGCACCGTCGTGGTGACCGGAGGCAACTCCGGCATCGGGTTCCATACTGCCGATGGGCTGGCCGCGCACGGGGCGAAGGTGATTCTCGCGTGCCGGGACCTGATCCGTGCCGAGCGCGCCGTGGCCAGGATCGCGCGGAGGAGGCGGGGCGAGGTCAGCGCGACGGAGCTCGACCTGTCGTCCATGTCGTCGGTGCAGGATTTCGCGCACTCGTGGACGGGGCCGCTCGACCTGCTCGTGAACAACGCCGGGGTGATGGCGCCGCCGGATCCGGCGAGGACCGCCGACGGATTCGAGCTGCAGTTCGGGACGAATCACCTCGGGCACTTCGTCCTGACCGGCCTCCTGCTGCCGACGCTGCTTTCGTCGGACGCGCCCCGGGTCGTCACGGTGGCCTCGATAGCCCACCAGGCGGGCACGGAGGACGTGCTGGACGGCAACGCCGGCGCCTACGAGCCGCGGCAGGCGTATGCGAACTCGAAGCTGGCGAATCTGCTGTTCGCGGTGGAACTCGACAGGCAGGCACGCGCCAGAGCATTGCCGATCAGTTCGGTGGCGGCGCATCCCGGAGTGGCGGCGACGGGGTTGTTCACTGACGCCGAGGGTATGGGCGCGAACCGGGTGGTGCGGTTGGTCGCCCCGGCGGTGTTGCGTACGTTCACCCAATCGGCGCGCGGCGGTGCCCGGGCCGTCCTCTACGCGGCAACGGAGGCCCGACCCGGCAGCTACGTCGGGCCGCAGCGGTTCGGCGAGACCCGCGGGCGGCTCGGGCCGGCGCGTCGCTCGAGCTTCGCGAACGACGAGAAGCTCGCGGTGCGGTTGTGGCACGTCAGCGAGGAACTGACCGGCTTCCACTACCCGTGGCCCGCGGCGCTGCCGGAGAGCGGAAGCGGGGTCAAATAGACTGCGCAGAATGCAGGCGGACCTCGTCCTTGTCGTCGATTACGGCGCGCAGTACGCCCAGTTGATAGCCCGCCGGGTGCGTGAGGCGAAGGTCTACTCCGAGATCGTCCCGCACTCGATGCCGGTCGACGAGATGCTCGCTAAGGGGCCGAAGGCGATCATCCTGTCCGGCGGACCCTCGTCGGTGTACGCCGAAGGAGCGCCGCGAACCGATTCCGCGATGTTCGGCGCCGGGGTTCCGGTGTTCGGCATCTGTTACGGCTTCCAAGCGATGACCCAGGCGCTCGGCGGCGAGGTCGCGCACACCGGCGGATCAGAGTTCGGCCGCACCGCGCTGTCGGTCACCGAGCCTGGTGTGCTGTTGCGCGGCATCCCGACGGCGCAGCAGGTGTGGATGAGCCACGGCGACGCGGTGACCGTACCGCCGCCGGGGTTCACCATCACCGCCGCGACGACCGGAGCGCCGGTCGCGGCCTTCGAGGACACCACCCGCAGGCTCGCCGGCGTGCAGTTCCACCCCGAGGTGATGCACACCGAACACGGTCAGCAGATCCTGCGGCATTTCCTGTACGACATCGCGGGCGTCCGTCCGACCTGGACCGAGGCGAACATCATCGACGAACAGGTCGAGTCGATCCGGGCGCAGGTCGGCGGCAAGCAGGTGATCTGTGGGCTGTCCGGCGGGGTCGACTCGGCGGTCGCGGCAGCGTTGGTGCAACGTGCGATCGGCTCGCAGTTGACGTGCGTGTTCGTCGATCACGGATTGCTGCGAGCCGGCGAGGCCCGGCAGGTCGAGCGCGATTTCGTTGCGGCGACGGGCGTTCGGCTGAAGGTCGTCGACGCGACGGCGCAGTTCCTCGATGCGCTGGACGGAGTCACCGACCCCGAGGAGAAGCGCAAGATCATCGGACGGGAGTTCATCCGCTCGTTCGAGCAGGCGGCGCGCTCGATCGTGGCCTCCGGCGGCTCGGTCGAGTTCCTCGTCCAGGGCACGTTGTACCCGGACGTGGTCGAATCCGGTGGTGGTAGCGGCGCGGCGAACATCAAGAGCCACCACAACGTGGGCGGGCTGCCGGAGGATCTGCGGTTCGCGCTGGTCGAGCCGCTGCGCACACTGTTCAAGGACGAGGTGCGCCGGGTCGGCGAGCAGTTGGGCCTGCCGGCGGACATCGTGTGGCGGCAACCGTTCCCGGGGCCGGGGCTGGCGATTCGCATCGTGGGTGCGGTGTCCGCGGCGCGGTTGGACATCCTGCGCCGAGCGGATTCGATCGCGCGCGCGGAACTGTCCGCGGCGGGGCTCGACCGCGACATCTGGCAGTGCCCGGTGGTGCTGCTGGCAGACGTCCGGTCCGTCGGGGTTCAGGGGGACGGACGCACGTACGGCCATCCTGTCGTGCTGCGGCCGGTGTCGTCCGAGGACGCGATGACCGCAGACTGGACCCGCGTGCCCTACGACGTGCTCGAGCGGATCTCGACGCGCATCACCAACGAGGTGCGCGAGGTGAACCGCGTGGTTCTGGACGTCACGTCCAAGCCGCCCGGCACCATCGAGTGGGAGTAGACCTGGCGGGAGACCCCCCGTATTTACTGGGTTCCGTGGGCACCGTCCGTACCTAGTACCGCGCCCGGTGACCCAGATTGTGGGGCCGAGAGTATCCAGACTCGCGACTCGATCGCTAGCGGACCGAAAGTGCGCCGAACAGGTCTTGAACAAACGATGCACATCGACGCCAGGACAGTCACCGTTTTGCCCTCGTGTCATGCGATGACGCGTCGCGTGCAAATCTCCGTGGAAGTTCAGACGCCCGTTGGAAACCGCGCGAGGTTGCCCATCCAGCACGGACCCGCATAGAGTCCGAATTGCGGGGTTCGACCTAGCAAAATTCAGCTCACGCTGCTGTTCGGGGGTATCCGATACTGCGACGCCAGGACGGAAGTCCACGCCCGTCTGGGGCAATGGCGTTGCCTTACTGCCTCGGGACACGAACGAGCACCAGCTCGTGGCAGGGTGTGGCATGGCGCGGCGAGAGGCCGAACCCCGCGCCAAACTTTTCGGGCGCGCACACAGGCCGCCATCGGCCACGGCCGGAGTTGGCGCGGACTCGACCGGGTGCTCGAGGAGCTGAACGCTTGATCTTGTCGATATCGTCTGCCCGTGAGCGCGGACGGGCTGCACGCCGAGCAGCGGGCTCGCGTCTTGATCGACGCGCAACTCGTCGGCGCGGGCTGGCACGTGTGCGACCTAGCGCTGCTGGATCTCATCCACCATCCGAGTTGTGCGGTTCGCGAAGTTCGGATGAAACGCGGGTCAGGGCAAGTCGACTACCTGCTGTACGTCGACCGCAAGATCGTCGGAGTCATCGAGGCCAAGCCGGTCGGGACTCCGCTATCCGGCGTGGAGTGGCAATCGTCGATGTATGCCGACGGCCTATCGCCCACCCAAGAGCTGCAGGCTGTCACCGTGGACAGGAGACTGCCGTTCGTGTTCGAGGCGTCCGGTACGGAGACGCACTTCACGAATGGTTACGACCCGAACCCCCGCGCGCGAAAGGTCTTCGCGTTCCCGCAGCCGCAGACGCTTGCTCGCGTCCTCCGCGAGGCGTCCGCCGATCCCGACCGCCCCACGTGGCGCGCCAAGGTCAGCGGGCTCCCCACGCTCGACACCGCGCCGTTGCGGCCGGCGCAGATCACGGCGATCACGGCGGTCGAGCAGAGCCTGAAGGAGGGGCGTTTCGACCGCAGCCTGGTCCAGATGGCGACCGGCGCGGGCAAGACCTATACCGCGGTGACCGAGTCATACCGGCTGCTCAAGTGGGGCGGGTTCAACCGAGTGCTGTTCCTGGTCGACCGAAACAACCTGGGCGACCAGACGCTGCGGGAGTTCCGCGACTACACCGCGCCCGACGACGGCCGGAAGTTCACCGAGCTGTACAACGTCGACAAACTGACCGGCGCCGGGATGGTCGGCTCGTCCAAGGTCGTAATCTCGACGATCCAGCGGGTCCATTCGGTGCTCCGGGGCCAGCCGGTACCCGACGGCGACGATCCGGAGTTGGATTCGGCGGTGCCGAGCGCGCCGGTCGAGATTGGCTACAACTCCGACCTGCCGCCCGAGGCGTTCGATCTGATCATCGTGGACGAGTGCCACCGCTCGATCTACGGCGTGTGGCGCGGCGTGCTCGAGTACTTCGACGCGCACGTCATCGGCCTCACGGCGACGCCGACCAAGCAGACCTTCGGGTTCTTCCGGCAGAACTTGGTCGCCGAGTACACCTACGCCGAGTCGGTGGCCGACAAGGTCAACGTTGACTTCGATGTGTACCGGATCAGCACGCAGATCTCAGAGCAGGGTTCCACCGTCGAGGCCGGCACGATCGTGCCGGTGCGGGACAAGAAGACCCGCAGGGAGCGCTACGAATCGCTCGACGACGATCTTGATTACTCGCCTGGCCAGCTCGATCGAGCCGTCGCCAGCGCGAGCCAGATCCGGCTGGTGCTCGAGACGTTCCGCGACCGGCTGTTCACCGAAATCTTTCCGGGCCGGTCCGCTGCCCCCAAGACCCTGATCTTCGCCAAGGACGACAACCACGCTGAAGAGATCGTCACCACGGTGCGCCAAGTATTCGGCAAAGGCAACGACTTCGCCGCCAAGATCACCTACAACGCAAAGAACCCGCGCGACCTGCTGGCGAAGTTCCGCAACTCACCGACCCTGCGGATCGCGGTCACCGTCGACATGATCGCGACCGGCACCGACGTCAAACCGCTCGAGTGCGTGTTCTTCATGCGCGACGTGCGGTCAGCGACCTACTTCGAGCAGATGAAGGGACGCGGCGCCCGAACAATCGCCGACACCGACTTCCAGGCCGTCACCCCGGATGCCGTCGCGAAGGACCGCTTCGTGATCGTCGACGCGGTCGGCGTCACCGAGCACGGCTACATCGACGCCGTCCCGCTGGATCGTGAACGCACGGCCAGCCTCAAGCAGTTACTCGGCAAGGCCGCCGCGCTTACGATCACCGAAGACGAGACAGCGACGCTCGCCTCGCGGCTATCGCGGCTCGATCATCAGTTGACCTCGGCCGAACAGGGAGAGATCGCGACGCTGGCCGGAATGACGCTGACGAGCATTGTGCGTGGCCTCGTCGATGCGGTCGACGTCGACAAGCAAGCGTCGGCCTTCGAGGCTGCGCGCCACAGCAATCCGGCGATTACGACGTCCGAGGTCGTGGGCCAGCTGATCGAGGCCGCCGTCACGCCGCTGGCCGGCAACCCCGGTCTGCGCGAGCAGATCCTGGCCATCCGCGCCAGCCACGACCTCATCATCGACGAGGTCAGTGTCGACGTACTGCTCGGCGCGCACGGTGTCGTCGACACGGCTCGTGCGCGCCAAGTCGTCGACTCGTGGCGTGCGTACCTGGACAAGCACAGGGACGAGATCACCGCACTGCAGTTGTACTACGCCGGCGATACGTCGGCGAAGATCACGTATGCCGAGCTGCGCGAGCTGGCCGAGCGGATCAAGCGCCCGCCCTACCTCTGGACGCCCGACATCATTTGGAACGCTTACGCGGCCATCGAGGCAGACCCGACTCACCCGCGCGTCCGACGGGCCGATCGGCACACCGCCGCTGACCTCGTCTCGCTCATCCGGTTCACTCTCGGAGTGGACGACACACTTGTGCCCTACGCCGACACCGTCGCGTCGCGGTACGCCGGTTGGCTGGCGCAGCAGGAGCAGGTCGGCGTGGTCTTCACCGACCGCCAGCGCTGGTGGCTCGACCGCATCGCCGACACCATCGCCCAGGCTGCAGGCATCGAGGCCGACGACCTCGACAACGCACCCTTCACCGAACGAGGCGGCATCGACGGTGCGATCTCCGAGTTCGGCCCTGAGGCTGGCGATCTCCTCACAGTGCTAAACCAGGAACTCACCGCATGACCCTGCTGCCGCCCGGCTGGAGCGTCCAACAACTCGGCGACGTGGCGACGACCGCGCTTGGAAAGATGCTTGACCGCGGCAAGGCGCGCGGTCACTCGCAGGTTCCATATCTTCGTAACGTCAACGTGCAGTGGGGCCGCATCGACACGGGCGATGTGCTCACGATGGAGCTCGCAGACGACGAGAGGGATCGCTTCGCTGTCGAGAAAGGCGATCTGCTGGTTTGCGAAGGCGGCGAGATCGGCCGGGCCGCAATCTGGCACGGCCGCTCAGAGTACATCGCCTATCAGAAAGCCCTTCACCGCGTCAGACCGTCCGATGCCGTCGAGTCTCGGTATCTGCTTCATCTTCTCCGGCACCTCGCCGTCAGCGGTCAGCTCGCCAAGCATGCGACGGGCACGACCATCGCCCACCTTCCGCAACAGCAGTTGCGACGTCTGCGGATTCCAGTACCCCCGCTCGAGGACCAGCGGCGGATCGTCAACATCCTCGAAGATCACCTCTCCCGCCTCGACGCCTCCGTAACCGGACTTGACTCGGCGTCGCGTCGAGCAATGCTGCTGACTCTGACGTCAAGCATGCAGGCGATCACAAGGGTTGGTTCGACGACCACATCTCGGTCCGTGTCCTACGGCGATCGTGAGGTTGCAGTGCCCCGAGGTTGGCAAGCGTCTACGGTCGGCGACGAGGCGTCGCTAGTTCAGTACGGAACGAGTTCCAAGACCTCCGAGGCAGCAGATCTCGACGCGATCGCCGTTCTTCGCATGGGCAATCTGCACGGTGGGGCGATCATGACCGACAAGCTCAAGTACCTACCACGCGACCACCCGGAGGTCGCGTCATTGCTGCTCCAGCGGGGCGACCTACTCTTCAACCGAACGAACAGCGCCGAACTGGTCGGCAAGTCTGCCGTCTTCGACCGAGATGACAACTCGATGACGTTCGCGTCTTATCTAATCCGGGTCAGATTCGGGCCAGCCGTCCGGCCCGCCTGGGCAAATCTCGTGATCAATAGCCCGCTAGGACGTGCTTACATTCGGTCTGTCGCAAGCCAGCAGGTCGGACAGGCAAATGTCAATGGGACAAAGCTCAAAGCATTTCCGCTGATGCTCCCACCTCTCGACGTCCAGGACCGGCTACTGGCCCGACATGAGGCGGTTGACGAGACGCGTAGACGCCTCGTGGCACAGGTGGCCCAGACGCGGCAGCGGACATCGTTACTCCGACGAGCTCTGCTGCAAGCGGCCTTCACTGGTCGTCTGACCGAGACATCATCCGGCCTCGACCGGGCCGAGGAGTCGATCACGTGAGCGGCAAGCAGATCAAGTTGTTCCTCGTCGATGGCGTGCCGGGTGGGCTGACCACGGCGGAAATCACGAACTGGACCGGGCACGTGCTTCAAGCGCAACGATCAGACCTTGCAAACTTGCTGAAGCGCGACGAGGCACAACACACCGGCGTGTACCTCCTTCTCGGGGACGACGAGTCCGCAGTCGGTGAGACGCGCTGCTACATCGGCGAGGCTGACGTCGTAGCCGACCGACTCCGTCACCACCACCGGGACAGGGACTTCTGGGACAGGGTCGTGGTCATCACCTCCAAGGACACCAACCTCACCAAGTCGCACGGCCGATACTTGGAGTCGCGATTGATCACCTTGGCTACCCAGGCCGGTCGAGTGAGCCTGGAGAACGGCACCGCACCGCCCGTTCCAGCGCTGCCTGAGGCCGACGCGTCCGACATGGACTACTTCGTCGGCCAGCTTCAGATCGTCCTACCGGTGCTTGGAGTCAATGCAATCCGCATCCGCCCGCAAAAGGCGCAAACGGGCATGGCCGCGGACGCCATTGAGTCCCCGATCTTTCATCTGCGTAACGCGAAAGCTGGCGTCGATGCTCGCGCACAACAGATTGACGGCGAGTTCACGATGCTGGAGGGGTCGGTGGTCGTCGCGTCGTGGCATGGCGTCGGAAAGGCCGAGAGCACGATGAAGGCATATGCGTCCTACCGCGCTCGGCACGAGCAACTGCTGGCGGAAGGCGCGCTCGTCGTGGACTCGGGCAGCGCGCGACTGACTCGCGACATCGTCTTTTCGTCACCATCGACTGCCGCCGCGGTTGCCCTCGGCCGCTCATGCAACGGCCGCCTCGAGTGGGTGTCGTCCGATGGACACCCGTTTGGCGCATGGGAGAGCAGGGGCGTTGAGTAGCAACGGAGTAGCCAAAGGCGGGTCGCGGCAGCTTGTCGACAAGCTGTGGTCGTACTGCAATGTGCTGCGCGACGACGGCGTCTCGACGATCGAGTACACCGAGCAGCTCACCTACTTGATCTTCCTGAAGATGGCGGACGAGCGCGCCACGCGGCCGATCAAGCCGATACAAATCGTGCCCGAGTCCTGTTCGTGGCAGCGGTTGCTCGACGCTGATGGCGACGACCTCGAAGTCACCTACCGGCACATCCTCGAAGAGCTCGGCCGCAAGCGCGGAGCCCTTGGCACCATCTTCCGCAAGGCGCAAAACCGCATCCAGGACCCGGCCAAGCTCAAGCGACTCATCGTCGAGCTGATCGACAAGGAGAACTGGTCCGCAGCCGAGGTCGACGTGAAGGGCGATGCCTACGAGCACCTGCTGGCCAAGGGTGCGGAGGACATCAAGTCCGGCGCCGGGCAGTACTTCACCCCACGGGCGCTGATCGACGCGATCGTCGACTGTGTTCAGCCGACGGTGAAGGACACCGTCTGTGATCCAGCGTGCGGCACGGGTGGCTTCCTGCTGTGGGCGCACGCCTTTGCGGCTCAGGACGCGGAGGACCTCACGCCCGACGAGCGGATGCATCTGCAAGAGAATTTCATTCGGGGCACCGAGCTCGTCGACGGCACCGCCCGTCTTGCCGCGATGAACCTGCTGCTGCACGGTATTGGCCGTCCAGAAGGCGAGTCGCTAATCAGCGTCAAGGACGCGCTCACCGCTGATCCGGGTGACAGGTTCAGCGTTGTGCTCGCCAATCCGCCGTTCGGACGCAAGTCGTCAGTGACAATGATCGGCGCAGACGGTCGGGAATCGCGCGACGATCTGGAGATCGTGCGCGACGACTTCTGGGTCACCACCTCGAACAAGCAACTCAACTTCGTCCAGCACATCAAGACGGTCCTGGCTATCAACGGACGCGCCGCCGTCGTCCTGCCCGACAACGTGCTGTTCGAGGGTGGCGCCGGCGAGACGATCCGGCGCCGCCTGCTACGCGAGTTCGACGTCCATACGCTGCTGCGACTACCGACCGGCATCTTTTACGCCGGCGGCGTGAAGGCCAACGTGCTGTTTTTCGACAGGAAGCCTGCGTCCGAGACACCGTGGACCTCCACGCTGTGGGTCTACGACTTCCGCACGAACAAGCACTTCACCCAGAAGCAGAACCAACTGCGTCGCGCCGACCTGGACGATTTCGTCGACGCTTACGCACCCGGCAAACCCCGCGATGGGCGCTTCGAGGCGGAGCGGTTCAAGGCGTTCACCTACGACGAACTGCTCGCACGCGACAAGGTCAACCTCGACATCACATGGCTGCGCGACGAATCGCTCGAGGATCTCGACAACTTGCCGGCGCCCCACATCATCGCCCGTGAGATCGTCGAGGACCTCACCGCGGCACTCGCCGAGTTCGAGGCGGCGGCCAGTGCACTGGAGGCGCGACTCGCCGATGAGTGACCTCAAGCTCTTCTACGTCCGACCGGCATCGCGCAGAGTTGGACCTTGACCGCCACCGCAGTTGCCCAAACTCCTACCGCGATGAAGAGTGCGATCACGATGCGCGTCAGCCATCCATCGAAGAAGACGATCGCCACCAACACGCCCACCATAATGTCGGCGGGAGGGCACGCCTGCCGTGCAGCCGCGGAAGTTCGTCACCGCCGGTTGCGTGTCCGGCGGCATGTTCGACACCGTCGTCGACCGCGCGAATCGACCACGTCGTATGGATGACCTCTCGGACAGTGGGTCTTCGACGATTCCTTGATCTTCAGCGCCTTGCCGACCACGGGACTCCGGGCGACATTCACCTGGTGTCTCACCGGCTCAAGATGGTCAGGGTTGACGCACGCGCGGTTGCGGCAGAGATGATCAAGCTCGAGGCCGATGGGCACGGTTCCGACGAGGAGCCGGTAACTCGCACGATGCGCCTCAACGGAACGCCCATCGAGGTGAAACCGGCCATAGCCCGACTGCCGGTGCACGTGGCCGAGCCACTGCCAACAAGGCGTCTCAATAATGATCGGGCCGACGAAGTCAATCTTCTCAAGCAGGCGGTCGATTGCAGATCGTGTCGACATGGTCGTGGAGTCGGCCGCTGCGCGACGCAGATCATAACGATCACCAACTTCTCCCAGTACCAGTTGTCCAGCTCGCTGAACTCCTTGGACTGCAGGCCGCCGAAGAACCCGACCTTGCCGACGTCACTGGCGATGACCCACAGCTCGTTGTTCGGGATGAAGGGGAGGTAGTCCTCGTCCTTGTAGTTCTTCAGCGAGATGACGTTCGCGCCGCGCTACTGGCCGAGCTGGCCCCGCTGCACGATCTCGTCGAGGGTGTTCAGGCCGAAGCCGTCGAAGTCCATGATCTGGTCGACCATGGTGGAGCGTCCGACGATCGAGACCTGACCGGTCCACGTCGCGTCCTTGACCGAGCGGATCGCGGCGTCAACCGCGGGCTTGGACAGGCCGGGCGTGGCCAGGTAGTACGGCGAAGCCGAAGGAACGGCCTCGTCGAGCACCGTCAGCACGCGGCGGTTGATCTCCGCGTCCATGCGGGTGATCGACAGGTCGCGCAGCGTCTGGGCCGACTCGGCGAAGTTCGTGAGGAACTTGTCCTCGAACTCCCAGACGTGCACACCGATCATGTTGCGCGGGATTTCCGAGATCTCGGAGGTGAGCTCCGAAGCCTCGATGTAGCCGCCACGCGCCATGTAGAACGCCTTCAGGCCGCGGGTCTCCTTGACGAAGATCCGGCCGTTGAAGTCCGTGGTCTCCGTGTCGATCCACTTGCCGATCAGCGTCTCGTACTCGAAGCCGATCATGATCGACTCGGTCAGATCCGCCGCGAACTCATGGCGCCACTGCGGGTTGTGCCAGTTCTCGCGAGCCTCGAGGTTGGCGGCCTCCATCAGCTCGAGACGGCCTTGTTGTCCGCCTGGGTCCGGCCGAACGAATCGACCATTTCCTTGGTTGCGGTCATTGCGGGAGTCACCCCCTCTCAGAAGTTGCAGCGGGCTTCGACAAGCCCACTGGTCGGGTTCACCTGTTCGACGGTCAGCCAGGCGACGTCGCCGGCCCCCGTCGCTGCGTACTTGCCGGCGCCGTCAGGAGAGAGCGATTCCTCGGAGCGGTCAGGCGTACTTACCGAGCACCGGAGTCGGTGTTCGCGTCTTGCGAAGCGACTTGACTGAGACGCAGTAGTCGACCATGTGGGCGCGGCCGAGGCGAAGCTCGCCATCGGCGTACGTATAGGCGACGCTGAGGAAGTTGCAACCTCCGCCGTCGAGCGGTTGCACCGCACAAACTGCCGAATAGTTGTCGAGCATCGCCAACCCCACGATCGCCGGCGGACGCCCATCCGGATCGTCATCGGCCACGCCGAACCGCGCAGCGAGCGCTTCACGCACCAGATCCAGCGGCGGCATGGCGCTCGACCCGTTCATGACGTCGTAGTACACGGGCACATAGTCGGGGCCGGGGCGGGGTGTGCGGTCGCTGTCCATACTTTCGGATCGGTATGAGGACGACGGAGATTCGCACATCCCTGTTGCAACCGACCTCCGCTGAGCCGTTACCCGTCGGCTTCTATCACAGCGCCGTCGTCGTGGACACCGAACACACGGATCGCTAGAGCATCCCGAACGCGAGCCGGGACGCGCGTTGCGAACTTGAGTGCACTGTGCGGCACAACGACGGCGAACGTGGCGTCGCCGATCTCTTCGGCGGGCATCCTCCGCAGAAGTTGACCGTAGAGGGTGTCGGTGTCCAAGCCAGGATCGGTGGTGCGCCCCTTCGCCTCCGCGTAGATGCGTTCCGCGCCGCGGGTGGCCACGACGTCGACGAAGTCGACCTCGCGGTCGGTGTTCCAGCCGTCCTGTTCGAGCCAGCGGCAGAACGCCGCGACGATGCGATCCTCGTCGCCGACCATAGAGACCCCCATCTGATCATCGAACACATCGCGTTCCAGATCATCATCGCCCAACTCACCGGCGACCGGCTCGTACAGGGCGTAGCGGCGGACCTCAGTGGCCTCGCCGAACGTGACGTCGTCGCCGATCAGCTCATAGCTGGCGAGCATCAACTTCGTCGCACCGGGCATCTCGATTCGGAATACCACCCAGTCCGGACCAACATCTACCGCCCAGGCGTAGATCCACGGCAGACCGCGTAGCCGGTTGCCCTCCATGCCCCATCGGGTGCGCACCGCAGCGTGCACGAGTTGGAGGGCATCCGCCAGGCTATGCACCCCATCAACGTGTTTCTCGTGCCGGGCCGTGGACAGCTCCTGGCGACTGCGATCAACTGGCTCTGGAACCCGAAGCGTCATAGCCAGGTTGTCGGCGTCCGCCGGCCGCTGACTCACATGGTTGATCGGGATGTCCGCGCTCATCTTGGATGATCGGGCTCGTCGCCATCGTGATCTTCTCCGGACCACCTGCATGTGGCATGATCTTGAGCCGCTCCCCTGGGAACTTAGTTCACCCTTCGGCCCAGGGGAGTGCCACTCCGATCGTCGCTGTCCTGGCGAGCGACAAGGTCGCCAGTCACATATGGGGCGAAGTAGTGAGGTTGATTCGTCCGTCCGGGGGAATGCGATATGCCGTCGACCAGCCGGCGCGCGGATCGAACCGCAGAACCCTGGCCCCGCCGTACCAGCCACCCACCCATAGATCGGTGACGTGATCGGGCAGGTCCGGCCTCGCGTCCGGCAACTCGTCACCGTCCAGGATCAGTGTGATGCGCACGTCGGTCGTGATTGTTGCCCAGATGAACGCGTGGCGTTCGACGTGGGCACTCGCTCCCAGCTTCGTCGGAACGTCGGCGGCCGTGGTCGTGAGTACCTCAACCGCCCAGGTCGCTACGTCGTTGGGTGCGCCGGCCCATCCGGCCTGCGGATTCGGAGAGATGATCACCTCCGCGGGTGCCGGACGCCTCGTGGGCGACGCACGTAGGACGCCGAGGCCCTCAAAGATTGCGTTGACGCCGGCCGCGTCGTGCCAGCGCCGTCCGTCGGGCCAGTCGAGTTCGAGCGCGATAGTTGGATTCTCGATGTGACGCAAGAGGTCCACAATCTGGTTTCGGAGTTCACGGATCGGCGCGCCGTTGTCGACGGTGACGTTCCAGGTATGTGTGAGCTCGGGCGCGGCGATGACTTGCCCACCATGTTGCTGGATGCGCGCCCAGAGTTGCCGCTGGTCCGGGTCAGTGTCTGTCACGATCTCAAGGGCAGCCGTATGTCCGTCGGCGTAGACGATGAGTGCATCAAACATGCCTGGTGCGGAGTTGTCGTCGTGCTGGACAACAGACGATCCAGGAATGGCTTGGGCCACGATCAACCGGGCGGCGGATTCCTCGGCACGTTCCTTGCGCATCAGCCCATGATCCACAGTCGCGACCGCCGGGTAGCGCGCCGCCAGGTTCTGAGGGCCAAGCGCCGTTCAGGAGCCGTGACCATCCAGAGGAGGAATCCAAGTCTCGTTCACCGCGAACCACACCGGGATGTGATCGCTGAGGTGATTCCGCGCGCTGGCATCGGCCCACTGGGTGTCCAGGTACGGAGGCGGGTTCTCGGCGAGGAGCCCTGCCGCGCTGTCGGACAAGAGCACGTGATCGAGTTGCAACCTGTTGTGCGTGGGCCGCTCTTCTTGCCACCGGTCCGTAAGCCATGCCCTGTAGTGAGCACCGTGGACACGCTCGAAGTACTCCTTCCCCCAGGTCCCAAGGCGTTCTCCGTGCTCTCCGAGATCGAAGTTACGCGATTCGTTGAAATCACCTGCAGCGAGCACTGGCGCCACGGAGGCCATCCTGGTCAGCGTCGTGAGAACCATGTCGCTGTCCCATAGGCGCCCACCGACGTAACGTGGATCGCCTCCGCCAGGGCGAGCCCTGACCTTCCCTCCGGTCCATCCGTAGCCTTCGAGATCAGCTTCGTTCGGACTGGCATGCACGCTCGCCAGTAACACTGGTCCACGCTGGCTCATCCATCGGGCGACCGCGACATAACTGCCGTGATAATGCAGAGTTCCGAATGCGCCGGCAGTTGACAAGGCCACGGGTGTGCATGAAATTGGCTCGGCCGAGACGTCGCCGCGGACGAGAAGCGCAGACCGGACGGTCCAGCCCCGGTCTTCGCCGAAGAACGGCGTGTAGCCCGCCTCGGTCCATACGGCCACCCACGAGTCCGACGGGACTTCCTGGACGAAGACAAACACCGGCTTCCTCGTCAGCGCGCTGCGCGCCCAGTCGGCCATCGCGATCTTGACCGTTTCGGGCATACGCGTCCCGCCCGCGTTCACAGTCACAGCCAGCTCCGTCATGCACAGATCGTCTCAGTGCCGGGGTGGCAAGGCTGCTGGCGACGCCGAAGCCCAGATCACCTACCCAAGGGATTACCCCGCAACCAGGGTCGCGCATCGTTGAGATTTCAGAAATGGACGGGCGTCCATTTTCAATATGACCTGCGCGTAAGCCGATCGTTATCCGGGCACGTCTTTCTCGGCATGCGAAGTGCCGATTTCTCGGAATAGCATCTGCTCGTATAACCCGCCCGAATACTTGCCCGGTGAACGGGCCCTAACCGCGCAGGAATCTGATGAATGCTCTCAAGGTCGGATACGCACGCTGCTCGACCGACGATCAAGACGTCACCGCCCAGCGCAACGCGCTCGAGGCACTCGGCGTCGCTTCCGACCGGATCTACGTCGACCACGGCTACACGGGAAGCAACCGCGACCGACCAGGGCTACGCGAGGCGCTCGCTGCATGCCGTCCTGGCGACACGCTGGTTGTCACGAAACTCGATCGGCTCGCTCGGTCAATCCGCGATGCCGGCGACATCGCCGACGAGCTAGCGGCGAAGAACGTCGCGCTGTGCTTCGAGGGCAAGGTGCACGATCCGACCGACCCGGTCGGCAAGCTGTTGTTCGGTGTGCTCGCCCTGGTTGCCGAGTTCGAGCGCGACCTGATGCGCCAGCGCACTCGGGAGGGCATGGAGGTCGCCCGTCGAAAGGGTCGCCTGCGCGGCAAGCAGCCCAAGCTCACCAAGACGCAGCAGCTCCACCTGGTTGAATTGCACGCCGCCGGTCAGCACACCCAGGCCGAGCTCGCTGAGATCTTCTCTATAAGCCGTGCTTCGGTGTACCGCGCCCTCCAACGGTCATCCCAGTCGGCCTGAAAAGCTGCTCACGTGGGAGAGAGTCGGAAGCAGCGGGCGAATCGTCGGGTCCGCGAAGAGCTCGCTGCCACTGTTGCCGCCCGTCGAGCAACAGATGCCGCCGGCATGACGTCCGGCCGGGACCGCTCCAAGCCTGGCCCGCGGCAACCGCATGACCGCCAGCTATTGCTGATGCACTCCATCATCTCCATAGCCGATGTCATGACCGACGTGCCACCGGAATCATCCATCGCCGATGCGCTGGCCCCTGTCCCGGTCGAACGGACCCTGGATTGGGTCGCGAATATGCTTCGGCTGGTCTCTCGCACTCGTGACCGGGAGCGCATTGAGGTGCGTCTTGCCCGTGAATGGTTTGGCCACGATCAGGGCGCCTACGAAGCGCTGTCACATCACCTGAGCACTGGAAGCCCGTTGCTAGTGACGCCCGTGCTGAAACTGCTGGCGATGCTCGCGCTCGTCTACGGGTCAGACGCCCCTGCCGGTGATCATGAGGATCTCGCCCTCGTGCAGCAATATCAGACCCGGACGCTACCGGTCGCGATGCTGACTGCAGCTCACTACTACGGCGACGCTAGCTACGGCCCGGCCGGCACCCGCGCGGATGCGCCCGTCGCGATCGGTACAGACCTCATACCCCCGGAGGAGCTCGAACTTGCCGCGAGCGTATTGGCCAACCATTCGCCATACCCGCCGAGCATGTTCGACCGATCCGAACGCCGTTGGATAGAGATCCCCGCTGAGGACAACCACCCTGATGCAGTCAACCTTGCTGAGCAGTTCTACGCAGCAACCGGCGCCAGGCTCGATGATCTGCGCATGATTGGGCTTGCGCTCCACGCTCGGGCAGTCAACACGACCGGCCCCCCGCGAGTGAAAGACGACTACCTCGAAAAGCTCAATCTGGGTCCTGATCGGCTTGCCGCCGCCCTGGAAGTAATTTCTCGATCGTTGGCGACGGTACGCGCAGAGGCACGGGAGTCGCTGCCTGAGAGCCTGTCTGACACGCCGCTCTTGGCCCAGTACCCACTCATTCGACTCAACGATGGACAGCTACTCATAATGAGCGCCGACTTGGTCGCCGAACGCACGTACGGCTGGCTGCCCAAGTGGGACCTGCAGTATGGGCGGCTCGTGCGCACGAAGGCTGACCGGGCCGCCGCTGCCCGCGCCATCGTCTACTTAGAGCGCACAACTGAAACGCATGCTCGCGAAACGCTCGCCGCCGCAGCCACAGCGCCTGTACACCCAGGCGTGATCTATGGCGAGGACGACATCCAGACTGCCTGGGGCACCTCTGCGCCGAACGCTGATGCAATGGCGCTCTGGCCGTCGACAGCGGTCGTGGCCGAGATTTCCTCTCGCCCGCCCAGCCTTGACACTCTGCGCGCTCGCGCGAACACAGGCCTGGCTAAGGATCTCGAACTGGGAGTTATCGCGAAGGCAGTGCAACTACACGGCACGATCGAGGCTTTTCGCGCGAACCCAACGGCGCTGACCGGAGTCACCGCCGCACCCGGCCGATTCCGGCCCGTCCTGGTCACCACCGAGGGCTTCCCCGTCACGCCGCTCACGGTCCTGCGAATACGCGAGATGCTCTCCAATGCGAGCCTGCTCCAAGCAGCCGACGTCGCCCCGCTGGTCATTACCGATCTCGACGCCCTCGAGGCCGTTGAGACGATCGGCGAAAGTGGCGGTCCAGACCTATCACAACTGCTCGCCGCGCACGAGGGATCACCGATGGCGCACTACGGCTTCCGAGAGTGGTTGTTGATGACCTATCCCGGCACCCGTGAGCCGTCACGTGTAGCGAAGCGATGGGCGAGGGTGCAAAACCCCGTCCTCGCGGCCCTGACCGACCCAGAGTGAGCGCCCTACAACTCCTGGTTGATCGGCCTCGGCATGGCGTTGTTCGTCCCGAAAGTGTTCGTGCTCCGGCAGGAGAGCCAAGCCGGCGTGATCAGAACTCAACCCACCGGTTCACCAGATCGCGTCGCGGCGCCCACACCATGACCTCGGCAGGCCACCGGCGCAGCCGCTTCAACAACCCCTGTGGGCGGATGCGGTAGGTCGCGAGGATCTCGTTGTTGCTCGCCATGAGCACGACGTATGGCAAGCCGTTCCCGGCTATGCCCCGGTAGGAGCGGGTGCTCGGATGCTTGACCATTCCGTTGATCGCCGCCGACCGGTAGTACGCAGCCAGCGCCCGCGCGATCATCGGATCATCGTCGGCGGCAGTCGCCAGGATCTCGAACGGCACGGTGTTTGCAACGGCATCTTCGGAAGCCTGTATTAGCCAGCGCAGACTCGGGTTCGCGAGTACCAGGAGTACATATGGGGCGGTGCGGCGGCCAGCCGGGTGCGTGTGGCGATCGCTCTCCATTCGACGCGCGCTACGGCGGTTTTGTATGCGGATACCGGGATGCCGTGCTGGCCGCCCGCCTGGTTCACCGTCGGCGTGTGCGCGGCGCCGCTCAAAGATCGAAGTGCGCGACGACCGGCCGGTGGTCGGAGGGTGGGTCGACGCGCGGTGCGAGCTCCGGGTGGGTGCCGATGCTGGGGACGTCCACGGCGATGGTGGCGGCCTCGACGAGCGTGCCGATCAGGGCGTGAGATGCGAGGACGTGGTCGATCAGTTCTTCGCGGCCTTGGTTGATGCGAGAGAAGTTGTTCGGCGGAGTCATCTGGTAGCCGACGTCCCACAGCCGTTGCGCATCGCCGCGGTCGGGGCGGGTGAAGCCGCCCGGTGCCGATCTGCGATCCGGGCGGTCCGAACAGGAGCTGGGTGGTGGCGGCCTCCATGGTGTCGTTCAGGTCGCCGCACACCAGCAGCGGCTTGTCGGCCCAGCCGCCGGCCAGGTTGCTGGTGGCCCAGTCGCGCACGGCGGCGGCTTCGGCGGCGCGCCGGTCCAAGGCGTAGACCCCGTAGCGGGCGCGCTGCGCCTCGTCGGTGGTGTCGAACTTGCCGCCGGGGAAGCTGAGCAGTTTCGACTTCAGGTGGCAGGTCAGCGCCCGCACCGCGACGCCCGAGTTGGTGGTGTAGATGACCGCGAGCGCTCCCCGGCCCAACTGGGTGATCGTGGTGCCGTTGTCGTCGACCTTCACCGGCGACAGCTGCGCGGGCAGGTCGATGACCTCCTCGACGTCGGTGAGCATGCCGGTGGACACCCACCCGACCCGGATCGCGTGGGAAGGCTCGAAGTGGGTCGCCAGCTCGCCGGTCCAGCCGCCGCCGAGCGCCGCGCGTAGCGCGTCGAACGAGTCCGGGTCACCGACCTCCTGCAGCGCCACCAGGTCGGGCTGGGCGTCGGTGACGACTGCGGCCAGGGCGGCGACCTTGGCATCGTAGGCGGCTTGATCGGCCGGTTTCGGGGTGAAGAAGTTCTCCACGTTCCAGGTCATGATCGTGAACATCGTCAGCGTCCCTCCCCGAGCGCGGACATTGTCCGACCTCGCACTGAATGTGAAGAGCAGATACCCGGCCGTTTCGGCTGCGCAAGACCGTCTCGGAGGCTGCCGGATGTAAGAAAGCAATCCGCGCGGACCAACCGAGGGAACGCGCGGCCAAGGACAGCAGCGATTTCCGGTAACGATCTTCGTAGCGGCACGGCCGGCGGCACGGCACAATGCGTTCACCACGACCACGGCAGGGAGGGGCCGCGATGACCGTGTCACAACCCGACCTGACGCACGGACCCGAGCCCGGCGGCCCGGACCCCACCGATCGCGACCGACTCATCCCGTTGAAGGTCAAGACCGTCCTGCTCGTGGTCTTGATCGCCGTCGTCGGGCTCATCTGTTACGGCATCGGCACCAACCACGGCACCGGGTCGCACGTGGCCACCGGACGCGCCTATGTGAGCCCCTACCAGGTGGGCGTCAGAACCGGCGGCTGGTCGTACGGATTCGAGATCACCCAGAATGGCATGTTCTGGTACGACGCGCACGGCGGATTCCACGAGGGCGGTATCCCGCCCTGCCTGCGGCACGGGCCACGGTTCTCGTGGATTCGCTTTGGATGGTCAACCGCCAACGGCCTCGGAAACCACTGGCGGATGGTCACCTGGGTCCAGTGCATTAACCATAGGTAGTCGTCCGACCGGCGGGCGCAGATCATGAGGCAGGCCGCCCAAGCGGACCGACAGATTGAAACGCCCGTCCAAACTTCTGAGCCACGAGCCAGTTCGGATCTCGCGCGTTCGCCCTACGCGCATATCCGTATCTTCGACACGGCCGGATTGCGAGCCACCACGGCCTGATCAATCGACCGGATCGGCCGATGT
>DASXJR010000035.1:0-10316 GCA_036497285.1 Jatrophihabitans sp.
TGCCGCGCTCGCCGCAGCCGCACTTGCCGCGGCCGTGGTCGAGGCATCGCCCGCCGCCGCAGCCACAGCGACCGGCAACCGGCACGTCATCGTCCGCTCGGCCGATGGCAACACCGCCGCCGTCCGCGCGCTGGTCCGGCACGCCGGCGGCCACGTCGATCGGACGCTCGGCCTGATCCACGCCGTCGCCGCCACCGTCCCCGCCGCAGCGCTGCCCGCCCTGCGCGCCGACCGCGAGGTCGCCGACGTCACCGCGGACCGGCGCGTGCACCTGGCCGGCGCAAGGATGTCGACTCTGGCCGGCGACGCCGGCTACGTCCCGTCCGGCGACGACGACTCGATGTACCGCCTCGAGAACATCATCGGCGCGCGCACCGCCTGGAAGGCCGGCTACACCGGCCGCGGCGTCGACATCGCGCTCGTCGACTCCGGCGTCGCACAGGTCCCGGGCATCCTCGGTAACAACCTCGTGCAGGGCCCCGACTTGACCGACGAGTCGCAGGACCCGACCACCGCGGGCGCCGACACCTTCGGCCACGGCACGCACCTGGCCGGCATCATCGCCGGCCACGACGCCGGCGTGACCAACATGGCCGGCGCCTGGAACGACACGTCCGACTTCCTCGGCGTCGCCCCCGACGCCCGCATCGTCAGCGTCAAGGTCGCCGACAGCCACGGCGTCACCGACGTCTCGCAGGTCGTCGCCGGCATCGACTGGGTCGTGCAGCACGCCCATGACCCCGGCATGAACATCCGGGTGATGAACCTGTCCTTCGGGACGGACTCGGCGCAGGCCTACACCGTCGACCCGCTCGCGTACGCCGCCGAGCAGGCCTGGCAGCACGGCATCGTCGTCGTCACCTCGGCCGGTAACTCCGGCACCGATGACGGCCGGCTCAGCGACCCCGCCACCGACCCGTTCGTGATCGCGGTCGGTGCGGACGACCCGAACGGCACGACCAGCACGTCCGACGACTCCGTCCCGTCCTTCTCGTCGGTCGGCGACGGCACCCGCAATCCCGACCTCGTCGCACCCGGCGTGCACGTGCAGTCGCTGCGCGCTCCGGGCAGCTACATCGACCAGACCTTCGCCGGCACCGGCGCGATCAACTCGCGGTTCTTCCGCGGCTCGGGGACGAGCCAGGCAGCCGCGGTCGTCACCGGCGCCGCCGCGCTGATCGTGCAGCAGCTGCCCGACCTGACCCCGGACCAGATCAAGTATCTGCTCGTGTCGAACGCGGTGTCCGTTCCCGCGCTCGGCGAGGCGGTGCAGGGTGCCGGTCTGGTCCGGATCAAGACCAACTACGGCACCGTCCCGGCCGCGACGCAGGGCTACGCGCCGTCGACCGGCACCGGCAAGCTGGAGCTGTCGCGCGGCACCGACCACGTCGCGATCACCGACGCGACCGGCCGCACGACCGACCTGACCGGCGAGCAGGACATCTTCGGCCACTCCGTCAACACCGGCGCGCTCGCCGGGGCCGAGGCCGACGCAAACGCATGGAACGGCGGCACCTTCAACGGCAACGTCTGGACGGGCTCGGGCTGGACGTCCTCGTCGTGGGCGAGCTCGTCGTGGAAGTCCTCCAGCTGGCGCTCGTCCTCGTGGGCGTCGTCCAGTTGGGCCAGCTCGACCTGGAAGTGCGGCGACTGGTCCAGTTCCAGCTGGGCTGCCAGTTACTGGCACTGACCACTCGACCGACACAGGGAGGAACCGCGATGAGTGCGAGCCGCACGACACCGCGGGTGCCGCGCGCCTTCGTGGTGCTCATTGCGTCGGCGCTCGGTGTTGCGCTGGTCGGCGGGCTGGCGATCACCGTTCTCCCGGTGGCCGAGTCGGGCGGGCTGCGCCTGCCGTGGTGGCTGCTCACCGTGCCGTTCGCGGTCTTCGAGCTGGTCGTGTTGAACGTGCAGATCGGCCGCGAGGCGCGGTCGGTGTCGCTCAGCGAGATCCCGATGGCGGTCGGCCTCGCCTTCGCCGCCGCCCCTGACCTCATCGCGGCCCGGGTGCTCGGCGCGATGGTGATCTACATCTTCGTCCGCGGCCAGCACAAGCAGCCGATCAAGCTGCTGTTCAACGTGGTCGTCGCCCTGACCGAGGCGGTGCTCGCGGTCGCCGTGTTCCGGCTCGTCTCACAGGGCACTGGCCCGGTCGCGCCGCTCTCGTGGCTCGGCATCGAGGTCGGCAACGTGATCGCGAGCTGCTTCGCCGCAATGGCCGTCGGTCTCGTCATCCAGATCTTCGAGGACGGACTGTCGCTGCGCGAACTCATCACGATCGTGCCGATCAGCGCCACGCAGGCCGCGATGGTCAGCACGATGGGTCTGATCTGCGTGGTCACCCTCGACGCCAGCAGCGCCGCCGCCGCACTGCTCGTGGTCGTGGCGGTCGCGTTCGTGCTCGCCTACCGCGCCTACTCGACGCTGAACGAGCGGCACCTCAGCCTCGAACGCGTCTACCGGTTCACCCACGCGATGTCGACGAGCCAGGCGATGTCGGACGTGCTGCTCGGCGTGCTGAGCCAGGCCCGCGAGATGCTGCACGCCGAACGGGCGGTGATCCGCTTCCTCACCGAGGACCGCGGCGTCGAGATCAGCCTAGACAAATCCGGCACGCTGCAGCGCGGCCCGGTGCGGATCCTGACCGACGAGCTCGACTCACCGCTCGCCGAGGCGCTCAGCGGCGCCGGCTCGGTGCTCGTGTCACGCGGCACCGGCGCAGAGTCCGGACGGACGTGGCTCGGCGCGCGCGGACTGCGCGAGATCCTCGTCGCGCCGATGCGCGGCGAGTCCGGTGCCAGCGCCGTGCTCGCCGTGGCCGACCGGCTCGGCGAGGCGCGCGGCTTCGACCACGAGGACGCCCGGCTGCTCGAGACCGTCGCCAACCACGCGGCCATCGCACTGCACAACGGACGCCTGGTCGACCAGCTGCGCCACGACTCGCAGCACGACGCCCTGACCGGACTGCCCAACCGGGTCTTCCTGCAGCGCGCCATCGACGACCACCTGGCCGACATCTCGTCCGGCGAGACGGTCGTCGTCGGCATGCTCGACCTGGACAACTTCAAGGACGTCAACGACACGCTCGGTCACGAGCCCGGCGACGACCTGCTGCGCGTCGTCGCGGCCCGGCTGGTCGAGGCCGGTGACCCGGACACCGTGGTCGCCCGGCTCGGCGGTGACGAGTTCGCGGTCGTCTACTACGCCCGTCCGGACGAGATCCGCGACATCGCCGACGCACTGATCATCAATGTTAGCCGGCCGGTCACGCTGAACGGCATCGACGTCGAGGTCGGCGGCTCGCTCGGCATCACCAGCAGCGCGATCAGCGGCACCAGCCGCGAGACGCTGCTCAAGCACGCCGACACCGCGATGTACCGCGCGAAGAGCAATGACGAGGACGTGTGCGTCTGGTCGCCCGAGCCGGGCGAGGCCGGCGTCGACCGGCTGGCGCTGGTGAGCAAGCTGCGCAACGCGCTGCACACTGACGCCCTGGACATCAACGTCCAGCCGAAGGTCGAGTTCGCGACCGGGCGGCTGCTCTCGTTGGAAGCGCTGGTGCGCTGGACGGACTCGGAGCGCGGCGAGATCGAGCCGGGCGAGTTCGTGTCCCTCGCCGAGCGCAGCGGCCTGATCCGTCCACTGACGGACGTCGTGCTGCAGAAGGCGATCTCGGCCTGCGCCGGCTGGCAGGCCAACCTGCCCGGCGTGGGCGTCGCAGTGAACGTGTCGGTGAAGAACCTGACCCACGACGCGCTGATCGATCGGGTGTCGTTCCTGTTGCGGCGCTACTGCGTACCGGCGAACCTGCTGACCCTGGAGATCACCGAGTCGAGTGTCATGAGCGATCCGGCGCGGATCCTCGAGGTGCTGGGCGAGCTGCACGACCTCGGGGTGCAGCTGTCGATCGACGACTTCGGCACCGGCTACTCGAGCCTGTCCTACCTGCAGCGGCTGCCGGTGCAGGAGGTCAAGATCGACCGTAGCTTCGTGACCGGCGTCAGCCAGGACCACGACAACACCGCGATCGCGCGCTCCATCATCGAACTGGCGACCGCGCTGCAGCTGACCGTGGTCGCCGAGGGCGTCGAGTCGGCCGCGGACTGGTCGTTGCTGCGTGACCTCGACTGTGCGGTCGGCCAGGGATACCTGATCGCCCGTCCGATGCCGGTCGATCAGGTGGCCACCTGGTACGCCGGCTGGCAGCACCCGTCGCGCAACGCCTCGGCCGGCTGAACTACTGCTGACCCGGCAGCAGCCGCAGGAACAGACCGTCGCAGTCGGCGACCACCTCGCCGGCCGGATTGAACAGGCGCGCCGAGATGAACCGCTTGCGTCCCTCGACACCGTCCAGTCGGCACTCGAAGTTGAGTTCGACGCCGATCGGGGTGATCCGGCGATAGTTGATCGTGAGGTACGCGGTGCGGCAGATTCCGCCGGCCAGCCCCGCGACATGGCCCATCACGTCGTCGAAGAGCAGGGTGTGCGACCCGCCGTGGGCAGCGCCGTTGCCGCCGAGGTAGAAGCGGGTGAACGTCACGTGCCCGCGCAGGAATCCCTCGCCCCGCTCGTCGATCACGTACGGCGGCAGCACCGGCATCGCCCGTCCGGGGATGTCGGGACGCCAGCCGTCCCAGCGGTCCGGCTCGGCGGCCTGATGCTCGGCGAGCAGGTCGCCGATCGTGTTCAGCCGGTCCGTGATCTCGGTGACCAGATCGTGCGGCAGCACGGCGCCGGCGACGCTGTCCTGCAGCCGCCGCTGGGCCGCGATCAGCTCGCCGTACGCCTTGCCCCCGCGCTCCTCGGCGACCGCTGCCTTCCACGCCTCTTCCCGGGCCTGCTCGTCGGGGAACGGGGAGGTGGAGTGCGCGGTCATGCTTCGGACTGTAGGTGACGCCGCATGGGGACGTGCGGGATCCCGTCCTCGAGATAGTCCACACCGTCGCGCACGAAGCCGAACCGGGCGTACCAGTCCTCCAGGTACTTCTGCGCGTCGAGCACGACGTCGGTTCGGCCGGCGAGTTCCAGGGCGCGGTTCATCAGGACGGCCGCGAGGCCCTTGCCGCGGGCGTCCTGCGCGGTGGCCACCCGGCCGATCCGGGCGGTGCCGTCGGGATCGTGCAGCATGCGCAGGGTCGCGCGGATTTCTTCGCCATCGGCGATCCATACCTGGCGGGCGTCGGGCTCGAGGTCGCGTCCGTCCAGTTCCGGGTACGGGCACTGCTGCTCGACGACGAACACGTCGGTGCGCAGGCGCAGGATCTTGTACAGGGTGATGGCGTCGAGCTCGCCCGTCGCGGCGTCCAGAACCGTGCGCACCAGGCGAGCCTGCCATGTCGTGTTTGATGGGGTTATGACCAAGCCAGTCATCGAATACCCGGGCGGAGAGCCGCCGACAGACCTCAAGATCGACGACATCGTCGTGGGGGAGGGCGCCGAGGCCAAACCCGGCGACACCGTCGAGGTGCACTACGTGGGCGTCGAGTTCCTGAGCGGTGAGGAGTTCGACGCCTCCTGGAACCGGGGCCAGTCGATCGAGTTCCCGCTGCGCGGGCTGATCCAGGGTTGGCAGGAGGGCATCCCCGGCATGAAGGTCGGCGGACGCCGCCAGCTGACGATCCCGCCGGAGAAGGCGTACGGACCGGCAGGCGGTGGACATCGACTCTCGGGCAAGACCCTCGTCTTCATGATCGATCTGCTCGGCGTCAAGTGACCTTCCGGCGCGCCGGACTGCTCGCTCTCGTGGTGGCCGGTGCGCTGGGCGGGTGCAGTTCCTCGGGTAGCGCGGGTTCTGCCGGCGGGGCGCCGTCAGCGTCGGCATCGGCATCGGGTGCTGCGCCGGCATCGGCATCGGGTGCTGCGCCGTCATCGGCATCGGCATCGGCATCGGCATCGGCTTCTGCGCCGTCGTCGCGGCAGATGACCGCGATCTCGCCGGTACGTCCGATCACCTGCGCGATCCTGCCAGGCGGGTTCCGGCGCGGTGGGTCGCTGCCGTCCGGGGTGCCGGTGCCGCAGGCCGTCCCGAAGCTCACCTGCGTCGGGGCGCACCGGGCGGTGGCGGTGTTGTGGACGAGCGTGGCGCCGTCGCAGTACGAGCAGGAGCTCAGCAGCACCGGGTGGCACGCGTCCGGCTCGACCTACACCAAGGCGCACGTGCCGCGCACGATCACGGTGCTCTCGATCCGCAGCGCCCTGGTCGCGATCTACCGCCCGTCCTGATCAGGTTTTCCTCCGAGATGTTCGGTTAGCGGCCTCGAAACCGAACATCGTGGAGGAAAACCTGATCGCGTCCCGTCCGCCTTGATCTCGCTCGGACGGACGGACCACAGCCGGGCAAGCCCTGATCGATCGCGGGCGCGACCGCGCTCGAACGCGTTGAGAACCTTCGACTTGAGCAACTGCGGATGCCGCCACGGTTCGTCCCATCCCCATCGGGCAAACACGACCCGGTGGTCCTCGAGATACTCCTGGCGCTGCTTCTCCTTGTCGTGCTCCTCCGGGTCGTCGAGGTATTTCGCCTTGCCGTCCGACTCGCCGCCGACGCCGTACTCGTCCCAGTAGAAGTCGAACCGTCCGGCGGGATAACCCCGTTGATCGATCGCAATCACCTGCGGTTCGGGCGGCGGCAGCCGCAGCCAGCGCAGGGCGAGCCGGCTGATTGACTCGAGGGGCGACTCGGCCCGCGCGTCAGCGAACCGGACAGCGCGTTGGGCCCGGCGGATCCGCGGCCAGTTCCAGCAACGGACCAAGATCTCCTCGAGCTCGACCATCGTGACGAGTTCGTTGTGCAGGGCGTGGTCGATCGCGGCGACGGCGCAGGCAGTCGTGCGGTGCCGCCCAAGGTCGATAAGGGTGCGGGCGACTGACGTGACCGGGACGCCGTCGATCAACAAGATGTCGTCTGCGTACATCGTCGCCCGGTGGACATGGGCACCGGTGATGGTGCCCGGCCCGCGCGGCTGAACGGTCAGCTCCGGAACCAGCGCCCTCGTCCCGACGATCGGCAGAGCGTGCATCACGGCAGCCGAGCGGTGGCTGAGCACCGCCCCGACATTCGCACGGGCCGCCGCGATGGCGACTTTGCGCGCGGCGTCGTCGGCATTCGCGGCCAGCCAGCCGTGCCGAATCCGGACGAGCCGGCCCGCGACCAGCGCACGGTGAATGGCGGGGTCGCTCCAGCCGCGGGCGCGAAGGGCCGAACGCTGGAAGATCGGCTCTGCTGGCAGCTCACGCATACCCGCAAGGGACCACGAACGAGCACTCCCACGTGGCCGTCCGACGCCGATTGTGGATGTTGCCGAAGCCTGTGGACGGACGATCGTGATCACGTTTGCATCCAGGATGTTCGGTTTCGCGGCGCTCAACCGAACGTTTCGGAGGAAGACGTGATCAACAGCGCGCGCCGCACGCGGGAGCGGGAGTGCGACCGGTGTGCGCGGGGGGTGAGCGGGGCGCCTACACTCGCTCGTGAAGGCATTCACAAAGTCTTGCGGGGAAAGCCATGGAGCAGGTCAGCAAAGACGCCGATGTGATCGTCGTCGGCGCCGGACCTGCCGGCTCCAGCGCCGCCTACTGGCTCGCGAGCGCCGGGCTGGACGTGCTGCTGCTCGAGAAGACCACCTTCCCCCGCGAGAAGGTGTGCGGCGACGGCCTGACCCCGCGCGGCACCCGCGCCCTGGTCGAGATGGGCATCGACGTCAGCGAGCAGGCCGGCTGGCTGCACAACCGCGGCCTGCGCGTGATCGCAGCCGGCCAGCGGCTGCACCTCGACTGGCCCGAGCTCACCAGCTTCCCGAGCTACGGCCTCGTGCGCCCGCGCGCCGACCTCGACCAGTTGCTCGCGCAGCAGGCCGTCAAGGTCGGTGCCCGCCTGCACGAACAGACCACCGTCACCGGGCCGGTGCTCGACAAGTCCGACCGCGTCGTGGGCGTGAAGACCCGCGACGGGAAGACCTACCGCGCGCAGCTCGTGCTCGCGGCCGAAGGCGTCAGCGGCAAGCTCGCGCAGCCGCTCGGCGTGCACCGCAATGACAAGCGTCCGCTCGGTGTCGCCGTGCGGCGGTACTACACCAGTCCCAAGACGCACGACGACTACCTCGAGTCGTGGCTCGAACTCTGGGACGGCGTGCCGAACGAGTCGAACCTGCTGCCCGGCTACGGCTGGATCTTCGGGATGGGCGACGGCACGGTCAACGCCGGCCTGGGTGTGCTCAACAGCAGCGCCGGCTTCCAGAAGACCGACTACCGCGGCCTGCTCACGCGCTGGCTCGACAACACTCCCGAGGAGTGGGAACTACGCGAGCAGAACGCCACCTGCCCCACGCGTGGCGCCGCGCTGCCGATGGGCTTCAACCGCACCCCGCACTACGCACGCGGCATGCTGCTGCTCGGCGACAGCGGCGGTTCGGTCAACCCGTTCAACGGCGAGGGCATCCCGTACGCGATGGAGTCCGGACGCTTCGCCGCGGACGCCGCGATCCAGGCGCTCGCCCGTCCGAACGGCGACGGCCGCGAGCGCGCGCTGCACGCCTACCCCGCCCGGATGAGTCGCGAATGGGGCGCGTACTACCGACTCGGCGGCATCTTCGTGAAGCTCATCGGACGTCCGGAAGTGATGCGGGCGTGCACCCGGCACGGGCTGCCGCATCCGGCGCTGATGCGCTTCGTGTTGAAGCTGCTCGCGAACCTGACCGACCCGCACGACGGTGATCTGTCCGACCGGGTCATCAACGTGTTGACCAAGCTGACGCCCGCCGTCAGGTAGGCCCGAACCCCGGGCTAGCCTGAGAAACGGCCTTTCCACGAGCGGCTGGACGATAAGGAAGGAGAAGTCGAGGTGCTTGCCCCGTACCTGCCGATCCTGCTGTTGTTTGCGCTTGCTTTCGGCTTCGCGTTCTTCTCGGTGTCGATCGCGCCGTTCACCGGTCCGCGCCGCTACAACAAGGCCAAGCTCGACTTCTACGAATGCGGGATCGAACCCACTGCACAACCGCTCGGGCCACACCGGTTCCCGATCAAGTACTTCCTGACGGCGATGCTGTTCATCGTCTTCGACATCGAAATCATCTTCCTGTACCCGTACGCCGTCGCGAACAAATCGCTCGGCCTGTTCGGGCTTGTCGAAATCATTCTGTTCATCGTCACCGTGTTCACCGCGTACGCGTATGTGTGGCGCCGCGGCGGACTGGACTGGGACTGACACCAATGGGTCTTGAAGAGAAGTTGCCGGACGGGGTGTTGCTCGCGTCCGTCGAGAAGTTGGTCAACTGGACGCGTAAGTCCTCGCTGTGGCCGGTGCAGTTCGGCCTCGCTTGCTGCGCGATCGAGATGATGTCGTTCGGCGGCCCGCGCTTCGACTCCGCGCGGTTCGGCATGGAGGTCTTTCGCGCCTCGCCGCGCCAGGCCGACCTGATGATCGTCGCCGGCCGGCTGAGCCAGAAGATGGCGCCGGTGCTGCGGCAGATCTACGACCAGATGGCCGAGCCGCGCTGGGTGCTCGCGATGGGCGTCTGCCCCAGCTCCGGCGGCATGTTCAACAACTACGCGGTCGTGCAGGGCGTCGACCACGTCGTACCCGTCGACATGTACCTGCCCGGCTGCCCGCCGCGGCCGGAGATGCTGATCGACGCGATCCTCAAGATCCACGCCAAGATCATGGACGAGCCGTTGGGCGCCAGGCGGGCCGCGGCGCTCGCGGAATCGGGCCACAAGACCGAGCTCGTGCCGTCGTCGATCAAGTTCGCGAAGAAGAAGTGACGTGATGGCTCCCGACAACACCGGCACGTCCAAGGACGGCGCCGAGCCCACCGGCGGCGAGCACTCCTCGGCCGAGACCGGTGGCCCGGACACCGCCGCGCACCGCGCCACCGGCGGCGAGACCCCGGCCGCAGGCGAGGTGGAGCAGCTGGGCGACGTTCCCGAGGGCGGCACCCGCGTCCCGGCGTCCCGCGCCCGCAAGGGCATGTTCGGCGTGCACGGCACCGGCGACACGTCCGGCTTCGGCGGCCTGCGCCTCCCCGGCTACGCGCCCGCCCCCGCCGAGCGCCCCTTCGGCGGCTGGTTCGACGAGCTCGCCGACGAGCTCGGCACCTGCCTGGACCGGCGTGCGATCGACCGCGGGGCGTTGCAGCAGATCACCATCGACCGCGGCGAGATCACGTTCTACGTCCGCCGCGAGAGCCTCCTCGAGCTCTGCCACACCTTCCGCGACGAGGAGGGCCTGCGGTTCGAGCTGTGTTCGTCGGTCTCCGGTGTTGACTACGGCCCGGAGGTCGAGCAGCGGCTGCACGTCGTCTACCACCTCACCTCCATGA
>DASXJR010000036.1:0-23823 GCA_036497285.1 Jatrophihabitans sp.
GATGCCGGCCAGCCGCGCGTCGACCGTCACCGGGAAGCCGCCGAGCTCGGCGACGCCCGTCGCGAACGAGAGCTGCGTGCGCAGCGTGGGCTTGTCGAAGATCAGCGCGACCGCCCTGGGGCCGTGCAGCGGCTGGAAGCGGTGCCGGTCGGCCTTCATCTCGCCGGCGAGGTCGAGCACCCGACCGAGCTCGTCCGGACTGAGGTCGTCGTCGCGCAGGAAATGTCTCATGCGTTTGCTCCGAGCGCATCCACGAGCAGGGGCATCGCCTCGTCGACGTCGGCTTCGGTCAGGATCAGCGGCGGCGCCAGCCGGATCGCGTCCGGCTTGACCGCGTTGACGAGCAGGCCGCGCTCGCGAGCGGCCGCCTCGACCGCACCGGCCTTCGTGTCGGTGAGGACGAGCGCGCGCCACAGCCCGCTGCCCCGGCTGCCCGCGACGAGAGGCGATTCGATACTCGCCAGCTGCTCGGCGAGGTACTCGCCGACCAGCTTGACGTTGTCGAGCAGGCCGCCCGTCGCGATCGTGTCGAGCACGGCGAGCGCGGCAGCGCACGAGACGGGGTTGCCACCGAAGGTGCTGCCGTGATCGCCGGGTGCGAACAACTCCCCCACCGCCCCCACGCCGAGGCAGGCGCCGATGGGCAGTCCGCCGCCGAGCCCCTTGGCGAGCGTGATGACGTCGGGACGGACGCCCTCGGCCTGGCTCGCGAACCAGTGGCCCGTGCGGCCGACGCCGCTCTGCACCTCGTCGACGACCATCAGAGCGCCCGTAGCGTCGCAGATCTCGCGCACAGCCGTCAGGAAACCTGATGGTGGCGCGACGATCCCGCCTTCGCCCAGCGTCGGTTCGACGAAGACCGCGGCGGTGCTCTCGGTGACCGCGTCACGCAGCGCGCCGACATCCCCGTAGTCGACGAATGTGACCGGGCCGGGCAGCGGTTCGAACGGCGTGCGTTTGGCTGCGTTTCCGGTCAGTGCCAGCGCGCCCATCGTGCGGCCGTGGAAGGAGTCGTTGCACGACACGATCGGAGCGCCCGGGCGGTGTTTGCGGGCGAGCTTCACCGCGCACTCGTTTGCCTCGGCTCCGCTGTTGGCGAAGAACACGCGGGCCGGCAGATCGAGCAGGGCGATCAGCCGCTCGGCCAGGGCGATGCCCGGTTCGTGCATCGCGAGGTTGGACGAGTGGGCCAGCTTCGCGACCTGGGCCGACACCGCCGAGACGATGGCGGGATGTGCGTGGCCGAGGCTCGACACCGCGATGCCACCGACGAAGTCGATGTACGCGCGTCCTTCGTCGTCCCAGACACGAACGCCGCGGCCGTGGTCGATCGTGATCGGTGGGGTGCCGTAGTTCGGCATCATCACCGAAGTCCATCTGTTCTCTAGGGACATCCTCGTACCTCCTCATGGCCGCTTGCTTCGCTCGGGCCGGTCGTCGGTCCGATTCGGACCTGGCGGTCCGACGGATGTCCCGAACTCTTCGCGCGAGCGCTCATCGCGTTGTGGTCCTTCGTCGGCACGACCATGGTGCCGATGCCTTGGCTGGTGAACATTTCGAGCAGCAGTGCGTGCGGCAGCCGGCCGTCCAGGACGTGGGCACGCGGCACGCCGCCCTCGACGGCGCGCAGGCAGGCTTCCATTTTCGGGACCATGCCGCTCGCGAGACCTGGCAGCATCTTGGCGAGCCCGTCCGCGTCGATCTCGCTGATCACCTCGGTGCTGCTCGGCCAGTCGGCGTAGAGGCCCTCGACGTCGGTCAGCACGATCAATTTCTCGGCGCCGAGCCCGACCGCGATCGCGGCGGCCGCGGTGTCCGCATTGACGTTGTAGGTCAGGCCGTCGCGGCCGCGCGCCACCGTGGCGATCACCGGGATGCGGCCGGCCTCGATCAGCGCGAGCATCGCGGACGGATCGACCGCGACCACATCGCCCACCTGGCCGATGTCGACGTGCTCGCCGTCAACGACCGCGCCGCGCCGCTCGGCAGTGAGCAGGCTGGCGTCCTCCCCGGAAAGGCCGATCGCGAACGAACCGTGGTCGTTGAGCAGGTTGACGATCTCGGCGTTCACGTGGCCGGTCAGCACCATGCGCACGATCGACACCGTCTCGGGCGTCGTGACCCGCAGGCCGCCACGGAACTCGGACGCGATACCCAACCGGGTCAGGTGCTCGGTGATCTGCGGCCCGCCACCGTGCACGATCACCGGCCGCAGCCCGGCGTAGCGCAGGAACATGACGTCCTCGGCGAACGCGGCCTGCAGTTCGGGGCTGGTCATCGCGTTGCCGCCGTACTTGATCACGACGATCTTGTCGTGGAACCGCTGCAGCCAGGGCAGCGCGTCCACGAGCACCGCGGCCTTCTCGAGAGCAAGCTCTTTGGTCACGAGCTGTAAGCCGAATTCTCTTCGACGTAGCCGTGCGAGAGGTCGTTGGTCCAGATCGTCGCGGTGTCGCCGCCGGCGTGCAGGTCGGTACGGATGTGGATGTGCCGACCGGTGAGGTCGACCTTGCTGCGGTCGTCGCCCGCGGCGCCGTTGCGGCAGATCTCGATCCCATTCATCGCCACGTCGAGCCGGTCCGGGTCGAACACCGCGTGCGTCGTGCCGATCGCCGACAGCACGCGACCCCAGTTCGGGTCGTTGCCGAACAATGCGCACTTGAGCAGGTTGTTGCGGGCGATGCTCCGCCCGACCTCCACCGCGTCGTCCTCGCTGGCGGCGCCGGCCACCTCGATGCGGACCTCCTTGGTCGCGCCTTCGGCGTCGGCGAGCAACTGTGCCGCCAGGTCGGCGCACACCTCGTGCAGCGTGGCCACGAAGTCGGCCGGTGCGGGGGTAATCCCGGACGCGCCGCTTGCCATCAGCAGCACGGTGTCGTTGGTCGACATGCAGCCGTCCGAGTCGACCCGATCGAAGGTGCGCCGGGTGGCCGAACGCAATGCCTGGTCGACGATGAACTCGTCCACGACCGCGTCGGTGGTAAGCACGCACAGCATCGTGGCGAGTCCGGGCGCGAGCATGCCGGCGCCCTTGGCCATGCCGCCGACGGTCCACCCGTCGCGCGAGACGAACGCTTGCTTGGCGACCGTGTCGGTGGTGCGGATCGCGTCGGCCGCGGCCTCACCGGATTCGCCCAGCGCCGTCGCCGCGGACGTGATGCCGGCGAGCAGCGCCGGCATCGGGAGCCGCTCCCCGATCAGGCCGGTGGAGCACACCGCGACCTCGCCCGCGCCGAGGTCGAGCGTTGCCGCGACCGCCTCGGCGGTGCGATGGGTGTCGGCGAAGCCGTCCGGTCCGGTGCAGGCGTTGGCACCACCGGAGTTGAGGATGACCGCCCGCAGCCGGTGGCCGGTGAGCACTTGCTGGGTCCACAGCACCGGCGCGGCCTTCACCCGGTTGGTGGTGAACACGCCGGCGGCGAGATCCGACGGGCCGTCGTTGACCACCAGTGCCAGATCGCGCGCACCCGACGTCTTGATCCCGGCCGCAACCCCCGCCGCGCGAAAGCCTTTAGCTGCAGTCACGCTCACAAGATCTCCTCTGCGCCACTCGCTTCGCTCGGGCGGATCGTCGACCCCGTCGCGCCTGACGGCGCGGGATGTCCCTGGTTCGCTCCGCAAGCGTCGCTCACGGGGCAACTCCGTCGGGGGAAAGTCCGGCCGTTTCGGGCAGGCCGAGCATCAGGTTGGCGTTCTGCAGCGCCTGCCCGGCAGCGCCCTTACCGAGGTTGTCGATCGCGCTGGTGACGACAATGCGTCCGGAATCCAGGTCGCGCACGACCTGCAGGTGCGCGCTGTTCGAGCCGGCGGTGGAGGCGGTGTGGGGCTGCTGCCCGACCGGAAGGACGTGCACGAAGGGCTCGCCGGCATACGCGGACGCGAGCGCCTCGTACGGGTCGTCGGCACCGATGGCACGTAACGCGACCGAGGCGAGGATGCCCCGCGGCATCGGCGCGAGGACGGGCGTCATCGTCAGGCCGGTGATGCCGGCGGCCTGCTTGATCTCCGGGACGTGCCGGTGCGCCCCGACCTTGTAGGCCGAGAGATCGCCCATCACCTCACTACCGAGCAGGTGACCGAGCGTCGCCCGTCCCGCTCCGGACGTCCCGCTCGCCGAGGTGATCACGACGTCGTCGGGGGCGGCGATACCGGCGGCGATGAGCGGCGCGGCAGCGAGGACAGCGGCGACCGCGTGACAGCCGGTGTTGGCCACGCGCGTGGCCGCGGCGATCAGCTCGCGGCTGCCCGGCAGCTCCGGCAGTCCGTAGACCCAGGGTTCGTGGTGCTCGCCGCCGTAGTAGCGCTCGTGCGCCGAACTGTCGACGAGCCGGTGGTCCGAACCGAGGTCCACGACCCGCTGGCCGGGATCGAGCCGGGCGGCCAGCGCCGATGATGCGCCGTGCGGCAACGCGAGGAACACCAGATCCGCGCCGGCGAAGGACTCGGGTGTCGTCTCGGCGAGCACCAGCTCGGCTACCGAGCGCAGGTTCGGGTGCACCTGTCCGACCCGCTGTCCCGCGTTGCCGTGCGCCGTGACCGCGTCGAGCTCGAGGTCGGGATGCCCCGCGACCAGACGGAGCAACTCGCCGCCGGCGTAGCCGCTGGCTCCGGCGATCGCGATGCGGTAACCCATCTGCAGAATTATGCAGCATGCTGCAAATTCATGCAGCATTGGGGGCCCAGTCCACGTGGCCAGCGCGGTTGCGACCCTGGGTGCGCGGCTTCGTCACCGCACACGAGCTCAGTCCGTTGTCGCGCCGCGAGGCGCTCAAGCACCTCTAGGAGCGCAGCCGTGCGCCCGTCCGTTCCGCAGCGAGCGCGATCCCGGCGTCGCGGGCCGCGGTGGCTTCCTCGAGGGTGAGGGTGCGGTCGGGCGCGCGCAGACGCAGCTCGAAGGCCAGCGAAACCAACCCGGCGCCGAGGCGCTCGGAGTCGCGGTAGACGTCGAACACCCGCGCCGACTCGAGCAACTCGCCCACGCCGTCACGCAGCGCGGCCAGCACGTCCGCGGACGGCGTGCCGGCGTCGACCACGAGCGCGACGTCCAGCAGCACCGGCGGGAAGGTCGAGATCGTCGGTGCCGGCGCCGGTGGTGGCGGGGTGAACGCGTCCAGGTCGAGTTCCATCGCGCAGGCGCGCTCGGGCAAACCCAGCGCGGCGACGGCGCCCGGGTGCAGCTCGCCCGCGTACCCGACGACGGTGTCGCCGAGGACGAGTTCGGCGCAGCGTCCCGGGTGCCAGGGCGCAGCCCGTCCGGGCCGGACGGTGAGTTCGACCCGCGCAGCCCCGGCGACGAGCTGTGCCGCGGCGACGGCGTCGGCCCACATCACGGGACGAGCCGGCCCGGCCCAGTTGCGCTGCTCGATGTCGCCGCACAGGACCGCGCCGACGTGACGCGGCTGGTCGGGCACCGCGGCATAGATCGCGGCGATCTCGGCGTCGCTCGGCCGTCGCTGGACGGACGGGGTGGGCGCGGGCTGCGCACCCGGGCGCTTGCGGAACACCAGGCCAATCTCGAACAGCGCGAGGTCACGTTCGCCACGTCCGATGTTGCGCAGCCCCACCGCGACCAGGCCGGGAAGCAGGGTCGTGCGCAGGTCCGGCTCGGCCTCGGACAACGGGTTCACCACGCGCAGCAGCGCACGACGCGGGTCGTCATCGGGCACGCCCAACTCGTCCAGGACCGTCGGAGACATGAACGGTGAGCCGAGCACCTCGGTGAACCCGCCGGCGGCGAGCGCCCGCGACACCGCGCGGCGCAGCACCTGGTCGGGGCTGAACCCCCTCCCGGCACGCGGCTGCGGCAGTACCGACGGGATCCGCTCGTAGCCGACCAGGCGCACCACCTCCTCGACCAGGTCCGCCGGCAGCAGCAGATCGGGACGCCACGTGGGCGGGCGCACTTCGAATACATCGGTGCCGTCCACCGCGCAGCCGACCGCACGCAAAGTGGCCTCGACGCTCTCCCGCGGGATCGGCATCCCCGCAACCGTCTCCGGCAAAGCGGGATCGAGCGCGATCACCGGCGGTGCCGCCGGGGTTCCGACCACGGTGAACCCGTCGGCCGGGCGCGCACCGCCGCACTCGACCAGCAGGTCGACGCAGCGCTGCAACGCGACGGCGGCGATCTCCGGGTCGACATCGCGCTCGAACCGACGCGACGCCTCGCTGGACAGCTTGTGCCGCCGCGACGTCCGCGCAATCGAGCTCGGCTCCCAGTGCGCGGCCTCGAGCACGACGGCAGACGTGTCCGCGCTGATCTCGGTCGACGCGCCGCCCATCACGCCGGCGAGCGCGATCGCGCCGGTGTCGTCGGTGACGACGAGGTCCGACGGGTCGAGGCTGCGCACAACGTCGTCGAGCGTCGTGAGCTTCTCGCCGGGCTGGGCGCGGCGCACCCCGATCGGGCCGGTCAGCTTGTCGCGGTCGAAGGCATGCAGGGGCTGACCGGTCTCGAGCATCACGTAGTTGGTGACATCGACCGCGAGCGAGATCGCTCGGATGCCGCACTGGTGCAACCGCTTGGTCAGCCACGCGGGCGAGGGCACGGTCGGATCGAGCCCGGTGATCGCGCGTGCCGAGAACCGGTCGCAGCCGACCGGGTCGGACACAGTGACCTCGTACGCCTTGCCGTCGACCGCGGGCAGAGTCACCTCGATGTCGTGGAACGGGACGTCCAGTGCCGCGGCGGACTCGCGGGCCAGCCCGCGGACGGACAGGCAGTACCCCCGGTCGGTGGTGACCGCGACGTCGAGGACGGCCTCACGCAGGCCGAGCACATCGAGCGCGTCGTCGCCCGGCTTGGCCGACTCAGGCGCCAGTACGAGGATGCCTTCGTGGTCGTCGCCGATGCCCAGTTCGCGCGTCGAGCAGATCATCCCGTCCGAGATGTGCCCGTAGGTCTTGCGCGCGCTGATCGCGAAGCCGCCGGGCAGCACCGCACCCGGCAGCGCGACGACAACCAGGTCACCGTCGCCGAAGTTGTGTGCGCCGCACACGATGCCGCGGGGCTCACCCGTGCCGACGTCCACCTGGCACCAGCGGATCGTCTTGCCGTTCTTCTGCGGCTCGTCGGCGAAGCTGACCACCCGGCCCACGACCAGCGGACCGGAGATGTCATCGGAGCCGGACTCGACACCCTCGACCTCAATGCCGATGCGGATGAGCGCGTCGGCGAGGTGGCGCGGCGATGTTCCGGCGGGCAGGTCGACGTGTTCGGCCAGCCAGCTGATCGGAGCTCTCACCGGGGTCCCCCGCGAAAGTGCGGAGTGTTCTTCGCGGAGCAGTTGCGTGGGGTGAGTCTCAACTTTCCATCCCGAATGCAGCGGTGAAGCGGACGTCGCCCTCGACGATGTCGCGCATGTCGGACACGTCGTTGCGGAACATGAGCGAGCGCTCGATGCCCATGCCGAATGCGAATCCGGAGTACCGGTCGGGGTCGATCCCGCAAGCGATGAGCACGCGGGGGTCGACCATGCCGCAGCCACCCCACTCGATCCAGCCCTCACTGTTGCAGGTGCGGCAGGGGCGGGCCGGGTTGCCCACGGACTCGCCGTGGCAGACGAAGCAGAGCAGGTCCATCTCGGCGCTCGGCTCGGTGAACGGGAAGAAGTGCGGCCGCAGCCGGGTCCGGCTGCCCGCCCCGAACATCTGCTCGACCATGTGGTCGAGGGTGCCCTTCAGGTTCGCCATCGTGATGCCTTCGTCGATCACGAGGCCCTCGATCTGGTGGAAGACCGGTGTGTGCGTGGCGTCCAGTTCGTCGGTGCGGAACACCTTGCCCGGGCAGACGATGTAGATCGGTGGCTCGCGGCGCAGCATCTCGCGGATCTGGACGGGCGAGGTCTGCGTGCGCAGCACCAGACCCGAGTCGACCGATTCGACCCAGAACGTATCGGTCAGGTCGCGCGACGGGTGGTCGGGCGGGGTGTTGAGCGCGTCGAAGTTCAACCAGGCCGCGTCGACCTCGGGGCCCTCGGCGATCTCATAACCCATGGCCACGAAGATGTCCTCGAGCCGTTCCATGATCGTCGTGAGCGGGTGCCGCGCGCCGGTGGCGTGCCGGTGGGCCGGCAACGTGACGTCGACGGCCTCTTCGACCAGCACCCGCGCGTCACGATCGGCCTCGAGTTCGGTGGTGCGGGCGGCCAGTGCCTTGCGGACCTCGGCGCGGGCCGCGCCGACCCGCTGCCCGGACGCCTTGCGCGCGGCCGGCGGCAACAGGCCGATCTCGCGGTTGGCCAGCGCCAGCGGTGACCGGTCGCCGTCATGCGCGAGGCGGGCCGCGTTCAGCGCGTCCAGATCGGGCGCCTCGGCAAACGCCGCGAGCGCCTGGGCCACGGCGGCGTCGATGGCCTCCGGCTGCAAGGCGGCTGCTTCGACCGGGTCGAAGTCCTTCGGCGGCATGGCGGTGGTCACGTCCTGTCTGCAATTCCACGCGGATCCGGGCACCGACGAGTCTATGGGGACGCGCCGAGGCCGATCGAAGCGAATACCGCCCCGGGCACCTACCGTGGGGGCCGTGCAACAGTCCGTCGACGAGCCGCTGGACCCAGCCGAACTGCCGATCGCCCATCTCGGCCGCGCGGTGGACCCCGACGAGCCCGAGCAGCCCACCGGTCCGCACCACCTGCGGCTGATTCTGATCGTCGCCGCCCTCATCGTCGTGGTGGGGTTCGTCGTCGGCGTGGTGCTGTTCAACTCCTCGGCGCCGCCGCTGGGACGTGGCGCCGAGACGGCCGGCGCCGCCGCAGCCAAGTACGTGACGGCAGTGAACGCCGGCGACGAGAAGGCCGCGGCCGACATCGCCTGCGACAGCTTCGCCGACGACGCCCGGGCCCAGGCGGGCACCGGCGCCGACCGCGGCATCTCGTTCCGGCTGGGCCGGGTGCGGATGGTCTCGAAGGCCGATGCGATAGCCACCCTCACCGAACGGATCGAATTGCCCGGCGCGACATCCAAAGCCCAGCCGGTCGCGCTCGCGATCTCGCGCTCCGGCGGTCGGTGGCTGATCTGCGGCCGTGCCGGCTAACAGTCATCCCGGCTAACCTGCGCGCGGGCGCTGGCATAGAGACAGACCGCGGCAGCAGCAGCCAGATTGAGGCTCTCGGCCCGCCCGTACACGGGCACCCGCACCGTGTGGTCGGCGGCGGTGAGCGCCCGCTCGGGCAGCCCATGCGCCTCGCTGCCGAACAGCCACATGGTCGGCTGAGCCAGACTGCCGTCGTCGATCAGCTCGTCCAGTTCGGTTCCGCCCGCACCGGTGCTCGCGAGCTTCACGAGATCGGAGCCCAGCACATCGTCCAGCGCCGCGTCGACACAAACGCGCAGGTGGAACAGGCTGCCGGCGCTCGCCCGCACCGCCTTGCCGTTGTAGACGTCCACTCCACCGACCACGACCACGGCATCGGCGCCCGCGGCATCGGCGGTGCGCAGGATGGTTCCTGCGTTGCCCGGGTCGTTCGGTTCCACCAAGACGGCGACGAGCCGGGCGTCGTCCAGCGCGTCGGAGATGCGGACGTCGATGCGGCGGCAGACCGCCACCAGGCCCTGCGGGGTCACGGTTTCGGACAGCGCCGCGGCGTCCTTGTCCGAGATCTCCGCAGCGTCGCCGGTCAGCTCGGGATGGCGTCTAAGCGCAGGCGCGGTCGCAAAAACCTCGTCGACGGCGCCTGCGGCGAGCGCCTCCCGCACCGCCTGGGCGCCTTCGGCAAGGAAACGCCCGGTCTCACGCCGCACCGCCCGTCGGGTGAGACGGCGCGCGGCAGCGAGCCGGGCGTTGTTACTGCTGAGCAGGGTCGCGCGGGTGTCAGGCCGCGGTGGACGAGCCGCCGGTGCCTTCGGCTGCAACAGCGGCCTTGGCGACCTCGGCGAGCGCGGTGAACGCGGTCGGGTCGGTGACGGCGAGGTCCGCCAGCACCTTGCGGTCGACGGTCACGCCGGCCAGCCGCAGGCCCTGCACGAACCGGTTGTAGGTGATGTCGTTGGCCCGTGCAGCGGCGTTGATGCGGGTGATCCACAGCTGGCGGAAATCACCCTTGCGGGCCTTACGGTCGCGGTACTGGTAGGTCGCGGAGTGGAGCAGCTGCTCCTTTGCCTTGCGGTAGAGGCGCGAGCGCTGGCCGCGGTAGCCGGAGGCCGCTTCCAGGGTCGTCCGGCGCTTCTTCTGGGCGTTGATTGCTCGCTTGACGCGTGCCACGGTGAATCCTCGGGTGGGTCGGGCCGTCCGTGATCGGGCGGCGGGGGCCGGTAGTTGGTGACTGGGTGGTCAGCGACCGAGCAGCTTCTTCACCCGCGGGGCGTCGACAGCCGAGATCTCCTTGGTGCCGGTCAGGCGCCGGGTCAGCGTGGACGGCTTGCGCTCCTGGTGATGGCGCATGCCGGAGTGCTGGCTCAGCAGCTTGCCGCTGCCGGTGACCTTGACGCGCTTCTTGATACCGCTGTGAGTCTTGTTCTTGGGCACTGAATGTCCTTTGTAGTCGGTTGCTATTCCGCCGGTTCGGGCGTCTGCGGCTGCTGCGGTGCCTCGGCCGGCTGCGACGTGGCCGGGCGGGACGGACGGGCGGCCTTCGCGGCGTTGCGGTGCGGCGCCACGACCATGATCATGTTACGACCGTCCTGCTTGGGCGACGATTCGACGAACCCCAGGCCGGAGATGTCCTCGGCGAGGCGCTGCAGCAACCTGAACCCGAGTTCGGGGCGGGACTGCTCACGTCCGCGGAACATGATCGTGACCTTCACCTTGTCGCCCTGCTTGAGGAACCGCTCGACGTGACCCTTCTTGGTCTCGTAGTCGTGCGAGTCGATCTTCGGACGAAGCTTCATTTCCTTGATGACGGTGAGCGCCTGATTGCGACGGGCCTCCCGTGCTTTCTGTGCGCTCTCGTACTTGAACTTGCCGTAGTCCATGAGCTTGCAGACGGGCGGGCGCGCCATCGGCGCCACCTCGACGAGGTCCAGGTCCGCGTCCGCAGCCAGCTCGAGGGCCTTGCCGATCGGCACGATGCCGACCTGCTCGCCTTCGGGGCCGACGAGGCGCACCTCGGGGACTCGGATCCGGTCGTTGATCCTCGGTTCGGAGCTGATGGGACCTCCAGGTGATAAATGCAGTCGGGCACTCAAGTTGTTCTTCGGGCCTCCCATGGGAAAGGCCCCGCTCCGCGAGTGCGGACGGGGCCTCGATCACCGACCAGCCCGGACCGCGCGAACGGCTGCTGACGAAGCGGTGTAACCGCTTGTCCCGGACCGGACCCGGGACACTTCACGTGGCCGGGTGGGAGGCTTTCGAGGCTTCCGCTTGCACACCCCCGCGAATTGCGGGAGCTGGTCGCACCACGAGGATATCAGTGTGCTCAACACTGCACCAAAAGCCAGGGTCGGGATCTCGGGCTGGAACTACCCGCCGTGGCGTGGAGTGTTCTACCCGAGCGGGCTCGCCCACCGTCGCGAGCTCGAGTATGTCGCGCAGTGCATGTCCTCGGTCGAGATCAACGGGTCGTTCTACTCGCTGCAACGTCCCACCAGTTGGCGGGCCTGGTACGAACAGACCCCGCCCGGGTTCGTCTTCAGCGTCAAGGGGCCCCGATTCGTCACGCACATGAAGAAGTTGCGGGACGTGGCAACGCCACTGGCGAACTTCTTTGCCTCGGGCGTGTTGGCGCTGCGTGACAAGCTCGGCCCGGTGCTGTGGCAGCTGCCGCCGAATCTCGGCTACGACGCCGAGCGGATGGACTCGTTCCTGTCGCAGCTGCCGCACTCGAGCGGCGAGGCGTCCTGGCTCGCCAAGCGGCACGACCAACGGATGACCGACCGCAACATCACCGACACCGACGCCGACCGGCCCATGCGTCATGCGATCGAGGTGCGGCACCGCAGCTTCGCCACGCCGGCGTTTCTCGACCAGCTGCGCGCGCACGGCGTCGCGATCGTGGCCGCGGACACGGCCGGCCGCTGGCCCAAGATCACCGAGGCGACCGCGGACTTCGGCTACGCGCGGCTGCACGGCGACAAGGAGCTGTACGTGAGCGGCTACACGCCGCGCGCGCTCTCGGCGTGGGCCGCGACCGTCCGATCGTGGACGGACGCCGGCCGCGACGCCTTCGTCTACTTCGACAACGACGTCAAGGTGCGCGCCCCGTTCGATGCGATGGCTCTCGCCGAATTGCTCGCCTGACCAGCTTGGCCCCTGGGCAGGGCGACACGCCGGGCGCGACCCTGCTCAGGGGCCAAGACTCACTCCTCGGACTGGGCGGTCGGCATCTTCTCGCCGATCAGATCCATGACGGAGCTGTCGGTGAGCGTGGTGACGTCGCCCAGCTCGCGGTGATCGGCGACGTCGCGCAGCAGCCGGCGCATGATCTTGCCCGAGCGGGTCTTCGGCAGCTCGGGGACGATCATGATCTGGCGTGGCTTGGCGATCGCGCCGATCTCCTTGGCCACGTGGTCGCGCAGCGTCTTGATCAGCTGCTCGCCCTCGGACTCCTCGACCACGTCACCGCGCAGAATGACGAACGCGACGATCCCCTGCCCGGTCGTCGGGTCGGTTGCGCCCACCACCGCGGCCTCGGCCACGGACGGGTGCGAGACCAGCGCCGACTCCACCTCGGTGGTCGAGATGCGGTGCCCGGACACGTTCATCACGTCGTCGACGCGGCCGAGCAGCCACAGGTCACCGTCCTCGTCCTTCTTCGCGCCGTCGCCGGCGAAGTAGAACCCCTGGTCGCTGAACCGTGCCCAGTAGGTCTGCTTGAACCGGTCCAGGTCGCCCCAGATCCCGCGCGTCATCGACGGCCACGGCTCGGTGAGCACGAGGAACCCGCCCCCGCCGTTGGGCACCGGATCGCCGTCGTTGTCGACCACGTCCGCGCCGACACCCGGCAACGGTCGCATGGCCGAGCCGGGCTTGGTCGTGGTCACGCCGGGCAGCGGGCTGATCAGGATCGCGCCTGTCTCGGTCTGCCACCAGGTGTCCACGATCGGGCAGCGATCGCCGCCGATGTTGAGGCGATACCACATCCAGGCCTCGGGGTTGATCGGCTCACCCACCGACCCGAGCAGCCGCAGCGAGGACAGGTCGTGCGCCTTCGGGACGTCCTCGCCCCACTTCATGAACGTGCGGATCGTGGTCGGCGCCGTGTACAAGATCGTGATCTTGTACTTCTCGATCATCTCCCACCAACGGTGCTCGTTCGGCGTGTTGGGCGTGCCCTCGTACATGAACGACGTGGCCCGGTTCGCCAACGGCCCGTACACGATGTAGCTGTGGCCGGTGATCCAGCCGATGTCCGCGCCGCACCAGTACAGGTCCTCGTCCGGTTTCAGGTCGAAGACGGCGTGATGGGTGTAGGCCGCCTGGGTCAGGTAGCCGCCGGACGTGTGCAGAATTCCTTTCGGCTTCCCCGTCGATCCGGACGTGTACATGACGAACAGCGGGTGCTCGGAGTCGAAGAACTCGGGCCTGTGCTCGGTCGACGCCTTGGCGACGAGGTCGTCCCACCACACATCGCGGCCCTCGGTCCAGTCGACGTCCTGCCCGGTGCGCTTGACGACCAACACCGACCGTACGTCCGGGCACTTCTGCAGCGCTTCGTCGACCGCGGGCTTGAGCGCCGAGGGTGCCCCCCGTCGGTACCCACCGTCAGCCGTGATGACCACCCGGGCGTCACAGTCGATGATGCGATCCGAGAGCGCGGTCGAGGAGAAACCCCCGAAGACGACGGTGTGCAGCGCGCCGAGCCGGGCGCAGGCGAGCATCGCGACGACCGTCTCCGGGATCATCGGCAGGTAGATCGCCACGCGATCGCCGGTCCTGACCCCCAGCTCGACCAGCGCGTTCGCCGCCTGGCAGACCAGGTCCTTCAGCTCGGCATACGTGATCGAACGTGTGTCGCCGGGCTCGCCCTCCCAGTGGTAGGCGACCTGGTCTCCGTGACCGGCCTCGACATGCCGGTCGACGCAGTTGTAGGCGACGTTCAACCTGCCGCCGACGAACCACTTCGCGACCGGCGCGCCGGACCAATCCAACACCTCGGACCATTTCGTGTCCCACGACAGCCGCTCGGCCTGGGTCTCCCAGAAGGCCAGGCGGTCCGCGGCGGCGTCCTCGTACGCCTCGGCGGTGACGTTCGCCTTCGCAACCAGATCGTCCGGCGGCGGGAACTTGCGGTCCTCGTGCAGGAGGTTCGACAGGGTCTCGGAAGTGACGTCGCTCATGGCTCGAACCTAGTGCCGGCGGGTGCCGATGACGACGCGATCATGCGCGCGGGAAGGTCGGCACCGCCACGCGCTTGAACGTGAAGTTCACGACGGACGCGAAGGACGTGTACCACGCGGCGACCGCGGTGAGCAGCCCGAGCCAACCACCGATGTGGATCCACGGATTGCTGTTCGCGGCGAAGTCCGCCGGGCTCTCGGTCAGCCAACCGATGGTCAGGGCGAGGAAGGTCAGCGCAAGCAGCACGAAGACCGCGAGAACCGCGCCGGACACCCGCGTTGCCGCGACCGACATGTAGGTGGTGAAGATCGTCCACACCAGCAGGTACAGCCCGACGCCGTGCAGGATGTCATTCGCCTTGGCGCCTTCGGGCAGGTGGTTGAGCAGGTACCAGAACGAGAGCCAGAACGCGCCGTAGGAGCTGAACGCGAGCGCACCGAACGTGTTGCCCTTCACGAACTCCCACATGCCGGCGAGCAACTGGGCAAGGCCGCCGTAGAACAGTGCGAGACCGAGCACGATGGTCTGGACCGAGGTGCCCAGCATGTTCGTGTTGACCACGGACAAGAAGAACGTGGTGCCCGCGAACGCGGCGAGACCGAGTGGTGCCGGGTCAGCCACCGTTGATGCAGGCGGAACCGCCGTGTCGACGGTCGTCGCAGTCGGACGCTCCATTGTTGCCATCGCGCGCTCCTCAGCTAGGGGGCCCGGCGGCCCGCGCCACCGGCGCTCATCGGCCTGACGGCCGACCGAATCCGATCGTGGCACTTTTCGTTGTGGATTGCACCGATTGCTTGATTTTCTACGAATCCTGCTCGGCCGGGTGGGTTGCGGTGAAGAGTGCGCGAAGTCCGTTCATCGCCTCTACGGCGCGGTCCTTGTCCCAACGCTGGACGGCGTAGATCGCGAGCGTCTCCTCGCCGGGCAGGACGAGCTGCGCGAAGCGAACTTTGGCCGGGAACCGCACATCGACGACGACCTCCCACGGGATCACCCGGTAATTGCCGAGGAACGAGCGCAGTCGGAGCTCCTTCTCGTCGGCGATCAGTCGTGGGTAGGTCGGCATGACCAGCAGCAGCGCGAGCACGATGCCGACCACGACGGTGCCGACCTGGTCCTTGGCGGTGAAGGAGGCACCGGCGTTGTAGTGCTTCATGACGAGCGCGGTGATCACGAAGGTCGCGAGGACGAACGCCGACGCCGCCCACGCGATGTTGGCCGTCAGGTGCGGTCGCGCCTTGATAGTCAGAGTCGACATGCGTGGATGTCCGTCACGAGGATGCCGCGGGCGCCGAGTTCCCACAGCTCGTCCATCACCTGGTTGGTGTTCTTCCGCTTGACCATGGAACGCACCGCCGACCAGCCCTTCGTGTGCAGCGGGGACACCGTCGGCGACTCGAAGCCCGGCGTGATGGCGACCGCCTTCTCGACGAGGTCGTCGGGGATGTCGTAGTCCATCAGCACGTACTGGCGGGCGATGATGACGCCCTGCAGTCGGCGCACCAGTTGCTCGACCTTGGCGCTGCGCTCCGCCCCGGCCCGCTGGATCAGCACTGCCTGGCTCGAGAGCAGCGGCTCGCCGAAGATCTCGAGCCCGGCATTGCGCAGCGTGGTTCCGGTCGACACGACGTCGGCGATCACGTCCGCGACATCGAGGCGGACCGCCGTCTCGACCGCACCGTCGAGGCGGATGACGTCGGCGGTGACGCCGTGCTCCCGCAGGTAGGACTCGACCACGCCCGGGTAGGCGGTGGCGATGCGGTGCCCGTCGAGGTCGGCGATCGACGACGCGACGCCCGGCCGCCCGGCGAAGCGGAAGGTCGAGCCGGCGAATCCCAGCGGCAGGATCGCCTCGGCCGCGGCGCCGGAATCGAGCAGGAGATCCTCGCCGGTGATGCCGACGTCGAGGCGACCCGACCCGACGTAGATGGCGATGTCGCGCGGGCGCAGGAAGTAGAACTCGGTGTCGTTCTCTGCGTCGATCAGCACGAGCTCACGGTGGTCGGACCGCTGCCGGTAGCCGGCTTCGGCCAGCATGGTGCTCGCCGGTTCGGACAGCGATCCCTTGTTCGGGACGGCGATGCGAAGCATTGGGTGGTTGGCTTTCTGGGCGTAGGGACGGGATGGGCCGTGCCTACAGATGTCGGTAGATGTCGTCGAGACCGATGCCTTTGCCGAGCATGATCACCTGGATGCGGTAGAGCAGCTGGCTGATCTCCTCGGCGGTCCGGTCGGCGGACTCGTGCTCGGCGGCCATCCACACCTCGGCGGCCTCCTCGACCACCTTCTTGCCCTGGGCGTGCACCCCGGCGTCCAGCGCGACGACGGTGGCCGAGCCGGACGGGCGGGTGCGCTGTCGTTCGCTCAGCTCGGCAAACAGCTCGTCGAAGGTCTTCATCTCAGGGCCCGAGCCTACCGGCGCGCACCGGTCCGATTCGCGGACCCGGCTTTGCATCACTGATGCTGTCGCGGACCCATGGGTACGCGTGCGCATCACTGATGCAGTTCGGCGCCGTCGGACGGACGTGGAGTGTCGTCGATTCGGGTTCACCTGCACGCGCGACCATTACGGCTGTGACCGATCCTGCCAAGCCCGATCCGGCGCTCGCGCGCGACCACCTGGCAAACGAACGCACCTACCTCGCCTGGCTGCGCACGTCCGCGGCCGTGATGGCGCTGGGTCTCGCCGTCGCCGGGCTGACCCAGAAGGTGACGGTGGCCTCGGCGATTGCCGGGTCGATACTCGTCGCGACCGGCCTTGCCGGGATCAGCTACGGCACGACGCGATACCGCAGGGTCACCCATGACCTCGACAGCGGCACCTTCGTGGCCGGCGGGCGTGGACGAACGCCGGTGATCGCCTCGGGCGTGCTCAGCGGCGCCGTGCTGCTGGCCCTGGTGCTGATCATCATCGGCCGGCACTGACCCCGTCAGCTGCGCCGCAACCGCCACGAGCGCAGATGCTGGTAGCCGCGCACCGACACCGGCCGCAGTGAACTGAGCGTGTACCGGTCGTCGCCGTCGAGGACCGAATGCATGCCCTCGTCGACCAGGATCGAGGCAGGACGGGCGATCGAGGTGAGTCGGCTCGCGATGTTCACCGTCTGCCCGAACACATCACCGAGTCGGCTGACGACGGCGCCGGCGGCCAGCCCGACCCGCAAGTCGGGCAGGTCCTCGTCGTTCGCAGCTGCCTCGACCAGTGCCAGCGCGATCTCCGCGCCGTCGGGCGCCTTGTCGGCGACGAAGAGCACTTCGTCCCCGATGGTCTTCACGATCTGCCCGCGGTGGTCGGCGACGATGTCGGTGGCGACGGTCTCGAACTTCTCGAGCACGCCAAGCAACTGAGCCTCGGACGAGCGCCGGGTGAACGTGGTGAAGGCGGCCATGTCCGCGAAGCCGACCGCCTGGGTGAGCTCGGCGCCGTCGCCGGCATTGCCCGCCGCCCGGCTGAAGTACGCGGCCAGCTGCCTGCGCCACACGTATTCGTGCAGCCGCGCGGTGAGCGGAATGAGATTGTCGACGAGTTCCAGCACCCGGTCGCCGGTGCCGTCAGCCAGCATCTCCGGTGAGTTCGCCACGGTCTCGATGACGAGTTGGCCCTGCCAGCTGGCCAGCCGGGCGAAGGCCTGGCCGAGCATGCGGGTCATCGCCCGCATGACCTCATCGCTGATCTCGGCGACCGCGGCAAGCTCGCGGACCTGCGCCAGCGCTTCGACGTCGGAGTCGGTGAACGCGCGGTCGTCGTCGGCGGCGCTGGCGAAGCCCAGGGCGCGCCACAGCGCGCGGGTCTCGTCCAGCGCCATGCCGGACTTGTCCGCCAGGTCGATCCGGGTGTACTTGCGCTCGCCGCCGAGCAGGTATTCCTCGACCCGAGCGACGAGGTCCTTGACGAGTTCCGGATCCGGAAGGTTGTCCGGGGTGTTGTCGGTCACGTCAGGAGGTGTGCACGACCAGCACATCGACGCCGGCATGGCGCACGACGTCCAACGGGACAGAGCCGAGAATGCGCCCGGCGAGCGTGTTCAGGCCGACGTTGCCGACGACGAGCAGATCGGCGTTCACGTCCTTCACGACCCGCTTGAGCGTGTCGCCGGGCCTGCCTTCCACCGCTCTGGTGTCGATGTTCTCGACGCCCTTGTTGCTCGCGCGGTCACGGGCGGTCTGCAACGTGTCCTCGGCGGGCGCCGATCCCACCACCTCGTAGGCATCCTCGGGACCGAGTGCGTCCTGGGCCGTCGCGACGGTCTTGCTGTCCATCGGGAAGTAGGCGCACGCGATCACGAGGGTGGCGCCCGCGTCAGCTGCGATGGTCGCCGCGCGATCGACTGCCGCCAGCGAGGTGTCGGACCCGTCGGTGCCGACGACAACGGTCGTGTAAGCAGACATCAGCGTCCCGTTCCATGCGCACATGGCCCCGCGAAGCGCCGGCCAGCGTTTACTCCGGTTGACATCAGCGTCCCGTTCCATGCGCACATGGCCCCGCGAAGCGCCGGCCAGCGTTTACTCCGGTTGTCATGTCTCGGACCCTAGCGGGACGCGGATGAAAGGATGAATCGGCCGACAGACAGGAGCTCCGATGCCGTCACTGGTCGCCGGAATCGATTCGTCCACGCAGTCCTGCAAGGTCGTGATCCGCGACGCGGAATCCGGCGAGCTGATCCGCACGGGCACGGCCGCGCATCCGCCCGGCACGGAGGTCGACCCCGCGGCATGGTGGGACGCGCTGCAACAGGCGAGCCGCGCGGCCGGCGGCCTCGAGGATGTCGACGCAATCGCGGTCGGCGGGCAGCAGCACGGCATGGTGTGCCTGGACGAGGACGGCAAGGTCGTGCGCGACGCGCTGCTGTGGAATGACACCCGGTCGGCCCAGGCTGCGCGCGATCTGATCACCGAACTTCCCGACGGGGCGGCCGGTTGGGCCAGTGCCGTCGGATCGGTGCCGGTGGCGTCGTTCACCGTCACCAAGTTGCGCTGGCTGGCCGAGCACGAACCGGACAACGCGGCGGCCACGGCTGCGGTGTGCCTGCCGCACGATTGGCTCACGTGGCGGCTGCGCGACACCGACCAGGTCGCCGACCTGGTCACCGACCGCGGCGATGCGAGCGGGACGGGCTACTGGTCACCGGTGAGCGAGGACTACCGCCCCGACCTCCTCGAGCTCGCGTTCGGCTCACGGCCGGCGCTGCCTGCGGTCGCCGGGCCGAGCGCTGCGGTCGGCAGCACGCCGTCCGGTGTCGTTCTCGGCGCGGGCAGCGGCGACAACGCTGCGGCCGCGCTCGGCCTCGCCGCGCGGCCGGGCGACGTGATTGTCTCGATCGGCACGTCGGGTGTCGTCTCGGCGGTCTGCACGCGTCCGACCGCGGACGCCAGCGGATTCGTCGCCGGGTTCGCCGACGCGACCGGGCACTACCTGCCGCTGGTGTGCACGCTCAACGCCGCACTGGTGCTCGACTCGACCGCACGGCTGTTGCGGGTGTCGCTGTCCGAACTGTCCGACCTCGCGCTGTCCGCACCCTCGGGCGCCGGAGGGCTGGCGATGGTGCCCTACTTCGACGGGGAGCGCACCCCGAACCGTCCCGATGCGACCGGGTCGCTGTACGGGCTGCGGCACGAGACGGCGACCGCGGCACACCTGGCCCGCGCGGCGGTCGAAGGGCTGCTCTGCGGGCTGGCCGACGGCATCGACGCGCTGCGCGCACAAGGCGTACCGGTCGAGCGGGTGCTGCTGGTCGGCGGCGGCGCGCGCTCGGAAGCACTGCGCCAGATGGCGCCGGGAGTGTTCGGGACGCCGGTGATCGTTCCGCCCGCCGGCGAGTACGTGGCCGACGGCGCCGCCCGACAGGCCGCCTGGGTGCTGTCGGGGCAGGACGAGCTGCCGCAGTGGTCGCAGGGTGCCGAAGCGCGCTATGAAGCGGATCCGACGCCCGTGGTACGCGAGCGCTACGCCGAGGTCCGCGATCTCGCCTGAGCGATCAGCGGTAGCCGGCCAGCGTGACCGCGGTTTCGAGGGCCGCCGCGGCCGCCTCGTTGCCCTTGTCCTCGGCCGAGTCGGGTAGCCCGGCCCGGTCGAGAGCCTGCGCCTCGTCGTCGCAGGTCAGCACCCCGAATCCGACCGGGACGCCGGTGTTCGCCGCGACCGCGGTCAGCCCCGCGGTGACCGATTGGCAGACGTAGTCGAAGTGCGGGGTACCGCCGCGGATCACGACGCCCAGAGCGACGACGGCGTCGAACCCCGCGGCGGCGAGCCGGGCCGCGGCGACCGTCAGTTCGAACGTGCCAGGCACCCGCAGCCGGGTCACGTCCGCCACCCCGGCCTCGGCCAGGGCCCGGTCGGCGCCTGCGATCAGCCCGTCCATCACCTCGGCGTGCCACCGGCCGGCGACGATCGCCACCCGCAGCCCCGTCGCGCCCTCGACCGGTCCGGTCGCGGGCGCGCCCTCGCCGCTCACGCGGTGATGTCCAGGTCGTGGCCCATCCGGTCGCGTTTGGTCTGCAGGTAGCGCTCGTTCTCGGGATTGGCGTGAACGGGCAGCGGCACCCGCTCGACGATGCGTAGCCCGTAGCCCTCGAGCCCGGCGCGCTTGGCCGGGTTGTTCGAGAGCAAACGCATCGAGCGCACGCCAAGGTCGACCAGGATCTGCGCGCCGGTGCCGTAGTCGCGGGCGTCCGCGGGCAGCCCGAGCTCGAGGTTGGCGTCGAGCGTGTCCGCGCCGGCATCTTGCAGTTGATAGGCCTGCAGCTTGTGCAGCAGGCCGATCCCCCGCCCTTCGTGGCCGCGGATGTACAGCACGATGCCGCGGCCCTCGCGTGCCACGGCGGCGAGCGCGGCGTCCAACTGCGGGCCGCAGTCACAGCGCAGCGAACCGAACACGTCGCCGGTCAGGCACTCGGAGTGCACCCGTACGAGCACGGGTTCGTCGTCGGTGTCCTCGGACGAGCCGACCGGGCCGAACACGAACGCGACGTGCTCGCGGTCGTCGTAGGTCGACGAAAAGCCGACCGCGGTGAATTCGCCGTACCGCAGCGGCACCCGCGCGGTCGCCACCCGTTCGACCAGCTTTTCGTACCGGCGCCGGTAGGCGATCAGGTCGGCGATCGAGATCATCGCGAGCTCGTGGGTGTCGGCAAAGCCGCGCAATTCCTCGGCACGGGCCATGTGCGCCGGATCGCGGTCACTGACCAGCTCGCACAGCGCGCCGGCCGGCTGCAGGCCGGCCAGCCTGGCGAGATCGACCGCGGCCTCGGTGTGCCCGGGACGCCGCAGCACGCCGCCGCCCTTCGCCCGCAGGGGGACGACGTGACCAGGACGGGTGAAGTCGGTCGGCCCCGCGCCGGGGTCGGCGAGCAGGCGGATCGTGTGCGACCGGTCGCCGGCCGAGATGCCGGTCGTGACGCCGTCGCGGGCGTCGACGGTCACGGCGTAGGCGGTGCCGCGACGGTCCTGGTTGGTGCGGTACATCGGCGGCAGGTCGAGGCGGTCGGCTTCCTCCTCGGTCACCGAGACGCAGAGGTAGCCGGAGGTGTAGCGGACCATGAATGCGACCAGGTCGGGCGTGGCGAGCTCTGCGGCGAAGATGAGGTCGCCCTCGTTCTCGCGGTCCTCGTCGTCGATGACGACAACGGCCTTACCCGCGGCGATGTCGGCAACAGCCCGCTCCACGACGTCCAGCCTCGTCATCACATCAGTATGAACCACCGGGGCGCAGGTCTTATTGCCGCTCCCCTGAGCTGGGACAATACGTCCTTCGGAGGCCGTCAGGAGTTGCTGCCGCCGCCGGGCGCGTCATCGGATCCGAGAAGCCGTTCAACGTACTTCGCGATGATGTCGACCTCGAGATTGACGCGGGTGCCGACGTCTGCCTTGCCGAGCGTGGTGAGATCCAACGTCGTCGGGATCAACGACACCTCAAACCAGTCGTGGCCGAGACCGGAAACCGTGAGGGATATGCCGTCAACCGTGATCGAGCCCTTCTCCACGACATACCGCGACAGCGCCGTCGGCAGCGCGATCCGCACAACTTCCCAGTGCTCAGACGGTGTCCGCGCGACCACATGACCTGTGCCGTCGACGTGTCCCTGGACGATGTGTCCGCCAAGGCGGCTGTTGACCGCGGCGGCACGCTCCAGGTTGACGTGGCTGCCCACTCCCACACCGCGCAGACTCGACCGGTTCAGGGTTTCGCCCATCACGTCGGCGCTGAACGCACCGTCGGGCAGTACCTCGACAACGGTCAGGCAGACGCCGTTCACCGCGATCGAGTCGCCGTGTCCAGCATCGGCTGTGACGACGGGCCCGCGGATGACCAGACGGGCCGAGTCGCCGAGCTCTTCCTTGCCGACGACCTCGCCCAGTTCTTCGACGATTCCGGTGAACACGCCGCAAGACTATCCAGACAGCTGCTTCTCGCCGAAAAACGTGGCCGCCGGATTGCCGTTGAAATTTCCGATCGGCAGATATCCCAGGCCGCGGGCGGCCGACGCGTGCCGAAAGTCCAGTTCCGAAGCCACCATTCCACTTCTACCGGCAGCCCGCGCGACGCGTCCACATAGTTGCACCCTCTACGATGCAGTCATGCAGACGCGCCTCTTGGCGATCTTCGCCGCCTTTTTCGCCACCATCGCCCTCATCGCCGGGTGCTCCTCGAAGTCGCAGGATTCGAGCAAGCCGTTGCCGGACCCCGCCAGCCTGCTGAAGGAGTCCAGCGACACCACCAGGTCCCAGTCGAGCATGCATTTGAAACTGGCCGTGACCGGCGAGATCAAGCAACTGCCGATCGAGTCGATCGAGGGCGACCTGACCAACACGCCTGCAGTCGCCGCCCAGGGCACCGCCAACATCATCTTCCTGGGCCAGCGGCTTGAGGGCGTGGATTTCTCGGTCGTCGACGGAACGCTCTACGCCGCACTCACCAAGGGCAGCTTTCAGGACCTCGGCCCAGCCACCGACATCTACGACGTGTCAGCCATCCTGAACCCCGACACCGGCCTGGCCAACGTGCTGGCGAATTTCTCCAACCCCAAGGCCGACGGCCGCGAGACACTCAACGGCGTCGACACCGTCCGCGTCACCGGGACGGTCACCGCCGAAGCCGTCAACAAGATCACACCGCAGCTCGCGGCGACCGGGCCCGTTCCTGCCACTGCGTGGATCCGCGAAGACGGCAATCACGAACTTGTTCAGGCCAAGCTGGAGCCGACGCCCGGCAACAGCCTCACGATGACCTGCTCCGACTGGGGTAAGCCGGTGACCGTCACCAAACCCGCCGTCTGATGCGCGCATCGCGCAGAGTCGCGATCAGCGCCGGCAGCCTCGCCGTGCTGCTGGGTGCGCTCGACACGTACGTCGTGGTCACGATCATGACCGACATCATGAAAGACGTCGGGATCGGGATCAATCAGATTCAGCGGGTCACACCGATCGTCACCTGGTATCTGCTGGGCTACATCGCGGCCATGCCGCTGCTGGGCCGGGCCTCGGACCGGCTGGGCCGCAAGTTGGTGCTGCAGATCAGCCTGGCCGGCTTTGCGATCGGTTCGGTCGTCACCGCACTGTCGAATGACCTGTTGCCCCTCATCATCGGGCGCGCGATCCAGGGCACCGCGAGCGG
>DASXJR010000037.1:0-20465 GCA_036497285.1 Jatrophihabitans sp.
GCTGGCGGGCCAAGCCTGGCGAGGCGTGCTGGGTCAGTCGCCGCCGCCGATGTCGGTCGAGAACGCCTCGTAGATCAGGTCCGCGCCGCGCTGGCGGTGCCGCACGACCTGTCCCAACAACTTGGTGCCCTGCTCGCGCACGCCCGGGACGTCGGCCGGCGTGACCGGCGCGTCGGAGGCTGCCGCGAGCGCCGCGATGTCGGCCGCGATCGTCTTGTGCTCCTCGACCAGCGCAGCGACCTGGTTGGCCAGCCGCAGATCGCCGGACAGGATCGACTGGTGCAGGCCGTCCGGCCCCTCGGTCACCTCGACGTGCAGCGCGAAGTCCGACGCCAGCCGGTCGACCGCAGCGTGCAGCTGCTCGCCCCACACCACCGCTCGCGCGGCCCCCGGGGCGGCGAGAGCCCGCTCCAACGCGCCGAGGGTGTCTCGCAGCTCCGCCCGGCGCTGCCGGACGGCCTCGAGTTCGTGGGTTCGCGTGCTGTCCATCGACTGCCTCCTGCCGAGGTGCGCCGTGGTGCGGAACCCTCATGCTGCGTGAGCGAGGGCAATTCGTAAATACCCGACCGGCCCGGCGTCGTAAAACCGTCGCGCGGTCAGACGAGGATGCGCACCGAGCCCCGCGCCGCCTCGGCGATGGCGCGGGCGATCTCGCGGGTGAGTCCGTCCGGTTCGTCGGCGAGCAGTCCGGTCGTGACCCGGACGTGCGGTGCCTGGCCGGGCAGTACCCCGAACGGCGCCCCGGGCGCGACCCCGATGCCTTGACTGGCCAGCCGCACCACCGTCGCCGTCTCGTCCGCCACCGGCACCCAGATGTTGAGCCCGTCGTTGCCGCCGACGGCGAGGCCCGCCTCGGCGAGCGCAGCCACCATGAGCTCGCGGCGCCGGGCGTACGCCGCGCGGGCTCGGGCCACGGCGCGGACGGACGACTGGTCGGTGAGCAGGGCGAGCAGCAGGCGCTGCAGCAGCCGGCTCGTCCAGCCCTGCCCGAGCTGACGCAGCCTGGTCACCTGGCCGGCGATGTCGGGTGGGGCGGACATGGCCGCCACGCGCAGGTCCGGGCCGTGCGACTTGGCGAAGCTGCGCACGTGCACCGTGCGGTCGGGCAGCCACGTGCCGAGGCTGATCGCGTCGGTTGCCGCCACGGCGCCGGCCGAGTCGTCCTCGACCACGATTGCGTTGGTGCCGGCGATGATTTCGGCGAGTCGCTCGGCCCGGTGCGGCGTCAGCGAGACGCCGGTCGGGTTCTGCGCGCGCGGCTGCAGGTAGACCGCGCTCACCCGGCCCGCCGCGCGCAATGCCTCGACGGACATCCCGGCCTCGTCGACCGGAATCCCCACCACGGCGGCGCCGCGTGCCTCGAGCAGGTCGAGCACCGGCGGGAAGGCGGGGTGCTCGACCGCGACCCGGTCGCCGACCGCCAGCAGCGCCCTGGTGACCAGTTCCAGCCCGTCCATCGCGCCGTCCACGACCGCGATGTCGTCGACCGGGTACGGCCAGTCGGCGATCAGGACGTCGGCGAGCTCGGGCACCACCGGCGCGTCCAGGTAGCTGCCGGGCGCGGCGACCGCGCCGGTCAGGGCGTCGAGTGCGGGGCCGAGCTCGGGCAGCAGAGCCGGATCCGGCACCCCGGTGGACAGGTCGACGCTGAAGTCGCCGCCGTACTCCCCGCCCCGCCCGAGCGCACGGCGGTACCGGGGCGAACCGGTGCGCTGCCGGTCGGCGATCGTGGTACCCCGCCGGCCGTCGGTGCTGATCGTGCCGGTGCGGGAGAGCAGGGACCACGCGGCACTCACCGTGGTGGGTGACAGGCGGAGTTCCGCGGCGACGGTGCGGATGGGCGGCAACCGATCGCCGACGCCGACGGCGCCCTCGCGCACCGCACGACTGACGGCGCTGGCCAGGCCGCGCGCGGACGGTTCGTCGAGGCGGCTCCGCAGCTCGTCCAGCACTTTTGTAACGTAGCAAACCGCCTATTGTGCGGTACAGACCTCGCTCCTACCGTAGAGGCCATGACGACCCGAATTTCGCACTGGATAGACGGCAAAATCACCGCTGGGACGTCCGGCCGAACCGGCCCGGTGTTCAACCCGGCGACGGGACTGCAGAGCGGGGAGGTCGATCTGGCCGACGCGGCCGAGATCGATGCGGCCGTGGCGAGTGCGACAGCGGCACTGCCCGAGTGGCGCAGCGCCTCCTTGTCGCGCCGTAGCGGGGTGCTGTTCGCGTTCCGTCATCTGCTGCACGAGAACATCGACGAACTCGCCAAGATCCTCACCGCCGAGCACGGCAAGGTGCTCGCCGACGCGCACGGTGAGATCGCCCGCGGACTGGAGAACGTCGAGTACGCGTGCGGTGTCCCGGAGCTGATGAAGGGCGCCTACAGCGAGCAGGCCGGCACCGGCGTCGATGTCTACTCGATCCGCCAGCCGCTCGGCGTGGTCGCGGGGATCACCCCGTTCAACTTCCCGGCGATGGTTCCGTTGTGGATGGCCGCGAACGCGATCGCGTGCGGCAACACGTTCCTGCTCAAGCCGTCGGAGAAGGACCCGTCCGCGTCGTTGTTCCTCGCCGAGCTCTGGAAGAAGGCCGGGCTGCCCGACGGCGTGTTCAACGTGGTCCACGGCGACAAGGTGGCCGTCGACGCGATCCTCGCCCACCAGGACATCGCCGCGGTCAGCTTCGTCGGCTCGACGCCGATCGCGCGCTACATCTACGAGACCGGCACGGCCGCGGGTAAGCGCGTGCAGGCGCTCGGCGGCGCGAAGAACCACATGGTGGTGCTGCCCGACGCCGACATCGACATGGCTGCCGACGCCGCGGTGTCCGCCGCCTACGGCGCGGCCGGCGAGCGGTGCATGGCGATCTCGGTCGCGGTCGCGGTGGGCGACGTCGGCGACACCCTCGTCGACGCGATCGCGGCACGCCTGCCGAAGCTGCGGGTCGGCGACGGCATGGATCCTGATTCCGAGATGGGCCCGCTGATCACCCGTGAGCACCGCGACAAGGTGGCGGGTTACGTCGGCTCCGGCGCGTCGTCCGGGGCCACCGTCGTGGTCGACGGGCGCGAGGAGGACGTCCCGGCCGACGGGTTCTTCCTCGGCACCACGCTGCTTGACAAGGTCACCCCCGAGATGGACGTCTACCGCGACGAGATCTTCGGACCGGTGCTGTGTGTGGTGCGTGCCGAGACCTACGACGAGGCCGTCTCCCTGATCAACTCGAACGACTTCGCCAACGGCGTCGCCATCTTCACCAGGGACGGCGGGGCGGCGCGGCGGTTCCAGTTCGACATCGAGGTGGGCATGGTCGGGATCAACGTCCCGATCCCGGTGCCGGTGTCGTACTACTCGTTCGGTGGCTGGAAGAACTCGCTGTTCGGCGACACGCACATGTACGGCCCCGAGGGCATCAACTTCTACACCCGTGGCAAGGTCGTGACGTCCCGGTGGCCCGACCCGGCCACGTCCACCATCGATCTCGGTTTTCCGCGGACCCGCTAGTACGTCTTGGCCCCGTAGCAGGGTCGGCACCGGCGTGTCGCCCTGCTGCGAGGCCAAGCCTGACGAGGAGGCAGCGATGAGCAATCTTTTGGACGGCATCCCCACCGACGTTTCCACGGTGAAGGCGCTCGACAAAGCGCACGTGTTCCACTCGTGGTCGGCGCAGGGGTTGATCGACCCGCTGCCGATCGCGTCGGCGAAGGGTTCGTACTTCACCGACTACGAGGGCAAGACCTACCTCGACTTCGCCTCGCAGCTGGTGAACGTCAACATCGGCTACCAGCACCCCAAGCTGATCGCGGCCATCCAGGAGTACGCCGCGAAGATGACGACGATCCAGCCGGCCTTCGCCAACGACGCACGCTCGGAGGCGGCGCGGCTGATCTGCGAGCTCGCGCCCGGCGACCTGAACCGGATCTTCTTCACCAACGGCGGTGCGGAAGCCACCGAGAACGCCATGCGGATGGCCAAGCTGCACACCGGGCGGCACAAGGTGCTGGCCGCTTACCGCAGCTACCACGGTGCGACCGCCGCCGCGATCACGATGACCGGCGACCCGCGTCGGTGGGGAGCCGAGCCCGCGATGCCGGGCGTCGTGCACTACTGGGGCCCGTACCCGTACCGGTCGGCGTTCCACAGCACGTCCCCCGAGGAAGAGACCGAACGCGCGCTGCAGCACCTGCGCGATCTGATCATGGTCGAGGGCGCCCAGACGATCGCCGCGATCATCCTCGAGACGGTGGTCGGAACCAACGGCATCCTCGTGCCGCCGCCCGGCTACCTCGCCGGCGTGCGCGAGATCTGCGACGAGTTCGGCATCGTGATGATCGCCGACGAGGTCATGGCAGGCTTCGGCCGCTGCGGCGAGTGGTTCGCGATCCAGCACTGGGACGTGACCCCGGACCTGATCACCTTCGCCAAGGGTGTCAACAGCGGCTACATCCCGCTCGGCGGCGTGCTGATCAACGACGCGATCGCCGCCACCTTCGACCAGCGCGTCTACCCCGGCGGCCTGACCTACTCGGGTCACCCGCTCGCGTGCGCCTCGGCCGTCGCGTCGATCAACATCTTCAAGGAAGAGGGGATCATCGAGAACGCGCGGCGTCTGGGCGCCGACGTGATCGGCCCCGAGCTGACCAAGATCGCCGACCGGCACCCGTCCGTGGGCGAGGTGCGTGGGCTGGGCGTGTTCTGGGCCGTGGAGCTCGTCCGCTCCAAGCAGACCCGCGAACCGCTCGTGCCGTACAACGCGGCCGGCAAGGACGCGGCGCCGATGAACGAGTTCGCCGCGGCCTGCAAGCAGCGCGGCATGTGGCCGATGACGCACTTCAACCGCACCCACGTGGTGCCGCCGTGCACCGCGACCGAGCAGGAAGTCCGCGAAGGGTTGGCCGTGCTCGACGAGGCGCTCGAGGTCGCCGACCGCTACGCGTCCTGATACGCACTTTTGGCGGCGTGCCGCCATATAGACCGGCACGCCGCCAAAAGTTGCTTCAGTGCAGGTGCGATGAGGCCCAGCCCGCCAGCTGGTCCAGGATCGGTACGAGCGCGTTGCCGGCGTCGCTGAGCTGGTAGCTGACCCCGGGCGGACGGGTGTCGGTCACCGTGCGCACCACCAGATCGGCCACGCACAACTCCGTCAGTCGGTCGGACAGCATCGAGTCGGTGATCGACCCGATCGCGCGCCGGATCTCGGCGAAGCCGGCCGGGCCGCTGCGCAGCGTGCCCAGGATGATGCCGTTCCACCGCTTGCCCAGCAGCCCGAACGCACTCGACAGCGCCGCGTCGCAGACCGGTGCGCTGTGGTCGACCGAGTGCTGCACCTCACCCACTTCTGACACGGGAATCACTTTATCCTCGCTTGCGTTCTCCGGGCGGCTAGTTATTTACTAGCTCATAGCTTCAAACGTGTTGCACGCAAATCACGCGCTACTACAACCGGAGGATCACATGACCTTGTTCCGTTTGGACGCCAGCATCCGCACCGAGGGCTCGCACAGCCGCGAGATCGCCGACATCGTCGAGCGCGAGTGGCTCGCCGACAACCCTGACGACCAGGTGGTGCGTCGCCACGTCGGCACCGATCCGGTGCCCGCCACCGCCTGGCCCGCCGCGGTGACCGCGGGGATGATCCCCGAGGGCGAGCGCACGCCCGAGCACCGTGAGGCCACCGCGCTCGCTGCGGCCGAGGTGGACCGCATGGTCGACGCCGACGCCCTGCTGTTCGCAGTCCCGCTCTACAACTTCGGCGTCTCGCAGCACTTCAAGTCCTGGGTCGACCTCGTCATCACCGACCCGCGCATGGCCGCCGGCGCGACACCCGCGATCGCCGGCAAGCCGGCCGTGCTCGTCACCGTCCGCGGCGGCAACTACTCCGAGGGCACCCCGCGTGAGGGCTGGGACCACGCCACCGGATGGATGCGCCGAATCCTCGAGGACGTGTGGCAGCTCGACGTACGCGTGGTCGAGCGCGACTTCACCCTGGTCGGCGTCAATCCGGCGCTGGACCAGTTCAAGGACCTCGCCGACGAGCTCGCTGCCCGCGCCGACGACAAGGCCCGCCACCACGGCCGCGAGCTGACCCGCCGCCACGCCGCCTGATCCGAGCCCAACCTTTTGGCGGTGTGCCGTCCCATATGACGGCACGCCGCCAAAACTGGTCGCTAGCGGGAGGCGAGCTGCACGTGGATGAGGCGGATCGTCTCGGGACGGCAGCGCGGCAGCCAGATCCCCACGTCGGCGAGCGCCGCGCCGCTCACCGTGACGCCGCCGGACGGACCGACCTCGTCGATCCCGATCGTGTGCGACGTGGCCTCGAGGTCGACCGGCCCCTCCCAGCGCAGCTCGTAATCGGCGCCGCGCCGTAGCCCCGGCACCCGCACCTCGACGCCGCGGTTGGACGCCGCCTCGTCGAGCTGGACGTGCGCGAGCAGCGCTTCGCTGCCGTCGACGGCGATCACGCCGTGCGCGAGCACCGACGGGTCGGCCACGTCGCTACGGACCACCCGCCCGGTGTGCAGCAGCGGACGGAACCGCTTGAACCGCTCGATCCACGACGCCAATTGCGCCAGCTCGTCCTCGGACGCCTGGGTGATGTCCCACTCGATGCCGAACGACCCGAACAGCGCCGTCGCCGCGCGGAAGTCCAGCGGCAGGGTGCGCCCGGTCTGGTGCGAGGTGGGCGACGAGATGTGCGCGCCGAGGTACTCCGGCGCGATCAGCTGGCCCGTCCAGCGCTGGATCTGCTGCCGGGACAGCGCGTCGGTCATGTCCGAGGTCCAGAACCGCTGGACGTGCTCGACCACGCCCAGGTCGATCCGTCCGCCGCCGGACGCACACGACTCCCACGCGACGGACGGGTGCCGCGCCCGCAGGTCGTCGAGCAGCCGCAGGTAGCCGAGGTTCTGCTCGTGCACCACCGCCGCGCCGCCCCGCGCGTTGCTGCCGGCTTCGAGCAGGTCACGGTTGTGGTCCCACTTCACGAACCCGATGTCGTAGGCCGAGAGCACCGCGTCGAGCGAGTCGCGCAGGTAGGTCCACACCTCGTCGCGGGTCAGGTCGAGCACCTGCTGGTGCCGGTGCTCGAGCGGGATGCGGCCCGGTACCTGCAGGATCCAGTCCGGGTGCTCGCGGAACACGTCCGAGTCCGGGTTGACCATCTCGGGCTCGAACCACAGCCCGAACTGCATCCCGAGCGCGCGCACGTGGTCGACGAGCGGACCGAGCCCGTCCGGCCAGACGTCCGGGCTGACCCACCAGTCGCCCAGCCCGGCCCGGTCGTGCCGACGGCTGCCGAACCAGCCGTCGTCGAGCACGAACCGCTCCACCCCGATCCGGGCCGCGCGATCGGCGATCGTCTTCAGCCGGTCGAGATCGTGGTCGAAGTAGACGGCCTCCCACACGTTGAGCGTGACGAGTGGCTCGCGCGGGTGCGCCGGCAGCGAGCGCTGCCAGGCATGCACCTGCGCCGCGAGCTCGTCGAGCCCCTGCCCGGCCATGACCACCACCCACGGCGACGTGTACGGCCCGCCCGGTGCCAGCACGATCTCACCCGGCAGCAGCAGTTCGCCGCCGCCGATCGTCGCGCCCTCGGCCGGGCCGCGTTCGGCACGCAGCACCGAGTTGCCACTGTCGGCCACGTGCACGGCGTAGACCTCGCCTGCGGCGAATCCGAAGCCGGGGACGCCCGCGGCGAGCAGCGTGGCCGCCTCGAGGCCGGTGCGGCCGCGGCGGGTCTCGCGCAGCCACAGCCCGTCGTCGAGCCGGTGCCGCTGCGGGGTGCGCTCGCGCTCGTGCCGCCCGGTGAAGTCGAGCAGTTCGATGCAGCGGTCCGGGATCGGGACGGTCACGTCGAGGCCGTCGAGGATGTAGTCGTCACGGCCGGTGTTGGTGAGCACGTGGCGCGCCCGCAGAGCACCACCGGTCATCGCCTCGACCTCGGTGCGCAACTCGAGTCCGGCCGCCTCGTCGGCCGCTTCGATCACGAGCGTGTCGGACGCGTCGACCGAGCGGGTGACGAAGCGGGTCGACCACGCCGTGCCGTCGCCGCGGTGGCCGCGCAGGCCGGGACGGGCGTACGAGCCGCGCGAGTGCTCGATCAGCAGCGGTGTGCCACGGTGCGCGGTGAGTGCGACCGCATCGGCCGGGCCGCCGATTCGTCGCACGATCGGCAGGCCGTCATCGGGGCGGTCGAGCAGGAGTCGGGTGGGTCCGGACGGTGGGAACAGCACGGCTTGGCTCACGACTTCATCCAACTGCATGGGCTCGCTCGGCAAGAGCGCGGGCGATGAAGACGAATTCGCGGCCCGGCCGGTCGGGTGCGTCGCGGACGTCCTCGACGTGGAAGCCGTGCTCGGCGAGGTCACGGGCCACGTCCGCGCGGTCGCGGAACCGCAACGTCGACGTGGACTCGAGCACCGCGCCGTCGGACTCGAACACGCAGGTACCGACGAAGGTGACCAGCGGCAGGTCGACGTTCGTGACCTGGTTCCAGTCCTCGACACGGCCGACGCCGGGGATGTCGGTGACGGCACAGGTCTTCTCGCGCGTCCACTGCTCCCAGGCGCGCCGGGCCGGGTCACGCGTCTCGAACACCAGATGACCGCCGGGACGCAGGCCGGCGTGGCTGGCCACGAGCGTCGCCGCCCAGTCGCACGGATCGGCGATGGCCTGCGCGACGTTCGCCGTCATGGTCACGAGATCGACCTGCCGCGGCGGCAGCGCGGTCGCGTCGCCGTGGATCCAGGTGATGCGGTGCGCGCCGGGCTTCGACCGCGCGACGTCGAGGGACGCCTCGGCGGGGTCGAGGCCGGTGACCTCGTAACCGTGTTCGGCGAGCAGCAGCGCGAAGGTGCCGGTGCCGCAGCCGATGTCGAGCACGGTGTGCGCACCCAGCTCGGCCGCGATCGCCAGGTAGGCGTCGAGGTCGCTGCGGTCAGGATCAAGGGCGTCGTAGATCTGCGCCAGGCGTGGGTGTTCGAAGATCGCATCGGCCACGTCAGTGACGGTATTGACGGCCACCAACGCGTTATCGGCTCAGGTGTGTGCCACGAGGCGGCGCAGGGTGGCTTCGTCGAGGTCGCGGTCGGCGTAGATCAGGCGCACCGCGTCGGGCATGCCCGGCTCCGGGCCGCGTGAGACGAGTTGCAGCCCGATCCGCTCGATGGTCGCCTTCGACGCGACGTTGTGTTCGAGCAGGTAGGCGGTCACCGGACGGTCGGCGTCGGTGCCGTGGGCGGCGGCGATGCCGGCCTCGGAGATCTCGACGGCGTAACCGCGCCGCTGCTGGTCAGGCGTGATCCGGTAGTAGACGTTCCAGGTGCCGGTGCCGGCAGCCATGCACCCGCCCACACCGACGAACGCACCCTCGCGATCACGGGCCACCCAGTAGCCGAGTCCGTGGTCGGTCCATGACTTGACGAACCGCGACACCTGCTCCGCGGTCTGCTCGCGGGAGGTGTGCCTCCCTGCGGGCAGGTGGCTCCACACCCGCGGGTCGGAGCTGAGCGCATGGAGCTCGTCGACATGATCGGGCGTGACGGGCTCGAGGACGAGTCGTTTCGTGGTGGTCGTCGTAGGCACGTAGCGTTCCTATCGGATGACACCGACGGCCGTTTGACTTGTTCGAACGCGCGTTCGACAATGAAGTTGTGCTCGACGTGGCGATCCGCAAGGCCGACGGCACCACGGCCGTCGACCTCGGCCGCCGTGCCGCTCCCCCGCTGCCTGTCCATCCTCCCCTGACCGAGGTGCTTCCCGGCGGGTTGCGCCGCGGTAGCACCGTCGCGGTCAGCGGCTCGATCTCGCTGCTGCTCGCCACACTCGGCGCCGCCTCCGAGGGCGGCGCCTGGTGCGCTCTCGTCGGCTTCCCGAGGATCAGCGCCGAAGCGGCCGTCGAGTACGGCATCGACCTGTCCCGCCTGGCGATCGTGCCGGCGCCCGGGTCGGGGTGGACCACCGCGGTCGGTGCACTGCTCGACGCACTCGACGTCGTCGCGGCCCGTCCGCCGCGCCTCGTGCCCGGCGATGTCCGCCGCTTGTCCGCTCGGGCGCGCACCCGCGAGGCGGTGCTGATGCCCTACGGCGAGTGGCCGGGTGCTGACGTCCGGCTACGGGCCGACTCCGGCCGGTGGTCCGGGATCGGCGACGGGACGGGGCGGCTGCGGGCTCGTCGGCTGGAGGTGCACGCCGAGGGCCGCGGGCAGCACGCCCGTCCCCGTTCGGTGTCGATGTGGCTACCGGCGTCGGCCGGCGGCGTGCGAACCGCCGACCCACTCGCGCCGGTGATCGAACTGGCCGGTTAGTCGGGGTCCTCGCGAATCGCCACGCTTTCCAGGCGATTCGTGGGGTGACTGGTTAGTCCAGGTCGGCGAAGGCCCGCAGTTCCAGCACGCCTTCGCGCGCCATCGGGTGTGCCGCGGCGATCTCGATGGCCTCTTTCAGGTCCGCCGCTTCGAGCACATCGAAGCCGGCGATGACTTCCTTGGTCTCGATGAACGGCCCGTCGGTGACGACAACCTCGTCCGCACGCACCCGCACCGCGCAGGCGTCCCTGGCCGGCACCAGCACGTCGCCCACCAGGCGCGCGCCGCGGGCGTCCATCGTCTCGACCCACTCTTCGATCTCCATGCCGGGCGAGGTGTTCGGTGCCGTCGGCGCCGCGTCCTTCGACTCCAGGCACACAAACATCAGAAATCGCATGAAACTCACTCCTCTGTGTCGGGATACACAATGCCGACGAACGAGATCGTCCGAAATCGACAGCATGATCGCGTGCGCAACGATCCTCGGTCTGTCACCATGCTCGCGTGATCTTCGCCGACGGCACCCTCGCGCTGGTCATGTTGGCGCTGTGGATCTTCTGCATCATCGACGTGATCACGACCCCCGTGCCGCGCAACCTGCCGAAGCTGGCCTGGCTGTTCATCGTCATCATCCTGTCCGACATCGGCTGCATCGCCTGGTTGGTCGCCGGCCGCAACTGGCAGGGCCGCGCCACGTCGTACCGCAGCAACACCGCGGCGCGCGCGTACCCGGAGTACGACCGTCCCGGACGAGCGGTACCCGCCAATCCGGACGATGACGAGGCGTTCCTGCGGCAGGTGCGCGAGCGCGCCGAGGCGCAGCGACGCGAGTACCAGGCGCGACGCAAGCGCGAACTGCAGGAGGAGCAGGACCGCCTGCACAAACGGCGGCCGGACGAAATCCCGTGATCAAAGTTCGGCCACCCGGGCCAGCAGCAGCGCCCGTTCCGCCTCGTTGGACGTGAGCGACGCGGCGCGGTCGAACTCAGCGCGCGCCTCGGCATTGCGGCCCAGCTTGGCGAGCAGATCGCCGCGCACACTCGGCAGCAGGTGATAGCTCGCCAGTGCCGGCACGTCCAGCAACGTGTCGACGATCGCGAGACCCGCCTGCGGTCCGTCGGCCATCGAGATCGCAACGGCCCGGTTCAGCTCGACGATCGGTGAACCGGTGAGCTCGACGAGTTCGCCGTAGCGATCGGCGATCGCGGTCCAGTCGGTGTCCTCGGCCCGCGCCGCTCGCGCGTGGCAGGCCGCGATCTGTGCCTGGATCAGGTACGGACCTGGCACGTCACCCGCGCGGATCAGACAGTCGAGCGCGTGGGTGATCAGCAGGCGGTCCCAGCGGGTTCGGTCCTGGTCGAGCAGCGTGACCGGCTCACCCTTCGCGTCGACGCGCGCACCCAGCCGGGACGCCTGGATCTCCATCAGCGCGACGAGGCCGAGCACCTCGGGCTCGGGGCTGAGCGCGGCAACCATGCGGCCGAGCCGCATCGCCTCCGCGCACAACGTCGGACGCGTCCACGCTGATCCCGCGGTCGCGGTGTAGCCCTCGTTGAACAGCAGATACACCGCTTCGAGTACCGAAGGCAGGCGTTCGGCGAGCTCGTCGCCCACCGGTACCTCGAACGGCACACCGGCCGCCGACAACGCCTTCTTGGCGCGGGTGATCCGCGCGGCCATCGCGCTGGTCTGCACGACGAAGGCGCGCGCGATCTCTTCGGTGGTCAGCCCGGCGACCATGCGCAGGGTGAGCGCGACCCGCGCCTCGGGTGCGAGCACCGGGTGGCAGGCGGTGAACATCAGGCGCAGCACGTCGTCGGTGACGTGCCTGTCGAATTCGGTGTCCTCCACGGGATCGACGCCCGTGGGCAGCTCGCGACTCATCTGTTCGAGCTTGCGTTCCAGCGTCACCTCGCGCCGCACCCGGTCGACGGCGCGCCGCTTGGCCACGGCCATGAGCCAGGCGCCCGGGTTGTCCGGGACACCTGACTCGGGCCACTGCTCCAATGCGGCGACCAACGCGTCCTGAGCGAGATCCTCGGCAAGGGCCACGTCGTGGACGGTCCGGGCGAGCGCCCCGACCAGTCGGGCCGACTCGATGCGCCAGACCGCCTCGACGGTTCGCGTGGTTGCGGAGTTCATTCAGGGTGCAACTGCGCAGATGAACGCTCAGCCCTGCTCCGACTCGGCGCGCAACCGGGCTTCCTGCTCCTGAAGTTCGGGCGTAAACGCCTCACCGAAGTCCTCGGGCGTGTGGAACGGACGGAGCTCGACCTCGGCGCCGCCGCCGAACGGGGCCCGCTTGAGCCACTCGACGGCCTCCTCGAGCGAGGCAACCTCCCAGATCCAGTAGCCCGCGACCAGTTCCTTGGTCTCGGTGAACGGGCCGTCGATGACGGTCTTGGTGTTGCCGTCGAAGCGAACCCGCTTGGCGTGCGAGCTGGCGCGCAGCCCGTCACCGGCGAGCATGACGCCCGCCTTGACGAGCTCCTCGTTGTAAGCACCCATCTCGGTCAGCTCTTCGGTGGTGGGCATGATCCCCTTTTCGCTGTCCTCGTTGGCCTTGACCAGAACCATGACTCGCATCGCGTGCTCCCTCAGTCGTGTCGGGCCCGCTGCCCTGACTCATGCATGCGTCGTACGGGCGGGGGCCGGATCGACAGCTACCCACCAGCAATTTTCGAAGATCTCTTCTCGACCCGCCAGACCATTTTCAGTCCGGACCAATCGTCGTCGATCGCGGCCACTTTCACATCGACCAGCCCGAGCGGCAGCACCGCGTCGCGGATCGCGTTCTCGGTCACGTCGCTGACGTGACCCGCGGCCTTGCGCGGCCACGCGACCCACAGGGCGCCGTTCGGGTAGACGTCCGCGCCCCACCGTGCCGGGTCCAGCTCCGCGGCGGCGCGGACGAACGCGATCAGCACGTCGACGGCACCGTCCGTCACGACCAGGAGGTCCGGCGGGTCGTCCAGTCGCCACCCGTCCGGGGCACCCTCGACGCGCACCCGCAGGCCCGGTTTGAGCCCGAGCTTGCGCGCCTGCGGCGTCGCCGCGTACCCCGCCATCCCCGCTCCCCCGACAGTGGTTAGTTGCGGACACAGTGGTTAGTTGCAACTGACCACTGTCCGCTCAAACTAACCACTGTCGGCGCCGTTACGGGGTGACGGCGTCGATCGCACGGTAGATCCGCTTCTCGCTGACGGGACGGGGCGTGCCGAGCTGCTGCGCCCACAGGCTCACCCGCAGTTCCTCGAGCTGCCACGCGATCGCTTGGACGTCCGCTGCGGCGGCCCGGGTTGCCGGCAGGGCCCGGACGAGCTCGTCGTAGGCGTTCTGCACCGCATGCACCCGACCCATCCGCGCGGCATCGACCTCGGCGTCGCGTGGCAGCAGCTCGAGCCGGCGGGCAATCGCAGCCAGGTAGCGGGCCAGGTCCGGCAGCCGGGCCTGACCCGCCCGGGTCGCGAACCCGACCGGCAGCAGCCTGCGGAACTGGTCCCGGATGTCCTCGACGGCGGCAGCCAACTGCGGGCGTGGCTCGGCAGGCAGTGCGCGCCGCACCTCGTGGGCGGCGGTGAGCACCCGCTCCACCCGGTGCGCGACATCAATCGTCTGCGGGACGAGCTGCTTCGCCACCCGCGCCCGCAGCTCGTCGAACTCCGCGTGCGCCCATGGAACCGTCGTGACGAGCGCGTCGACGGCCGCGTCGGCGCAGTCGTCGAGCAGCGCTGCGATCGACCCGTCCGGATTGGCGCCGAGCACCAGCCGGGCGCGCGTCGACAGCGACCGTTCCGCGGCCTTGACCGGCGCCGGGGTCGCCAGCCGCACCAGCCGGCGCACACCGGCGGGCATCGCCGCGCCCTGCTCGGCCGGTGAGGCGAACACCCGGATCGCCACCGACGCGCCCTCGTCGACGAAGGCGGGATAGCCGCGCACGACGTGGTCACCGCTCGTGCGCTCGCGCATCTTGGGCAGCTCGGCCAGGTCGTCCGGCCATCCCGTCAGTCCGGTCCGTTCCAGCTCGCCCGCCACCGCCAGCGCGACGGCCGCGCGCACCGGCGCCGCCAGCTGCTCCTGCAGGACAGTCAGATCCTTGCCGCGAGCCACCACTGCGCCCGACTCGTCCTCGACGGCGAAGGTGACCCGCAGATGCGACGGCAGCTTGCCAAGATCGAACACATCGAGCGGTACGAGCACGCCGGCCCGGCGATGCAACTCCCGTTGCAGTCCCTCGAGCAGCGGCTCCTGGCCCGGCGCGAGCTGCGCCAGCACGGCGCGGGCGGTGTCCGGGACGGGAACGAAGTTCCGGCGCAGCTCCTTCGGCAGCCCCCTGATCAACGCGGTGACCAGTTCCTCGCGTAGTGCCGGCACCTGCCAGCCGAACTCTTCGCCGCCCAGCCGGGCCAGCACGTCCGCCGGGATGTGCACGGTGACACCGTCGTCGGCGGCGCCGGGCTCGAACCGGTAGGTGATCGGCAACGACAGGTCTCCTGATTGCCAGGAATCCGGATTGTCATCAGTTTCGCCTTCGTGGCGCAGCAGATCGTCCCGAGTCAGCGTGAGCAGGTCGGGCACCGCGTGCCGCTGCTTCTTCCACCATGCGTCGAAGTGCCGCGCGCTCACGACCGTGTCGGGCACGCGGGCGTCGTAGAAGGCGAAGATCTCGTCGTCGCCGACCAGCAGATCGCGCCGGCGGGACCGCTCCTCGACCTCGGTCAGTTCCGCGATGAGCGCCTGGTTGTCGCGGAAGAAGTGGTGCCGGGTCGTCCAATCACCTTCCACGAGTGCGTTTCGGATGAACAGGTCGCGTGCCTCGGCGGGCGCGACGCTGCCGTACCCGATCCGCCGGCGGGCGACGATCGGCAGCCCGTACAGCGTGACCCGCTCGTAGGCCATCACCGCGCCGCGGCGCGCGTCCCAGTGCGGTTCGCTGTAGCTGCGATTGACCAGCGACCCGGCGAGCGCCTCGACCGATTCCGGTTCGATACGGGCGGCAATGCGTCCGTACAGCCGCGCGGTCTCGACCAGTTCGGCGACCACGACCCAGCGGGGTGGACGCTTGCTGAGCACCGATCCGGGGGCGAGGACGAAGTGCGAATTGCGCGCACCGAGGAAGTCGCGCGATTCCGCCTCGCGCATGCCGAGGTGGCTGAGCAGGCCGGACATCACCGCGGCGTGCACCCGGTCGGCGTCGGCAGGCTCGCTGCTCTCGACGATGCCGAGCGACGCGGCGATGGAGCGCAGTTGCCCTGCCAGGTCCTGCCATTCGCGGATACGCAGGTAGTGCAGGAACTCGTCGCGGCACATCCGCCGGAACTGGTTTCCGGACAGTTCCTTGCGCTGGGCCCGGACGTAGTTCCACAGATTCAGGAAGGTGACGAAGTCCGAATGATCGTCGGCGAAGCGGGCGTGCTTCTGCCGCGCCGCTTCCTCTTGATCGGACGGGCGTTCGCGCGGATCCGGGATCGACAGCGCCGCGGCGAGCACGAGGATCTCGCGCACGCAGCCCTCGGGCTCCGCTTGCAGGATCATCCGTCCGATGCGCGGATCGACCGGCAGCTGCGCGAGCCGCCGGCCGAGGTCGGTGATCTTCGCGTCGGCGTCGAAGGCGCCGAGTTCTTGCAGCAGCGCGACGCCGTCGCGCACCGCCCGGCGGTCGGGCGGATCGAGGAACGGGAAATCCTCCACGTCGCCGATCCGCAGCGCCGCCATCTGCAGCAGTACGGAGGACAGGTTCGTGCGCAGGATCTCCGGTTCGGTGAAACGCGGCCGGGCGTCGAAGTCACGTTCGGAGTACAGCCGGATGCAGATGCCGTCGGAAAGCCGGCCGCACCGTCCGGCGCGCTGGCCCGCCGAGGCCTGTGAGATCGGCTCGATCGGCAGCCGCTGCACCTTGGTTCGCCTGCTGTAGCGGGAGATGCGCGCCGTGCCGGGGTCGATGACGTACCGGATGCCCGGCACGGTCAACGATGTCTCGGCCACGTTGGTGGCAAGCACGATGCGCCGGCCCGTGTGCGGTTCGAACACCTTCTGCTGCTCGGCGGTGGGTAGCCGTGCGAACAGCGGCAGCACCTCGGTGTTGTTCAGTTCGGCGGCGCGCAGCGCATCGGCCGTGTCGCGGATCTCGCGCTCGCCGGACAGGAACACCAGGATGTCACCGGGCTGCTCGCGGTCGAGTTCGCGCACCGCGTCGATGACCGCCTCGGTCTGATCGCGCGGTGCGATGCGGTGGACGACGTCGTGATCGGGGTCGTCGGGGTCGTCCTCGTCGTCGGTGGTGCCGTCCGGTTCCAGCGGGCGGTACCTGATCACGACCGGATACGTCCGTCCGGACACCTCGACGATCGGTGCATCGCTGAAGTGTTTGCTGAACCGCTGCGGGTCGATGGTCGCAGACGTCACGATGAGCTTCAGGTCCGGACGCTGCGGCAGCAGCCGGGTCAGATAGCCGATCAGGAAGTCGATGTTGAGGCTGCGCTCGTGCGCCTCGTCGAGGATGAGCGTGTCGTACCGGCGCAGCATGCGGTCACGCTGGATCTCGGCGAGCAGGATGCCATCGGTCATCACCTTGACCAATGTGCGGTCGCTGACCTGGTCGGTGAAGCGCACCGTGTAACCGACGACGTCGCCGAGGTCGGTGCGCAGTTCGTCGGCGATGCGTTGCGCGACGGTACGGGCGGCAAGGCGCCGGGGTTGGGTGTGCCCGATCGTGCCGCGCACCCCGCGACCGATGTCGAGGCAGATCTTGGGCAGCTGGGTGGTCTTGCCAGAGCCGGTTTCGCCGGCGACCACAACCACCTGGTTGGCGTTGATCGCCTCGGCGAGTTCGCCGCGCATGGCCGATACCGGCAGGTCGGGGTAGTCGATCTGCGGGACGGCGGCCGCGCGCGCGGCGACGAGGAGTTGGCTGCGTTCGATCTGCCGGGCGATGGCAGCGCGGTCCTTCCCGCTGCGGGCGCTGCGCAGTCGCTTGCCCAGGCGCGCTTCGTCGCGCAGAGTCACCCCGTCGAGGAGCGCGCGCAGATCTGCGGCAGACGGCGGAGCGGACACTCGTCCAAGCCTAGAAGCCCGTTGCCACCAGGTAATCGGCCACGGCCGGGGCATTCGACAGGGCCATCAAGTGGCCGCCGGGCAGCACGTCCGCGTCGATCCCGAGCCGCTCCCGCGTCACCCGGCGCTGGAACTCGGCCGGGAACAAACGGTCCTCCGCACCCGCGAGCGCCCGGATCGGGACGTCCGGCCACCGATCGAAGTTGCACGCGCTCTCGAACACGATGTCGGCCTCCGGGCGTTGGTAGGGCTCGCCCTCGGCCGCGACCGCCGGATCGACATCGTGCAAGAAGTAGGTCTCGATGTCGAAGTCGGTCGAATAGCCGAACTGCTCGGCGGCCTCGATCCGTGCCGTACCCGAATCGACGGCGTCGCCCCATTGCCCGGGCGTCTCGCCGGGATTCGGGATCATCGCGTTCACGAAGACGATCCCGCGCACCGGCCTACGCGCGGCCACCACGGCCGCCGTGAAGCCGCCGAGCGACTGGGCGACCAGAACCACGTCATCCGCGACGCCGGCCGCCTGTTCGACGAGGTCCGCATACTCGGGCAGCCCGGCCGTCTCGTCCGCGCCCGGCAGGTCGACGGCGATCGCGCGGTGACCAGCCTGTTCGAGAAGGGGGACGAGCCGACTGAAGTACCACGCCACACCGCCTGCGCCGGGGATCAGAACGAAGGAGCTCATGCCCCTAAGTTAGGGGGTCGTCGGGTCATCTGTCGGCGGGTCCGGGATCGGCGGCGCGTCGAGGGCGGCGCTGGGCGTGCAGTGGAGGTAGCGCTGCACGAACGCGCCGTACGTGTGCTCGTGCGAAGCGGAATCGACGACCGCGCCGCACACGGCGTACTCGACCTCCGGCGCTCCGGTGGTCGAGAACGACAGCGTGACGTCGTCGGTGTCGTGGTGGTTGGGGTCGCAGATCGCGAGCGTGATCCGTCCGTCCTGCTCGTCGTAGCCGTAGGTGAGCACCTGGTGGTTGTGGCCGAGCGCCGCGGGTGAGAACGAGCGCACCCGGATCAGGCCCAGGCAGACCAGCCGACCGGCGTCGAGTTCGGTGCGGATGCGCGGCCACTGTCGCACCGTCTCTGCCGCCTGATCGGTGAACGGCAGCTGCAGTGTGTAGAACTTCGCCACCCCGGCGGGGATGTCGAAGCTGTCGAACAGCCGGCGGACGAGGTAGTCGTACAGCGGCGTGTCCGCCGGCGGATTGGTCGTCGTGGCCGGGATCGGCTCGCCGGCCTGGAAGAAGTCACGCACCGCGAAGGCCATGCCGCCGCACAGCCCGCCGGCAGCGTCGCCGATTGCGATCGGGCCGGTCGGGAACGGGATCGTGAGCGTCGGCTCGTGTGGCCAGCTGTTTCCGAAATGGAAGCCGCACGTACTGGGCAGGAATCCGGGGACGCGGACCGTGATCATTCGGGGTCCCCGCGGGATTGTGAGCGAAGCGCGAAATTCCGTGGGGTGATCGCCATGGGCACCTCCTGCACCGGAGGAACCAGCGTAGAACGCACAGATACCTCTTGTCGGGGTGCGCCATGCTGGACGAGTGGACGTCGCCGACAGCGACGAGACCGCGGTCGACTCGGGGCTGAGCTATCGCAGCGGCGACCCGGTGCTGATCCACGTGCGCCGGCGCGGTCGCCGCTACGACCTCAGCGACGACGGTGCTGCCGTCGAGCGCGCCGGGAAGCGGCCGGGCTGGCTCGACGCGGCTCAACGCGTGGTCGCCGCCGACGGATTCAATGTCAATCGGCGCGGCGTCGTATTCGTGCCGGTGGTCGAGGGGCGCGACATCGACGAACTGTGCGCGCGCCTCGGTGCGGCGTCGCGGCAGGTGTATCTCGCCGTGCTCGACGTCGGCGATGCCTGAAAGAGTGCTGCCATGTCCTTCGCTCCCCCACCGCATCCGTACCCGCCCGACCGGTACCACGGCGACACCGGCGAGGTGAGCGCCCGGCTGCGCCCGAACGACGCGCCGCACGATCTCGAGTCGGCGACCGGCTGGACGGACTACCTGGTCACCGGCGCGGCGACCGGGGGCGACTACGGGCTGTACCGCTGGCACATGAGCGGGCCACGCAGCGGGCCGGATCCGCATTTCCACAAATCGCTGTCCGAGTCGTTCTTCGTGCTCGACGGCACGATCCGGCTCTACGACGGGTCGCAGTGGGTCACCGGACGGCCGGGTGACTTCCTGTACGTGCCCGAGGGCGGCGTTCACGCGTTCCGCAACGAGTCCGGCGATCCTGCGACGATGCTGATCCTGTTCGCGCCGGGCGCCGCACGCGAACGCTACTTCGAGGGTCTGGTCGAACGAGCGCTGATGAGCGAGAAGCCGACGCCGGAAGAGATGGCGGAGTTCTACCGGCGCCACGACACGTACTGGGTCTAGGCGCGCCGGTCGAGGCGCTGCGCGATCCAGGCGACGGCTTGCGCCGGGGTGTCGAAGTCGCACACGCCCGCGACCGCACGTCCGGTCTGGTCGTGCACGTTCCACCCGCGCAGCGCCGCCACGGGCTTCCTGGCCCGGACCGCGAGGGCGATCTCGCTCAGCGTGCCCCAGCTACCACCGACGGCGACGATCGCGGCTGCATCGCGGACGACCAGGGCGTTGCGGTACTCGCCCAACCCGGTCGCCACCACGTCGCTGACGTAGCGATTGGCCTCGGACGGGTCGTCGCCGGGCAGCACACCGACCGCACGTCCGCCGGCTTCGGCCGCCCCGCGCGCTGCGGCTTCCATCACGCCGCCCAGCCCGCCGGTCACGACGACGAACCCGCGGCGGGCGAGGCCGCGACCCACGGCGCGGGCGAGGTCGTACAACTCGTCGGTCGCATCGGCCGGTCCGAGCACGGCGATCAGCGTGGCGTCGGGCACGAGCGGACGGTCGGGCCAGGGCATGCCGCGATTGTCTCCCGCCGTTGCATATATCGAACAAATCTTCGATACTTGACGGATGGATTCGGCACCACCCCGCATGATCGCGGTGTGGTGCCCGGACTGGCCGGTCACCACCGCCCGGCTCGACGCCGGCCTCGCCGCCGACACGCCGATCGCGGTGCTGTCCGGCAACGACATCGTCGCCTGCTCGCACTCCGCCCGGCAGGC
>DASXJR010000038.1:0-54058 GCA_036497285.1 Jatrophihabitans sp.
CGATCTCCTCGCGGACCGGGTGGTTCAGCCCGGTCTCGTTGAGGTAATAGGCGTAGAGCGGTTCGTCGACGACCCGGGTATCCAGCCGGTTCTCCCACGAGCGCATGAGCGCGGTGGAGATGTTGCGCGGCCCGGACCACATCGCGAGCCGGACCCCCTCGGTCACGGTGCCCGGCGGTCGGCGACGTCGGCCCGGACGAGTTGGCGGTAGCTGTCCTGCAGCCGCTCGACCATCGGCCCGCGCTTGCCGGCGCCGATCCGGCGCCCGTCGACGGTGTGCACCGGGACAACGCCGGCGAACGTGCCGGTGACGAACGCCTCGTCCGCGCTGTACACGTCGGTGAGGCTGAAGCTGCGCTCGTGGGCCGGGATGCCCTCGGCCGCGCAGATGCGCAGGACGTTCGCGCGCGTGATGCCGCCCAGGCAGTACATGCCCGACGACGTCCAGACCTCACCGCCGCGCACGACGAAGAAGTGCGTGGAGTTGCACGTCGCCACGAAACCGTGCGGGTCGAGCATCAGCGCCTCGTCGGCGCCGGCGGTGTAGGCCTGGATGCACGCGGTGATGTCGTTGAGCTTGCTGTGCGCGTTGAGCTTGGGATCGAGGATGTCCGGCGACGAGCGACGCACGTGCACGGTGAACAGCGACAGACCGCGCTCGACCGTGGCGGGCAGTGGGTCTTTGTATTCGCAGATCATCACGATGGTCGCCGGCCCGGCCGACATCCGCGGGTCCTGGTACGGCGTCAGTTTCGGACCGCGGGTGACCATCAGCCGGATGTGCACACCGTCGCCGTCCATGTCGTTCGCTTCGAGGGTGCGGTAGATCTCGGCGGTCAGCTCGTCGCGGGTCTTGCCGATATCGAGCATGATTGCCGCCGCGCCCTCGTAGAGCCGGTCGAGATGCTGCTCGATGAAGGCGGGATGGCCGTCGCTGACCCGGAGTCCTTCCCACACCCCGTCGCCGAGAACGAAGCCGGCGTCGAACACCGACACGGTGGCCTGCGCTCGGGGCAACAGGTCACCGTTGACGTAGATCAGGACGTCAGCGTTGCGCGGATCGTCGACGAAATCGTGGGTGCCATGGGCTGTGGTGGAGTCGGTCACGACCGCATTCAAGCAGGAGGAACACCACGGCGAGTACGAGCACCTGCCGCCGCTCAGAAGAGCGCTCGAGCCATTTCCCGGCGCGCGGGGGCGACCAGTGGGTCGTCCGGGCCGAGCAGATCGAAGTACTCGATGAGCCGTTCCCGCACGTTTTCGCGTTCATCGCCGGACGTACGGACGAGCAGATCGAGCAGCCGTCGCAGCGCCGCTTCGCCGTCGCCGGACACGAAAGCCAGATCAGCCGCAGCGAGTTGGCCGGCGACGTCGTCGGGGGCCGGGTCGGCCGCGGCATCGCCCGCAGCGTCGACTCGGGCGAGCAGGTCGACCTGGCGCAGGGCGAGCGCGGCCGCCGCGTTGGCGGGCTCGGCGTCGAGGATGGCTTGGAACCGTTGCCGGGCCAGCTCGTACTCGCCGTCGGCCAGTGCGGCCTCGGCATCATCGAAACGCGGGTCCTCGGGCGTCTCGGGCGTCTCGGGCGCCGCCGCCTCGGCCGCGTCAGCATCCTCGGCGGGCATACCCGGGCCGTTCAGCCCGGCCTGGGCCGCGGCCTGGAGCACGGCACCGATGAACTCGCGCAGCTGGTCATCGGGCAGCACGCCCTCGAACCCGGGAACCAGCCGCCCGCCGATCACCGCGAACACGGTGGGAACGGCCTGCACCTGCAACGCCTGCACGACCCGCATGTCGGTGTCTGCGTCGACCTTGCCGAGGACGAGCGCACCCTTGCCCTCGGTCGCGATCGCCTCGAGCTGTTCGACCATCGGTGCCGCCGACGCGGCCCGCGACGAGGTGACAACGAGCAGGACGGGCACCTGGAACGAGCGGTCGAGGATCTCGCTCTGGAAGTTGGCCTCGGTCACCTGCACGACGTAGGACCCGGCGGTCGGGCCGGGCGCTTCCGCAGCACGCGCCGCTGCTTCGGACCGTGCCTTGACCGCGGCGAGGTCGACGGCTCCCGCCATCGCCGCGCCCAGCGCAGGGCTCGGTTGGTTCGGCCGCTGTTGGCCGCTGTTCGGTTGTCCGGGACGTCCTCCTGGCCGCATGGCTCCATTTTTCCAGACGTTGACAGGTCGACGCAGACCCGGTGAGGTCGGCAGGCGTGAGCAGCGTGCGTATCGAAGCCCAGGACGCGGTCTGGACGGTCGTTCTCGATCGTCCAGACCGACGCAACGCGGTCGACGGACCGACCGCGCGCGAACTCGCCGACGCATTCCGCCGCTTCGACCAGGACGCGACGGCGCGGGTGGCCGTGCTCTGGGGCGCCGGCGGCACGTTCTGCGCCGGCGCGGATCTGCACGAGATGTCGAACGCGCTCGATCCGGACCCGGACGCGGACGGCCCGATGGGACCCTCGCGCATCGCGTTGTCCAAGCCGGTGATCGCCGCGGTCAGCGGCTACGCGGTGGCCGGCGGCCTGGAACTCGCGCTGTGGTGCGACCTGCGCGTGGCCGAATCCGATGCGGTGTTCGGGGTGTTCTGCCGGCGGTGGGGGGTACCACTGATCGACGGCGGGACCGTCCGCCTCCCGCGCGTGGTTGGACTGGGACGCGCGCTGGACATGATCCTCACCGGGCGGGCGGTCGATGCGGACGAAGCCCTCGCGATCGGCCTCGCAACGCGCGTCGTCGCGCCGGGGACCGCCCGCGCGTCCGCCGAGGCACTCGCGGCCGAACTGGCTGCGCTCCCCCAGGGCTGTCTGCGTTCGGACCGCCGCTCGGTCTACGACGTGTCCGGGCTGGACGAGCGCGCGGCGCTGCAGCAGGAGTTCGCGCACGGGCAGGCGGTGCTCACCGGCGCGCTCGAGGGCGCGCAGCGCTTCGCCGACGGCGCGGGCCGCCACGGCTCCAGCGCCGACAGTGGTTAGTTGGAGCGACAGTGGTCAGTTGCAACTGACCACTATGCGCGCAAACTGACCACTGTCGATCAGGCGGGGGCGCGGGCCGGCTCGACCTCGACGAAGCCGGCGATCTCCTCACGCAACTGCCGGGTGTCCTCGTGCCCGTGTACCGAAATCGCGTGCTCGGTCGCGGCCCGGATCACCTCGTCGCGCTCGCCCGTGATGGCCAGCGAGCAGTTCATCTCGCTCGGGTACTTGCGGCAGTCGGCGATGTAACGCATGGGGTACCTCCTCCACCTGATCGCGGGAAACGGGTCCATGGCAGCACTCGCCCCCTCGGTGGTAAAGCTCCCCGGCGCGCAATGGTCGGATCAGAACCGGGCGGGCTCCCGGTACTCGCCCCAGAGCGGCTTGAAGGCGTTGCAGATCTCGCCCAACGTCGCTTCGGATCGCGCCGCGTCGAGCATCGGCAGGATGGTGTTCTCGTCGTTCTCGGCCGCGTGCACCATCCGCGCGATCGCCTCGTCGACCGCCTTCTGGTCACGTCCGGCCCGCCGCTTGGCGACGAGCTCGCGCTGCTCGATCTCGACCTCGTGCGAGACCCGCAAGATCTCCAGCGGCTCGCCGACATCGCCCGCGAGCGTGTTGACTCCGACTACCTTCTTGTCGCCCTTCTCGAACGCGACCTGGTAGGTGAACGAGGCGTCGGCGATCTCACCGATGAACCAGCCGTCCTCGATCCCGCGCAGCAGCCCTGAGGTCATCGTGCCGTCGCCGCCGAGGTCCTTGATCCGTTCGAAGATCTTCTCCGCCTCGGCCTCGAGCTTGTCCGTGAGTGCCTCCACGTACCACGAGCCGCCGAGCGGGTCGGCGACATTGAGCACGCCCGTCTCTTCCGCGATGACCTGCTGCGTGCGCAGCGCGATCTGCGCTGCCTTCGCCGACGGCAGCGCGAGCACCTCGTCGAGTGCGTTGGTGTGCAGCGAGTTCGTGCCGGCCATAACCGCGGCGAGCGCCTCGATCGCCGTGCGGACGATGTTGTTGTCGGGCTGCTGCGCGGTCAGCGAGACTCCCGCCGTCTGTGTGTGGAACCGCAGCCACTGCGCCTTCTCGGTCTTCGCGCCGTACACATCACGCATCCAGCGGGCCCAGATCCGGCGCGCGGCGCGCAGCTTGGCGATCTCTTCGAAGAAGTCGATGTGCGCATCGAAGAAGAACGAGAGGCCGGGCGCGAACGTGTCCACGTCGAGTCCGCGGGACGTGCCCAGTTCGACATAGCCGAAGCCGTCGGCGAGGGTGAAAGCGAGTTCCTGCGCGGCGGTCGAACCCGCCTCGCGGATGTGGTAACCCGACACCGAGAGCGGCTTGTACGCAGGCACCTCGGTCGCCACGTATTCCATCAGGTCGCCGATGAGCTTCAAGTGCGGTTCGGGCGGATAGATCCATTCCTTCTGCGCGATGTACTCCTTGAAGATGTCGGTCTGCAGGGTGCCGTTCAGCTTGGACGTGTCGGCGCCCTGCCGCTCGGCCGCCACCACGTACATGCAGAACAAGGGGACGGCCGGGCCGCTGATCGTCATGGACGTGGTGGTGCCGGCGAGGTCGATGCCGTCGAAGAGGATGTCCATGTCGGCGGCCGAGTCGATCGCCACCCCGCAGTGCCCGACCTCGCCCGCCGCGCGTGGGTCGTCGGAGTCGCGGCCCATCAGCGTCGGCATGTCAAAGGCGACCGACAGGCCGCCGCCGCCCTCGGCCAGGATCATCTTGTAGCGCTCGTTGGTCTGTCGCGCGTTGCCGAAGCCGGCGAACTGGCGGATCGTCCACGGCTTACCGCGGTACCCGGTCGGGTGGATGCCGCGGGTGAACGGGTACTCCCCCGGCCAGCCGATGCGTGCGATGCGGTCGTCCGGCCCGGTCGGCCCGTACACCGGGTCGACGTCCAGCCCTGACAGCGTCGTGTAGTCGCGCTCCTGCTTGCGGGCGGCGTCGTATCGGTCCTGCCAGCGGTTTCGTCCCGCCTCGATGTCGTCCATGCAACCAGCCTTCCCGAGTCAACTGTCCACCAATTTACTAGGACGTCCTACTAATTGCATCCACCGCCCTGCTGTGCGTTCGCGATCTATCCTGAATCGGCCATGGCCGACACCTCTCCTGCCCACGCGCGGCGCCGACGGACGCTCGTCCTGGTCGCAGCAGCCGTGCTCGTCGTGGCCGGCGTGGCGGTGACGATCGCGGTGGTCCGCAACGGCGGTGCGACCGGGCGGACGGGCGGGAAGATCCTCGCCGGGCCGGTCTCCAAGGCGAGTTCATCAATCGCCTCGGTGCCGTCGCCGGGCACCGCGACACCGACGAAACGGGCAAAACCCACCAAGCCGCCGGTGCCGCATGACGTCGTCGCTGCGGCGGCGCCGACAGCGTTCACCTACACCGCGCCGCACTACCGCATCCGGGCCGACGTGTGCGGCATGGAGTACGTCCGCCCGCTCGACCCGCCCGGCGAACAGCACCACACCGTGTGCTGGGTGCAGCACGCCTTCGGCTTCGCGCCCGGTAGCCGCGGCGAGGGCACCACGTACGTGCTCGGCCACGCGTGGGGCCAGGACCCGCTCGAGGTGCTGAACAAGATCTCCGAGACCGCGATGCATCAGGTGCTGCCCGAGATCAACCGGGGCGACCGGCGTCTCATCAGCGGAATCGGCACCTATCAGGTGACCCGGCTCAACGGCGACGTCATCACGCTGCGTACCGCGTCCGGGCTACTGAAGTACACGGTGCGCGGCGCGTACGCGGTAGCGAAATCGGACGCCGGCTACGTGCAGCCACTGATGAACCAGCACACCCGCAACCGGGTCGTGATCATCACCTGCGGCGAGCTCAACCACGTCGACTACGACTACAACATCATCGTGTCGGCGTTCCTGACCTCGTCGAAAGCGATCAGTTCGCACGCCTGAGGGTTGACGCCGCTGCGAGACTGCTTCGAAGTCCAACTGTTGTGTGACCGTCGTCGAGGAGGGGCCCATGTCCTACCCGGAGTCACCCCCGCCGCCCGAGCCGCCGCAGCCCGGGCAAGCCGGTGGGTTCGGCCCGCCCGGCCAGATCCGCAGCATCGGCGTGTGCATCCTGCTCGCGATCGTCACGCTCGGCATCTACACCTACGTCTGGGTCTGGAAGACGGACGACGAGATCAAGCGCAACAGCGGGGTCGGCGTCGGCGGCCCGGTCGGGTTCATCATCTACTTCGTCGTGAGCCCGGTGACCTTCTTCCTGCTGGCGAGCGAGGTCCGGCAGATGCTCGAGCGCTACGGCCAGCCGAGCCGGGTCAGCGGCATCACCGGATTATGGATCCTGCTGCCGCTCGTCGGACCGTTCGTGTGGTTCGTCAAGGTCCAGGGGCAGCTCAACGACCACTGGCGCGCGCTGGGCGCGACGAAGGTCTAGGGTTCCCGATTCAGGCGTAGTCGCCGGCGTCCTCGCGCAGCGTGCGGAACAGGGTGAACACCTGCGCCAGCTCGTCACCGTTCAACGCGCCCAACCCGAACCGCGCCGCGTTGAGATCGGCCGTCGCCTTGGTCGCGACCGCCCGGCCCTCGTCGGTGAGCACGGCCAGCGTGCCGCGGCCGTCGCGCGGGTTCGGTTCGCGGCGCACCAGCCCGGCCGACTCGAGCCGGTCGATCACGTTCGTCACCGAGGTGGCATGCACCTGCAGCCGCTCACCGATCATGGACAGCGGCAGTGACCCGTCGCGCGAGTACATCAGCAACACCAGCGCCTCGTACCGGCTGAACGTGATCCCGTACGGCCGAAGCATCGCGTCGAGCTGGGCGATCAAGATCTGATGCGCCCGCATCACCGACGTCACGGCGCGCATCGCGTGGTACACCTCAGCCGGCTCGCCGGGCCAGTGTTGCTCCCACAGGACACCGGCGCGTTCGATCGGGTCAAACCCGAGCGGAGGTTGCGCAGCCATGCACGCAGGGTAGTCACCCCACGAAGTCGCCTGGAAAGCGTGGCGATCCCGCGAGCACCCCGACCAATCGACCCGATCGGAGATACTCACAGCCATGATCGCGAGGCTGACCGCGCTCGTCCTGCTATTTGCCGGGCTGCTCGTGCCCACGCGTGCCGAAGCACACGCCACCGGCATCCTCGGCACCAGGCTGGTCGGCTACAGCGTTCAGCATCGCAAGATCGTCGCCTATCACGTGGGCGACCCCCACGCCCGTCCGGTCATGGTGCTGCTCGGCCAGATGCACGGCGACGAGCATGCCGGGGTCGTGGTGGCCCGCTCGGTGCTCAAGTACGCGTCCCGGTTGCACGGGGTGAACCTTTGGGTGATCCCGACCATGAACCCGGACGGTGACGCCGCGCACACCCGCCAGAATGCGCACCACGTCGACCTCAATCGCAACTGGCCGTACCACTGGCGTCCGCTGACCGGTCAGTACTACTCCGGTCCGCACGCGTTGTCAGAACCCGAGACACGGGCCGTGCGCAAGTTCCTGCTCGACGTGCATCCGCGCTTCGTGGCCTCGCTGCACCAGCCGCTGCACGGGGTGGACGTCGACGCCAGCACGGGCAAGGTCTATCGCTACTTCCGCAACGCGCTCTCGCACAACCTCGGCCTGCCGATCAAGAACTTCGACTGCTGGTCGACCTGCTACGGCTCGCTGTCGACTTGGTTCCATGCCCGCAAGGTCGGCAACGCGGTCGAGACGGTCGAGTTCGGCTGGCATCCGGTGCGCAACTACCTGACCGCGCGGGTGCGCCGCGGCATCATCGCCGCAATGGGCGGCCACTTCGGCAGCCGCTGATCCCGAACTGGTAGTGGTAGCACCATGACGCGTCCCACCACCCGCACCGTCTCGCAGATCGACAGCTACTTCGGCACCGAGGTCGCCGACCCGTACCGCTGGCTCGAGGACGGTGACGATCCCGAGGTGGCCGCGTGGCTCACCGCCCAGGCCGAGGCGACGCGCGCACATCTCGACACGCTGCCGGATCCCGCACCGATCCGGGCCGGCCTCGACCGGGCCGTGCGCCTGCCGCACAGCGGGCTCCCGCGCCGCCGCGGCGTGCACTGGTTCCGCACCAGCAACGACGGGCACCAGCAACAAGACGTCCTGCTCGTCGCCGCCGCACCGTTCGGCGACGCCCGCGTGCTGATCGACCCCAACGCGACCGGCGACGAGAGCACGTCGCTGGCGTCGGCCACGCCGAGCCCGGACGGAGCCCTCGTCGCGTACTCGTACAGCGAGGCGGGCAGCGACTGGCGCACCTGGCGGGTGCGCGAGGTGGCGACCGGTGCCGACCGCGAAGACATCGTGCGCTGGTCGAAGTTCACCGAGCCGGCGTGGCTGCCGGACAGCTCAGGCTTCGTGTACGGCCGCTTCGCCGCGCCGACCGGCGACGACCTCGTGGCTTCCAACGAGGGCATGCAACTGGCGCTGCACCGGCTCGGAAGCGACGCCGACGACCTGGTGCTCGAACTGCCCGACGAACCCGACGTCACCTTCTGGTCGGAGATCACCGAGGACGGCCGCTGGCTGGTCGTGCTGGGCACCCGCGGCACCGACCCCAAGACCCGGGTCTGGGTCGGCGACCTCGCGGCGGGTGGCGACCTGCGGCTGCTCGTCACCGAGGCCGAGGCGGCCTGGCAGATCTTCGGATCGATGGGCGACGAACTCGTCATGCTCACCGACCTCGATGCGCCGATGAGCCGCGTCGTCGCACTGCACACCGACGACGGCTCGGTACGTGAACTCGTCGCCGAGGGAACCGACCAGCTCGAGACCGTGCGGTTGGCCGGCGGCCGGTTGGTCGTGCAACGGCTGCACGACGCGGCGAGCCGACTGACGGTGCACGATCTGGACGGTGCCGAGCTCGCCGTCGTTGCGCTGCCCGGTCTGGGCAGCATCACCGATCTCGAGGCGCATGCCGACGACGCGCTGCTGCACCTGGCGTGGTCGACGTTCACCGCGCCCGCGTCCGTCCTCGCCTGTGACGTCGGGACGGGCGAACTCGCCGCCGCGTTCGAGACGCCCCTCGAGACCGATCTGGTCACCGAACAGGTCTTCGTGACCAGCACCGGAGGCGCCCGCGTGCCGCTGTTCCTGATCCACCGCCCGTCCGTCACTGCGACCGGCGGCCCGCACCCCGCCTGGCTGTACGGCTACGGCGGGTTCCGGGCGCCGATGACCCCGGATTTCGAGCCGACCCGGTTCGCCTTCGCCTCGGCCGGCGGTGTGGTGGCCGTGGCGTGCCTGCGCGGCGGCGGCGAGTACGGCGCGACATGGCATGACGACGGCCGGCTGGCGAACAAGCAACACGTCTTCGACGACGCCATCGCGTGCGCCGAACACCTGATCGACGCCGGCTGGACCGATTCCGCGCACCTCGCACTCACCGGCCGCTCGAACGGCGGATTGCTGGCCGGGGCGGTGCTCACCCAGCGTCCCGACCTGTTCGCGGCCGTCGTCCCGGAGGTCGGTGTGCTGGACATGCTGCGCTTCCCGCTCTGGACGATCGGGTGGGCATGGACCTCCGACTTCGGGGACCCCCGTGAGGACGAGGCGCGGTTCCGCACACTGCACGCCTACTCACCGCTGCACAACCTGCGCCCGGACGCCGGCTACCCGCCGGTCATGGTCATGACCAGCGACCACGACGACCGGGTGGTCCCCGCGCACAGCATGAAGTTCGCGGCGCAGTTGCAGGCGGTCGTGCCGGACGATGCCGTCGCGTTGCTGCGTGTGGACGCCGCGAGCGGGCACAAGGAGGGTCGCTCGCACGACGCGCTGATCGCCGAGCGTGCCGACGTCCTGCGCTTCCTCTCGTACTTCACCGGGCTGAAGTGGCAGTAACGTCCACAACATGAGTGATGCTCTGGACCGCCTGGACCTGCTCGACCTCGACGACGACCTCGACGACGAGGACCGCCTGCTGCGCGACACGGTCCGCAAGTTCGCCGACGACCGGTTGCGGCCGAACATCCAGAAGTGGTTCGAGGACGGCACGCTGCCGGCACGTGAGCTCGCCCGCGAGTTCGGTGAGCTCGGAGTTCTCGGCATGCACTTGGACGGCTACGGCTGCCAGGGTGCGAAAGCCTCGCAGTACGGGCTGGTGTGCGCCGAGGTGGAGGCGGTCGACTCGGGGCTGCGGTCGCTGGTCAGCGTCCAGGGTTCGCTGGCGATGTACTCGATCTACGCCTACGGGAGCGAGGAGCAGAAGCAGCAGTGGCTCCCGCGCATGGCCACCGGCGAGGCGATCGGCTGCTTCGGCCTGACCGAGCCCGATTCCGGCTCCGACCCCGGCTCGATGCGTACCCGGGCGCACCGCGACGGCGACGACTGGATCGTGTCCGGCACCAAGATGTGGATCACGAACGGGTCGATTGCCGACGTGGCGGTGGTCTGGGCGCGCACCGAGGACGAGGGCGTGCGCGGCTTCCTGGTGGAGAAGGGCACGCCCGGGTTCTCGGCCCAGGACGTGCATCACAAGATCTCGCTACGCGCGTCCATCACCAGCGAGCTGATCCTGGACGAGGTCCGGGTGCCCGCCTCGGCGATGCTGCCCGAGGTACGCGGGCTCAAGGGCCCGCTCGGCTGCCTGACCGAGGCGCGCTTCGGCATCATCTGGGGAGTCACCGGGGCGGCCCGCGACGCGCTTGCCTCGACGCTCGACTACTCGCGCTCGCGCAGCCAGTTCGGCAAGCCGATCGCGTCCTTCCAGCTGACCCAGAAGAAGTTTGCCGATCTCGCCGTGCAGTTGCAGCAGATGCAGTTGACCGCACGGCGTCTCGGCGAGCTCAAGGACGCCGGTCGTATCGCGCCGCACCAGGTCAGCTTCGGCAAGTTCGCCAACGTCCGCGGTGCGCTCGAGATCTGCCGCGAGGCCCGCTCGGTGCTCGGCGGCAGTGGCATCACCACCGAGTACCCGGTGCTGCGGCACGCGGTGAACCTGGAGACCGTCTACACCTACGAGGGCACCCACGAGGTGCACACCCTCGTGCTCGGCAGCCGGCTGACCGGCATCGACGCCTTCCGCTGACCAGGCGCCGCGGTCCCTTAACACAGTGAGTGGCGCGTTCCGGGTGTGAGTGGCGCGGTATATCGCGCCACTCACCCGCAGAACGCGCCACTCGGCGCGGTGTCCTTCGGGCGAGGGCCCCGAAGGTCAGCGCGGGATCGCGAGGATCTGGCCGACCCGGATCACGTTCGGGTTGTGGATCTTGTGGGGGTTGCGGTGCCACACCGCGCGCCAGCCGCCGGGCACGTGGAACCGGTGCGCGATGGACGCGAGGGTGTCACCGGGACGCACGCGGTAGTGCGTGCCGTGCGCGTGCTTGTGACGCACGCTGTGGTGGCGGTGGTGCCGGTTGTGGTGCCGGTGCTTGCGCGCGTGGTGCCGGTGCGCCGAAAGGCCCGAGTGCCTGCCCACCACGGCGGGCAGTGCGGCCGAGGTCGCATGGCCCGAGGCGCGGGTCAGTCCGGCTCGCGGACCACAGACGGGCCACGCGCCGGGGCCCTGCGAGGCGAGCACGCGCCGCGCGACTGCGATCTGCTCCCGCCGGCTGGCGAGGTCGGCACGCGAGGCGTACTTGGTGCCGTGGTACCCGCGCCAGGTCGACTCGGAGAACTGGACGCCCCCGTAGAAGCCGTTCCCAGTGTTGATATGCCAGTTGTTGCCGCTCTCACAAGAGGCAACACGGTCCCAGACGCCGGTAGCGGCCTGAGCTTGGGGGGCTGCTCCGATGGCTGCGGTGGCCAGTCCTGCGGCGGCGACGCCCACCGCAGCTGTCTTACCGACCGGAATGCTCAGTTCACGCTTGCGACGATGTCTGGCGTTGTACATCAGCGTCCTTTCAAAGCGCACACGTGTGCACTCTTGGTCAATCACGAATTGATTACGCGGGGGTTTACCGTAAGCGATTGATCGGTAAACCAAAAATTTGGTCAACTAAATCTGCTTGTGATAAAACATCGCGCAAGCCGGATGAAATCGGACAATTTTCCGGACAAAACGTGCCGCGACCATCCGTGGCCTACGTCACGTGCGAGCAGGACCGCCGAATTGAACGTCGGCGTTTCAGCGACGGGTTGTCGCGTCCAGCCGACGCTGCAGGTAGTCCCGCTCCACCTCGTTCGTGGTCAGATGCAAGGCCTCGACGTAGGCCGTGCGGGCCTCCTCGATCCGATCCAGCCGGCGCAGGAAGTCGGCCCGGGCGGCCGCGAGGTAGGCGTAGCCGGCCAGCTGCGGCTCGCTGCCCAGCTCGTCCAGAGCCGCCAGGCCTGCGTCCGGCCCCTGGGCGAAGCCGACTGCGACCGCGCGATTGAGCGCGACGACCGGCGAAGGCCACAGCTCGACGAGCAGCCCGTAGAGCGCGACGATCTCGGCCCAGTCGGTCTGGTCCCAGCTCGCGGCCTCGGCGTGGACGGCCGCGATCGCCGCCTGCAACGCGTACCGACCCGGCGGGCGCGAGCGCAGCGCCTCGCGTACGAGCGCGACCCCGTCGGCGATGGCCGCGGGGTCCCACCGGGTACGGTCCTGGTCCTCCAGCAGCACCAGCCGGCCGGACGGGTCGACGCGCGTCTCGCGGCGGGCATCGGTCACCAGGATGAGCGCGAGCAGCCCGGCCACGTCGGAGGAGCCGGGCAGCAGCGCCCGCAGCATCCTGGCCAGGTCGGTTGCCCGCTCGACGAGGTCCCGACGCACCAGATCGGCGCCGGCCGGTGCGGTGTGGCCGGTGGTGAACAGCAGGTGCACCACCTCGGCCACGGCGACGATCCGCTCGGGCAGCTCCGCGGCCGAGGGCACCCGGTACGGGATGCGGGCCGCGGCGATCTTCTTCTTGGCCCGTGTGATCCGTGCCGCCATCGTCGGCTCGCTGACCAGGAACGCCCGGGCGACCTCGGCGGTGGACAGGCCGCACAGCAGGCGCAGGGTCAACGCCACCTGCGCCTCGCGGCCCAGCGCCGGGTGGCAGCACGTACAGATGAGCCGCAACCGGTCGTCGACGATCTCGCCGTCGTCCGGCTCGGCGGGCGGTGCGACGTCGTCCATCACCAGCTCCGGCATGGCTCGGCGGAACAGGGCGTCGCGGCGCATGAGATCCAGCGCACGGTTGCGCGCCGCCGTGGTGAGCCAGGCGGCGGGACGCGACGGGATCCCGCTGTCGGCCCACGAACTGAGCGCCTTGGCGTAGGCGTCCTGGACACATTCCTCGGCCAGGTCGAGGTCACGCGTGACGCGCACCGTCGCGGCAAGGACGAAGCCCCACTCACGCCGGTGCGCGTCCGCGACCGCCGCAGCGACCGAGTCGGCGATCAGTTGAAGACCATGATCGGGCGCACTTCGAGCCCGCCCGCCAGGACCGGCACGTCGCGCGCGATGTCGATCGCGGCATCGAGGTCGGGCGCTTCGACCAGGTAATAGCCGCCGAGGGCTTCCTTGGTCTCGACGAACGGGCCGTCGGTAACTGCGAACTTGTCCGTCCCGTCGCGGCGCAGCGTGGTCGCGGTCGTCACCGACTCGAGCGCATTGCCGCCGAGAACTTTGTCTCCGTACTTCTGCGCGAACGCGTTGTGGCCTTCCATCAGCTTCTGCCCGACGCCGGGCTCGGCGTTCATCCACGCGTTCTCGTCGTCGTAGATCAAGATCAGGAACTGCGACATTTCGGGTGCTCCCTCGCTCGTGGGCCCGGTTTGCGGGCCATGACAAGTATCCGACGGTCGAGCCACCGCTGGATCGACAAAGAATCGACGACTGATCCGGATAGTCTCGTCCGACCATGGACTGGAACCTGCGCACGTGCTCGCGAAAGGGGCACGTGACGTATGCCCCGGACGAGCCGGAGTACCGCGCCAAGCTCGCGGCCGACACCCCACTCGGCGATGCCTGGCGTTGCTTGCGCTGCGGTGCGTACGTGCTCGGCGATCCGCACGGCTCCGGACCGGCCGAGGACGCCCCTGTGTTGTTGCGCGGCAAGGCGTTGCGCAGCGCATTCATCCTTCGCGCGCTCGCGATCGAGCGGTGGATTCGTGCGGTCGTACTGGTACTGCTCGGCATCGCGGTGCTCAAGCTCAGGAGCACGCAGGTCAGCCTGCAGGATCTGTTCGAGAAGGACCTGCATGCGCTCAACCCGTTCTTCCGGCAGGTCCACTTCAAGGTTTCCGACTCGAGCACGATCGACTCCATCGAGAAGCTGCTGCACGCCAAGTCGTCGACACTGACCGGTATCGGGATCGCGCTGATCCTCTACGGCGCCCTGCAACTCGCCGAGGGCATCGGGTTGTGGTCGATGCAACGGTGGGGTGAGTACGTCGCCGTCGTCGGCACCACCGCGTTCATCCCGCTCGAGATCTACGAGATCGTCGACAAGGTCAGCTGGCTCAAGATCGTCATACTGCTCATCAACGTGGCCGCGGTTGCCTACCTGTTGTTGTCGAAGCGGTTGTTCGGCATCCGCGGTGGGCACAGGGCCTACGAGCAAGCCCTGCACGAGGTCTCGCTACTCGAGGTCGAGGAGTCTGCTCACTCGATCGGATGATCGACGTCGCGCAGCGCGGCGAGTGCATCGGCGTACATCCGGGACTTGATGATGCCGAGCGTCGTCCCCGCCTTACCGGCGAGCGGCCGCGCCATCTCGATCGCCGACGTCAGCACGTCGTCCTCATGTGCGACAGCATCGACGATGTCGACGGCCAGCGCGTCGGTGCCGCCGTATCGCCGACCGGTGGTCATCGCCTCGTGCGCGGTCTTCGGCGTCAGCTTTCCCTGGATCAAGCCGCCCATCCCCCGCGTGAACGGGATGTTGATGTCGACCTCGGGCAGGCAGAAGAAGCCACGGTCGGCGCGCATCACCCGGAAGTCGTGCGCCAGCGTGACCATCGCACCCCCGGCGAACGCATGGCCCTGGACGGCGGCGACCGTCACGACCGGCAGTGCCAGGAACCGGGCGAGCATCGCGTGCACGTCGATGACGTAGTCACGGAACTGCTCACCGTGCTGGGCGAGCCAGTCGAGATCCAACCCGTTCGAGAAGAACTTGCCGGACGCCGTCGTGACGAGCGCGCGCGGTCCCTCGGTCGTGTCGACCGTCGTCAGGTGCTCTTGCACCACGGTGAGCCAGTCGGGATGGAAGCGGTTCTCGGTGTCGCCGAGGTCGAGGACGAAGATCTCACCGTCGCGATCCAGCGTGGGCATTCGAAAATCTTACTGATGCAAGATGGAGGCGTGCCCGACACCGATCTGCTGCCGTTGCTGCACAGGCGTCTGATCGGGCTGTACTCGCCGTTGCTCGCCGACACCACCGCGACGATCCTGTTCACCGCAGGTGGCCCCGAGACGTGGACGGTCGACATCGACCGGGGACGCAGTTCGGCACGTGTGGGCCGCCCGCTCGCACCCACGACGACCGTCCGTGCCGCGTTGCCGGTGCTCACCGACGTCGTGTCGGGACGACGCAGTGGCGTCGAAGCCTTCCTCGCCGGCGACCTCACCGTGCGCGGGAACCTCGCGCTGGCGCTGCAGTTGGACGGTCTGTTCGCGGATGATCCGGACGACGTGCGCCGCACCATGACACGGGCGGTGCACGCCGACGGACTCGAGACGTTCTACCTCGAGTCCGGCCCGCACGACGCGCCGCCGGTCGTACTGGTGCACGGGCTGTCCGCGACGAATGCCTCGATGCTGCCGCTGATCCCGCCGCTCGCGCGCAGGTACCGCGTGCTCGCGCCGGACCTTCCCGGCCATGGCGGAACCGAGGCGAGAACCTCGGCGCACGCCCCCGCGTACCTCGGCCGGTGGCTCGGCGCCTTCCTGCGCAAGACCTGCGACCGGCCGGCCGTGCTGATCGGCAACAGCCTGGGCGGCCGCACGGCGCTGCAGGCCGCGCTCGACGCGCCGGAGGCGGTCAGCGGGCTCGTCCTGCTCTGCCCGGCCGTCGCGTTCCGCAAGTTGCGACAGTTCGTTCCACTCGTGCGTCTGGTGCCCGACCGGGTGGCGGCGCTGCCGGTACACCTGCCGCGCCGCCTGGCGACGCGAGGGTTGCGCAACCTGTTCGCCGAGCCGTCCCGGTTGCCGGCGGCCTGGTACGACTCGGCGATCGACGAGTTCGCCCGGGTGCTCGGCGTGCGGGCGAACCGGCTGGCGACCTTCTCGGCGCTGCGGCACGTCTACCTGGACGAGCCCTTCGGCGGCAGCGGGTTCTGGGATCGGCTGCCGGATCTGGCGCCACCCGCCCTGTTCCTCTGGGGCGACCGCGATGTGCTCGTGCCTGCCGCGTTCGGACGATGGGTGCACCAGGCGTTGCCCGACGCTCGGTCGATCGTGCTCGAGGACTGCGGGCACGTCCCGCAGTTCGAGCATCCCGAGCTCACCCTCCGGTACACGATCGAGTTCATCGAGTCCCTGACGTCCTGACCCGAACAACCCCGACCGCCCGGGTCAGGCCCGCCTCGCAAAATGATGTCCGACCCCGGCGATAACGTGATCACATGAGCACAACTCCTGCTCCGCAGACCGTTCCCGGTGACAACAAGATCGACACTGCCGTCCTGAAGGTCGCCGGCGTCGTGGTTCTCGGCGCGATCATGTCCATCCTCGACATCACCGTGGTGAGCGTGGCGCTGCCGACGTTCCAGACGGTGTTCGACACCAGCTACGCGAACGTCGCCTGGACGATGACCGGCTACACGCTCGCGTTGGCCACCGTGATCCCGCTCAGTGGGTGGGCGGCAGACCGCTACGGCGCGCGCCGCATGTATATGACGGCACTCGTGCTTTTCGTGCTGGGCTCCGCCCTGTGCAGCACCGCGTGGAACATCGGCTCCCTGATCACCTTCCGGGTTCTCCAGGGCCTGGGCGGCGGCATGCTGATGCCGGTCGGCATGACGATCATGACCCGGGCGGCCGGCCCCGACCGCATCGGCCGCGTGATGGCCGTGCTCGGCGTCCCGATGCTGCTCGGCCCGATCGCAGGCCCCATCCTGGGCGGCTGGCTGATCGAGACCGCGAGCTGGCACTGGATCTTCCTGATCAACGTCCCGATCGGCGCAGCCGCGCTCATCTACGCGTACCTGGCCCTGCCCAAGGACGATCCGCAGCCGTCGGAGTCGTTCGACTTCCTGGGCATGCTCCTGCTCTCCCCCGGCCTGGCGCTGTTCCTGTTCGGGGTGTCATCGATCCCCGGCGAGGGCACTGTCGCCGCCGCCCGGGTGCTCATCCCGGGCGCGATCGGATTGGTGCTCGTGGCACTGTTCGTGAGGCACGCCTTCAAGCCCGAGCACCCGTTGATCGACCTGCGGTTGTTCAAGAACCGCCAGTTGACGATCTCGACCATCTCGATGTTCCTGTTCGCGATCGCGTTCTTTGGGGCCGGCCTGCTCATACCGAGCTACTTCCTGCAGGTGCGCGGTGAGTCCACGCTGCACGCCGGCCTGCTGGTCGCTCCGCAAGGAATCGGCGCGATGATCACCATGCCGCTGGCGGGCGTGCTCGCCGACAAGATCGCGATCAAGAAGATCGTGGTGCCCGGTTTGGTGCTGATCGCCGCGGGCATGGCTGTGCTGACCCAGGTCGGGCCGCACACGTCCTACGCGCTCATCCTGGCGGTGCTGTTCGTCATGGGCCTCGGCATGGGCGCCACCATGATGCCGCTGTTCACAGCGTCGCTACAGACCCTCAGGGGCCCCACGGTGGCGCGCGGATCGACGTTGATGAACATCATGCAGCAGATCGCGAGCTCGATAGGTGCGGCGACGATGTCGGTGATCCTCACCAACGAGATCAGGAACTCCCAGTTCGCCGGGCCGGCAGTTGCTTCCCGGAACAATCCGGCGATCGCATCCCAGCTCACCCCGGACCAGTTGGCGCAGGGCTTCTCGGACGCAGCGCACGGGTTCGCGACGACGTTCACCGTCGCGTTCGTGCTCATCATCGTCACGATCGTTCCGGTGCTGTTCCTGCCCCGACGCAGGATCAGCGCGCCCACCGACCCGGCCGGCGAGCAGATCGCCGTCCCGGCGGCGATGCACTAGGCCGACGGGGGCACGGCTCAGTGCCGGCGGAACCAGGGGCGGTGCCGTCGCGTGGTGTGCGCCGGCGACGGCCGGCGTGGCCCAACGTCGTCCGCCCAGGGCGACGGGGTGAACCGGGCCCCGAAGTAGTCCGAGCTGTGTTCGAGCTCGTCGCCGGAGTCGGACTCGGTGCGCGGGAAGTGCTTGCGGCAGTGCACGTAGCTGTTGGTCAGCCGCAGGATGACCCACCGTTCGGGCGGACGGCCGTAGCTGGGCCGGTTCGCCAACTCGGGGAATTCGCTGGCCATGATCTCGGACTCGACGATCGTCGACACGCCGCGCAGATGCAGTCCGATGCGCTCCTCGATGTCGAGGAACATCAGATGTGTCCAGGGGTTCTTCGCCAGGTTGCCGAGCGAGGTCATCACCCCGTTGCCCCGTAGCTCCGGCCAGGCCACGGTCCGCTCGTCCAGCACCGCGACGAAGCCCGGGCTGCCGAAGCGCACCGAGGAGTCCGGGTGCCCTTCGACGTCGGCGGTCGACAGGATCATCTGGGTCTGGCGATTGACGAACTCGATCATCTTCGGCGTCAGGACGTCGAGCACCTGGTCGTGATAGAACCGCTCGGCACGATTACGCGTGCCATAGAGGTCCTGCAGGTAGTGCTCGCCGTCCGAACCCGGCCAGCTTGTTGTGACATCAGTCATTGAAGTGAGACTCCAGGGTTCCGGCCCTCCCCCGGGCATCAGAGCGACGCTTACCCGCCGGCTTGGTCGCCCAATCGGCACGGCCGCACCTTGGCGCGCGAACGCCGATCCGGGAGGGTGTCGGACATGTCACCTAGCGTGGCCATGGTGAGCGCGCACGAGCTGTCCCCCACCCAGGCGCGGCGCATCGCCGTGCGCGCACAGCTACTCGACGCGGAGCGGCCCGCTGACCTGCTCGACCTGGTCCGGCATCTCGCGATCCTGCAGCACGACCAGACCGCTGCCGTCGCCCCGAACGCCGAGCTGGTGGCCTGGAGCAGGCTCGGCTCGACGTGCGAGTACGGCGCGGTTGCGAACGCGGTCGACGAGCAGCTGCTGATCGATCTGCACGGCCTGCTGCGGCCACCGGAGGATCTCGCGCTGTTCCGCGCCGAGATGGCCGAATGGCCCGGCGCCGCTGAGGTTCCCGCCTATCTCGAGGGCCAGGCCCGCTGGGTGCGGGCCAACAACGGGTTCCGGCGCGACGTGCTCGATGCGCTGCGCCGTGACGGACCGCTGATCTCGCAGGAGCTGCCCGACACCTGCACCGTCTCCTGGAAGTCGTCGGGCTGGAACAACAACCGCAACGTGGCGATGATGCTCGAGATGCTGGTCGAGCGCGGCGAGGTCGCGGTCGCCGGCCGACGCGGACGTGATCGGCTGTGGGACCTCGCCGAGCGCATCTACCCCGACGACGACCCCGTCCCGACCGCCCAAGCCGCGCGAATTCGCAACGAGCGCCGACTGCGCTCGCTCGGCCTGGCCCGGGCCAAGGCGACGGCCACCCCGAACGAACCCAACGACGTCAGCGACGTCGGCGAGCCGGCCGTCATCGACGGCGTGCGCGGCAAGTGGCGGGTCGACCCGAGCTACCTCGAGGGCTCGTTCCGCGGCCGGGTCGCGATCATCTCACCGCTCGACCGGCTGGTGTTCGATCGCAAGCGGATGGAGGAGCTCTTCGACTTCGACTACCAGCTCGAGATGTACAAGCCGGCCGGCACCCGACGCTGGGGTTACTGGGCGATGCCGATCCTCGACGGCGACCGGCTGGTCGGCAAGGTCGACGCCACCACCGATCGTAAGCAAGGCGTACTGCGTGTCGATGCGATTCACGAGGATGTCCCGTTCAGCCGGACCACCTCGGCGAAGGTGACGCACGAGCTGACCGACCTCGCCGATTGGCTGCAGGTCGACCTGTTGCTGCCCGCCTGACGAACCTCCGAAACGCGCGTTCAGAGCGCGGCGATCAGGTCCTCAGCTGCGGTGTACGGGTCGGTCTCGCCGGCGACGACGCGCGCCGCGGCGGTGTCGAGCGCGGTCGAGCCATGTACCGCGGCGAACCGCTGCCGCACGGCCCCCACCGCGATGGCCTCGATCTCGGTCGCAGCACGGGCGCGGCGCCGGCGGCCCAGCTCGCCGTGCTCGTCCATCCACCCGTGGTGCTTCTCGATCGCGGCGACCACGTCGTCAATGCCTTCGTTGCGCGCGGCCGAGGTCTTCACGATCGGCGGGCGCCAGGCACCGGCGTCGCTGTGCCGGCCTCCGAGCGACTGCATGTAGCGCAAGTCGCGCGCCACCTGGTCGGCGCCGTCGCGGTCGGCCTTGTTCACCACGAACACGTCGGCGATCTCGATGATCCCTGCCTTCGCGGCCTGGATACCGTCGCCCATCCCGGGGGCGAGCACGAGCAGCGTGGTGTCGGCCAGCGACGCGATCTCGACCTCGGCCTGGCCGACCCCGACCGTCTCGATCAGGATCATGTCGCACCCGGCGACGTCCAGCACCCGCAACGCTTGCGGCACCGCGGCCGACAGCCCGCCCAGCTGCCCGCGCGACGCCATCGAGCGGATGAACACCCCGTCGTCGGTCGCGTGGTCCTGCATGCGCACCCGGTCGCCGAGCAGCGCGCCGCCGGAGAACGGTGAGGACGGGTCGACGGCGAGCACACCGACCCGCTTGCCCGCCGCGCGCAACATCGCGACGAGCGCCGAGGTCGTTGTCGACTTGCCGACACCGGGAGCGCCCGTCAGCCCGACCACCTGAGCGTGGCCGGTGTGCGGTCCCAGCGCAGCGGCGACGTCACGCAGCTTCGGCGAGTCGTTCTCGACCAGCGAGATCAGTCGCGCCACCGCGCGCGGGTCGGACTCGCGAGTGCGGGTGACCAGCTCGTCCAGATCGAAGGTTCGACGTGGCACTCCCGTGTCAGGCGGGCACGTGCAGGATCAACGCGTCGCCCTGGCCGCCACCGCCGCACAGCGCGGCCGCACCGGTGCCGCCGCCGCGGCGCTTCAGCTCGTAGGCGAGGGTGAGCGCGAGGCGTGCGCCGGACATGCCGATCGGGTGGCCGAGCGCGATCGCGCCACCGTTGACGTTGACGATGTCCTCACTGACGCCGAGGTCCTTCATCGACTGGATGCCGACTGCGGCGAACGCCTCGTTGATCTCGATGAGGTCGAGGTCGCCGATCGACAGGTTCTCCTTGCGCAGCGCGTCCTTGATGGCGTTCGACGGCTGGGACTGCAGCGAATTGTCCGGACCGGCCACGTTGCCGTGCGCGCCGATCTCGGCGATCCAGCTCAGGCCGAGCTCTTCGGCCTTCGCCTTGCTCATCACGATCACGGCGGCCGCGCCGTCCGAGATCTGCGACGACGAGCCGGCCGTGATCGTGCCGTCCTTCGTGAAGGCCGGACGCAACTTGCTCAACGAGTCCACGGTCGTGTCGCCGCGAATGCCCTCGTCCTCACGGAACTCGATCGGGTCACCCTTGCGCTGCGGGATCTGCACGGGCGTGATCTCGTCGTCGAAGGAGCCGTTCTTCGCAGCGATCGCCGCGCGCTGGTGCGACCGGGCCGCGAACGCGTCCTGCTCCTCGCGGCCCAGTGCAAGGTTCTTGTTGATGTTGTCGGTCGACTCGCCCATCGGGATGTGCTCGAAGATGTCGGTGAGGCCGTCGAAGGCCATCGCGTCGAGCACCTCGATCGAGCCGTATTTGTATCCCGCCCGCGACTTGGGCAGCAGGTGCGGCGCGTTGGTCATCGACTCCTGGCCGCCGGCCACGATGATGTCGAACTCGCCGGCGCGGATCAGTTGATCGGCAAGGGCGATGGCGTCCAGGCCGGACAGGCACACCTTGTTGATCGTCAGCGCGGGGACGTTGAGCGGGATTCCCGCCTTGTACGCGGCCTGCCGCGCCGGGATCTGCCCTGCGCCGGCCTGCAGCACCTGACCCATGATCACGTACTGGACCTGGTCGGGGGTCACGCCCGAGCGCTCGAGCGCGGACTTGATGGCGAACCCGCCGAGGTCCGCCCCGGAGAAGTCCTTGAGCGATCCCATCAGCCGTCCCATCGGCGTCCGTGCGCCGTTGACGATGACCGATCCAGCCATTTGCGACCTCCTTGAAGGGGATTGGTCAACCATAACCAGGCCATTGCCGCTCGGGCTGTGACCAGTGGCACGCGAACACGACCTACAGCGCTTGCAGTCGCCAAGATGGAGCGATGGCCAGCCTGTTCAGCAAGATCGACCATGTCGGCATCGCCGTTGCCGACCTCGACGAGGCGATTGCCTTCTACCGCGACACGTTCGGGATCGTGAGCGTGCACGAGGAGGTCAACGAGGAGCAGGGCGTCCGCGAGGCGATGCTGGCGGTGGGTGACGGTTCGACCCGCATCCAACTGCTCGCGCCGTTGTCCGACACCAGCACGATCGCGAAGTTCCTCGACCGCAACGGCCCCGGCGTCCAGCAGGTCGCCTACACCGTCGAGGACATCGATGCGGTCTCGGCGACGTTGCGCGAGCGCGGCATGCGGCTGCTCTACGACCACCCACGCCGGGGTACGTCCGACTCCCGCGTCAACTTCGTCCATCCCAAGGACGCCGGGGGCGTTCTGGTGGAACTCGTCCAACCTGCGCACTAAGTTACTTTGCAGTAACATTTGACCGAAGACCCGATCCTGGAGGCCTTCTCGTGGATGACATCCGCTCCGCCATCCTGACCGACCAGCTCGATTCGCTCGCGGACCTACCGGTACCCGAGACCTACCAGGCGCAGGTGGTCCGCGCCGACGAAGTGGGCATGTTCGAGGGGATCCCGAGCAAGGAGAAGGACCCGCGCAAGAGCTTGCATCTGCAGGCGGTGCCGACCCCGGAGCTGGGTCCCGGGGAGGCGCTCGTCGCGGTCATGGCGAGCGCGATCAATTACAACACCGTCTGGACGTCGATCTTCGAGCCGGTGTCGACCTTCGAGTTCCTGAAGCGGTACGGACGCTCGTCCTCGCTGGCTGCCAAGCACGACCAGCCCTATCACGCGGTCGGCTCCGACCTGGCCGGTGTGGTGCTGCGCGTCGGGCCCGGCGTGACGAAGTGGAAGGCCGGCGACGCGGTCGTGGCGCACTGCCTGTCCGTCGAGCTCGAGGACCCGCAGGGCCACGACGACACGATGATGGACCCGCAGCAGCGGATCTGGGGCTTCGAGACCAACTTCGGCGGCTTGGCCGAGTTGGCGCTGGTGAAGTCGAACCAGCTGATGCCCAAGCCGGCGCACCTGACCTGGGAGGAAGCGGCCGCTCCCGGCCTGGTCAACTCCACGGCGTATCGGCAACTGGTCAGCCATCACGGCGCGAACATGAAGCAGGGCGACACCGTGCTGATCTGGGGCGCGTCCGGCGGCCTCGGCGGCTATGCCACCCAGTACGCACTCAACGGCGGCGCGACCCCGGTCTGTGTCGTCTCGTCCCCCGAGAAGGCCGAGATCTGCCGCTCGATGGGCGCGGATCTGATCATCGACCGGAACGCCGAGGGCTACCAGTTCTGGAAGGACGGCGAGCAGCAGCCGTCCGAATGGAAGCGGTTCGGAAAGCGAATTCGTGAGCTGACCGGCGGCGACGACGTCGACATCGTCTACGAGCACCCGGGACGTGAGACGTTCGGCGCCTCGGTCTACGTCACCAAGCGCGGTGGGACGATCGTCACCTGCGCGTCGACCTCGGGCTACATGCACGAGTACGACAACCGGTACCTGTGGATGACGCTCAAGCGCATCATCGGGTCGCACTTCGCGAACTACCGCGAGTCGTGGGAGGCGAACCGGCTCATCGCCAAGGGCGCGATCCACCCGACGCTGTCGCGGGTCTACCCGCTGGACGAGACGGGGCAGGCCGCCTATGACGTGCACCGCAATCTGCACCAGGGGAAAGTCGGCGTGCTCTGCCTGGCTCCGCAGGAGGGCCTGGGGGTGCGCGACACCGCCCTGCGGGCCAAGCACATCGACGCCATCAACCGGTTCAGAGGCGTGTAGGAGGGCCTTCCGACCGTTGGTCAGGTTCGGGGGTCGGGTGGGACAATCAGGGCATGGTTGATCGACGCGCCGACATCAGTTCGAACACCGAAGTCCTGCCCATGCTCAGCGACGTCAATCCCGGCTTCGATTCGGTGATGCGCGGTTATGACCGTGCCCAGGTCGATTCGTACCTCGCACGGCTGGACGCCGATCTGCGCGCCGCCGCGGGCGAACGCGACTCCGCCACCGCCCGCACCGCCGATCTCGCCGCGCAACTGGCCAGCGCTCAAGCCCAGGTCGAGTCGCTGCGACGCCAGTTGCGCGCGGCGACCGAGGACGTCACCACCGACAACGTCGACTCGCACGTGAACGCCATGCTGCGCGCAGCGCAGACCGAGGCGGCGCTGCTGCGGTCGAACGCCCACGACGAGGCCGAGCGGATCCGCAACGGCGCCGCCGATGCGGCCGCCCGCACCCGGGCCGCCGCGCAGGAGGAAGCCGAGCGGATCACCGACGACGCCCGGATCCGCATGGCGCAGGCCGACGATCTGTTCCGGACCAAGATGGCCGAGGTCGACAAGCACCGCGGCGAGGTCGAGGCGGAGCTGGCCGAGCAGCGCAAGCGCACCGAGTCCGAAGAAGCCGAACTCACCCGCACTGCCGAGCAGGAGCGCACCCGGCTCAACACCGCGGCGGCCGCCGAGCGGGAGCGGGTCGATGCCGAGGCGCAGGCGCGGCGGGAATCGACCAACGAGGATTTCGAGCTGACGCTGCGCCGACGCCGCAGCGAGGCCTACCGCGAGATCGAGCAGCGCCGTTCCGAGTCGCGGGCACTGGCCGAGGAGCTCATCGAGGCGGCTCGCGCGGAGGTGCAGCGGTTGGGTGGACTACGCGACCGCGCCCACGCGCAACTGCGCGAACTGCACACCCAGATCGGGCAGGAGATCGACCGGTCGGAAGCTGAGGCCGACGAGCTCACCGACTGAGCCGCCCGGCTGCGGCCCTCCCGACCGACAGTGGTCAGTTCGAGAGCACAGTGGTCAGTTGCAACTGACCACTGTGCGGCATAACTGACCACTGTCGGTCGGCACTGCCGCCGGATCGCGAGTTCGGCCAGTCACAGGCCGCTGTCAGTTGTAGTCGCGGAAACCCTTGCCGGTCTTGCGGCCGAGGCGGCCGGCGGTGACCAACTGCTCGAGCAGCGGGGCGGGCGCGAAGCCCGGCTCGCGGAACTCCAGGTACAACTCGCGCTCGATCGCCAGCGAGACGTCGTTGCCGACTACGTCCAGCAGGTCGAACGGGCCCATCGGGTAACCGCAGCCGACCTTCATCGCCGAGTCGATGTCATCGGCGGTCGCGTAGTGCGCCTCGAGCATCTTGATCGCGTCGTTGAGGTACGGGAACAGCAGCGCATTCACGATGAATCCGGCGCGGTCGCCGCAGCGCACTGCGTGCTTGCCGAGCTTGCGGGTCACTTCCAGCACGGTCGCCTCGACGTCGGCGGTGGTGGACACGGTCGAGACGACCTCGACCAGCTTCATGATCGCAGCCGGGTTGAAGAAGTGCATGCCGATGACCTCGGACGGACGCGACGTCGCCGCCGCGCACTCGATCACCGGCAGGCTCGAGGTCGTCGTGGCGAGCACGGTCCCTGGGGCGCAGATGTCGTCGAGGTTCGAGAAGAGCGCCTGCTTCACGGTCAGGTCCTCGACGACGGCCTCGACGACGAGTTGCACGTCGGCGAGATCGTCCAGTCGGGTCGTCCCGGTGATCTGGCCGAGCGCGGCGTCGCGAGCCTCCTCGGCGAGCTTGCCGCGCTGCACCGCCTTCTCGAGCGAACGGGTGATCGCCGCGACGACCTTGTCGGCCTTGTCCTGGCTGCGGGCGACGAACACGACGTCGTAGCCGGCCTTGGCGAACACCTCGATGATGCCGGTGGCCATCGTCCCCGACCCGACCACGCCGACCTTGCTCACCGGTCGGGCGCCGTCAACGTCCTGGACGTCCGGCGGGGTGAGCGCATCGGCCACGACGGTCGGTGAGCCCGGCTTGTCGTAGCTGTAGAAGCCGCGTCCGCTCTTCCGTCCGAGCAGTCCCGCGGTGATCATCTGCTTGAAGACGGGACGGGGCGCGTGCAGCCGATCGCGGCCCTGCTTGTACATCGTGTCGAGGATCTCGTACGCGGTGTCCAGGCCGATCAGGTCGAGCAGGGCGAGCGGGCCCATCGGCAGGCCGCAACCGAGCTTCATGGCCGCGTCGATGTCCTCGCGGCTGGCGTAGCGCGACTCGTAGAGCGAGACCGCGTGGTTGAGATAGCCGAACAGCAGCGCGTTGGCGATGAACCCCGCCCGGTCGCCGATCGTGACGTCGACCTTGCCCAGACGCTGCGCGAACTCCTCGACGTCGTCGATGACCTCCTGCTCCGTAACGACGGTGCGGATGACCTCGACCAGCTTCATGACCGGTGCGGGGTTGAAGAAGTGCATTCCGACGACCTTGCCGGGACGTCGAGTGGCCACCGCGATCTCCGTGACCGACAGCGACGAGGTGTTCGTGGCGAGGATCGTGTCCGGGCCGCAGATCGCGTCGAGTTCGGTGAAGATCGCTCGCTTCAGGTCGAGGTGCTCGGGAACGGCCTCGATGACGATGTCGACGTCGGCGAGATCCTTGAGGTTCGTCGAGTACGTGATGCGCTCGAGCAGTTCCTTGTGCGCGTCCTCGCTGAGCTTGCCGCGCGCGACCGCACGGCCGGTCGAGTCCTCGACGTGCACGCGTCCGCGCTCGACCGCCGCCTCGTCGAGCTCGACGGCGGTGACCGACAGCCCGGTCCGGGCGAACACCTCCGCGATGCCGGCGCCCATCGTGCCGAGGCCGACCACGCCGACCCTTCGGAACTCGCGACCCATCGCTGCGTCCTTTCGGCTAGACCTGGGACGAACCCTAGCCAGGGTGCCATGGCGCCGCAGAACGATGAGGCCGACCTCACCCGGTCCGGCTTGGCCCCTCAGCAGGGCGACCCGCCGGGAATCACCCTGCTACGGGGCCAAGACGGTCAGAACAAGCGCTGGGACGGGTCGTCCACGCCGCGCAGCAAGTCGTAGTCGAGGGTGACGCAGCGGATTCCGCGATCCGCGGCCAGGGTGCGCGCCTGCGGCTTGATCTCCTGGGCGGCGAACACCCCTTGGACCGGCGCGAGCAGCGGATCTCGGTTGAGCAGCTCGAGGTAGCGGGTCAGCTGCTCGACGCCGTCGATCTCGCCGCGGCGTTTGATCTCGACGGCCACCGCCGCACCGGACGCGTCGCGGGCCATGATGTCCACCGGTCCGATCGCGGTCGGGTACTCGCGGCGCACCAATCGGTACCCGTTGCCCAACGTCTCGATCTGTTCGGCCAGCAGTCGCTGCAGGTGGGCCTCGACGCCGTCCTTGACCAGACCGGGATCGACCCCGAGGTCGTACGCCGAGTCGTGCAGGATCTGCTCGATCGAGACGAGCAGCTGCTCCCCCGCCTTGTTGGTCACGGTCCAGGTCTCGGCGCTCTCGGCGAGCGTGCACGGCGGGCTCATCCAGTTCAACGGCTTGTACGAGCCACCGTCCGAATGCACCAGCACCGACCCGTCCGCCTTGACCATCAGCAGCCGCGTGGCGAGCGGAAGGTGCGCCGTCAACCGACCCACGTAATCGACGCTGCACCGCGCAATGACCAGCCGCACGGGACGTGAGGCTACCCGCCGGGTAGGTAGGACGTATGCCAGATGTCCCGACCGTCACCCTGAACAGTGGACACGAAATGCCGCAGCTCGGTTTCGGCGTGTTCCAAGTGCCCCCGGACGAGACGCAGGCGGCTGTCACCGCCGCGTTCGAATCCGGTTACCGGTCCATCGACACCGCGGCGATGTACCGCAACGAGTCCGGCGTCGGCGCGGCGATCGCCGCCGCGGGGCTGCCCCGCGAGGAACTGTTCATCACGACGAAGCTCAACAACAATGCGCACGCCGCGGGAAACGCGCGTCGGGCGTTCGAGGCGAGCCTCGCCGAGCTCGGCCTCGACTACCTCGATTTGTACCTCATCCACTGGCCGCTGCCTGCGCACGACCGGTACGTCGACGCGTGGCAGGCCTTCATCGCCCTGCGCGACGAGGGCCTGGTCCGTTCGATCGGCGTCTCGAACTTCCAGCCGGCGCACCTCGACCGCATCATCGACGAGACCGGCGAAACCCCGGCCGTCAACCAGGTCGAGTTGCACCCGTACCTTGCCCAGGGACCGTTGCGCGAGTACGACACCGGCCACAAGATCGCGACCGAGGCGTGGTCACCGATCGCCCGCGGCGGCCACCTGCTCGGCGATCAGGTCATCACCTCGCTCGCTGACAAGTACGGCAAGACGCCGGCCCAGATCGTGATCCGCTGGCATCTCGAACTCGGCAACGTGGTCATCCCGAAGTCGGTCACTCCGGCGCGCATCACCGAGAACTGCGACGTGTTCGACTTCGAGCTCGACTCGGAGGACGTCGAGGCGATCACCGGTCTCGACCGCGGCGAGCGCACCGGCCCGGATCCGGACCATTTCAATCCGTGACGCCGGCGGGGCCGACCCTGAGTGCTGGCATCATCACAAATCAGGGTGCTGCCCTGATGTATCAGATGATCACGCGCGGGTACCTGTAGAGGTATGACTGCGAGCCAGCGACGAGCCATCGCCATGCAGATCGCCCTGCGGCGTGCGGAACGGGCAGTGCGGATCGTGTTCCGCGACGCCGGGACTGCCGCGCGCTGATCGACACCCGTTGTAACTGCCGCGTTACCTGCCGCATTGCCCGCTGCTTTACCTACGCGCCGCCTCGACCGCATCGACGATCTCGCCGAGCACATCGGTGATCTCGAAGTCCTTCGGCGTGAAGACGCGGGCGACGCCGGCCTTGCGCAACTCGGCAGCATCCCGCTCGGGGATGATGCCGCCGACGACGACGGGGACGTCGTCGAGACCGGCCTCGCGCAGCCCGTCCACCACCGCCGGCACCACCGACAGGTGCGAGCCGGACAGCACCGACAGTCCCACCACGTCGACGTCCTCCTCGACGGCGGCGCTGACGATCTGGGTCGGCGTGAGTCGGATGCCGGAGTACACGACTTCGAAGCCGGCATCGCGTGCGCGTACCGCGATCTGCTCGGCACCGTTGGAGTGCCCGTCCAGGCCGGGCTTGCCGACGAGAAGCTTGACCGGACGGCCGAGCTCAGCACCAAGTGCACGCACCCGTTCCTGCACACCGGACAGCGAGCCGTCGTGGCCGCCGCCGCTCGCGTCAGCCACTCCGGTCGGCGGGCGGTACTCACCGAACACCTCGCGCAGCACGCCGGACCACTCGCCGATCGTGACGCCGGCGCGGGCGCAGGTGAGCGAGACCTCCATCAGGTTGGTGTCGGTCTTCGCGGCGTCGCGGAGCGCGGTGAGCGCCTCGTCGACCTTCGGCGCGTCACGATTCGCGCGCCAGGTGGCGATCGCCTGTTTGGCTGATTCCTCGACCGCGGGATCGACGCTCATGATGCCGCCGTCGTCGCCACCCTGCAGCGGATTGGGCTCGGTGTCGGTGAACTTGTTGACCCCCACGACGACATCCTCGCCGGATTCGATACGACGCCGCCGCAGCGCGAGCGACGACACCAGCGCCGACTTGAGGTAGCCCGACTCGACTGCGGCGACCGCGCCACCCATGTCGAGGATGCGGTCGATCTCGGCACGCGCGCCGGCCTTGATCTCGTCGACCTTCTTCGCCACGACCACAGAGCCCTCGAAGAGGTCCTCGTAGTCGAGCAGGTCGGACTCGAAGGCCACGATCTGCTGCATGCGCAGCGACCACTGTTGGTCCCACGGACGGGGCAGCCCCAGCGCCTCGTTCCACGCGGGCAGTTGGACGGCGCGGGCCCGGGCGCTCTTCGACATAGTGACCGCAAGCATCTCGAGCAGAATGCGGTACACGTTGTTCTCCGGCTGCGCCTCGGTCAGCCCGAGCGAGTTCACCTGTACGCCGTATCGGAACCGGCGGTGCTTCGGATTCGTTACGCCATAACGGGATTCGGTGATCTCGTCCCACAACTCACCGAACGCGCGTAGCTTGCACAGCTCTTCGATGAAGCGCACGCCGGCGTTGACGAAGAACGAGATCCGCGCTACGACCTCGCCGAACTTGTCCACCGGAACCTGACCCGAATCGCGCACCGAGTCGAGCACGGCAAGGGCGGTGCACAGCGCGAAAGCGACCTCTTGGACGGGCGTGGCGCCGGCCTCTTGCAGGTGATAGCTGCAGACGTTGATCGGATTCCACTTCGGCACGTTCGCGACGGTGTACGCGATCATGTCGGTGATCAGGCGCAGCGACGGCGCGGGCGGGAACACGTAGGTCCCGCGGGACAGGTACTCCTTGATGATGTCGTTCTGCGTCGTGCCCGCGAGCTTCGCGGGATCCGCGCCGTGCTCCTCGGCGACGGCCAGATAAAGCGCCAGCAGATACATCGCCGGCGCGTTGATGGTCATCGACGTGTTCATCTGTTCCATCGGGATGCCGTCGAACAGCGTGCGTACGTCGCCGATGTGTGACACCGGTACACCGACCTTGCCGACCTCACCGCGAGCCAGCTCGGCATCGGGGTCGTACCCGGTCTGGGTGGGCAGATCGAAGGCGACCGAGAGGCCGGTCTGTCCCTTGCTCAGATTGCGCCGGTACAGCGCGTTCGACTCCGTTGGCGAGGAATGCCCCGCGTAGGTCCGCATCAACCAGGGTCGATCGCGGGCGTCGTCCACAGGAAAGGGCATGACCAACTGTATTTCACAAGTGGTTACTCATCGGTAACGGATGTGGCGGACTTCGCAGGTCTGGCAGGCTCGCTCGGGTGGCAGCACCGGTCGTGGAAGCACGCGAGAACCTGACCTGGCAACAATTCGGCGTCGCGACGCGGGAACTCGCAATCACGATCGCCGACGACGGCTATCGACCCGATCTGATTCTCTCGATCGCGCGCGGCGGGCTGTTCGTCGCCGGCGCGCTCGGCTACGCGCTCGACGTCAAGAACCTGCACGTGGTCAACGTGGAGTTCTACCTGGGCGTGGACGAGCGCCTGGACATGCCGGTCATGCTGCCGCCCGTCCCGTTGCCGGTCGATCTGTCCGGCGCGCGGGTGCTCATCGCCGACGACGTCGCGGACACCGGCGCCACGCTGCGCCTGGTCAAGGACTTCTGCGTCGACCACGTCGCCGAGGTGCGGTGTGCCGTGATCTACGAGAAGCCGCGCTCGGCCGTCCAATGTGCATACGTGTGGCGCCGTACCGACCTGTGGATCAATTTCCCGTGGTCGGTCGAACCGCCCGTGGTCGGAACACGTAGCAAGGATTCGTGAGCCACTACGTCTTCCGGTCCGAATGGCGGCTGCCGGCAGGGCCGGACGAGGTGTACGCCGCGCTGCAGGACGTGGAGGACTACCCGGTTTGGTGGCCGCAGGTGGTTCAGGTGCGGCGCATCGACGACCTGAGCGGTGAGCTCACGGTACGCAGCCGCCTGCCGTACACGCTGACGGTGTTGCTGCACCGAGAGGTCGAGGATCCGGTGCGTCGAGTGTTGCGGGCCACGCTCGACGGCGACATGACCGGGATGAGCCAGTGGACGGTGTCCGCGTCCGGCCCGGGCAGTGTCGCCGTCTTCGACGAAGCGGTGGACATGCGGCGGCGCGCGATTCGGACGGCGGACCGTTTCGCCCGTCCCGCGTTGGTTTTCAACCACTCGCTGATGATGCGGGCCGGCGAGCGCGGGCTGCGCTCATTTCTTACGTCGTGATCAACAGCCACTCCCCCGCGCGTCGAAGCGGTCTCGCAGCGGACTCGTAGCGATGGCCTAGGGTTCGGGGGGTGGCACGTCCCGTCTCCCCCGAACCCGGGCCGGCGCACCCGCTAGACGAGCAATCGGCCCACTCGACGCATCCGACGCTGCCCGCCGGGCCCTGGACACCGGGCGAACGCGGCCGCGCGTGGGCCGTCCACGGCTTCACCGCGCTCGGCATCGTGGCCTCGATGCTGGCGCTGCGGGACGTGCTGACCAACCACCCCGACTACGCGATCCTCTGGCTGCTGCTGACCCTTCTCATCGACGGCGTCGACGGTCCGATGGCCCGGGCGCTTCGGGTGTCCGAGCGGGTGCCCCGGATCGACGGCTACACCCTCGACCTGATCATCGACTACGTCGCGTGCGTGATCGTGCCCGCGTGCTTCATGTACGAGTTCCACGTCGTGCCGAACGACAACGTCGGCGTACTCGTGTTGTGCGTGATGGTTTTCACGTCCGCGATCTGGTTCGCGCGGCGCGACATGATGACCGACGACTTCTTCTTCCGCGGTTTCCCGGCGGCGTGGAACATGGTGGCGCCGGTGATGTTCCTGCTCGACGCGCGCACGTCGATCGGCGCGATCATCACGGTCGTGTTGTCGATCGCGTCGCTGACCAATCTGCCGTTCCCGCACATCATGCGGGCGAGGTTCTGGCGGATCCCGACGATCATCGCCTCGGTCGTGTGGATCGGCGGGATGGTGCTCGGAACCTTCCTCTACCCGGAACACCCGTACATCGTCCGGCCCATGCTCTACCTCGGCTCGATCTACTTCGTCGCGCTCGCCGTGGTCAAGGGACTGCGCGACCGCAAGTACCCCCCGGGTATCGCGACGGAGCACTGATGGCGTTCCCGAGTGACGGCTTCCCCGAAGTGGGCGCACTACTGGTCGTCGTCGGGTTGGCCGTCGCGGCACGCTGGGTCTTCCGTCCGTCGCGTCCCAAGCGCACCATCCAGCGCATCGACGCCACCGACGCCCGCGAGCTGGGCCTGCTCACAGTCATCGCCACGCTGGACCGCAAACAGGCGGCCAGCCAGCGCGGCATCCTCGCCGCGGCCGGTCTTCGGGCGTCGTCGTCGCTGCGCAAGGACGGCCGCTACGACCTGCTCGTGTTCACCCAGGACGTCGACCGGGCCCGCGAACTACTCCGCTGAGGTGTCCACGCGTTCGATCTCGGCGCCGAGTGAGCGCAACTGCTCCTCGAAGCGCACGTAGCCGCGGTCGATGTGGTCCACCTCGGCCACCTCGGTGACGCCCTCCGCCACGAGACCGGCGATGACCAGGCCGACACCCGCGCGGATGTCTGTGGCCCGCACCGGCGCGCCGGACAGGCGGTCTCTGCCCCGCACGACCGCGTGATGGCCGTCGGTACGGACGTCCGCACCCATCCGCGCGATCTCGTCGCAGAACATGAACCGCGCCTCGAAGAGGTTCTCGGTGATCATCGCCGTGCCGTCCGCGACGGACAGCAGCGCGATCGCCTGCGGCTGCAGATCGGTGGCGAGGCCGGGATACGGCAACGTGACGACGTCGAAGCTCTTGGGGCGGTCGGCGATCGCCACCCGGAACCCGTCGGCCCGCACGTCCACCTCGGCACCGGCGCGTGCCAGCTTGTCGAGGGCGATCTCCAGGTGCGCGGCGTCGGCGCCGCGCACCACCACGTCGCCGCGGGTCGCGACGGCAGCCATCGCCCAGGTGCCGGCGACGATCCGGTCCGCGACCGCATGGTGCGTGGTGGGGTGCAGCGCCTCGACGCCGGTGATCTCGAGGGTGGACGTGCCGATGCCGTCGATCTGCGCCCCCATCGCGACGAGCATGCGGCACAGGTCGACGATCTCGGGCTCACGCGCGGCGTTGTCGATGACGGTTGTGCCCTTGGCGAGCGCGGCGGCCGTCATGATGTTCTCGGTGGCGCCGACACTCGGGAAGTCCAGCCAGATCTGGGCACCGCGGAGCTCGGACGCCTCGGCCACGATGTAGCCGTGCTCGACGTGGATGTCGGCGCCCATCCGCTCGAGGCCGGTGAAGTGCATGTCCAGCGGGCGGGACCCGATCGCGTCGCCGCCGGGCAGCGCCACCTGCGCGCGTCCCGTCCGCGCCAGCAGCGGCCCGAGCACACATATCGAGCCGCGGATCCGGCGCACCAACTCGTACGGCGCCTCGGCCAGTGGCACGTCCGGGACCGTCACTGTGACTTCGTCCGTGCGCCCGTGCACCGACTCCGCGACCTCGCAGCCGAGCCGTTCGAGCAGTTGATGCATGATCCCGACGTCGGAGATCGCGGGCAGGTTGCCCAGCGTGGTGGCTCCCGGCGCGAGCAGCGCCGCGGCCATCAGTTTGAGCACGCTGTTCTTCGCTCCGACTACCGAGACCTCTCCGGCCAGCCGGGCTCCTCCGGTCACACGCAGAACTTGCACCGACCCAGGCTATCGTCCGACTGTGGCTGTCCATCTCACCCGCATCTACACCAAGACCGGCGACGACGGCACGACCGCGCTCGGCGACATGTCCCGCGTACGTAAGACCGATTCGCGTGTGGGTGCCTACGCCGACTGCGACGAGGCCAACGCCGCCCTGGGCGTCGCGCTCGCCCTCGGCGCGCTGCCGGAGCCGGTCGCCGCAGTGCTGCGTCACGTCCAGAACGACCTCTTCGACGTGGGCGCGGACCTGTGCACACCCGTCCGTCCCGACCCCGAATATGCGCCGCTACGGGTCGAGGAGACCTACGTCACGCGCCTCGAGGGATGGTGCGACGAGTTCAACGCCGAACTGGCCAAGCTCGACAGCTTCATCCTGCCGGGCGGCACACCCGGCGCGGCCCTGCTGCACCAGGCCCGCACCCTCGCCCGGCGGGCCGAGCGCAGCGCCTGGCTGCTCTACGAGGCCGAGCCTGAAACGACCAACCGCACGGCCTTGCTCTACCTGAACCGGCTCTCGGACCTGCTGTTCATCCTGGCCCGCGTCACCAATCCGGACGGCGACGTGAAATGGCAGCCGGGTGCCGGCCGATGACGGTGCTCGTCGTAATGGGTGTGTCCGGCACCGGGAAGTCGACGCTGGCCGGCATGCTCGCCGCCCGGCTCGATTGGGACCTGTGTGAGGGCGACGACCTGCACCCGCCCGAGAACATCGCGAAGATGGCGGCGGGCATCCCGCTGACGGACGCGGACCGGATCCCGTGGCTCGAGCGGGTCGGCGCCTGGATCCGTGAGCATGTCGACGTCGGCCGGTCGGGCATTGTCACGTGCTCGGCGCTGAAGCGCAGCTACCGCGACGTATTGCGCGGCCCGGACGTGCGCTTCGTCTGGCTCGACGGCACCCGCGACCAGCTCGTCGCGCGCCTGACAGCGCGCGTGGGGCACTACATGCCGGTCGCCCTGCTCGACTCCCAGCTCGACGCCCTGGAACCGCCGGGGACGGACGAGAACGCGATCCGCGTCGACATCGCCGCACCGGTTGCCGAAGAGGCGGACGAGGTCGTGGCCGCACTCACGCCGCAGCAGTAGCGGTCACATCATCGGTGCGGACGACTCGAGCCAGCTCACGAATCCGGTGTAGGCGCTCTCCCCCAGGGCGAGGAAGAGCGGGTCGTCGCCGTCGAGGCACTCCACCACGACTGCGGTGGGCGGCAGGGACTGCAGGTCGGCCTGCCCCGGCGGTTGCCGGGAGATCACCTGGACACTGCGCCGCTGCAACACCCGATTGGGCCGCGTGCCGACGCCCAGCGATCGGTACCACCGCAACTCGCCGCCGGCGTAGCGGGCGACGCCGTACTGCCAGCGCGAGGCGGTCGACGGCCGCAGCGCTACCGGGATGGTTCCAGGGGCTCGGAGCATGAACCGCTGCCGCGCGAGCACAAGCGCGCACAGCAGCACGACCACGATCGCCAGGCACACCACCGCGACGTCGATGATGTGCACTGGTCGACGTCCCGGATCAGGTCAGACCGACTCGCCCGCGGCACGCAGCCGGGCCAACGCACGGTTGCGCGCCGCTGCACCTTCCGGCGTGTCCGGATCGGCCTTGTCGAGCGCGGCCCGGGCGCGCGACACATCGATCTCGTCGGCCGTCTCGGCCATCTCGGCGAGCACCGATACGCCCTCCTTGCGCACGGACAGGAACCCGCCGTGCACCGCGACCGTTAGCGAGTCCTCGCCCTCGCGGTCGATGCGTACGACCCGTCCCGGCTCGAGCGCACCGAGCAGCGGGGTGTGCCCGGGAAGGATGCCGAGCTCACCCTCGACGGTGCGTGCGAACACCGCCGTCGCCTCGCCCGACCACAGCGCGCGCTCGACGGACACGAGCTCGACCTGCATGACTGCCATTAGGCGTTCTTCAGCTCGTGCGCCTTGCGCTCGAGGTCCTCGACACCGCCGCACATGAAGAACGCCTGCTCCGGGTACTCGTCGAAGTCCCCGTTGTTGAGGCGCTTGAATGCGTCGACCGTCTCCTCGACCGGGACGAACGAACCCTCGACGCCGGTGAACTGCTTCGCGACAAAGGTGTTCTGCGACAGGAACCGCTCGATGCGGCGCGCTCGACCGACGATGACCTTGTCCTCTTCGGAGAGCTCGTCGATACCGAGGATCGCGATGATGTCCTGCAATTCCTTGTACCGCTGCAGAATCTGCTTGGTCTGGTTCGCGACGTCGTAGTGCTCCCGGCCGACGTACTCGGCGGCCAGGATGCGCGAGGTCGAGTCCAGCGGGTCCACCGCCGGGTAGATGCCCTTCTCGGACACCGGCCGCGACAGCGTCGTCGTCGCGTCCAGGTGGGCGAACGTGGTGTGCGGCGCCGGGTCGGTGATGTCGTCGGCGGGCACGTAGATCGCCTGCATCGAGGTGATCGAGTGACCACGCGTCGAGGTGATCCGCTCCTGCAGCTGACCCATCTCGTCGGCCAGCGTCGGCTGGTAACCCACCGCGGACGGCATGCGACCGAGCAGCGTCGACACCTCCGAACCCGCCTGGGTGAACCGGAAGATGTTGTCGATGAACAGCAGCACGTCCTGCTGCTGCACATCACGGAAGTACTCCGCCATAGTCAGCGCGGACAGGGCGACACGGAGCCGGGTGCCCGGCGGCTCGTCCATCTGACCGAACACCAGCGCGGTCTTCTCGATGACGCCCGAGTCGGTCATTTCCGCGATGAGGTCGTTGCCCTCACGGGTGCGCTCGCCGACGCCGGCGAACACGGACACACCACCGAAGTTCTCGGCGACACGGTAGATCATCTCCTGGATCAGCACCGTCTTGCCCACACCGGCACCGCCGAACAGGCCGATCTTGCCGCCGACCACGTACGGGGTCAGCAGGTCGATGACCTTGATGCCGGTCCAGAACGGCTCGGTCTTCGGCTCGAGCTCGTCGAACGGCGGCGGCTCGCGGTGGATCGACCAGCGCTCCTGGATGTCCAGCTCGCTCTGCTCGACGTCCAGCGGCTCGCCCAGCGCATTGAAGACGTGGCCCTTGGTCACGTCACCGACCGGCACGGTGATGGACGAGCCGGTGTCCGTGACCTCGGCACCGCGCACGAGACCGTCCGTCGGCTGCAGCGCGATGGTGCGCACCATGTCGTCACCGATGTGCTGGGCGACCTCGAGGGTCAGCGTCTTCGACAGCTCACCGAGCTCGATCTCGACCTTCAGCGCGTTGTACAGCTCCGGGATCGCGTTGCGTCCGAACTCGACGTCCACGACCGGGCCGATCACCCGTACGACGCGCCCGGTCGAGGTGCCGGCCTCGGCGCCCTCGGTCTCGTTCTCGAACAAGGTCGTCATGGTTATTCCTCTGCTCCTGACGCAGCGAGAGCATCGGCGCCACCGACGATCTCGCTGATTTCCTGGGTGATCTCGGCCTGACGGGCCTGGTTGGCCAGCCGGGTGAAGGTCTTGATGAGTTCGGTTGCGTTGTCGCTCGCCGACTTCATCGCCCGCCGGCGGGCGGCCGACTCGGACGCTGCCGACTCGAGCAACGAAGAGAAGATCCGCGCGCTGATGTAGCGCGGCAGCAAGGCCTCTAGCAGCCGCTCGGCGTCGGGTTCGAACTCGTAGACGATCGGCAGTCCGCCCTCGTCCTGCTTCGTGGACTCGTTGTCGTCGTCCGGCTCGTGCTCGGCGACCGAGTCCTTCACCGGCGAGAGCATCTCCGACACTGCGGTCTGAGTCACCGAGTTGGTGAACTGCGTGTACACGATGTACAGCTCGTCCACACCGGGCTGTCCGCCGACCTCTCCCTCGGAGGTCGCCTGCAACGCGAAACCGAGCTGCTCGGTGAGCTCACGGATGTTCGCGAACGACGGCTGCTCGGAGAAGCCCGTCCACGACCCCGCCAGCTCGATACGGCGGAAGTTGTAGAACGAGGTGCCCTTGCGCCCGATCACGTAACGGACGACCTCGCGGCCGTCGCGCTCGAGTTCCTGGGCCAGCGTGTTCGCCCGCTTGAGCGCGTTCGCGTTGTACCCGCCGGCCAGCCCGCGATCGCTGGTGATCACCAGAATCGCGGTGCGCCGCGGATTCTCGACGCCGGTGAGCATCGGGTTCTTCAGCGACTTGTCCTGCAGGACGGCGCCAAGTGCGCGGGTCAGCTCCTTCGCGTACGGACGGGCCGCGTTCACCCGGGCCTGGGCCCGGACGATGCGCGAGGCGGCGATGAGCTCCATCGCCTTCGTGATCTTGCGCGTCGACTGCGTCGCCGCAATGCGACGACGGTAGATGCGCTGCTGTGCGCCCATGCGTTATCGGTCCGCCTACTACTTGTCCGACGACTCTGACTCGGTCGGCTGGAACTGCTTCCTGAAGTCGCCGATCAGCCGCTCGAGCTGCTCGTTGAGCTCGTCGTCGAACTTCTTGGCGGACGCGAGCGTGTCGAACAGGCCGTCCGCGTTGTGCTGGATGTAGTCGAGGAACTCGCTCTCGAAGCGGCGGACGTCCGAGACATCGACGTCGTCGAGGTGGCCGCGGGTGCCGGCCCAGATCGACGCGATCTCGCGGCCGACCGGGAACGGCGACGCGGCGGGCTGCTTGAGCAGTTCCACCAGCCGGCTACCGCGCGCCAACTGCTGCTGGCTGGCCTTGTCCAGGTCGGAACCGAATGCGGCGAAGGCCTCCAGCTCGCGGTACTGGGCGAGGTCAACCCGCAGCCGGCCCGCGACGTCACGCATCGCGCGCGGCTGGGCCGCACCACCGACGCGGGAGACCGAGATGCCGACGTTCACGGCCGGACGGACGCCGGCGTTGAACAGGTCGGTCTCGAGGAAGCACTGGCCGTCGGTGATCGAGATGACGTTGGTCGGAATGTAGGCCGACACGTCGTTGCCCTTGGTCTCGATGATCGGCAGACCGGTCATCGAGCCGCCGCCCATCTCGTCGGACAGCTTCGCGCAGCGCTCGAGCAGCCGGCTGTGCAGGTAGAACACGTCGCCGGGGTACGCCTCGCGGCCCGGCGGACGGCGCAGCAGCAGCGATACAGCGCGGTAGGCCTCGGCCTGCTTGGACAGGTCGTCGAAGACGATCAGCACGTGCATGCCCTGGTACATCCAGTGCTGACCGATCGCCGAGCCGGTGTACGGAGCGAGGTACTTGAAGCCGGCGGAGTCCGAAGCGGGTGCCGCCACGATCGTCGTGTACTCGAGCGCGTCCGCCTCTTCCAGGGTCTGGCGCGCCGCCGCGATCGTCGAGCCCTTCTGGCCGATCGCGACGTAGATGCAGCGCACCTGCTGCTTCGGGTCGCCGGTCTTCCAGTTGTCGCGCTGGTTGATGATCGCGTCGAGGCAGACGGTGGTCTTCCCTGTCTGCCGGTCGCCGATGATCAGCTGGCGCTGGCCACGGCCGATCGCGGTCATCGAGTCGATCGCCTTGATGCCGGTCAGCAGCGGCTCACGGACCTCCTGCCGCTGCACCACGCTGGGCGCCTGCAGCTCCAGGGCGCGCCGCTCACTGGTCTCGATCTCGCCCTGACCGTCGATCGGCTGGCCCAGCGGGTTGACCACGCGGCCGAGGTAGGAGTCGCCGACCGGCACGGAGAGGATCTCGCCGGTGCGCTTGACCTCCTGGCCTTCCTCGATCCGAGACGCGTCACCGAGGATGACCACGCCGATGTCGCGGACGTCGAGGTTCAGGGCGATACCGAGCGTGCCGCCCTCGAACTCGAGCAACTCGTTGGTCATCGCGCTCGGCAGGCCCTCGACGCGCGCGATACCGTCACCGGTCTCCGACACGACGCCGACCTCTTCGCGGGAGGCCTCGGGCGAGTACGAGGAGACATAGGTCTCGATCGCACTGCGGATTTCGTCTGCCGAGATCGTCAGCTCTGCCATCAATGATCCTCTGTATCGATTCGTTCTGATGTCGTTCTTGGTCAGCCCGCGAACGCTCTGCGGACCTGGGTCAAGCGGGAGGCAATGCTGCCGTCGATGACCTCGTCGCCGACGCGGACGACGAGCCCACCGCGGATGCTCGGATCGACGGCGTACCGCACCTCGATGCGGCGGCCGTACATCTCGCTCAGTCGCGCGGCGAGGTCGCCCTGCTGCTTGTCGGTCATCTCGACCGCGCTCACAACCCGCGCCACCGAACGGTCGCGGCGCGCACCGGCCGCCGCAATCAGGTCATCGAGCGCCAGCAGGACGCTGCGCTTGCGCTGGGTGCTCACCGCATGGCGCACGAGGGCGATCATCGCGGGGTGCGCCTTGCCGGCCAACAGGCTTTCCACGAGATCCGCGCGACGCCGCGCATCGGCGCTCGCCTCGTCGAGGATCGTCGTGAGGTTCGACTCCGCGTCGAGGATCCGCTCGAGCCGGAACAGCTCGTCCTCGACCGAGTCGAGCGCGCCGTCGGATTCGGCAGCGGCCAGCAGAACGTCGTCACCACTGGTCTCGATGCCGTCGACGAGGTCCCATGCGCTCGACCAGCGTGCCGCGACCGCGGCGTTCACCACGGACATCGCGCTCGCGCTGATCTTCCCGCCGAGCAGCGCCTCGACAAGCCCGGTGCGTTGCTCGCGCTGCGCGGCCGGGTCGGCCAGGCGACGCCGCAAGCGGGGCTGCGCGGTGAGCAGATCCCCGACCGCGTAGAGCTCGTCGGCGAGACCGGCGAGCCCTTCGGCCGTGGAGAACCGGCCGAGGACGGACGAAACCTCCGACCGGAGGTTCGACAGCGCCTCCCGGCTTGCTGCCTGCATCACGAGGCGGCCCCACCCGCACCGCTGGAGGAGGACGCCTGCGCGGTGTCGGCTGCCTCCAGCCCGCTGATGAACGAGTCGACGGTGGCGCGGACATCCGCGTCGGTGGCCAGCCGCTGGTCGACGATCTTCTCCGACAGCTCGACGGCGAGCGTCCCGATCTCGGCGCGAAGATCGCGCACGATCGCGGCGCGCTGACGCTCGAGTTGCTCGTCACCACGCGCGACGATGCGGGCCGATTCCTCCTGCGCCTGGATGCGCAGTTCCTCGACGGTGCGCTGGGCCTCGGCACGGGCGTTCTCGCGGATCTGCGCCGCCTCGACACGCGCCTCGGTCAGCGCGTTCTTGAACGCGGCCTCGGCTTCGGCAAGTTTGTCGCGCGCCGCGTCGGCGTCTTCGGCCTGCTGCCGGATCATCTCCTGCCGCTGGCGCATGACCTTCTGCACCGGTGGGAGCACGTAGCGCCAGACGATCGCGAGGATCAGCAGGAACGCGACGACCTCGGCGATGAAGGTGGCGTTCGGCAGCAGGGGGTTGTTGCCTGAGGCCAGGTCGTGTGGGTGCACCATGTGGGCTCTTCCCTCAGCGTGGGTGAACGCGACTTACTTGGTGGGAATGACGAAGACGAACAGCACAGCGAACGCCAGGTTGATGAAGTACGCCGCCTCGACCAGGCCGACGGTCAGGAAGAACAGCGTCTGCAGCTGACCCTGAGCCTCGGGCTGACGGGCGACACCCTGGATCAGCGAGCTACCGGCGAGGCCATCACCGATCGCGGCGCCGACGGCGCCACCACCGAGGGCCATACCGCCACCGATGAGACCACCGGCGATCTCGATCGAACCGTGCGTACTGGTTGCCATCTCTCTCCTCAATCGATGTGTACTGCTCGTGGTGGGGTCGTAACGCCGTCAGCTCGCGGCCAGTGCTTCTGTTCGGTCGGGCTCGCTGTGCTCCGAGCCGTGCTGCACCGCGACCGAGCTGAAGTAGAGGATCGTCAGCAGGCCGAAGATGAAGGCCTGGATCAGCCCGATGAATGCGTCGAACAGTTTCCAGATGATGTTCGGCAGCCACAGGACGAACGCCGGGAACAGCGCGATCAGGGACACCATGATCACGCCGGCAAAGATGTTGCCGAAGAGTCGAAGCGCCAGGGTGAACGGTCGGGCGATCTCTTCGATGACTCGTAGCGGGGCCATGATGCGGGGCTTGGCCACGATGTGCGAGTAGTACCGGAGGCCGTTCCTGCGCACGCCTTCGAAGTGCATCCACAGAATCACCACTGCCGCGAGAGCGTAGGTCAGATTGACGTCGGCTGCGGGCGGCGGGAGGTACTCGGGGTTGTGCCCGGTCGGAATGATCGCGAGCCAGTTCGCGAAGAGGATGAACAAGAACAGCGTGAACGCCAACGGCACGACGAACGGCGCGGTCTTGATACCCATTGTGTCTTCGACCTGGGTCTCGACCTGCTCCGTGACAGCTTCGTAGAACAGCTGGAGCTTGCCGGGGTTGCGCACGCTCGCGCTGCGACGCAGCATCAACCCGAGCCCGACCACGATCGCGCCGGCAACCAGTGTCGAGAGGATGGTGTCGACGTTCCAGGTCAGGCCGAACACGTGCCACTGGATGTGGTGGCCGACCTCTTTCTTGATCTCGCTCGAGTCAGCAAGAACCTGCACGGTTGCGCTCATGCGGTCGGCCGCAGACTACGGAAGACAGGAATGGCCGCACCGACGAGCATGAGGAGCTGGAATACCGCGAGGCCCGCGAAGATCCCCAGCCCGTCGGGACGGATCAGGAGCGCGAGGCCGATGGCGATAAGCGTGACCGCACCGAGACGGAGCATGACCCCGTGGCGGAACCGCTTCTTGGTGACCGCACCGCCGGCATTGGCGTAGCGCAGGACGGACAGCTGGAGCATGCGGTTGTTGATCGCTCCGAGCGCCAGCCCGAGCGCGCCGAACACTCCCATCAGCGGGTGGCCGGCCACGGAAGTGACCACGACGGCCACGACGCTGAGCAGGGCGCTCACGATCACCGATCTGCGCAGGTTGGCTGCCGCAGATACCGGGGTGTACACGACCGGTTCCACTCGGTCCCTCTCCAGTCAGTTTTTGATCAGGTACTTGTCAGTTTTTGATCAGGTACTTGCGAAACTTCGAAACGAGGTAGCTAACAGCTCCGGCGATTCCCAGCAGGAGCCCGACGAACAGGAAGATCGGCAGCGTGCCGAGCAGGTGATCCACCACCAGGCCGACGACGACGCCGACCGTGATCACACCGGCTGTGGTCACTCCCATGCCGATCAGATCGGACCAGCCGAGGCTCTCGTTGCGGCCTTCGGTATCCACCGTGTGCCCCCGCAACGACTAGCGACGCAGGGATGCCTGTGCGTGTGAATCACTCACGGGCGGCTCCTAAATTTCGTGTCGTCCGGATTGCTCACGGCCAGGTCGTAACAGCCGGTGTCACCGCGCGCGAGAAGCAAGCTTTCCGCTGATTTCTACGGTATGGCGAACTTATCACAGGGCTGAGTGACGGCTCAGATCGCCCTCCGACCGCCTGCTTGCCCCGTTGCCGGACGCTGCCGGCGCCGGTGGCGAGTGCGTCGCGATGATCGATGCGGCACTGTGTTTGGACCGTTCTCGCGCGACCTGTTCACGACGTCGTCGCGCAGTGCGCCGGCGTGCCTTCAGACGCGGCACGACGAGCAGCAGCACGCCGATGACCACGCCGGCGAAGACCACTGCGACGAGCACCCAGGCCCCGCTGAAGATCGCGAGGATCGCGCCGCCGAAACCGACCAGCGCCGACCAGAAGTACAAGAGCAGCACCGCGCGACGATGACTGTGCCCCAACTCGAGCAGCCGGTGGTGCAGGTGTCGCTTGTCCGGGGCGAACGGTGACTGGCCTCGCGAGACCCGCCGGAACACGGCGAGCAGCAGGTCGACGAAGGGGATCGCGAGCACGGCGATCGGTATGAGCAGCGGCAGGTACAGGGGCAGGGTCTTCAGCGGGCTGCCGTTGAACCCCTGCGGGTCGATGTTGGTCGTCGCGGTGGTGGCCGCCGCCGACAGCATCAGGCCGGCCAGCATCGAGCCTGAGTCGCCCATGAAGATCCGGGCGGGGAAGAAGTTGTGCGGCAGGAATCCGATGCAGGTTCCGGCGAGTGCCGCGGTCAGCAGCATGGGTGGTGCTGCGATCTGGATGAAGTCGTTGCGGCCCAGGTTGTAGCTGAAGGCGAAGAACGACAGCGCGGCGATGGCGGTGACGCCGGCGGCCAGCCCGTCCAGACCGTCGACGAAGTTGACCGCGTTGATCGTCAGCACCGTCAGCAGGATCGTCACCGGAATCGCGATGTCCTGACCGACCACGATCGTGTTGTGGGTGCCCCACGGCGGGGACAGGTAGGTCAGCTGCACGCCGCCGAGCGTCACCATGATGCTCGTCGCGAGCACCTGCCCGGCAAGCTTGGTGATCGAGTCGAGCTCGTACCGGTCGTCCAGCGCACCGATCAGGCAGAGCAGGCCGCCGGCCGCCAGGATCCAGGGCATCTCGTAACCGGTGGTGTGGCTGAACGCGTCCTGCAGGGTCGGCAACCGACTGGCGACGAAGATCGCCAGACCGAAGCCGACGAACAGCGCGACACCGCCCATCCGCGGGATCGCTACGGCGTGCACGTCCCGCTCACGAGGGCGCGCGATCGCCTTCCAGCGCACCGCGATCGCCCGCGCCAGCGGGGTTGCCAGGTAGCTCCCGGCACCCGCGACCGCAGCCACGAGCAGGTACTCGAGGCTGGGGTAGGTGGGCTGTGCCATGGCCACTAGCCCGCGAGGTCCGGAACAACGGTGCGCAGTGCATCGGCGTCGATCGCGCCGGCCCGCAGCACGCGTGGGATCTCGCCGGTGACGTCGACGATGGTGGACGCGACGCCGGTCTTGGCCGGTCCGCCGTCGAGGTAGATGGCGACATCGTCGCCGAGTTGGTCCTGGGCCTCGGCCGCGGTCAGCGCCGGCGGTGAGCCGCTGCGGTTGGCGCTCGAGACCGCCATCGGCCCGGTCTTCTCGAGCAGTTCGATCGCCACCGGATGCAACGGCATGCGCACCGCGACGGTGCCGCGGGCGTCGCCGAGGTCCCAGGCCAGCGACGCCGCCTGTTCGACGACGAGGGTCAGGCCGCCGGGCCAGAACGCCTCGATGAGATCCCACGTCCGTTGCGTCACCGAGCTCGCGAGCCCTTCGATCGTGGTCCAGGATCCGACCAGCACCGGCACCGGCATGTCACGGCCGCGGCCCTTGGTGGCGAGCAGGTCGGCGACCGCGGCGGAGTCGAAGGCGTCGGCGCCGATCCCGTAGACCGTGTCCGTCGGTAGCACGACCAACTGCCCCGACGCGACGCAATGCGCCGCCGACGCCAACGCGGCGTCCCGTACGGACGCATCGTTGCAGTCGTAGAACAACGCCACGTTGACCATCCTGCCCCAGTCACCTGTGACCGGCGAAGCGCCGGGCCGTCGCGAACCGTGCCCGGCCACTCAGGTCGAGGTGATCGGCCACGTCGATGAAGTGACCGTCGGCTCGCAGCAACGACGGGACGGCCTCCCCCTGGGTGTCGTCGTGCTCGAGCGCGACGAACCCACCGGGACGCAACAGCCGGGCCGCGCAAGAGATCACGGTCGGGATCAGGTCCAACCCGTCCACACCGGCGAAGACCGCCTCGGCCGGGTCGGCGCGAACTTCCGGATCGACGAGGGTCGCGGCCGGGACGTAAGGCGGATTGCTCACCACCACGTCGACCCGGCCGGACCACGCTCGAAGCAGCTCGCGGTCGCCGATGTCGCCTGTGACGATCTGTACCCGCGTGCCGGTGGCGTTGCGCCGCAGCCAGTGGATCGCCACGGGCGACTTCTCGACCGCCACGACGCGCGCGTTCGACGCCTCGTCGGCGATCGCCAGTGCCAGTGCGCCGCTGCCCGCGCACAGGTCGACGACGACCGGTTCGTCGCGCGCGGTCAGCTCGGGCAACGCGGCGTCGACGAGCAACTCGGTCTCGGGTCGGGGTACGAACACCCCCGGCCCGACCGCCAGGACGAGGTTGCGGAACGGCGCGTGGCCGGTGATGTGCTGCAGCGGTTCGCGGGTGGCCCGCCGCGCGACCTCCTGCTCGTACTGCGCCGCGACCGGTGCGGGGACCGCGGCGAGGGTCAGCAGGCGGGTGCGCGGCACGTCGAGCAGCGCAGCGAGCAAGAGTTCGGCGTCGACCCGTGCCGACCCGATGCCGACCCCGGCCAGTCGGCGCGTTGCATCGGCGAGCAACCCGCGGACCTCGGTCGTCACCGTTTCGCCCGGATGCACGCGTCAGGCGTCGGACGAGCCGGCGAGCAGGGCCTCGGTGTCGGCACGGGAGAGTGCAGCGATGACGTCGTCGAGCGCGCCGTCGAGCACCTGGTCGAGGTTGTAGGCCTTGAATCCGACGCGGTGATCGCTGATCCGGTTCTCCGGGAAGTTGTACGTGCGCACCCGCTCGGAGCGGTCGACGGTGCGCACCTGCGAGCGCCGCGACTGGGCAGCGGCCGCGTCAGCTTCGTCCTGGGCGGCCTGCAGCAGTCGCGCGCGCAGCACCCGCATGCCCGCCTCGCGGTTCTGCAACTGGCTCTTCTCGTTCTGCATCGACACCACCGTGCCGGTCGGGACATGTGTGATGCGCACCGCGGAGTCGGTGGTGTTGACGCTCTGGCCGCCCGGCCCGGACGAGCGGAAGACGTCGATGCGAAGGTCGTTCGGGTCGATCTCGACCTCGACGTCCTCGGCCTCGGGCATGACGAGCACCCCGGCCGCGGACGTGTGGATTCGTCCCTGCGACTCAGTGGCCGGGACGCGTTGCACCCGGTGCACGCCGCCCTCGTACTTGAGTCTGGCCCACGGCGCTCCGTCCGGCCGGCGGGCTCGCACGGCAAGGGTCGCGGACTTGGTGCCGCCCAGGTCGGTCGGTTCGTTGTCCAGGATCTCGGTCGTCCAGCCCTGCCGCTCCGCAAAGCGCAAGTACATGCGCAGCAGGTCGCCGGCGAACAGGGCCGACTCGTCGCCGCCCTCCCCCGCCTTGACCTCGAGAATGACGTCCTTGCCGTCGTTCGGGTCCTTGGGCACCAGCAGTTCCCGCAGCCGGTCTTCGAGCTCGGCGATGCGAGCGGTCAAGGCGGTGGCCTCGGCGGCGAAGGACGAGTCCTCGGCGGCGAGTTCGTTGGCGGTGAGCAGATCCTCGCGCGCGGCGTCGAGCTCGTTGGCCGTCGTAACGATCGGCGACAGCTCGGCGAAGCGGCGCCCGAGCTTGCGGGCCTGCCCCTGGTCGGCGTGCACGGCCGGATCGGCGAGCGCCTTCTCGACCTCGCCGTACTCAGCCAGTAACTCCGGTAGCCGACTCATTCCCGCCCCTTCACCACTTTTGGCGGCGTGCCGCCAAATAGAGGGGCTGGCCGCCAAAACTGAACAACACAACGGCGCCCACCCCTGCCGGGGCGGGCGCCGTAGCGGCAGCTAGGAGTTGCGAACTCGCTTGCCGTAGCGCTTCTCGAACTTGTCGACGCGACCGCCGACGTCCATGATCTTCTGCTTACCCGTGTAGAACGGGTGGCAGGCCGAGCAGACCTCGGCGTGCAGCTGACCGGACTTGGCGGTGCTGCGGGTGGTGAAGGTGTTCCCGCAGGAGCAGGTCACCTGAGTCACCACGTAGTCGGGGTGAATGTCGTTCTTCACTGGTGGGGTCCCTTCAAGGTGGCCGCCGGGTCGTCCTGCCTGGGACGTGAACCGGAGCCGGGCGGTGTGCCGTACCAGTCTGCCAGGGACACCCCCGGCCGACCAAAACGGCGCCGAACATCCGCTGAAACGCCGCGCGCGCCCCGGAGATTCCCGGGACGCGCGCGACGATGCGGACTCAGCCCTTGACGCCACCTGCGGTCAGACCGCTGACGATCCGGCGCTGGAACAGCAGCACCACGATCACCAGTGGCACCGTGACCACCAGGCCGGCAGCCATGGTCTGGGTGTTGGCCACGATGTGCGGGCCTGCGGTGAACTTTGCGAGCGCGACGGTGGATGGCGCGACATTGTCATTGCCGTTGTACAGCACGCTCGACAGCAGGTACTCGTTCCACGAAGCCAGGAACACCAGGATCGAGACGGTGAACATGGCCGGCGCCGCCAGCGGCAGGATCACCAGGCGGAACGCCTGCCCAGGTGACGCGCCGTCGACCCTTGCTGCCTGTTCGAGCTCCCACGGCATGTCGGCGAAGAAACTCGTCAACGTGTAGACCGCTAGTGGAAGCGAGAACGAGATCTGCGGCAGGATCAGACCCTGGTAGGTGCCGAGCCAGCCGAAATCGGTGAACAGCTGGAAGATCGGCGTCAGGATGGCCACGCCGGGGAACATCGACGCCGCGAGGATCGCGGCGAGCACGATGCCCTTGCCCCGGAACGCGAGCCGCGCGAGTGCGTACCCGGCGAAGACGCCGATCAGCATCGCGAGCAGCGTCACGCAGGTGGCGATGATGACGCTGTTCACCAGCGAACGGCCGAAGTGGTTGTTGGTCGTGTTGAACGCGTACCTGAAGTTGTTCAGCGTCAGGTGCGTGAACCACGGGGTGTTCTCGTAGGTGTAAGCGTTGTCCCGGAAGGCCATGACGGTCATCCAGTAGAACGGCAACAGACACCAGATGATGATCAGCACCAACACTGCGCCGGTGCCGACGTTGCCCCACTGGAACGGACGCTTCGACGGGGTGGAGGCCGGCTTGCTGGGCGAAGGGGCGTCCTGGACGGCGGTCGCCATGACTACTTCGCCCCCTTAGTGGGCCGTTGCGCTCCGATGATGTTCGCGTTGAAGAGCCTGACCAGCAACAGCGAGATCGCGAAGATGAAGATGAACGTGATCGTCGACAGTGCCGACGCCGAGTTGACCTTCGTGTTCAGCAACTGCTTGACGACAAGGATCGACATCGTGGTCGTCCCGTTCGCGCCACCGGTGAGAATCTGCGGCAGGTCGTACATCCGCAGCGCGTCGAGCGCACGGAAGATCACCGCCACGGCGAGCGCCGGTTTCACCAGCGGCAGGGTTATTCGCGTGAACCGCTGCCAGGCCGAGGCGCCGTCGAGCTTCGCCGACTCGTAGAGGTCAGCACTGATGCCTTGCAGGCCGGCCAGGATCAGCAGGGCGATGAACGGCGTGGTCTTCCAGGTGTCGGCGATGATGATCGCCCATCGGGACGGCCACTGCGCCGAGGTCCATTGGGTGTGGGTGCCGAGTACGTGGTCGAGAATGCCCTGCGGGTCGTAGATCACCGACCAGAGCTTGGCCGTGACGGCGGTGGGGATCGCCCACGGGATGAGGATGACGGCGCGCACCAGGCCGCGGCCCTTGAACGCGCGGTTCATCATGACCGCGAACAGCATGCCGATCACGGTCTCGAACGTCACAGTGACGAACGCGAACAGCAGCGTTACCTGGACCGAACTCCAGAACTGCGAGCCCAGGGTGCCGGGCGGGCAGGTTTCGGTGCCGCCGCCCGCCGTCGGGCACTGCTCGAGCAACCAGTACTTGTAGTTGGTCACCCCTGTCCAGGTGTTGCCGTTGTTGAAAAAGCCGCTCTGGTCCAGGCCCTGGTCGGTCAGGAACGACTGGTAGATGGCCTTGACGATCGGGTACCCGACCACCAGTCCCAGCAGAATGATGGTAGGGGCGATGAGGAATACGGCGAGCCGGCCCTCGCCCGTACTGATCTTGCGACGTTTCTTCGGCTTCTTGACGCCGGGCTCGACGTCGTGCTCGATGGGTCCCGCGAGTGTCATGTGCTCTCCCTGAACGGAAGGACTTCGCCGCTGGGGTAACCGTGCCACACCCGACGGACCGGACTCAATGGTTGATTTGAGTCCGAGCCCGTCGGGGTGTGGCAGCGGATGTGACTAACTCGTAATCAGCAGTTCCTTTATTGGCTGGCAGCCTGGATGGCCGCCTGCATGTCCTTCAAGGCCTGCGTCGTCGACTTCTGTCCCTGCAGTGCCGCATACGAGTTGGTCTCGATCGCTTCCGTCACCGCGGGGTAGAACGGCGTGACCGGCCGCGGAACGGCGGTCTCGATGCTCTTCAGCAGCACCGGCAGATACGGGAACTGCTTGACGAGCGCCGGGTCGCTGTACAGCGACTGGTCGACCGGGGCCAGGGTGGCCTTGGTCAGGATGATCTTCTGCTGCGCGGGCTCGTCGAGCCACTGCACGAACGCCACGCCCGAGGCCTGGTGCTTCGAGTAGGCGCTGACCGCGATGCTGTGACCGCCCAGGCTGGATGCACCGTGGCCGTTCGGGCCGGGCAGCGGCGCGATGCCGTACTTGCCCTTCAGCTTCGAGGCCGCCAGGATCGCGTCCGCATACGGCCAGTTGCGCATGAAGACCAACTTGCCCGCCTGGAAGGCGTTCAAGCTCTGCGTCTCCTGGAAGCCGATGGCCTCCTTGGGGATGTAGCCCTGCTTGAACCCGTTGACAAGGAAGTTCAGGCCGGCAGCCGCCTGCGGCGTGTCGACGTTGGGCGTCTTACCGTCGGACTTGACGATCTCACCACCTGCGGCGTTGATCGCCTCCGCGGCATTCACGGTGAGCCCTTCGTACTTGGCGAACTGGCCCGCGTAGCACCCCGGCTTGCTGCCGGTGATCGTGTTCGACGTCTTGCCCTTGCAGTCGTTGATCAGTTCGTCCCACGTCTTGGGCGGCGTCGGGACGATGTCCTTGCGGTAGTAGAGCAGGCCGCCGTCGGAGGCCCACGGCGCCGCATAGAGCGTGCCGTTGTAGGTCGCCGCCGCCACCGGCGCCTTCAGCATCTTGCTCGTGTCGAGCTTGTTGTTGCCCGTGAGCGGCAGCAGCCAGCCCTTGGCCGCGAACTCGGCAGTCCAGATGACGTCAACCGTCACTACGTCGTAGTTCGGGTCCTTGGACTGGAAGTGCTGCTGCAGGTCGGACAACTGCTGGTCGGCCTGGTCGGACTGCTGCTTGACCGTGACCTTCTCGTTGGGGTGCTGCTTGTTCCACTCGGCCGAAAGGATCGGCCAGATGCCACTGTTGTCCTTGCCTGTGACGAAGGTGAACGGCCCGATGCCGCTGTTGCCACCGCTGCCACCGGACGAGGAACACGCTGAAAGGCCCGACGCCGCAACGGCTAAGACCGCCGCGACAATGGCCGCCCTTCGTACTCGCATAGAACAGTCCCCTCAGATAGAAAGCCGGAAACCTTTACAGGACAAAGGTCAATCTGGCACGGGACGAGTGGACGAGGAACTACCGCGCCGCATGAGATACGCATTCGTTACCTGGAGCACAACCTCCCGTCATGTGCCGGTGACACCCACACCACTTGCTGGTCGCGCCGTACCAAACCAGCGGCTAGATATCACCGCGAGGAAACAGAACGCCGACGATGATCAACACGAAGCCGCCGATCGCCGCCCAGGCCCCCGGGCCCGAGTGGCCGAGGAACTCGCTATATGTAGGAGCATTTGCGTTGTTTGGGGAATTTTTCTCGAACACGATCAGGTTCAACGCCAGGAACGTGACCGACGCACCGGTTGCCCCCACGACGGCGGACAACCAGCGCACCCACCAGTGCCGTCCGCCGATCCGTGACACCGCCAGCGCGCCGAGAACGACAGCGGCGGCGAGCAACATCCAGCCGAGCCAGCTGAAGTACGGCTCGGACGCGCCGAACGAAACGTGGCCCGACAACCCATTTGCGTCGACCTGGGCCTTGGTCCGCTCGAGGGTGTCGTGCACCTGTGCGAACGTCGAGTGCGCGCCGGCGCCTGCGAAGAAGCCGCTGCCGCTGCGGAACCACTCGAAGATCGAGAAGGCAGCGAGGATGAGTACTGCGCCGAGCGCAAGGAAGCACGCACCGATCGGAGTGATCCCTGCCGTACGCGCGCGCTCGAACAACGATTCGGCCCCCGAGTCGGGCTGCGACTTTCCGGCGGGGCCAGGCGAATCCATTGGGAAAACCTACTGCCGAACGCGACCGTATGCTGTGAGCGTGCCGGATGTCGCCGACAGCCACCCGAGCACGGCCCTGCCGCGGGTCTGGCGGGTGCCCGCTTGGCAAGCCTCGGCACTCATCCTCGTCGCGACTGTCCTGCTCGCACTGGTCATGTATGGGGATTTCAGAATAGCCACGACGGCCATGATGGGGGCGGTCGCCGCTGTCGCGCTCGTAGGGGCAGCACTCGCCGTGCGCTACCTCCTCGTCGCCGACGACGACGGCATCTGGGTGCGGCGCATCTTCTCCGTGCAACTGGTCGAGTGGAACGAAGTTTCGAAGATCGACATGGTGCATGTGCATGCGAACACGCCGACCCTGCGCATCGAGCGCGTCGACGGCACGCACGTCGATGTGCCCCCGACGCTGCTTCAGCCTGCGCTGCCGACAAACATTCGCAAGACCCGCGCGATGGTGGGCATGGTGGCGCGACAGTTGGTCATGATCGCCGCAGAGAAGTCGGGCTGACTTGCTGTCGCTGGCCGAATACTGGATCTGGGACAGCTGGATCGCTGACGACGGCGAGGCGTTCCATTTGTTCTTCCGTCGGATGGGACGGGTGCTCGATCGGCCCGCTGTCGATGTCGACCCCCGGCCGCGAGGGTCACTGGGCACTACTCGGATTCCGTAATCAGGAATCCGAAGCAATCCTGTCCTTCGAAATCATCGATCCGATACCGGTCGAACTACCCGACGGGGCGCTGGTCGCGGCCACGGATCGCTGATCCGCTCAGAACAGGGTCGCCGGACGTCCGTCCCATTCGTTGGTGAGTGCCCATGCCGCACCGACGGTCCAGGCCTGGACGTGATTGGCCGCGGGTACGTGAACCAGACCGTCGTCGGTGGTGACGCCGTACAGCTCCGGGTAGCCCCCGAGTTGCTTGGTGGCGTCGAGAATCCCGCGCCGTAGCGCTTCCGCTTCCTGCATGCGGCCGGAGGCGCGCAGCCCGCCCCAGCCCAGCCAGCTGTCGAACGGCCACACTGTGCCGCGGTGGTAGGCGTCGACCGCGAACACCGGCGAGTCGCTGGACAGCGTGCGCAAGCCGTAGGACGTGCGGATGTCGGGTCGGACGAGGCGTCCGGCCGCTGCCGGCACCGCCTCGGGTTCGAGCGCGTCGGCCCACAACAGCCAGCCCAGCTGCGACCCGGCGCCGATTACCGGGCCGTCCGCGTCGACGAGCATCACGTCGGGCAGGTAGGTGCGCGTGAGCAGTCCGCGTAAGCGATCGTGGCGCCGCAGCCACTCTGCGGATCCGGACAGCCGCGCCAGCGCGCGCAACGCCACAGCTGTCACGGCCTGGGTGTCGGCGTCGGCGAGCGGCGGTACGGGGCGGGTCCCGTCCGGACGCAGGATCCCTCCCCCGTTGCCGTCCGCGACCGGGTCGACCGCGTCGCGCCAGCCCTGTTGGGTGAGCCCGCCGAGGGTCCCGCCCGTGTGCCGGATCAAGCCGTCGCCGTCGTCGAGTTCGGCGCGCAGCCAATCGCCGGCAGCGCGCCAGTTCGGTTCCAGTTCCACCGTCAGGCCCGAGTCGTCCAACGCCGCCAACACGACCACGAACCATGAGGTGGCATCGGCCGTGCCGTAGTACCGGAACGGTCCCGGCGGCCAGCCGACGAACGATTCCGGCGGAGCGTCACGGAACTCGTGACCGATCTTGCCCGGAGCTTCCTGCGTACCGCGGTCGAAGACCTGACCTTGCCGTGATGCCAACGCCCGCAACGTCGCGCGCGCGATGTCTGGCTGCGCGGGGAGCACCTGGAGTGAAGTGATCAACGAGTCCCGGCCGAACAGCGCGTGGAACCGTCCGGGATCGCCGGGCGCCGCCGGCAACGACGACGCGTAGGGCCAGCCCTCGTCGGAGAGGACGTCGGCCAGCCCTGCTACGTCGGTCACTCCTGGCCGGGGCTGGTCTTCGCGATCTGCATCAGGAACTCGATGTTCGTGCGGGTCTTCT
>DASXJR010000039.1:0-41199 GCA_036497285.1 Jatrophihabitans sp.
CGGAGTCATCATGAACACCCGAAATGCGCTTACGGGCATCACCAGCCTGAAGCGTCCACCCAAGCGTCTCAGCGTGGTAGGGCTTCTCGCCCTGACGCTCACTCTCATCGTTGCCCTGCTGCCCGGCGCGTCCTCCAGCGCCAGCGCGCCCCGCGGCACCGACGACCCCAAACCCACGGTCGTGCTCGTCCACGGCGCCTTCGCCGACGCCTCCGGGTGGGCCGGGGTCGAGCAGCAGCTGCAACGGCGCGGCTACAGCGTCCTCGCGCCCGCGAACCCGCTACGGGGAGTGGCCAGCGACTCCGCCTACATCGCCAGCGTCCTCGCCACCATCAGCGGGCCGATCGTGCTGGTCGGACACTCCTACGGCGGCGAGGTCATCACCAACGCCGCCACCGGCAACCCGAACGTGACGGCGCTGGTCTACATCGCGGCGTTCGCACCCGACCAGGGCGAAACCTCGGGCACGCTCGCGAACATGTTCCCCGGGACCGGGCTCACCCAGGCCAACCTTGTCTTCCGGCCCTACCCCCTCGCCGGCGGTGGCATGGGCACCGACGGCTACATCAACCCGACGGTGTTCAAGCAGGTGTTCTGCGCCGATCTCCCCAACGATGTCGCCATGGAGATGGCCGCCTCTCAGCGCCCGGCCGAGCTGGCCACCCTCGGCCAGCCATCCGGCGTCCCGGCCTGGAAGACCATCCCCTCCTGGTACCTGGTCGCGAACCAAGATCGCGCCATCCCGCCAGCCGCAGAGCGGTTCATGGCGCATCGAATGGGCGCGCACACCGAGGACATCGACTCCTCCCACGTCGCCATGATCAGCCACCCAGACACGGTGACCGAACTGATCCTGGACGCTGCCGGCAACTAGCAACACGACGCCCGGATCGAGCATCGCGACGGCGCTTCATCGTCTCGATGCTCGACCCAGGTACTCGGGTCTCATCGACACCCCAGGCACGGCTGCGTCGGAGATCCCGACCGCCACTACCGATCGGACATGCGATGAACACCTCCACCGGCCCACTGATCTGGCGAGGCGTGCTCGCTATTGCTGTAGGCGTGATAGCTGTCGCGGGGCCGGCGATCACCGTCGGCGCGTTCGTCATCCTCTTTGCCGTCTACGCGTTCCTGGCCGCCGGGATGCAAGCTTCGCGGGCATTTCGCTCCGACGCCGCGCCGCCGGTGGTGACGGCGGTCCATGCCCCGAATTGGCCGCGATGGTTGCGGGCCAGCGCGCGGAAGATGTCCCGGTCCGCGTCGAGGTCCGACTGCGGACGGGTCACCATCGTGCACCGCACGCGGGGCTCTTGCGGCCGCGGTTCCACGGCGCGGATGTGGACGGTTGATTGCCTGCACCACGGGTCCTCGATTCACCGCTCGCCGGGAAACGTCCACGACGAGGTTGGGATCGGCGAGAGGACGACCGCGCGACACCCGCCTCACCATCGACTGACGGCTGACGTGGCCGGCTCGCGCCACTCAACGGAAAGGATCAGGCGTGGACGGGTGGGAGGCGCGCGCTCCACGGACGGGCCGCCTCGAGCTGGCCGGCCAGCCGGAACAGCGTCGCCTCGTCGCCGTAGCGGCCGAGCATGTGCACGCCGATCGGCAGCCCATCAGCGTTGCACCACAGCGGCAGCGACATCGCCGGGTTGCCCGTGATGTTCGCGACCACGTGCGGGTAGTCGACGGTCTGCCCACCACGTTCGAGCGCTCGCAGCGGCGCGTCCGGCGTGGACGTGATCTCACCCAGCAACGCGGGCGGCGAACTGAGCGTCGGTGCCAGCCAGCCGTGATAGTTCGCAAGGAAATGCGCGACGCCCCGCGCGTAGCGCTGCAGCACCTCGACCGCGCGCAGGTAGGCCGCCGCGGACACGGCATGTCCCATCGCCCAGAACGCACGCGTCAACGGCTCCAACTCGTCGTCGGCCGGCGAACGGCCGAGCCGCCGGATCCAGTAGTCGATGATCCACGCGGTCGCTGCGTTGTAGACGGTGCCGATCGCCTCGCCCTCTTCCGCGCCGAGCTGGGGCAGCTCCGCCTCGACGAGCTCGTGTCCCAGCGTGGCGAGCAGCGCGACGGCGTCGTCGAGCGCGGCGACGCAGTCGGGGTGCGCGGGCGTGCCGGACGCGGTGCGCGCGGAGAACGCGATGCGTAGCCGTCCCGGCGCGGCGCCGACCTCGTGCGCGAAGGGACGTGACGGTGCGGGCGCGCAGTAGGGGTCGCCGGGCTCGGGTCCGCACGCCGCGTCGAGCAGGGTCGCGCTGTCGCGCACTGTGCGAGTGACTGCGTGCTCGCACGCCCAGCCGGCGATCACCTCGCCGTAGATCGGCGCGAGAGACACGCGTCCGCGCGTGGGTTTCAAGCCGAAGACGCCGCACGCCGACGCGGGAAAGCGGATCGAACCGCCGAGGTCGTTGGCGTGCGCGGCGGGCACCAGGCGCGCGGCCGCCGCCGCTGCCGATCCACCGCTCGAACCGCTCGTCGAGCGCGTGACGTCCCACGGGTTGCGCGTGGTGCCGTGCACGGCAGGTTCCACCGTGGGCGCCATGCCGAATTCGGAGGTGTTCGTCTTGCCGACGATCACCAGGCCGGCCCGTTCGAGGCGCGTCACCAGCGCCGAATCGAGCGTCGAGACGTTGTCCCGCAGGAACGCGCTGCCCTCCGTGAAGCGCGTGCCGGCGACCTCGACGACGAGATCCTTCAGCAGGTACGGGACGCCCGCGAAGGGGCCGGTCACGGTGTCGGCGCGCGCCAGCGCTCGGTCGTACATCGGCGTCACCACCGCGTTCAGCCGCGGATTGACCGCCTCGATGCGCTCGATAGCGGCCTCGACGAGTTGGCGGGCGGACAGCTCGCCGGTACGGACGAGTGCGGCCTGCGCCGTCGCGTCCAACGCGGCGAGTTCGGTGGCGACGCCGACCATGTCAGCCCACTGGCTGCTTGAGGCTGGCCGCGACGACCTCGCCCAGCCCGTCGATGCGTGGCGCAGGCAGCCCGGCGTCCGACGTCGCGGCGCGGAACTCGGCGCTGACGCTGAACGTGCGGAACGTCGCCTCGTCCGGGCAGGCGTCGTACACATCCAGGCCGTCGGCACGCCGCACGGCGACCTGGAGCTCGAGCAGATCCGGCGGGTAGCCGGCTTGCAGTCGCCGGTACGCCGGTTCGAGCGCGTCCGGGTCGCCGTCGAAGCTGTAGCGCGCCAGGTACATCGCGCTCACCCCTCGCTCATGGTGGCCATCGCCACGTCGAGCACGGCCGCGGTTTCCTTGAACTTCTCGGTCGGGCTGAACTCGATGACCTCGGTGCCGGCGAAGATGAGCGGGAGGTGGCCCGGTCCGCCGTAGTAGCTGTCGCCGGCGCGGAATGTCTCCTCGTGGTCGGGGTAGCGGAAGACGATCTGTCCGCTGACGACGATGCCCCAGTGGGGGCACTGGCAGCGGCTGTCGGGCAGGCCGGCGAACAGTGGCGCCGGGTCGACGTCCTGCGGGAACGACTCGTAGCCGACCGTGTACGGGCCGAGCTCGACGTAGCGCGCGGTGAACTGCTCGGTGTCGACGGCGACCGGCGCCTCGGACTTGGTGGTGCGTGGCATGGCTGGCTCCCTCGGTTGGACGGTGTCAACCAAGGTGCGTGAGGACGGGCCTCACGGTGTGAGATGCCACATGACCGGATGCTCCGGTTCGTAGCTGCACAGCGTGCCGGTGCGGATGGCGCCCGACAGGTGGCGGCCGAGTTCGGGATGGACGGCGCTAATGCGCCGAACGCTGTCTCTGATGCGCGCAGTGACCGTGGTGCGCGCCCGCTCGACCGGACTGCCGGCGCGTCGTGCCCGGCCGGCCAGCCCGTATGCGGCGCCGAGTTCGGAAACCAGCGCATCCCGCTCGACAGCGAAGCGCGCCGAGCGTTCGATATCGCCGTGCGCGTCCGCCTCGCTCGCCTCGTCCTCGAGTTCGCGCAGCCGGTCACGGTAGGCCCGGCGTGCCTGCTCGTCGAGCACCTCGCCGAGATCGCCCGGCTCGTGCAGCTGCGCGTCGCCGGCCCCGCTGCTCGCGACGCCGCGCGCGGTCGCAAGGTCGACGGCCGGTGTGGCACGGCCTGGGCCGGCAAGCAGCACGGCGATGTCGCGCAAACCCTTGCTGTCACGCAAGGTGGCGCGCTTCCCGGCGAACTCGACGCTCCACGTCTCGCCGTCGCGACGCAGCGCGCTCACCTCGGGCCGTGGCGCGGGTTGCCCGATGCCGAATCGCGCGAACAGCTTGTCGGCACGTGCCCGCCGTTCGGCGTCGTCGAGCAGCGTGCCCGCGTCACGCAACGTGCAGGCGACGAGCAGCCCGGCGCCGATCCGGTGGTTCGCGGCCTCGGCGGCGGCGAAGTGCGTCTCGGCAGCCGCGCGATCCCCACTGACGGCCGCGAGGATGCCTAGATGACGATGCACACTGCCGCGCAACCCGGCGCCGATGCCTTCGACGACGAACAGGTCCGCGTACGGCAGCAACATCTCATACAACGCTCGCGCGAACGGGTGACCGCCGACGCCGGCGACGGCGTACACCGCCTGGGCGAGCGTCGGCAGCCACTCCGAATCTCGGGACAGTGCGGCGATCCGCTCCGGCAGCGCGCCCAGCTCCGCGCGCGCAGTGTCGATGTCGCCCGCGGTCGCCCGCGCGTGCGCCAGGGAGATCGGCACCCAGGCTCCCGGCATCTGCTTCATCGGGGACTCGTTGGCCATCCACCGCAGAGCGTCGGCGTCGTGCAGCTCGCCCGCACGGGTGAACTGCATCGTCGGGACGAGGGCCTCGACGTTGACGCTGCCCGCAACCTGTCCGAGCCGGTGCGCCTCGGCCAGCTGCACGTCCGCGGTCGCGAGGTCGCCACGGGCCAGCGCCAGCGCAGCGTCCCACAACGGGACGTACCAGCCGTAGAGCGGCTGACCGAGCGCGTTCGCGACCGCTCGATACCCGGTGATGTCGACGTCGACGCCGGCGATGTCGCCGAGTTCGAGACGGGCGACGACCCGCAGCCGCCGGCCGAGCAACTCGAGCGTCGAGTCGCGCAGCCGTACCGCGGTGTCGACGATCTCGCTCGCCATCGCGAGGCGCTGCGCGCAATTGTCCGGCCCGGCCAGTGTGTCCGCCTTGGCCGCCAGGGCGACCGCGATCGTCCACTCGTCATTCGCTCCTCGGGCGAGTTGGAGGGCTTCGTCGGCGAGTGCGGAGCGCCGCTCGACGGTGTCCGCGAACGTCAGCGCAATCGAAAGGCGGGCGAACAACACCGCACGGGCCGCCGTCGCGTCCGCATCCAGAGCCGCGAGCGCGTCCTCCAACGCGGCGATCTGCTCGCGGTCCAACAGCGCGATCTCGAAGCCAGCCGGCCCGGCGCCGAGTCCGAGCGCACCGGCGGCCAGCAGCTCCGCGTCGCCCGACGCGCGTCCTGCTTCGACCGCCGCGAGGTGCGCGGCGCGCGCTCCGGCCGCGTCGCCGGTCGCGAGCAACGCGGCACCGAGCAGCGCCTGTACCCGGCCGGGCAGCGCGGGGCCGCAGTCGAGAGCGGCGCGGAACTGGGCGGCCGCGTTCTCGTACGCGAGCATCGCGAGGCTTTCCTCGCCGGCGCGCGCGAACCACTCGGCTGCGTCGGCTAGCGAGTCTGGACCGGCAAGCTGGTAGTGGTGGGCCGCATTCGCCGCTTCGCCCGCCAGCGCGAAGCGGTCGGCGATCGCGCGGTGCCAGTGCGCGCGGTGCGCGGCGGGCAGGCCGTCGTGCACGGCGTCCCGCACGATCTCGTGGACGAAGGCAACGCGGTCCGGCCCGCCCCGCTCCAGCAGCCCGAACCGCTCGGCTTCGTCGCGCGCGGCCAGCACCGCGTCGACATCCTCGCCGAGCAGCGAAACCAGCGTGGCCACCGGCGCGCTCGATCCGTACGCGGCGGCGAGGGAGAGCAGCCGGCGACAACCGGCGCTGCGCTCCGCCACGCGCGACGCGATCACCGCGCGCACCGTGGCGGGCAGAGCGTCGACATTGCCGCCGGCGGTCGCGCGCAACCGCACCAGCTCGCAAACGAACAATGCGTTGCCACCCGTTCGCTGCTCGATGCGCGCGACGAGGGCCGGCTCGGCCGACCCGGTCGCCTGCTCGAGCAACTGGGCAATCTCGGCCGTGCGCAACGGACCGACGGGCAGCAGCGCGGCGCGCCGCACCAACGCGGGCCAGGTCGCCAACCACTCCGGCAACGTCTGCTCGACGTCGGTGCGCACCGTCGCCACGATGAGCAGCGGCATGCTGCGCACCAACGCGCTGACGTGCTCGAGCAGCAGCAGCGACGCGGCGTCCGCCTCGTGCAGGTCGTCGAACAGCACGACCGTCGGCCTGGCGTAGGACGCGTCGGCCAGCAGCGCGGCCACGTCGTCGAACAGCTCGAAGCGCGCTCGCAGGTCGGCCGGCCCGAGATCCGTCGACGCGTCGAGCAGCCGGCCGGCTCGCGGGTGTGCGTCGAGGGCGGTCGTGGGCAGCGCGCGCAGCACCTGCGCCCACGGCCAGAACGCCGGCGCGCCGGCCCGTCCGCACGCCGCCCAGCACGTCGTGAGGCCGCTGGCGCGGGCCGCGTCGTGCAGCTGGTGGGCGACGTGCGTCTTGCCGGCACCCGCTGGGCCGGTCACCAGCAGCAGCGATCCCGTCCCCGCATGCACGGACGCCAGCGCCTGCCCGGCCGGAGCGGCCAAGGCGGCGGGCACGGGCGGGCTCACCGCGCAAGTGTGGCGCGGCCCCGGTAACTTGTCCGCCTCGTCACTTGTCCGCCTCGTCCGAGCCGTCGGCGCTTCGTTGAGTGCCGATGCTGCCGCCACCGATCCCCGCTCCGAGGGTTTGTCGGGTCATGTAGGTGGTGGATCGAAGGGTTGTGGCGCTCCATCCGTCGACGGTCGGGCGTCCGGGCCCAGTGTCGGCGACGAGGCGATAGGCGCAAGCTGCTGGATATGTCCATTGCTGCCGGGCTTGATCGGTCGTCTACTCAAACGACTGCCGGTGAAGATGTGGTAGCCAACGTGGTAGCCACCGAGGTCGTGCAGACCGCACGAGAAGCGCGGTACGCTCCCCACCAAGCGAGCAAATACACGGCTTCAGGCGGCCTTGGCCATTCGATCGCACGACTCGAAAGCGTGTGTGGTTAATAGCCACCGTGGGTTCGAATCCCACCGCCACCGCCAAACCCGCCGCGGTCACCGCAAGTTGTGTCGCGGGCGAGCGGGCCGCGCGTCGGACGATGCCGATCCTCGATGCGCACCCCTGGCCATCTGGTTCGTGAGCCGGCCCCACCCGTGACGACGGACACTGCGGCCCAGCAGGCGCCGGCCACGTAACCCGCGGGCCTATTACTTCGTGATCAGTGTTCATCGTCGCGGCGCCAGGATTGCACGTCGCGGACAACCAGATTTTGGAGAACCGGCATGTCACAGATGAGGATTCTCGACCGGCAACGCGAGAGGCCGGCTAGCCCCGAGGTAGTGACCCTCCCACCGGTCGTGGCTCGATTGGCAGGCGTTGCCATGGCGCTGGCCGTGGCGGGCGCGCATGTCGCCGATCAGGGTGGGGTGACCGCATTCACCGCTCCGGACTGGTTGGGGTGGGCGTATCGGCTGATCGAGGTCGGCGGGGTGCTCGTCGCCGTGACCCTGCTGTGGCCGCGGCTGGCGCGGCTGGGTTGGGCCGCCGGCGTGCTGCTGGGCGTCGGACCGTTGATTGGCTATCTCGCGTCGCGCACCGTCGGTGTACCCGGTGACCCCGGTGATGTCGGCAACTGGTCGGACTGGGTCGGCAACCTGTCCCTCGTCATCGAGGCTGGGTTCATCGCGGTCAGCGCCGGGATGCTGTGGGCGTGCTGGCGTCGCCCGTCGTCGACCGCCGGCTCGGGCGACCGGACGGCTGAGCTGGTTCACGGGTCGCCGTAAGGCGGAACCGCCCCCTGCTCGAACGGGCGCCCACGAGCCGGTCCGGCTCGGCTGCCAGGGCCCCGATGTGGCTTGGTGTAACCCGCACTCCTATTACAAGGTGACATGATTAGTGCATCGCGATCTTCCCGACCAGCCGTGCGCCCTCAAGCCGTGGTGAGCGGTGGCGGCGGTCCCTACCTGCACGTGGTTGACGGCAGCGTCTACCACGACTGGGAGACGGTCTACCGTGACAACGTCGATCGGCTCTACAGGCTGATGTACGCGCGGGTCGGCAACCGCCCGGACGCTGAAGACCTCACCTCGGAGGTCTTCAGCACCGCGCTGCGCCCGATGCGACTGCCAACCTCGAAAGGCGAAGCACGGTCCTACCTGCTCCTCACGGCCAAGACCGTCCTCGCCTCGCATTGGCGGCGCCGGCTCGGTCAGCCGGTGACGACGATCGATCCGGATACCGACGTCGCATATCTCGCCGAAGCGTCCGGGATCGAACAGCCGAGCGACGCCCCGGCTCGTGCCGGGAAGATCCTGGGCGGGTTGCCCGAGCGGTACCGGCGCATCCTCGAGCTGCGGTTCCTGGAAGCGTGCTCGATCAAGGAGGCGGCGCACACCATGAGCATCACTGTCAGCAACGCTAAAGTGCTCCAGCACCGTGCCCTGAAGATGGCCGCCAACCTCGCGGCGGAGATGGACCTATGACCGCCCGCAGGCTGACGGCCTTCATCGACGCCATCGCCACCGGCCGGCGCCCGAAACGGCTTCGCGCCGATGCCGACGACGTCGAGATGCTGCGAACCGCAATCGAGCTCCGCGCCGCCCGTCCCGGTGAGGCCGCCCCCACCACCGCCTTCACCGATGCCCTGTTCCAGCAACTGTCCGATCAGCGCAGCACCCCAGACGACCAGCAGGCTGTGAGTGCCGCACGCGTACCCAACCGCCGCATGCGAACCGCACTTCTCGCGGTCGCGGCCGCCGCGGTCCTCGTCAGCGGGACCGCGGTCGTAACCGAGAGCCTGAGCCAGCCGGCGACCACCCATGGTGCTGCCGCGCAAGTGCCGCAGGGATCCGCGCTGCGGACGGGAACCTTCCAAACCGCCGACGGTCGGGTCCTGGGTCAGATAGTCGCCTACCGCGGAAATCCGTCCTGGGTCTTCATGAACGTCAACGCTCCCAACTACAACGGACCGATCACCTGCATGCTCCAGGTGCAGGACGGGTCAACCGTCGCCTTCGGCACCTTCACAGTCCACAACGGCACCGGACAGTTCTCCAAGAACCTGGGATCCGTCGACGTCCGCGATCTGCGGGGCGCCAGGCTCGTCAGCACCGCCGGAACACAAGTGGCCGCCGCAACCTTCGCCACCTGAACCCTCGAGCGAGGAACACGCCGCCACGAAACGCGGCCTCCGCCGCCTGATCGCGCCGACGCGGCAGCACCCGCGTGGCTCGTCCGGGAACAGCCCGTCGTAGCCGAGGTAGCGGCTGCGCCGCCATCGCCCCGCTGCCGGTTCCGATCTGAGTTCGCCCGGCGTCCTCTCAAACGAATCGCGGATGGAACTCGGCGCGTGCGGGCCTCGTAACCCACGACCGTATTACTCAGTACAAGCCGAGCGACCACGGTCGCGGCCCACAACCTTCGACGCGGCGACATCTTCGCTGCGCATACGAAAGAGGGACGACAATGCGACACCCACGTCTCACTATTGCTGCCCTGGCTATTGCTGCCCTGGCGTCGGTCGGCGGATTCGCGATCGCCTCGGCAGCGAGCAGTTCGAGCACGCAACTGTCCGCCGCGCCGTCGGCGAGCACATCCGCCGGTGCCCGCGGTGGCACGAGCCGAGCAACGGTGCAGACCGCCACCGCCACCGTGCAGGGAACCACGGAGACGATCCTGGTCGACGCACACGGCCTGCCGCTCTACATCTACACGCCCGACACGGCTACCACGTCGCACGTCAGCGGCCAACTCGCTGCGCTGTGGCCGCCGCTGGTCGCCGCTGCCCCGAGCGCCAGTGGTGCCAGCGGCAGACTCACCTCGGTGGCGACCGCGAACGGCCAGCAGGTTTCCTATAACGGCCACTTCCTCTACACGTTCGTCGAGGACAGCCCGGGACACGTCACCGGCCAAGGCGTGCAGGACTTCTTCGTGGCCACGCCGAATCTCGCTGGTGGCGCCGTGAGCGCTCCGACCGCTTCGTCAGGGTCCGGCTACGGCTACGGCTACTAGTTCCAGCCACCGACCGCAACCGCGATCTCATCGGACGGAGAGCCACCTATGCCCACTGACCCGCACCGTGTTCCGATCTCACCCCGGCGCGCGCACAGCACAACTCCCACCCAGCGCCGGCCGACCAACGGCGTACACACTCCGACATCTCCCTCGCCGGTGCTCATCCACCCCACGTCCGACCTGACCGTCGATGACGACAACCTGGATGTACACAGCGTTCTGCTGATGCACGGCCAGCCCGGTTCAGCGCTGATCTGGACGCGGGTCCTTCCCTCGCTGCGCGCCTACGGCCTGCGCACGTTCGCGGTCGAGCAACGCGACGACAGCCACACGGGCGGCGACGCGGTCGACCAGTTCGAAAACGCCGCGGCACTGGGCCGGCTGCTCGACGCGCGACGGCGGCCCCCGGCAGTCGTTGTCGCGCACAGCCACGGGGTAGACCTGGCATTGGCGCTGGCCGCCACCGCGCCGCGTCATGTCCGCGCCCTGGTGCTGGTTGCGCCCGCGGCCGGTGTGGAGTCGATCAGCATCATCGACCGGGTGCTGGCCACGCCCATCCTTGGACCATCCCTGGCGTGGCTCGGATTCCACACGGCCGGACTTGCGTTACGCATCGGCCCACTACGCGACCGGGTCCTGACCAGGTTGGTCGGCTTGAGCGGCACCGACGCCAAGAAAGTCGCTCACCGCGTCAGCGACGGCAGGACTTGGCGCACCTTCGCTACCGAGCAGCGGCGCCTGGTTACCTACGCCCGTTGCCTGCACCACGGGCTGAACCAGCTGACCTGCCCGATCATCGTCATCAACGCAACCGACGATCCCATCGCCGCTCCCCGACTCGTCAGCGCGCTGGCCAGGCGACTACCCGGCGCGGAAATCATCACGACCGACACCGGACACCTCGTCCCGATCGATGACCCCGATGCCGTCACCACGGCGATCCTGCGGGCCTTGCGCGTCGACTACCGCAAGTCTCTCAGTCAACAGCTGTCCGCCTGAACAGGCTCACCCGAGCGCAACACCGTGCTGAACCACTGCCCCGACACGATCGATCCGGCTGACCACGCGCACCAGCAACGCCACCCCTGATCAACTCCCGGTGCGGTCGCGGAGGGAGTGGACCAGCCCGAGCAGGTCTTCGGGCACCAGGCGACGATCGAGGCCAACCTTCACCAATTCCGCGGTGAGAGCCGCTTCCCCACCTGGGTGTACAAGTTCGTGATGTTCGAGGTGTCGACGACGTTGGCTCGCCATTTCTGGCGTCGGGCACACGCGTCGATGGATGCCGAGGAGTGGGACCGGCTACCGGACCGGCTCGGTCTCGATCCCGCCAGGTTTTCGTCGCGATCGTCCTCGACGCCGTGCCTTTGGATGTCCTGGTCGAGGAGCTCGGCACGAGCCGCAAATGCGATTTCAAGGTGCTGTTCGACACCCGACGTAAGATTCGGGCCGCGCTGGTCGCTAAGGGCTACGCGGCCGTTGAAGGATCGAGGCGCACGTGAGCGACCGGGCGGAACTGGATCGGTTCCTGCAGACCGATCCCCGCGACGTGGGGTGTGATCGGGCGATGGAGCTGCTTCACGTCTACGTCGAGATGGTTACGGCGGACGCCGGCGCGGCGGACCGCTATCCGGGGATCGCTGCACATTTGAGGGCCTGCGGCCCGTGCTCCGAAGACTTCGCCGGGCTGCTGGCCGCGGTGACCGAAGACGCATCCTGATCCACTGAGAGCAGACGCCGCTCGCACCGATCTGGCTCGAGATTTTCCGTGGAATCGACGTAAGAACCTCCACGCCGTGGAGTGCTAACGGAGGTAGGCACAGCGCCGGCCGCTCGCGGCCGACGACCCGTGAAACCGACCCGAAGGGACCCACGCGTATGTCCAACCGAAAGCGCATGCCACGTACTGCCCAGCGCCTCGGCGCGGTCGCTCTCGGCCTCGCCACCTCGGCGGGGCTGGCGGTGACCATCCCGGCCGCCGCCTCCGCCGCACCGCGCCACGAACCGTCGGCGGTCGGCCACGCTTACGTCAATGACAACACGAAGGGCGCGAACACCATCGGTGTGTTCGACCGGCAGGCCGACGGAACTTTGACCGCCGATCCCGACTCGCCCGTCGCCGCGGGAGGCGCCGGAACCGGGGGAGGGCTTGCCTCTCAGGGCGCCATCCAGCTCTCCCCCGACGGTCGCTGGTTGATCGCGGTGGACGCTGGTAGCGACCAGCTGTCGGTTCTCCGGGTGAACCGCGACGGTTCGCTATCGCCCGGCACGGTGGTGTCCTCCGGCGGAGCCACGCCGGTCAGCGTCGCGATCAACCGCGACCTCGTGTACGTCGCCAACGCGGGTCCCGCCGACAGCAACTACACCGGATTCCGGTTCCACAACGGTCATCTGACCCGGATCCCGCACTCAACCGTCCCGCTCGCAAGTAACTCCCAGCCGGGTGACGTGCTGTTCAACAACACCGGAACCAAGCTTGCAGGGACGGAGATCGGGACCTCGGTCATCGACAGCTTCACCGTGCGCCCCAATGGCCGGCTGAGCGAAGCACCTGGGTCGCCGTTCGCCGCGCAGGGCCTCGGGCCGTTCGGCAGCGAGTTCCGGCCGACCAACCCCGACCAGCTGTTCGTGTCCAACGCGCACAACGTCGGGCCGGCCACTGGCACCGTCTCGGCGTTCTCCGACTCCGCCAACGGAGTCCTCACCTCGATCGGCTCGTCGCCGTTCGCCGACCGGCAGACGGCGCCGTGCTGGGTGGAGATCACGAACGACGGTGCGTTCCTGTTCACCGTGAACACCGGATCTGGCGAGATCTCGAGCTACTCCATCGCGCCGGGCGGGGCGTTGACCCTGATCGGGTCCACGCCGGTCGGCGACACCGGCGGCGTGGGTGCGGTTGACGCCCGGCTCAGCCCCGACGGTCGCTACCTCTACGTCGACGAAAGCCGGATCGGCAGCGTCGGCACGTTCGCAGTGAACGGCGGCCAGCTCACCGAGCTGGCGAACTCGCCGACCGCTCTTCCCGCCGGCGCCACGCCCGCCGGCATCGCGGTCAACTAGCGCCTCCCCGAACGATGGCCGGAGCCGAGCAGGCACCGTCGGCTTCGGCCATCGCCGCCGGCCCATGACTTTTCACCTCTGTCGACACACCGGAGACGCCATGCTCACCGTTGGCCTACTCGCCCAACTCACCGCCAGAGACGGTCGCGAAAGCGACGTCGAAGACCTACTCCGAAGCGCACGCGAGCTGGCGGCCGCCGAGGAGCAAACCGTCGTGTGGTTCGCGGTCCGGATGGATCAGACACACTTCGCGATCTTCGACGCCTTCCGCGACGACGCCGGTCGCGACGCACACCTCGGCGGTCCGATCGCATCGGCCCTCATCGACAATGCGGACACGCTGCTCGCGGAACCACCAACAATCAGCAAAGTCGACGTACTCGCCTACCTCGAGGATTGACACGCCGCCCTGCCGCCGTCGAGGGCGGGTAACACCTCGACGCTGTCAGGTGGCTCGTAGTGGGCACGCACGGCCGACGGCGTCACTCACCAGCGCCGTCGGCCGCTGCTCCTAGGTTCGTAGCCCGCGCAGGACCACTTCGAGGTATCGGTTACGGCGACCGCGCGACGACGGCTTCGGCAGCGCACTGATCAGTGCCAGCAGTTGTACGGCCGTGAGGTCGGATCGCACACCGGCCTCGCGTTGCGCGCGACGATACAGCCGCTCGAAGCTCTTGTTCATCGGCGCGCACGCCGCGGCCACCGGAGACCCGTCGTCGGCAAGCCCACTAGCCACCCGCGCACTCATCCCGCGGTACTCGGCAGCGCTGCCGTCGTAGCGGCGAAGCCATTCGCTGAGCGCTTCCCAGGCGTCGGGTGCATCGAGTAGCTGCTTGGCCCGTGAGTCGAGTTCGTCGACGCGGTCCTTCAGGATGGCCACGAAAAGGTGCTCACGGGTCGGGAAGTGGCGATACAGGGTTCCCCGACCGACTCCCGCTTCGCGACCGACCTCGTCCAACGGGACGTCGGTCCCGTCGCGGGCGAAGACCATCTTCCCCGCAGCGACGATCGCCTCGTAGTTGCGGCGTGCATCCGCGCGAAGTGAATTCCTAGCAGTGGTGGTGGTCACCTGTGCAGCCTAGTTGACAACCGGACACCGTGTCCATATTGTCGAAGACGTAATCGGACATGGCGTCCGGTTCGGAAGAATTATGAGCAGGATCTGGCACATCGGCTTCGCCGCACCGGAACTTAGGACCCGTCATGAATATCGCCATCATCGGTGCCGGCAACATCGGCGCCACCCTGACCCGGCGCCTGACCGCGCTCGGCCACCATGTCTCGATCGCGAACTCCCGCGGCCCGTACACCCTCACAGAGCTCGCGGCCGAAACCGGCGCCACCCCGCTGCCGATCGCCGAGGTCGCGACCGGCGCGGACCTGGTGATCGTGGCCATTCCGGAAAGCGGTATCCCGAAGCTGCCGGCGAGAGTGCTGGACGGGATCAGCGCGGGCGCCGCCGTCGTCGACACCGGCAACTACGTCCCTGCGTTGCGCGATGGCACCATCGCTGAACTCGAACGTGGCACCGTCGAGAGCCGCTGGACCGAGGCGCACCTGGGACGTCCGGTCATCAAAGCGTTCAACACGATCCAGCCGCAACAGCTGGCCACTCGCGGAATGCCGGCCGGCGCGCCTGGTCGGATCGCGCTGCCGGTGGCCGGCGACGACCCGCGGCGAAGGCCGAGGTGATCGAACTCGTCGAGCAGCTCGGCTTCGACGCCCTCGACGCCGGCGGCTTGGACGAGTCGTGGCGCCAACAACCCGGCACCCCGGTGTTCACCGCCGACCTCGACGCCGAGGCGGCCCGAACGGCGCTCGCCGAAGCCAGCACGCAGCACACGACAGCCTGGCGGGCCCGGCTGAGGGCCGAGCCGGCATGAGATCTGAAAGGAACAATGATGGCCAAGACTCTCTACACCGCGCACGCACACGTGACCGGCGGCCGCGACGGCAACGCGAAAGCCGCCGACAGCGGTCTCGAACTCGACCTGCGCGTCCCAAAGGAGATGGGCGGCGATGGTGGCGGCACGAACCCGGAGGAACTCTTCGCGATCGGATATGCGGCATGCTTCGAGAGCGCGCTGGTCACCGTCGGCCGGCGCCGCCACGTCCACGCCGAGAACGTCTCGATCGACTCGGCCGTCAGCTTGCTACCGACGGGCGACGGAGGTTACCTACTCGCGGTCAGCCTCGACGTGGCGCTCCCCGCGATCGAAGACCGCCAGACCGCCGTCGAACTGGTCCGCGATGCCCACCAGGTGTGCCCCTACTCCAACGCCACCAGAGGCAACATCGACGTCACCCTCCTTCTCCACGGCGAGCCGATCTGATGCGCCTGCCCGCCGACTCCGCTTTCGGCGTCATCACCTTCGCACTGCCGGCCTTTGCCCACGATCAGTGGTGACTCACAGCAGCGCGGGGGATGATTGATCGATCCGGTGGGCGCATCCGCTCCTTTCGGTCTCATGCCGATCGGAGCACACGCGTTGAGCGTTCGTACGGAACCGTCGACCCGGGGGAGCGACTTCGCGTCGCTGTGCCGCGAGGTGCGGGCCGCGGAGTTGTTGCGCCGCCGCCGCCTCTACTACGGGGCACGCGCGCTCGTGCTCGCGTCCGCCTTGGCCGCCGTGCTGACCGGTGCCTGGCTCCTTGGCAATTCGTGGTTCCAGCTGCTGGTCGCGCTCGCCTTGGGTGTGGTGCTGACCCAGATCGCGTTCCTCGGCCACGACGCGGGTCATCAGCAGGTCTGCCGGCGTCGGCGCAACAACGATCTCATCGGAATGGTGGCCGGCAACCTCTTCGTGGGTCTGAGCTACGGCTGGTGGGTCGAAGAACACACCCGCCATCACACGAACCCCAATCATGAAGACCACGACCCGGACATCGCCGAGAGTGTGCTCGCGTTCACCCCGACACAGGTCTCCGAGCGGCGCGGCCTGGCCCGCTTCGTTGCCAAGTACGAGGCGGGGCTGTTCTTTCCGCTACTGACTCTCGAGGGTGTCAACCTGCATGTCTCGGCCTTCACTCATCTCTGGGGCGGCAAAGGGGTGCGCCATCCGCGTGCGGAGAAGGTTCTGTTGCTGCTGCACATCGCAGCCTTCGTGACGCTGCCGCTGCTGGTCATGCCGTTGGGCAAGGCGGCGGCATTCGTGGGCGTCGCCCAGGCCGCATTCGGTGTGTACATGGGGTGTTCGTTCGCCCCGAACCACAAGGGAATGCCCATCCTCACCGGCAACGAGCCTCTGGACTTCCTGCGCAAGCAGGTGATCACGTCACGAAACATCACCGGCAGCCGGTTGGTGGACACGCTGCTCGGCGGCCTCAATTACCAGATCGAGCATCACCTGTTCCCGAGCATGCCCAGCCCTGCGCTGCGACATGTCCAGCCGATGGTGCGTCGGCACTGCGCCGAACTGGGCGTGCCCTACACCGAGACCGGACTGTTCGATTCGTACCGGATCGCGCTGGGCCACATGCACGACATCGGAACGGGCGCCCGTGCGGCGGACCGTGCGGTTCCCCTACCGGTCTGACGTCGACCGATCATTGAGACAACAGGGCCGGCGGTCGGCTTCGGTAATCACCCCGGCCGGGTGATCCGCGCGTAGCGCGCTTCCGGTTGCATCGACGTCATCATGGCGCGCGCGAACCTGTTCGAACACCTACCGCGGTTGGAGGCGACCACGCCTCAGGGCACGGCCGCCGTAACCGCGGTCGGCCACCTCCGGCCGACCCAGAACGCGGTCGGTATGGATGAGGTCACCGAGAAGGTCGCCTGCATCGAGCGGCACAGCGACGCGGGTTTGCGGTCGTACCTCCTGCAGCGAACGATCCCGGTGGTGATCGGCGACGGCGGTCACCCGCACCTGATCGACCACCACCATCTCGCGCTGGCGATGTGGCGGGCCGACGAACACAGCGAGGTGCCGGTCGAGGTCGTGCGCAACTGGGCCCCCTTGGAGGGCCTGCACTTCTGGAAGGCAATGTCGCGGCAGCACTGGATGTACCCGTTCGCTCCGGACGGCGGCGGCCCGATCCCCGCGTCGCAGATGTGCAAACACGTCCGCGACCTGGGCAACGACATCTACCGCAGCCTGGCCTGGGTGGCGCGTTGCGAGTATGCATACGCCAAATCTTCGGATGCCCCGATGTTCAGCGAATTCCAATGGGCGGGATACCTGCGTTCCCAGCTCGTGCTCGAGCAACTGCTCGGGCGCACCAAGGACTGGACGTCGGTCACGCTCTCCGACCTGCAGCGCGAGGACCCGGACGCGGTGGCGGACGTGCGGCGCCAGCTGATGTACCTCGCTCGGGCTCCTGCGGCGCGGGCGCTACCCGGATACGTCGGTTGACCCCGATGAGGCCTGACGCACCGGGTTTCGGTGATCTCCTGAGCGGACGCTTGCGGTGATCACATCCGCAACCGCGCCCCGGGACTTTCGCCCGTGTTCAGCACGGCCTCGTACTGGCAACGTCAACGAAGCGGAGCAAAACGGTCGTAGACCCACTGTGATCGCCGGGTGCAGACCGAGACGCATCGACTCTGAGGGGAGGGCTCATGACGCATCCGGTGCTCGCCGATAACACGCCGAACGGCAAGTCGGCAGCTTCGGGACGCTCATCCACCACGGCACCACTTGTACTCACCAGACCCCTCGGTAGAACAACCTGGCTCGGCCGGATCGACGGGACAACCGTCACCGCACGTCTGATGGTCGCGGCGCTTCCAGGACCGGCATTGCTCCTGCCCGAACCTGATCAGAACCTGCCCAGCAATCTGATCTCCTTCCTGGGGACCTACGTGCTGGACGGCACCGGCTGGGCGGTATCGGAATACGTGCCTGGCACAAGCCTGGATCGCCTGCTGGGTATGGCGATCCTGACTCCCGCGCAGGCCGCCTACGTCGCCGCGGGGATCTTCGCCGGCATGGCGGATCTGCACGCGCACGGGCACTTCCACGGCGGCCTGTCCGCCCGGCACGTGGTGATCGGCAACGACGGACGGCCACGGCTGGCCGGGTGGGCGCTCGGCTCGTCCGAGCACTTCTCGAACCCGGATGCGGCTCGCATCGCCGACCTCGATGCGGCGCGCGCGGTCGTGTTCGAACTCGCCCGCAACTGCGACCGTCCGGTCGGCAGGCACAGCCCCGGCGGTAGCAAGCTGCTCGTCGACCTGGAGCGGTTGGGTACGGGCGCGGTACTCGCTGACGCCCATGCGACCGCCGAACACCTGATGGATCGTCTCGATTCCGCGGAAGGCGTCCAGACCGGCGACGCGCTGATGCGCGCCGAACTCGCGTCCCTGATCAAAGCCGGAGTTCGCACCGCGGACGTAGGACGCGAGCGAACGGCGCCGATACCGAAGCCGCAGCAGGCGCGGACCGAGCCGAAGCCGGTCCCGCCCGTGCCGGACGCGCCGCTGTCGAAGGGGAACTGGCTGCGACGTCGCCGACGCCGCGTGCTGTGGGCCGCGGTGATCGTGATCGTCGCCCTGGCAGCGGTGGGATTCGTCGCGCACAAATCCATCTCCCGGCTGGCCGATCGCGTGCTGAACGGGCAGTCGAATTCGAGCAACACCACGTCGCCTGGCAGTGGCAAGAGCGCCAAGCAAGCCACCAACAGCCACCACCACAAGGCGAAGACGCAGGCACAGAATGGTTCGCGCGCACACGTCGTGCCCGTGTTGGCGCCGAAGCACGCCGGCCTGGTGCGCGAGGTCGGGTTGCGGTCGACCGCGCCGTGCCGGCTGCGTGCACCGTGCCCGGTGCAGGTGACGGTTGCTGTCACGCCGTCGCAGCAAGCGCATCAGATCGCGTGGCGCGTCGTCACCGTCAACCGCTGTACGGGCGTGCGACACATCGCAGCGCACGGGACGATGACCGTGTCGGCCAACTCCGGCTCGGCGTGGGACACGCCCCAGCTGAACCTGCGCGCGCGGCACGGAGTCGCGGCGTTCGCGGTCACCTCGACGCCTGCGCACGCGGCATCGCGGCCGATGCTGGTGCCGGCACACCACATCTCCTGCTGAGGGGTCCCCGATGCTCAGCGGTGAGCGCAGCGCTCAGCCCGCTGGCAGCGGGCGCTCCCGGCAGTCGGGTACCCGGCCGGTCGAGCGCAAGCGGCCTCGTCCCGACGTCATCGCCGTCCTCGCGCTGGCGACCCTGGTCACCCTTGGGCTGCTGAACCTGCAGGCGCTCGGCGCCCGGTCGTTGATGGAACACCAGGCAGCGACAGTGTTCGCCGGGTTCGTGCTGTTCGTGATCGTGCGGCGATTCCGCGCCGCGGATCTGCGGTGGCTCGGCTGGCTCTGCTACGCAGTGAGTGTCCTGCTGCTGGTGGCTGTCGGGGTCGCGGGCGACGTGAGTTACGGCGCGCGGCGCTGGCTGACCTTCGGTTCGTTCACGCTGCAGCCCTCCGAGCTGGCGAAGGTCGGGCTGCTGCTCGTCCTCGCCGACGTGCTCGGGCGCGAGCACGGGTGGCTGCGCAGGCTGGCCACCGCACTGCTGGTCGCGGCGATCCCCGTCGGCCTGGTCGTGATGGAACCGGACCTGTCGACCGCGAGCGTGCTTGCCGCTCTGACCGTGGCGATGCTGGTGCTGGGACGGATCCCGTTGCGGGTGATCGTCGGGCTCACGCTCGTGATCGCGATCGCGGCGCCGTTCGCCGAAAAGCTGCTGCACCCGTACCAGCTCGAACGACTGCACGCCTACTTCAGCGGATCGAGAAGCGCGAGCGGTGCAGGCTGGACGATCCTGCAGGCGCACATCGCGCTTGCCTGGGGCGGACTGACCGGCGCGGCACGCGATCCCACGCAACAGGTGCTGAGCCAGTACCTGCCCGCCCGCGAGACCGACCTGGCCTTCGCCAGCCTCGTCGAGCAGTGGGGAATCATCGCCGGACTGCTCGCGGTGTTAGCCGCCGGCTTGCTGGTGTGGCGTTTCGCGCTGGCCAGTCGGCGGGCGCGGACTCCCGGTGCGGCGTTCTTCTCCGCCGGGTTCGCGGCGTTGATCGGTATCGAGGTGCTGATCTCGGTGGCCGCCAACCTAGGGCTGATCCCGACCGCGGGCGTCCCGTTCCCGCTACTGAGTTACGGCGGGACGGCCGCGGCCGCGCACCTGGCGATGGCGGGCATGGTGCTGCGGCTACGCAGCGAGGCCGAATGGCACCGGCTCTGGATGGCGCCGTCGTGGCGACGGATGCACCCGCGGATGCCGCGGTTCACCGCGGTGGCCATGTGCGCCGGACTGCTGGCCATGGCCGGATTCGCGATCAACCTGCAACAGTCGCGGGGCAACGCGCTGCGCGCGAGCGGGCTGATGCAGATGATCCGCTGCACGCCCGTGGCGGCGCCACGCGGCGTGATCACAGACCGGCACGGCACCCCGATCGCGGTGAATGTCGCGCAGGATCACGTTTGGATCGCGCCGGGAATCGCCGACGACGTCAGCGTGACCCGGGTGGCGGCGTTGGTCTCCCGTCCGCCCGTCCAGATCCAGAAGCGGCTCGCCCACCGCACCGGGCCGTTCATCGACGTGGCGACGGTGCCACTCGACGTCGGCGCACGGATCCGCGCCGCCCGGCTGCACGGAGTCCTGGTCGTGCGCACCGCCCGTCGGCACTATCCGTTCGGCGCGCTGGTCGGGCCGCTGCTCGGCTGGACCGGCGTCGCCACGCCTGACGACCTCAAGCGCTGGCACGATCTGCAGGGCTATCAGACGGTCGGACGGGCCGGGCTGGAGCAGATGTACGACCCGCTGTTGCGCGGTCGCGACGGTCAGAAGTGTGTGTACGTCGACCCGGCGGGGCAGCCGGTGGCGATGGCGCCGAGCAAGCGCGCGGTGCCGGGGTCGACGGTGCGGCTGACGCTGGACATGAAGCTGCAGCGTCACCTCACCGGCTATCTCGCCGCCGCGTCACACACCGGAAGTGATCTCGGCGGAGCGGTCATGCTCGACCCGCGCAACGGTCAGGTGCTCGCGATGGCAAGCCTGCCGTCCTACGACAACAACATCTTCGGCCCGCCGGTCGACACCAAGGCACTGGCCCGGCTGGACCGCCGCCCCGGGCATCCCGGCCTCGAGCACGTGACCCAGGTGGCCGGACCGCCCGGGTCGACGTTCAAGCTCGTGGTGGCCTCGGCCAACATGGTGCACCGCGTGGTGCCGCCCCACCGCGTCGTGCCCACCGGCGGCGCCTGGACGCTCGGCGGGCACACCTTCCACAACTGGAGTGTGCTGCCGCCGCAGGACCTCACGCAGGCGATCGCCTGGTCGAACGACGTGTATTTCTACAAGCTGGCCTGGGCGCTCGGCGCCGCCCCGATCATCAAGGCTGCGCACCAGCTCGGCGTGGGCCGACCCACCGGCATCGACCTGCCGGGCGAGTCCGGCGGCTACCTCGGCACCCCGTCGACGGTGTCCCAGGTGGGCGCGGACTGGTACCCCGGCTCGACTGTTCTGCTCGGCATCGGCCAGGGCTACATCACGACGACGCCGTTGCAGGACGCGGTGTGGACGGCCGGCGTCAGCACCGGCGCGGTGGTGACCCCGCACCTCGGTCTCGGCTATGAATCCGGTCGCGGCACCTTCACCCGGCTACCGTTCCCCGCGCCGCGGCGTCTGCCGTTCGCCTCGAAGCTGGGACCGGTACGCGCCGGCATGCGCGCGGCCGTCACCGGCGGTACGGCCGGCCCGCTGTCGACGCTGCCGGTGGCTGCGGGCGGCAAGACAGGCACGGCCGAGGACTCGACCGCGCCTGGTGCCGGCAACGACTCGTGGTTGAGCGCGGTCGCGCCGATGCACCGTCCGGTGATCGAGGCCACCGCGTTCCTGCACGGCGGCGGCGCGGGTGAGATCTCGACCGAACCGGTGCGGGCCGCACTCGCGTACTTCCTGGCGCACCAGAAGGCGATTCTCGCCGGACCTCCGGTGAAGCATCACCGGTGACGCTCACACGGTGGGGGCGAAGCTCCCGTCGAACGCGTCGAGCACCTCGGGGTGCGACAAGCACACCGCGGCGCCCTCGGCCACGCAGGTCATCGGGTGGTCGGGTACGCGCACCGGGAATCCCAGCGCGTCCTCGAGCACCTTGTCGAAGCCGCGCAGCAGGGTGCCGCCGCCGAAGGCCCAGATGCCCTCGTCCATGATGTCGTTGACAGCCTCGGGCGGCAGGTCCTCGAGGCTGGTGGCGAGCGCGCCGATGATCGTGTCGACCGCGCGTCGCAATGCCTCGACCAACTCGGTCACGCCGAGGGTGACCATGCGCGGTCGTCCGGTGGCCGCATCGAGGCCGTGCGCGATCAGCGAGAGGTTCTGCTCGATCGAGAGCTGGCACTTCACCCGCTCGGCGGTGAGTTCACCGACGATCAGCTGGTGCTCGTTGCGCAGGTACTGGTAGAGCCCGAGCGTCATGTCGTCGCCGGCGACGCGGCAGGACCGGTGCGCGAGGATGCCGCCGAAGCAGAACGCCGTCACCTCCGAAGTACCGCCGCCGATGTCGACCACCATGTGCGCCCTGGCCTCGAGCGGGTTGAGCCCGCAGCCCAGCGCGCCGGCGATCGGTTCGGCGATCAGCCGGGCGCGGCGCACCCCGGCTTCGTCGGCGGCTTCGAGCAGGGCCCGACGTTCCAGTGCGGTCGATCCGGCCGGGACGCCCAGCACGGCACGGGGATGCCGCGAGCGCCAGCCATGGCTCGGCAGCCGGGGCAGGACGCCCGCCAGGTAGGCGCGGGCTGCCTCGAGGTCGACAATCACGCCGTCGTGCAACGGACGGACGATGGTGAAGCCGACCGGGTTGCGCCCCGTCAGGGCACGGGCCTCATGCCCGACCATGATCGGTTTGATGCGCTTGCTGCGCGTGTGCCCGCGCACGACCATCGCGGACGGCTCGTCGAGAAGCACGCCGCGGCGTGGGTGACAGACGACGGTGTTGGCGGTGCCGAGGTCTATGCCGACAGCTGTCATGAGTCCCTCCGCGGGTCGAGGCCGTTGGCCGCGAGTCTGCTCGCGACCGCTACTCGGCGACAGTGACTCTGGTCCCGAATGAGCCGTCTTGTTGTGCTTGCTGACTGCGGCGCTGGGCTCAGTGACCGAGTGCCACTCGCTCCACAGCGGCGACGGACGACGGCGCTATGTACGCAGTGCCGGCGTAGCTGACGGTCAGATTGTGTTGGCCGAGGCTGAACTGCGGCAGGTGCAGCCGTACCACCCCGCCGCTCACCCTCCCCGACGCGAGCCGTCCGACGCCGACCTCGCTGATCGTGATCGTGCCGGCGTTGACGCCCAGGCTGACCGTCGACACGTGCACGATGGCGACGGCGTCGGCGGTGCTCGTGGTCAGTTGCAGCGGGTCGGTCGTGTACTTGATCGAACTCGCGACCCGGGTGACCGAGAACGTCTTCGACACCGGCTGTGTGATGGGCAGGGTCGTCGCCGTGCCGCCGAAGGTCACCATGATCGTGTGCTTGCCGCCGGCCTGGGCGGGTAACTGGACAGCGGCCTTGCGGCCGGTGACCTTTGCCGAATAGGCGGCCGTTCCAAGGCGCACCGTCACCTTGCCGTTGCTCTCGTTCCCGACCGACCCGACCGACACGATGACGCTCGGTTTCTGGGCGCTCGTCGGACTGCTCGGCGTCACCGTCACCGCGTTGATCGACGAGAGCGCCTTGAGGACGATCACGTGAACCGTGCCGGTATCGGTGCCGCCATGGCCGTCGTGGGCGGTGAAGGTGAAACTCGTGGCGCCCGCCCAGTTCTTCGGTGCCGTGTAGGTGACCGAGCCCGTGTCGAGCGTTGTTTGTCCGTGCAGTGGCTGGCTGACCGAGAACGTCGGCTTGTCGCCGTCCGCGTCGGTGGCCTTGAGCAGGAAGGTGACGTCGCGACCCAGGACGACGTGTTTGGTGGACGGGCCGACTGCAACCGGCGCGCGGTCGACGGTCAGCATGACGGTTGCGTGCGTCGAGTCGGTCGTGCCGTCCATGACCCAGTACGTGAAGCTGTCGGCGCCGCCGTAATTCGCCGCGGGGACGTAGGTCGCGATGCCTTGCGAATTCACGCTGACGGTTCCGCCGTGCTGCGACGTCGGCGACACGCTGTACGTCAGTGAGTCGTGGTCGGTGTCGCTCGCGTGCGGCGTGAGATCGATCGTGACGCCGCTGGAGCCGCGGTCGACGCGGTTCGAGACGGTGAAGTCGCTCGCGACCGGTGCGTCGTCGGCGTTGACGGTGATCGACACGGTGGCCGAGGCGGACGTGCCGCCCTTGCCGTCCGATGCGGTGAACGTGAACGTGTCCGGCCCCGAATACGCCGGGTTCGGTGTGTACGTCAGGTTCGGGGCGGTGCCGCTGAGCACGCCGTGGGACGGAGCGGTGTTCGCCCAGGCGGTGATCGGGTCGTGGTCGGCATCGGTGGCGTCGAGCGTGATCCCGACCGATCCGTTGCGCGCGACGACGACCGACGGCTGCGCGACGGCCGTCGGCGCCGAATTCACGTTCACCGCGACGTCGAACGATGTCGACGCCACGGTGTTGACCACCGACCCCGCCGCCACCTCGTCCAAGCTCAACGCGACGGTCAGGGTTCCTGGCGGTGACAAGTCGCCGGTTGCGAGCTGGAAATGACTCAGTGTGCCGGTCGCGCCGGGGAGGCTGCCGAGGTCGGTGACAGTCGCGTGATAGTTGCTGTCGAGCGTGATCGGTTTGTACGTCGTCTCGCCGTCTGCGTGATACCAGAGCCGGATCTGGTCGGCGGGGATGTCGTTGGTCGGGGTGACCGCCAGGTCGAGCCGGGCATGCGCGATCGCGCTGCCCGACGTGAGTGTCGCCGCGAACGGTGTCGGGTCCTCGAGCGTCGAGAGCTCGCTCGGTACATCCGCCGATGTGATCGAACTCGACGGGGCGGCGATGGTGTTCGGCGTCCCGCTCGAGGTGATCGTGATCGGGCCGTCCCCGGACTCGGTGATCGTCTGTCCCGTCGACGAGATCGCACCGGTGTTGCCCCCGAGGGTCAGGGCGAGCGAATCCGTGCGCGCCGGTGCCGCGAGCGCGATGGCAGCGCCCGAGCCCGACGAGATAGCGAACGTGTTGTCGGCGACGGTGTAGGCCGCGGTCTGGTGGTTGCCGGTCAGCTCGATGCCGTCGGAGGTACCGGCGATCCCGTTCTCGGTGATCGATACGCCGGCCGAGTTCCCGCCGACCTGCACCGCGGTCTGCGGGTCCGTTGTGCCGATGATGTGGTTGTCGTGCACCGCGACGTCGTCGCCGGCGACCGTGTCGTGGATGTTCACCAGCGGTGCCGTGGCGCTGGTGATCGTGAATCCGCTGACGTCGACAGCGCCGCTGGCGTCGCCGATGTCGAGGGAGTCGATCGTTGCGTCGTGACCGATGAGCGTGACGGGCTGGGCCACGGTGACGGTCTCGTCGTAGCTGCCGGCCGCGACGATGACGGTGCCGTTCGTGGCCACCTGGGTCAGCGCGTACGCGATTGTTGCGCAGGCGCGGGCGGAACCGGCGCAGTCTCCGCCGTCGATCCCGCGGTTGGCAGCGTCGACGTAGACGGTGTTCGACGTTGCGTGCGCCGCGGGCATCCCGAGCACGGTCCCGGCGACCATGAGCAGGGCAGTCGCCAGCGCCGTGAAAGCACGGCGCACGGGGCGGGTCACTCGCGGATTCCTCGGGGCGGTCGGGGGGAACTCACGGGAGGTGGTTACGTCCGATTCCTCCCGCGCAGGCAAGGTAACCCGCCAAGCGGACCGCCTGCGTCAAGGCCGCCTCGTGATCCGATCAAGGCCCGACGCCCATCCGGCCCCGATGAGTGGCGCGGTTTCACGGTGAGTGGCGCGAAATATCGCGCCGCTCACGTCCGGATCGCGCCACTCACCGCCCGAGCAAGGCCCGCGTGGCCGCGCGGCGCGGCCCCGCTCAGAGGACTTTGGAGCCGTACATCTCGCCCAGGGGGTCGGCGATCAGCTCGATGCGCGCGCCGTCGGGATCGCGGAAGTAGACCGAGACCTCGCTGTGCACCTCGTGCGCGACGCCGGCCTCGGTGAGCCGCTCGACCAGCTCCTGCCAGCGCGTCGGCTCGACCGAGATGGCCATGTGGTGCAGCCCGCCGAGCACTTCGTGGTACGCCCCGAGATCCAGGCCGGGGAAGTCGAAGAAGGCCAGCAGGTTGCCGTTGCCGATGTCGAAGAAGAAGTGCGAGGAACCGGGGTAGTCACGGTTCTCGATGAGCTCGGTCAGCGGAAAGCCCAGGATGTCCTGGTAGAAGCGGATCGTCGCCTCGACGTCGCTGCTGATCAGCGCGGTGTGGTGCAGGCCGCGGGCAGTCGACTGCGGACGGTCGGCGTGCAGGTGGGCTGCTCGAAGGGCAGCACGGTCGGCCATGACCGCGATTGTGCAACGTCCGGCCCCTGCCCGGGGCCGGACGTTGCGCGATCGGGCAGAAATCAGGCGGACTTGATGGCCGAGATCTCGAACTCGAGGGTGACCTTCTCGCTCACCAGCACGCCGCCGGTCTCGAGCGCGGCGTTCCAGTTGACGCCCCAGTCCTTGCGGTTGATGACGACCGAGCCCTCGAACCCGACGCGGGCGTTGCCGAACGGGTCGCTGGCCGAGCCCTGGTATTCGAGCGGGATCGTCACCGACTTCGTGACGCCGCGGATCGTCAGGTCGCCGGTCACGTTGAATGTCCCGAAGTCGTCCCCGCCGACATGCTCGACCGAGGTCGAGACGAAGGTGATCTGTGGGTAGGTCGCGACGTCGAGGAAGTCGTTGGTGCGGATGTGGTCGTCGCGTTGGGCGTTGCGGGTGTCGATGCTCTCGACGTTGATCGTGACCTGGACCGAGGAGTTGCTCGGCGTCTGGCCGTCGATCGTCGCGGTGCCTTCGAAGTCGTTGAACGAACCGCGGACCTTGGTGACCATCGCATGCCGCGCCACGAAGCCGATGCGGCTGTGCGAAGCGTCGATGGTGTAGGTGCCGGTGAGCGGACGGAAGTCCGTGGTGGTGGTCGTCATGGGAGCTGCCTCTTCCTTATTGGTTGACCTCTCAACCAAAAAGATACACGTAGGTCTGTGATATGTCAACATTCTTCAGGCCACAGTTCGCGACGCCGATCTGCGGGTAGATTGCGGCAGAGCACGCCGGGCACCCGTTGAGCGGGCAGGAGGAGGGCAGGCGATGAGTGACCTTCTCGCCCGCGTCCTGCTCGTCGAGGACGACGAAGGCGACGCCCTGCTCGTGCGCGAGTGCCTGATCGAGGCCGGTGTGCCGGAGGTCGACGTCCTCTGGGAACGCACCATCGCCGACGGCATCGGCGCGCTGGACGAGTCGCCGGGCTGTGTGCTGCTCGACCTCGGTCTACCGGACGCGGACGGGTTGGACGCCCTGTATCAGCTCGTCGCCGCGGCCGGGCCGACCCCGGTCATCGTGCTCACCGGGCGCAACGACCGCACCGGCGTCGAAGCCGTGGCCGCCGGCGCGCAGGACTACCTGATCAAGGACAACATCACCCCGGAGCTGCTCGACCGATCGATTCGATATGCCGTTGAACGCTGCCGGGCGCAGGCCACCGAACTGGCCCTGCGTGAGGAGCAGATGCTCTCGGTCGAGAACGGCCGCCTCGAACGTGGCCTGCTGCCCAAGCCGCTGCTGCGCGACGACCTCGTCGCCTGCGCCACCTACTACCAGCCCGGCCGCAACCTCGCCGTGCTCGGCGGGGACTTCTACGACGTCGTCCAGACCGCGGACGGACGGGTGCGTGCCGTGATCGGTGACGTCATGGGCCACGGCCCGGACGAAGCCGCGCTCGGCGTGCACCTGCGCGTGGCGTGGCGCACGCTCGTCCTCGCCGGCGTTCCCGACGACACGATCCTGACCTCGATGTCCCGACTGCTGTCGGCCGAAGGCGGCAACGGCGGACGGTTCGTCACGGCCTGCGACGTCGCCATCGAACCCGACCTCACCGTGAGCCTGCGTGACGCCGGACACCCGCCACCGTTGGTCTGTGCGCGCGGACGTGCGGGCTACCTCGCCCCCGAGATCGGTCCGCCACTGGGCATCGAAGGACTCACCGGCGCCCGCTGGCGCTGGCCGGACAGCGGCGGCTGGCCGGTGACGCGCACGACGCTGTCGCCGGCCAGTTCGCTGCTCCTCTACACCGACGGACTGCTCGACGCGTACCGAGTACCGGCCAACGGTGCGAGCCTGGGCGTGGACGAACTGCTGGAGGCGACCAGCGAGGCGGTCGCCACCGGCCGGGAGATCACCTCATGGATTCCCGCGATCGTCGGCAGCGCGCCGGCGCGTTCCCTGGACGACACCGCCGTCGTCGTCCTGACCGTGCGCGCAACCGGGGATCGATGAGCGAGTCGCCCTCGCGGTTCGCCGCCTGGTCGTTGCGTCGCCGGGTCGGAAGCTGGTTCATCGCTCTGGTCGTGCTGCTCGTGCTCGCGTTCGCCACGCTCGCCTTCGCCCTCGTCCGGTTCCAGGCCAAGGGCAACGAGATCATCGACCGGTGGGAGCCGGCCTATTCGGTCAGCCAGTCGCTGCTCACCGACATGGTCAACCAGGAGACCGGGCTTCGCGGCTTCGTCATCGGGAAGCGGGATGCCTTCCTCGATCCGTATCGGAAGTCGAGCGCGGAACAACGCGTGCACCAGCGCAGGCTGCGCCAGTTGGTCGCCGGACGCGCCGACCTGATCGAGGACCTCGACGCCTTCGAGCAGCAGGCCGCGCGCTGGCACTCGGAGATCGCCGAGAGGTACATCGCCGAGGTACGCGCCGGGAACATCAAGGCAGGCGATCTCGCCAACGACCTCGCGGCCAAGGCCGCCTTCGACCGGGTGCGGGCCCGGTCCGCAGAGCTGACCGATAACATCGGCGCGGTGCGTGACCAGGTGGTCCGTCAGCGCCGAGCGTCCCTCGTCTTCTGCATCGTCGCAACGATCATCGCGGCCGTTCTCACGTTGGGTAGCAAGTACGTCCTGTGGCGCGGGTTGCAGCGTCAGGTGCTCGACCCCGTCGACGAACTCGCCGCGCAGACCCGCGAGGTGGCCGGCGGTGCCATCGACCGAAGCATCACGCCGAGCGGCCCACCTGAACTGGCCGCACTAGGAGCCGACGTCGACTTGATGCGCGCGCGGATCGCCAGTCAGTTGGCGGGGGTCGAGCGGGCACGCCTCGAGATCGTCGAACGCAGCGAAGAGCTTGCGCGCTCCAACGCGGACCTCGAGCAGTTCGCCTACGTGGCCTCGCACGATCTGTCCGAACCGCTGCGCAAGGTCGCCAACTTCTGCCAGTTGCTCGAACGGCAGTACGCCGATCAGCTCGACGACAAGGCCGAGCAGTACATCGCGTACGCGGTCGACGGCGCGAAGCGCATGCAGGCGTTGATCTCGGATCTGCTCGCGTTCTCGCGAGTCGGGCGAACGACCGAGCACTTCGAACCGGTCGACACCGATCGCGTGCTCACCCGGGCGCTGGCCATCTTGGACGACCGCATGGTGGCCTCCGGCGCCGAGATCGTGCGCGGCGCACTGCCGACTGTCGACGGTGACCCGACGCTGCTGACCGCGCTGTTCCAGAACCTGGTCGGCAACGCCATGAAGTACCGCAGCCCGGATCGCACGCCGCGCATCGAGGTCTGGGCCGAGCGCGAGGACGAAAACTGGCTGTTCACCGTCACGGACAACGGGATCGGTATCGACCACCAGTACGCCGAGCGAATTTTCGCCATCTTCCAGCGGCTGCACCTGCGCGATAAGTACGGCGGGACGGGCATCGGGCTGGCCCTGTGTCGGCGCATCGTGGAATTCCATCGCGGCAGGATCTGGCTCGGCGAGAACAGCGGCCCCGGTGCTACCTTTCACTTCCTGATCCCGGACCATGCGGGTTCAGCCGAGGATTTGTCACAACTCCCGGAGACGGCGTACGCAGATGAGCACTGAGCCGATGCAGGGGCAGGGCCGTCCGCTGAACGTTCTGCTGGTGGAGGACGACCCGGGCGATGTGCTCATCGCCCGTGAGGCCATGGCGGCCGGTCAGCTGTCGACCTCGCTCGAGGTCGTCACCGACGGTATCGAGGCGATCGCTTACCTGCGGCGCGAGGACGGATTCGAAAACTCCCGACGTCCCGACCTGATCCTGCTCGATCTGAACCTGCCGCGCATGTCCGGCCACGAAGTGCTGGCCGAGGTGAAGAACGACCCGGTCCTGCGACGGATACCGGTCGTCGTCTTGACGACTTCGCACGCCCACGAGGACATTGCGAAGAGCTACGACCTGCACGCCGCGGTGCACGTTTCCAAGCCGGTCGACTTCGACGAGTTCACCGGCGTCGTGAAGCAGATCGACGAATTCTTCGGCAACGTTGCGGAGTTGCCGAACGACTGACAAGGAAAAGGCCCGGGAAACTTCCGGAAAGACCGTCGTTGCGGCGGTTAGACGGTGTCGGGTCGTGGGAATGGTCGAGCCATGACCGGACGAAGCAGCACATTGTCCATGGATGGCACTCCCATCTCCCGAGCCGACATGGAGCGGATGGAGGAGGAGGACCGGCTGCATGCCGAGCGCCAGCGTCAGGCGACGCGCGTCGTCGCCGCGGCCGCCCGCGATGCCGATGACTGCCGCATGCTGCTCGATATGCTCGGCCTCGATCACGATGTGGTGCTGGCTGCGCGGAAGGAGCGCGCTGACAAGACGCGCAATCCGCGTCGCCGCAGCCGAGCGGCCTGAGCACCGAGACCGCGCGGCCCTGCGTTCGGCCGCCGGTCTGACGGTGCGCCCTTGCGATGTGCCCATCCGCCCCCCGTCCGGATCGGCGTCGCGCGTGGGCATCGCGGGAGCCGCGCGATGACGACTTGTGCGCTGCAGCACGAAACGCTGCCGTTCTCCGGTCCCGAAGGTTTCGTCATCGCCGCGGCTGCCGCGGTGCGCGCGGCCCGGGCTGCCGGGGCCACCCCGGTCTTGTTTGCCGACACCGATCGGCTGACCCAGCTGCGCCGCACGCTCGGCGCCGACGCCGCCGGGTTGCTCGCACTCGACCGCTCGATCACAGGACGCAATCCCGCGCGGCTGATCCCTGCCCTGCAACACGTCGCCGACCAGCCCGACGCCGGCCGGGTGCGGTGCATCAGTGAGCCGGTTCGGGCGGGCGACACCGATGCCGTGCGCAACGAGGTCGCGCTGCACGAGCTGTTGCTGTACCTGCCGGCCTTTCGCACCTTGAACCTGCACCTGACCTGCGCGTACGACACCGACGCGCTCGATGCGGACTCGGTCGCGATGATCGAGCGCTACCACGCTGCGCCGTCCGATCCGGAGGACTCGGTCGAACGGGCCCGTGCCCGGCCGTTGCCCGGCCGCCCGGCCGAGAGCGAAGAACTCGGCGTCGATCGCACCACGCTGAGCTTCCTGCGCGGCTTCATCCAGGGACGCGCGATGAAAGCCGGTCTGGACGACGAGCGGGTCAGCGATCTCGTCTACGCGGTCAACGAGGTCGTCACCAACAGCATCTGCCACGGCGAGGGACGGGCTCGCGTGAGCGTGTGGATCGAGCCCGGCGCGGTCGCCTGCGAGGTGCGCGATCGCGGCTGGATCCGCGACCCGCTGGCGGGCCGCGTCGCGCCGCATCCGGATCGGATCAGCGGTCGCGGGTTGTGGCTGGTCAACCAGTTGTGCGACTTGGTGCAGTTGCGTTCGTCCCCGGCCGGGACGACGTTGCGCATGCACATCGACGTATGACCTGTTCGGGGACGGCGGGGTAAAAAGGTGAGCGGCTGGGGATAAAGCCGTCAGAGCCTGTCACTGTCGACGGTAAGGAATCCCGGGTCATGACGAGCGCCGAAACCCTCAGCACCATCCGTACTTCGATCCCGGCGAGGCTCGACCGGCTGCGTTGGTCGAGGTGGCACTGGACGATCATCATCGGCCTCGGCACGGTGTGGATCCTCGACGGACTCGAGGTCACGATCGTCGGCAGCATCGCCCCTCGCCTGGCCGAACCGGACAGCGGCCTCAGCGTGACCGCGGGGCAGATCTCCGGGCTGGCGGCGGCACTCTACGTCGCCGGCGCGTGTACCGGGGCACTCTTCTTCGGCTGGTTGACCGACCGGTTCGGGCGCAAGAAGCTGTTCATGATCACCCTTGCGGTGTACCTGGCAGCGACCGCAGCGACAGCCCTGTCGTTCGCTCCGTGGTGGTTCTTCCTGTTCCGGTTCCTGACCGGCTTCGGTATCGGCGGCGAATACGCTGCGATCAACTCGGCCATCGACGAGTTGATCCCTCGCAAGCACCGCGGCCGTGTCGACCTCGGCATCAACGGCAGCTACTGGATCGGCGCCGCCGCCGGATCGCTACTCGCAGTCGTCGTCCTGAACGAGAATATCTTCCCGGCCGATGTCGGCTGGCGGATTGCCTTCGGGCTGGGCGTCGTGCTCGGCCTGGTGATTTTGCTCGTGCGTCGCAACGTTCCCGAATCGCCACGGTGGATGTTCATCCACGGCAAGGACAAAGAAGCCGAAGAGCTCGTATCAGGCATTGAGCGAACGGTGGAAGAACAGACCGGTGAATCGCTCGAGCACGTCGACGACACCATCGAAATTGAGCAGCGCAAATCGATCGGTTTCCTCACGATCGCCAAATCCGTGTTCACGATGTATCCGAAGCGCACCGTGCTCGGACTGTCGTTGTTCGCCGGGCAGGCGTTCCTCTACAACGCGATCACATTTGGCTACGCCACGATCCTGACCACGTTCTTCAAAGTGGACTCGGGCTCGACCGGCTACTACTTCGTCGTGATCGCCATCGGCAACTTCCTCGGCCCGCTGCTGCTCGGGCCGCTGTTCGACACCGTGGGCCGGCGGGTGATGATCTCGGGCACCTATTTGCTTTCCGGGATCCTGCTGTTCGTCACCGCGTGGCAGTTCGATGCCGGCAACCTGTCGGCGATGTCGATGACGATCTGGTGGACGGCCGTGCTGTTCTTCGCCTCGGCCGGCGCCAGCTCGGCCTACCTCACGGTGAGCGAGATCTTCCCGATGGAGACCCGCGCGATGGCGATCGCGTTCTTCTTCGCCGTCGGCACCGCGCTCGGCGGGATCACCGGCCCGCTGCTGTTCGCGGACCTCACCAGCAGCGGCAAGATCTCGGACACCGTCACCGCGTTCGTCATCGGCGCCGCCATCATGTGCGCGGCCGGGATCGTCGCCATTTTCTTCGCGGTCAACGCCGAGCAGCGCAGCCTCGAAGACATCGCGCGGCCGCTCACGGCCACTTCGGAACCGTCGTCGGACGACTCGGCTGCTGCCATGCGGGTCTGACCACGACGGGGCTTCGGTCGGTAGCGTTCGGTACGTGTTCGAGCGGCGATCGGTCACCGTCGACGGCAATCGCATCTCCTACGTCGAGTGCGGTCCGGTGGACGGTCCGGTCGTGCTGCTCGTCCACGGGCTGATGTCCGACAGCGGGACGTGGACCGACGACCTCGATCCGCTCGCCGTACACGGGATCCGGGCGATCGCGATCGACCTGCTCGGGCACGGGCAGTCGGACAAACCTGTCGGGCGCTACACCCTCGACGACTTCGCGCTGCTGCTCGAAGGATTCATGGCCGGCCTCGGCATCGACTCGGCAACCGTGTGCGGGCACTCGCTCGGCGGCGCCATCGCCGTCCACTTCGGCTATCACTATCCGCACCGCGTCGACGGTCTGATCTTGGTCTCGGCGGGAGGTCTCGGGCGCGAGGTGAGTCCGGCGCTGCGGCTGTTCGCCCTGCCGGGGGTGCCCGCGCTGACCGCGGCGGTGTTCGAGCGCAAGTTGGTGCGAAGCGTGCTGCGGAGCCCGGCCACGCACCGGCTGGCGCGGGTGACGCCGGAACGGCTGATAAACCTGCGTCGGATCGGGCGCACCCTGATCTATCGCGATGCCCGCGCCGCGTTCTTCCGCTCGCTGCGCAGCGTGATCGGGCCGCGCGGTCAGCTCGGGTCGTTCATCGAGATGGAGTACCTCGCCGTCCAGTTGCCGACGCTGCTCGTGTGGGCGGAACGGGATCCGATCATCCCGGTCGCGCACGCGCACCGCTGTCATGTGCACCTGCCCGGCAGCGACCTGGTGGTGTTCCCGGGCGGCGGCCACGAGCCGCACCGGCGCAACGCCCTCGAGTTCGCGGACGCGGTTTTCAACTTTCTCACAATGCGAGATACAGTTCCCTCATCGTGAGATGATCGGCTAGGGTCCGAAGGTGGCGGACGGACGGCGGTGGGCGATCCTCGCCGTCGGCACGCTCGCGCAGGCCGCCACCTGCTCGTTCCTCTACGGCATCCCGATGCTCGTGCCGAAGCTTCGCAGCGACGGGCTTTCGCTCGTGCAGGCGAGCCTGCTCGTGTCCGCGCCGATCGTGGGGCTGCTGCTCACGCTGATCGCCTGGGGCGCGCTCGCCGACCGGTTGGGCGAGCGTGTGGTGATCGCGAGCGGGGTCGGCGCTGCGGCGGTGCTGCTCGCGGCGGTGGCGCTGGTGTCGTCGGTCGGTGGCGTCGCGGTACTGCTCGCCCTGGCCGGCGCGTGCGCCGCGTCGGTGAACGCGGCCAGCGGGCGGATGGTGATGGGTTGGTTCCCCGCCTCCGAGCGCGGCCTGGCGATGGGCACGCGGCAGACCTCCCAGCCGCTGGGCGTCGCCTTCGCCGCGCTCGTGCTGCCGCCGCTCGCGAACGCCGTGGGCGCCCGGCAGGCGCTGCTGTTCCCGGCCGCGCTGTGCGCTGCGGCCGCGGTGGCTGTGCTCGTCGTGGTCGCCGATCCGCCGCGTCCGCACGGTGCGAGCGATGCTGGAGCGCCCGGGTCGCCGTACCGGGGATCACGCACCCTCGCCCGCGTGCACTTCTCGAGCGCGGCCCTGGTGGTGCCGCAGTTCGCAGTCGCGACGTTCACATTGACCTATCTCGTCACGCAGCGGCATTGGGACAGCGCCGTGGCGGGACGCTGGATCTTCGGCTTCCAGGCTGCCGGGGCGGCCGGCCGGATCGCCTCCGGCGTGTGGTCGGACAAGCTGGGCAGTCGGCTGGTGCCGATGCGCCGCCTGGCAGTGAGCAGCGCTGCGCTGATGTTGCTGATCGCGCTGGGGGCACGGCTCGGCGCAGGTTGGATCGTCGTGGTATTCGCGCTCGCGGCGGTGGTCACCGTCGCCGACAACGGCCTCGCCTACACCGCGGTCGCCGAGTGCGCCGGCCCTGCTTGGGCGGGACGTGCCTTGGGCGTGCAGAACACCGTCCAGAACATCGCGGCCGTGGCCACCGCACCGATCCTCGCCGCGATCATCGGTGACTCGCAGTACGGCTGGGCGTTCCTTGTGGCGGCGCTGTTCCCCGTTCTCGCCGTACCGGTGACGCCCGTCCGCGCCGAACGGCATCCGGAAGCGGTTACGGTGAAAGCTCAAGTTTCGGGCGAATCGGGTCGATAAGAGCGGTGTGACAAGATCACTGGCTCTCACGTCGAGACAACGGCGCAACGACGACCGGCGGCGTGGTGTCTTCGCCCGCTTCGTGGACCGGTGCTTGGCGGACGCGAACCCGGTAGCCCTCGGACGCGTGCTGCTGCTCGCGACGGCGATCATCGTCACCTGCACCGTGCCGATGCTCGACACGGGCCCCGATGCGTGGCTGCAAGTGATGCTCGTCGTCGGCGGCCTGCTCGTCCCTAGCGTGCTGGTGAGCCGCCTCGTGCCGTGGCAGCGGCTCGGGCGCCGCGCGACGCTGGCCTTCCCATTGATCGTGTGCATCGTGCTCCTCGTGCTGAGCGCGCGCGACCCGATGATCTACAGCCCGCTGACCGGTGTGCTCTCCCTCTGCTTCGCCTACATCGGCGTGACCCAGACTCCGCGCACCGCGCTTGCCGCGCTGCCGGTCGCCGCGGTCACGTTCGTCGTCGTCAACGGCGAGTGGTCGTTGCCGGTGATGATCCGACTGAGCATCGGTGTGTGGGTGTGGGCGATCCTCGGCGAGGTGCTGTCGCGCTTCACCGCGCGTCAGGCGTCACTGTCCGAGGCGCTGCGCGTCGCCGCGCACACCGACGCGCTCACCGGTGTCGCCAACCGGCGCGACTTCGAACTTCGGCTGGCTGTCGCGGCGCCGGGGGACACGATCATGATCTGCGACCTCGACCACTTCAAGCAGCTCAACGACACCCACGGACACCGCGCGGGCGACCTGGTGCTGGCCGAGTTCGGGTCGATGCTGCGCGCCACGCTGCGCGGCTGCGACTTCGCCGCCCGTTACGGCGGCGAGGAGTTCGTCCTGATCCTGCCCGCGACCGACCTGACCGACGCCGAGACGACGCTGGCCCGGATGCGCGAGCAGTGGACGGTGTTGCATCCGACCGTCACGTTCTCGGCCGGGTTCGCCGGATGCAAGGCGAACCGCTCGCACGCCGAGACCCTCGCGGTCGCCGACCGCGCGCTGTACGCCGCCAAGTCCGCCGGCCGCAACCGAGCGGTGTCCGAGGCCGGGCTCGACGTGGTCTCCGCGGTCAGTCAGGCGTAGCTGTTCGCGGTCTCGCTGCGCGCGCGGGTGAACCTGCCCGCAACGGCTCGCGCGGGAATGGTCCGGGTGATGCCGTGGATCAGGATCGTCGCGCCCAACAGGATGACCATGTCGCCGATGCTGATCACGTTGCGGAACGGCAGCCAGGACGGCGTGGCGACGATGTCACCCAGCCAGCCGAGCACCGGATGGGCAAGCACGCCGCTGTTCTCGAAGTCCTTCGAGTCGACGGGGAAGCCCGCCTCGGCGAGCGCACGCGCCGATGCCGGCAGCGTCCCGCCGTTGAGGGTGATCGTGACGGCGTTGAGCAGCGCGCCCATGCCGACGACGACGAGTCCGGGCAGGGCACGATTGGCCCAGATCGCCGCGCCGGCGACGACGTAGGTGGCCAGGTGCAGCCCGACGAGCAGTGGCTTCGGAGCACCGGGCACGACGCTGGTGATCAGGATCTGCACCCCCAGGGCAGCCATGATCGGCCAGGAGTAGCGCAGTTGCACCGGCGCGAACCGGGAGAACCGCCCGCCGGTGACGGCGGCCGAAGCCAGAATGACCAGGGTCATGAACGCCATGAACATCAGCGTGCCTCGGCAATCTTCAGACGGGGGTCAGCAGAACCTCGCCGCGTGCTCGTCCACCCGATGTGATGGACGTCGGCGTGGGGCTGGGTGTCGGGCTGCCAGCCGGCACCATCGACGCTTCGGCGCAGCATTCGCAGGGTCTCGGCGCCGGAGGCAGGACGGCCGATGAGGTAGCCCTGCAGCACGTCGCAGCCGATGTCGGCCAGTGCCTGCGCCGTCTTCGGGTCCTCGACGCCCTCGGCGACCACCCGCAGGCCGAGGTTGTGGCCGAGGTCGACGGTGCTGCGCACGATCGTCGCGTCGCCGTCGTCGGCGAGCTGCATCGTGAAACTCTTGTCGATCTTGAGTTCGTCGGCGGCCAGCCGCTGCAGGTAGCCGAGTGACGAGTACCCGGTGCCGAAGTCGTCGATCGAGATCTGCACACCGAGCACATGCAGCCGGCCGAGGATCGTGGCGCAGTGTTCGGGGTCGGCCATGAGCCGGCTCTCTGTCACTTCGAGCACCAGCCGCTCCGGAGCGATCCCGTAGCGCGTCAGGTATCGGGCGACGATCTCGGGTAACCGGTCGTCGCTGATCTGACGGGTGGACAGGTTCACGCAGGCCGTGACGTGTACGCCCTCGGCGTCCCAATCGGCCAGCTGACGCAGCGAGTCGTTGAGGATGCGCCGCAGCAGCGCGCCGGTGAGCGATGAGCTCTCGGCGATCGGGACGAACGTGTCCGGTGCGACGTCGCCGAGCTCGGGGTGGCGCCAGCGCGCCAGGCACTCGACCGATCGCAACGTCCCCTCGGCCAGGTCGAGTTGAGGCTGGTAGGCGACCCACAGCTGGGCGTCGAAATCGTCGTCGAGGGCGGCCCGGAGGTCGGCCTGCAGACCGAGCAGCACCGCGGAGTGGCGGTCGTGCTGTTTGTTGTAAACCACCGCGGCGTCGCGGGTGGTCTTGGCCGCGTAGAGCGCGATGTCCGCGCAACGCAGCAGGTCCGGGACGGTGTCGGCGTGTTCGGGGCCGAAGGCGATGCCGATCGACGCGCCGATGGCGACCGGCACGCCGTGTAGCACCAACGGTTCGCGCAGCGCGGCGCACAGCCGCTCGGCGAGCTCGATCGTGCTCTCGTAGTCGGTCACATTGCGGCGCAGGATGAGGAACTCGTCGCCGCCGAGTCGCCCGACCAGATCGCTGGGGCCCGCCTCGCGGGTGAGCCGGTCGGCCACGACGCAGAGCATCTCGTCGCCGACGCCGTGGCCGAGGGTGTCGTTGACGTCCTTGAAGTGGTCGAGGTCGAGCAGCAGCATCGCCGTACTCCCGGCGGACGCGTCCAGCGCGCGCTGGGCGGCGGTCGTGAGCATCGTCCGGTTGGCGAGCCCCGTCAGGGTGTCGCGCAGCGCCTCCTGCTCGCGACGCATCGCCATCCGTCCGCTGTGGTGCAACGCGATGATCGGCAGCAGCAACAAGATGATCGACAGCGGCGTCCACGACATGGCCTGCGCGGCCAGCGGGCCGAGGCCGAGCAGCGGTGCCGAGGTGGCGATCTGCCAGGCGAGGTCGCCGGTGAGGACCTTCATCAGACGCATCTGCAGGCTGAACGCGACAGCGACGGCGACCAGGAAGTTGTTGACGAGCAGGAACGCGACGGCGGCGGCGAGCGCGGCGAGCAGGTTCGGGCTCGGCGCCGGCGTGGCCGGGATGAAGGGCTCACCGGCGAACACGGCGTACGCCACGCGCGCGGCCGCGAAGGCGAGGGCGTACTGCGCGATGTTGAACGGCAGCCGCGAGAGCGGGCGGCGCCGGACGATCCAGTCGATGATCAAGGCCAGCGCCTGGGCGGCGATGGCGTAGAAGACTGGCGCAATCAGCAGCAAGGCGAAACCGAAGGTGCTCGAAACGGTGATCTCGTCGCCGGCTTCCTGGCCGCGGGCGACGGGGATCGGCCACATCTCGCCGATGACCAGAACGGCGGAGAAGACCGCGATGGCGATGCCGGTACGGGCGTCGAGCTGATCGTCGCTGACGGCCTGAGCGGCGAGCAGGTAGATCAGCGGCGCGGCGAGTGCGGTGACGGTCCACATGTATCGCGTCAGGGCACGCCGTTCGGTCTTGGCCACCAAAGCTCCAGAGCGGGGGTTAGGAGTGGAGATAGAGCGATGATCAGATCGGGAATTGCTCACTCGGGGCAGTCCGCAACGCTGCGGACTGCCCCGAGGGACTCACTGACCGAACTTGTGGCCGGCGGGAGCGTCGAGGGTCGTGTTCACGCTGACCCCCTCAGCCGAACTTGACGCCGGCGCCGACGAGCGTCACCAGGACGCCCATCACGGTGAAGGCAGCGGATCCGGTACTGATCCGGCGGAACATCTGCATGGCGATCTCCTGTGTCTTACTGCTTGCGGGGGCAGTAGATCCGGTCGTCGGCGAGTCCGAACGACTGAGATCGAGTGTGTTAGATCTGCGTTAGGTCATCAACTCACGTGCCGCGTATGTCCGAAATAAAGTTTCCACGGAAGAATCGGACGGCGAACATTGCGGCGTTGCTGATACTGCCCGGGAACGCTTACGGGCCGATGATCATGGGGAAGTACATCGACGCAATTTGCGCGGCCGGCGCTCGAAGATCTTCAACCGAACCGGAGACCGCGCCTCGAAGGCGGCGAGACCTGTTACGCGTGGCGGAGGATGCGGGATTTGAACCCGCGAGGGGTTGCCCCCAACCCGCTTTCCAAGCGAGCGCCATAGGCCACTAGGCGAATCCTCCGCCGACGAGGATAAGCCACTTCCGTACACTCGCTTGCGGCCCCCCGTGTGGCGCTCACCCTGCGAACCTCCCCAGGGCCGGAAGGCAGCAAGGATAAGCAGGCTCTGGCGGGTGCGCGGGGGGTCCTTCGCTGTCCACCGCCCGTGGCAGGACGTCGGTGCGCTTGATTAGGGTCGTTGCGTGAGTCAGAACCTGGCGCTGTACCGCAAGTACCGGTCGGCGACCTTCGCCGACGTCATCGGCCAGGATCACGTCACCCAGCCGCTTCGGGCAGCTTTGGCCGCGGGACGGATCAACCACGCCTACCTGTTCAGCGGCCCGCGCGGCTGCGGCAAGACCTCGAGCGCGCGCATCCTCGCCCGCAGCCTGAACTGCGAGAAGGGGCCCACGCCCGATCCGTGCGGTGTGTGCGACTCCTGCCGCGAGCTCGCTCCGAACGGGCCGGGCTCGATCGACGTCATCGAGATCGACGCGGCGAGCCACAACGGCGTCGACGATGCCCGCGATCTTCGCGAGCGCGCGTTCTTCGCGCCCGTCCGGGACCGGTTCAAGGTCTACATCATCGACGAGGCACACATGGTCACGACGGCAGCGTTCAACGCGCTGCTCAAGCTCGTCGAGGAACCACCCGACTTCCTGATCTTCGTTTTCGCCACCACCGAGCCCGACAAGGTGCTCACCACGATCCGCTCCCGCACGCACCACTACCCGTTCCGGCTGATCCCGCCGGGCGTCATGCGCGCGCACCTCGAATCGATCTGCACGCAGGAGGGCATCACCACCGAGCCCGCGGTGCTGCCGCTGGTGGTGCGCTCGGGCGGTGGATCGGCTCGTGACTCGCTGTCGATCCTCGACCAACTGCTGGCCGGTGCGGGTCCCGACGGCGTCACCTACCAGCGCGCGGTCGCGCTGCTCGGAGTCACCGACGGCGCGCTGCTCGACGACATGGTCGACGCGCTGGCGGCCGGCGACGCGGCTGCCGTGTACGGGACGGTCGATCGCGTCGTCGAGGCGGGCCACGACCCGCGCCGGCCAGCAGTTGGTCGAGGATCGACAGCGAGTCACGAGCCGATCCACCGCCCGAGCGCACCACCAGCGGCAGCAC
>DASXJR010000040.1:0-2688 GCA_036497285.1 Jatrophihabitans sp.
CAACGTGGTGGCGTTCGTCGAGTGGGCGCTGCGCCACTTCGGGACCCGCGCCGGCGACCGCATCTCCGGGCACCCGCCGCTGCACTTCGACCTCTCGACGTTCGACATCTACGCGACCCTCGCCGCCGGCGCGGAGCTGCACCTCGTGCCGGCGTCGCTCGGGCTCGACCCGAAGGGCACGGCGCGCTTCATCCGCGACCGCGAGCTGACCCAGTGGTTCTCGGTGCCCAGCGTGCTGACCTACCTGGCTCGCTTCGACGCCGTGGCGCAGGACGAGTTCCCAGCGCTGGAGCGCCTGCTGTGGTGCGGCGAGGTGCTGCCGACCCCGGTGCTCGCGCACTGGATGCGGCGGCTGCCGCACGTGCGGTTCACGAACCTCTACGGCCCGACCGAGGCCACCATCGCGTCGAGCTTCTACGACGTGCGGGAGGTGCCGCCCGACGAGTCGGTACCCGTGCCGATCGGCCTGCCCTGCGACGGCGAGCGCCTGGTGGTCCTCGACGGCGACACCCCGGCGCCGGTCGGCGGGATCGGCGAGCTGTACATCGGCGGCGTCGGCCTCTCGCCCGGCTACTGGCGCGACGAGGAGAAGACGGCGGCGGCGTTCCGGGCCGACCCGCAGGACCCGACCCAGCGGATCTATCGCACCGGCGACCTGGCCCGGGTCGACGAGGACGGCATCGTGCACTTCCTCGGCCGGACCGACTCGCAGATCAAGAGCCGCGGCTACCGCATCGAGCTCGGCGAGATCGAGGCCGCGGTCAACACGGTGGTCGGCGTGCGGGAGTGCGCCGTCGTCGGCGTCGACACCGGCGGGTTCGAGGGGATCACGATCTGCTGCGCGTACTCGGTCGCAGACGGTGCCGAGCTCCCGGTCGCCTATATGCGCAAGCACGTCACCGCGCTGATCCCGCGCTACATGCTCCCGGCGCGTTGGGAGGTCCTCGACGCGCTCCCCAAGAACATCAACGGCAAGATCGATCGTCCGGCACTGCGCGAGCGGTTCGCCGCGGCCGCGGCCGCGACGACGCCGAGACGATCACCCGGAGGTCGCCCCGATGCACGCTGACGTCCACGATGAACTGCGGGACCAGGTGGCCGCGGTCATGTCCGACCAGGCCGGCATCGACGTCCCCGACGCCGAGGCCGACCTCCTCGGCGCCGGCCTGATCGACTCGATGGCCCTCGTCACGCTCATCGTCGCGTTCGAGGACACTTTCGCGGTCCAGCTGCCGCTCGAGGAGTTCGACATCGACCGGTTCCGCAGCGTCGCCTCCATCGCCGACTTCCTCGCCTCGCTCGGCGCGGAACCGGTGCGATGAGCCGCATTCGGAGCCTGCGTCAAGATGATCTATCTCAGGTCGTCGCGCTGTACCGCTCCTATCTGGCAGTGCCCAATGTTGCTGCCGTCGACGAGTTGCGCATGGCCTTCGAGCAGGTGTTCCTCGGCCAGCCACTGTCGGACCCGTCCATTCCCTCGCTGGTGTTCGAAGGCTCCGATGGAGAGATCGTCGGCTTTATCGGGTCGCTGGTGCATCGGATGCGGTTCGAGCAGCGGTCCGTGCGTCTGGCGTGCAGCAGTTCGCTCGTTGTCTCACCGAAAGCGAGACAATTCGGAGCTGGCGGCCTGCTACTGCGGAAGTACCTGGCCGGACCGCAGGACCTCACCATGACCGATACCGCCGGGAGTGCCACCGAGCGAATGTGGAAACGCCTCGGCGGTTCCATGTACCACCTCGGTTCGGTGACCTGGCTACATCTCTTGCACCCGGTGCGGGCGGCGGTCGGCCTCAAGCTCTGGCACCTTGGCAGGCAGCAGCGGCTGCCACTGGCCCGGCCCTTGTGTCGGCCACTGGATGCCGTGTACTCCCGCTTCGACAAAACCGACGGGACCAGTGATCTAGAGAAGCACACCGAGGAGCAGCTGTCGCCCCAACTCTTGATCGACAACCTCCGTCTCGGACCTCAGCAGTTCGACCTCTGGCCGGACTACGACGCCGAGTCGCTCGGTTGGCTTTTCGACCAGATCGGCCGGTCTCGGTCCAACGGCCAGTTCGTCAAGAGCTTCGTTCGAGACGCCCGAGGGCAGCCCTTGGGCTGGTATATCGCCTCCCTGCTGCCGAGCGACATCTATCGCGTCCTAGGTCTCGCGGCAACGCCCGGCAACGAGGAGCTGCTGTTCCGCCATGTGCTGCGTAGGGCGAAGGATCTTAATGCCGCGGCCGTGGTGGGCAGGCTTGAGCCATGGTTGTTCGAGGTTCTCCCACGGCGCGCGATGATGTTTTCGCGTGTGCGGTTTCTCGTCCATTCGCGCAATGAGGCCCTCTGTGCCGCGGTCCGTTCGAGCAAGGCGCTGCTGACAGGGCTCGAGAGCGACGTCTGGCTACCCAGGTAGCGCGCATTCGTATCAGCCCCCGAAGTCGTCGTATCGGTGGGGTCAGCCGCGATGCCCGGCGTGACGCGGCCCGTTCTCCGGGCTGTGCTCCCCGTCGTTGGGGGCTCCACCCCCGGGACAACCGGCAGGGCTGCCACAGTCCATGAGCGTTCCGCCTCCGAACGTGGCCACGGTCGGGGCCGACTGGGCCGCCGACCCACTGGTGGGAGTCGCGGCGAACGCGGTACCGGCGCTGCCGAACACGACCAGGCCGGCGATCGGGAGGGCAGCGATCAGGGAAAGGCGCGACATGG
>DASXJR010000041.1:0-3551 GCA_036497285.1 Jatrophihabitans sp.
GGTTGCCCGGTCCGTTCCGTGCGACGGCGCCTGCCGCGGGTGGTCTCACCCGCGGCAGACGCGACGTTGACGACCGTCATCCGTCAGCTCACCCGTTGTCGCTTTCGATCTTCGTGACGATGCCGTCCGTGTCGCCGAAGAACTCGTCGTTGACCTTGTCCCACCCGCCGAGCGAGTCGACGGTGGTCAACTTCTCCGGCGTGGGGAACGGGTTGGACGGGTCCATCGCGCCCTGAACGCTGCCCGCCTCGACACCCTTGACGGCCGGGCGCCAGCCCGCGCTCGCGAAGATCTTCTGGCCGGCGTTGCTCTCGGCGTAGGACAGGAAGTCCTTCGCGGCTTGCGGAGCTGTCTTGGTGACCGCTGCCGGCGTCTCGATCAGCACCGTCTGCTTGGGGACGATGTACTCGAGGTCCTCGCCCTTCTGCCGGGCGGTGATCGCTTCGCTCTCGTAGGAGATCAGCGCGTCGCCCGTCCCCGACTCGAACGTCTGCGCCGCATCCGAACCGCTCGACGGCTTGCTCACGACGTTCTTGAAGAACTTGGCCAGGTAGTCCTTCGCCTGCGCGTCGGTGCCGCCCTCGGCGATGACGTGCTCGTAGGCGGCAAGCAGATTCCACTTGGCAGAGCCGGACGACGCGGGGTCGGGCGTGACGATCTGGACGCCCGGCTTGATCAGGTCGTCCCAGCCGGTGATGTGCTTCGGGTTGCCCTTGCGGACCACGATCACCACGACCGAGTCGGCGACGATGCCCTTGGTCTGGCCCTGGTCCCACTTCGAGTCGACGAAGTCCGGCACGAGACGGGTCATGTCCGGGCCGGTCGAGAAGTTGACGTAGTCGGCGGGCTTGCCGTCGGCCACCGCCTTGCTCTGTGAGCCGCTCGCGTCGTAGGACGCCGAGAACTTGACACCCTTGCCGTCACTGGTCTTCGCAAAGGCCGCCTGCAGGGCGTCGTAGGCGGGCTTCGGTGTGGAGAAGGCGACGATGTCGACCGTCCCGCTGTCTCCGGCGGCCCCTCCGGCCGACGAGCATCCGGCGATGCCCAGCGCGGCGACGGAGGTCAGGGCTGCAGCGGCGGCGAGGCGGCGCGGTCGCGGCGCGGGCCGCGTCAGTCTCTTCATCGGGCGTGGTCTCCTCAGGTCTGTGAGATCAACATCTATTCTGTGTTTCCGATTGTCCCGATAGACTTTAGCGGATAGCCAGACAACACGCCGAATCAGGTCCCGCGTGTCACAGATCGGTCGGTCAGTCCGCGCTGCGCGGAATCAGGGTTTCCGGGGCAAATAGGACAAACGGCAGCGGCGCGAGTGCTACCACGGCGCTGATCGCGAAGGCCGAGCCGTAACCCGCCGAGTCCGCGACCGCACCGGCTGCGATGGGCCCCAGGACGGCGCCGAGGTCCCCGGCCATCTGGAAGACGGCGACAACCGTGCCGCCGCGGGCGCCGACGATGTCGCCGAGCATGGCGCCGGGCGCGACCGAGTCGGCCGCGCCCGCGACGCCGAGCAGCACCATCGCGGCGAGCAGCCCGATCTCGGCCGTCCACACCGGCAAGAGAAAGAAGCCGACCGCTCCCACCGCCAGGCCGAAAAGAATGACCGGACGGCGTCCGCGGCTGTCGGCGACGTGCCCGAACGGGAGCAGCAACGCCCCGCTGACGAGGCTGACCACCAGGAACGCCGTGTACACCCAGGCCGAGCCGCGGTGCAGGGCGTCGGTGATGAATTGCGGGACGAGCGAACTGCGGGCGCCGACAACCGCGAAGTCACCGGCGAACGACGCCATCAGCGCGGCGATGTAGGCGCGCTGCCGCAGTGCCTTGCGCAGCTCGAGCGGGGCGATGGTGGTCGTCTGCCGGGCGGCGAGCTCGCTGTGCCGGAGGCTGGCGAGGCCGACCGAGCCGGCGATGACCAGCGTCCCTGCGTACAGGAAGAACGGCAGCCGCAGCGAGAAGCTCGCAACCGTGCCGAGCGCGGGTCCCGCGATCAGGCCGATCAGGAAGGAGCCGGCCCAGACGCCCTGAGCTCGTCCACGTAGGTGACTCGGGGTCACTCGGATCAGCAGGCTGGCCGCGCTGACGCTGAACATGATCGAGCCGGCGCCCCCGACGCCGCGCAGGACGAGCAGCTGCCAGTAGTCCTGGGCCAGTCCGGCCAGCGCGCTGCTGACGGCAACGACGCCGATGCCGGCCGCCAGGATGATCCGCTCCCCCGCCGCGTTCACCAGGCGCCCGACGAACGGCGCAGCAACGAGGCGCATCAACGCGAAGGCGCTGATCACCGCGCCGGCCGCCGTCCGTCCCACCCCGAACTCGCGCGCGAACAGCGGGATGGCGGGAGCGACGAGACCGAACCCGACCGCCACGAAGAATCCGACGCCGACGAGGGCGCGCACTTCACCGGGTAGCTCGCGGAACCCGCTCAGTCCCGCCCGCGCCACACCCCCATCCTGCCTAAGCGGTTGACGCGTCTCGCACGATGGTGGGTCTTAACGGTTTTGGCGGCAGGACGTCATATTGCACGTCCTGCCGCCAAAAGTGCGCTTAGGCGTTACTCGGCCGGAGCGGGCTCCGCCTTCGGGGCGGCCGCCTCGTCGTCGACGAGGACGAGGCTGATCTTGCCGCGCTGGTCGATCTCGCCGATCTCGACCTGGATCTTGTCGCCGACGTTCACGACGTCCTCGACCTTGCCGATCCGCTTGCCCTTGCCGAGCTTGCTGATGTGGATCAGGCCGTCCTTGCCCGGCAGCAGCGAGACGAACGCGCCGAACGCCGCGGTCTTGACCACGGTGCCCAGGAACCGCTCGCCCACCTTCGGCATCTGCGGGTTCGCGATCGCGTTGATGCGGTCGACCGCGGCCTGAGCGGACAGGCCGTCCTCGGCGCCCACGTAGATCGTGCCGTCGTCCTCGATCGTGATCTGCGCGCCGGTGTCGTCCTGGATCGAGTTGATCATCGCGCCCTTGGGGCCGATGACCGCGCCGATCTTGTCGACCGGGATCTTCACCACGGTGACACGCGGGGCGTACGGGCTCATCTCGTCCGGTCCGTCGATGGCCTCGGCCATGACGTCCAGGATGTGCAGCCGCGCGTCGCGGGCCTGCTTCAGCGCGGCGGCGAGCACCTCGGACGGGATGCCGTCGAGCTTGGTGTCCAACTGCAGGGCGGTCACGAACTCCTTGGTTCCGGCGACCTTGAAGTCCATGTCGCCGAACGCGTCCTCGGCACCGAGGATGTCGGTGAGAGCGACGTACTCGGTGTTCCCGTCGACGGTGTCGGACACCAGGCCCATCGCGATACCCGCGACCGGCGCCTTCAGCGGCACACCGGCGTTGAGCAGGCCCAGCGTCGAGGCGCAGACCGAACCCATCGAGGTCGAGCCGTTGGAGCCCAGCGCCTCGGACACCTGACGGATCGCGTACGGGAACTCGTCGCGGCCCGGCAGCACCGGGATCAGCGCCCGCTCGGCCAGCGCGCCGTGGCCGATCTCGCGGCGCTTGGGCGAACCGACCCGGCCGGTCTCACCGGTCGAGTACGGCGGGAAGTTGTAG
>DASXJR010000042.1:0-61817 GCA_036497285.1 Jatrophihabitans sp.
CCATGAAGATCTCGGGCGAGTACTCGAAGCCGAACTTCGTGTCCGGCAGGTAGATCTCGCCGAACTTCATGACGGCGCGCGCGCCGTCGACGGCAATCGCGCGGCATTCGGCCCGTCCGTCGCCCGGGAAGCCGAACACCACCCGTCGGAACGTCGGCGCGGCGGCGTTGTACATGTGCACGGTCGCGTCCTTCGCGCCGACCAGCGACTGCACGGTGCGCTCGATGAGCTCCTCGCGCGCCTGGGTCAGCACCGAGATGCGGACGTCGGCGGGAATCCGGTCGCCCTCGATGAGGCTGCGGACGAAGTCGAAGTCGGTCTGCGAGGCGGCCGGGAAACCGACCTCGATCTCCTTGTAGCCCATGCGGACCAGCAGGTCGAACATGGCGTTCTTGCGGGCCGCGTTCATCGGGTCGATGAGGGCCTGGTTGCCGTCGCGCAGGTCGGTCGAGAGCCAGCGTGGGGCGGCGGTGATCGACCTGGTCGGCCAGCTGCGGTCGGGCAGGTCGACCGCGGGGAAGGGTCGATAGCGGTGGCAGGGCATGCCGGACAGCTGCTGCGGAAAGGGTTTGGTACTCAAGACGGGTCGCTCCGGGAAGTCTGGACGGGAGCGGTCGGCGCAGTGCAACGGCCCGCGACGAGGGGCCGACCGGTTGGCTTACCGGACCTCGTCGCGGCTGCGAAGCAGGAGACCCTGCAGCACACCGCGCGTCATGGTGATGTCAGTCTAACCAGGGCTCAGGGCAGCGCGTCCAGTGGTAACGGACCACGGCTGAGGACGGTCCGGATCGCGAAAGTGCTGCGCGCGTCGACGACCGGCTCGATCGCCAGCACCTTGTCCAGCAGCAGCGTCTCGTAGGTGGCGAGGTCCGGCAGCACCGCCTCGATGAGGAAATCGGCTTCGCCGGACACCACATGGCACGCGACGACGGCCGGGATCGCGAGCAACGCCTGCTCGATGATCCGCGAAGTCTCGCGCGAATGCTGCGCGACCCGCAGCGAGATGAACACCGTGATGCCGAGGCCGAGCTGGACTCGGTCCAGCTCGGCCCGGTACCCGGCGATGATCCCGTCGGCCTCGAGCGCCTTGGTGCGGCGCAGGCACGACGACGGTGAGAGGGCCACCTTGTCGGCGAGGTCGACGTTGGCGACCCGGCCGTCGCGCTGCAGCTCACGCAGGATGGCACGATCGGTCTTGTCGTATCGCTGCTCCGGCATGAAACCGATGCTAGCCGCGCTTGTGTGCAATGTCGTTGCACCAAGCCCGTCGTATCGCGCAACATTCGGCAGCGTGTGCCGGGCCATTTGTAGCACTGTTCAGTCATGTCCGATCAGTTGTCCACCCCACGCGCCGCAGCCCTCTACATCGGTGCCCTGCTCGGGCCCGGGTTGCTCCTTCTCCCCGGGCTCGCCGCCCGCATCGCCGGCCCGGCGTCGATCCTCGCCTGGCTCGGACTGTTGCTCCTGTCCGCGCTGTTCGCGATCGTCTTCACCTCGCTCGGTGTGCGCTTCGGCAGCCGCTCGGGCGTCGCCGGCTACGTCACCCGGGCGTTCGGCCCGCGGGCGGGACGGGCGGCCACGTGGTGCTTCGTTACCGGCGTCGTGTTGGGTGCGCCGCTGGTGTGCCTCATCGGTGGCGGCTACGTCGCCTCGCTGTTCGGCGGCGGACGGGTCGCGACCGTGCTGATCGCGGTCGTCATGCTCGTCGCGGTGGTGGCGCTGACCATGGGTGGCACCCGCACCTCGTCCGCCGTGCAGGTCGGCCTGGTGATCGTGCTGGTCACGCTGATCGCGGCCGCGGTTCTCGGCTCGTACGGTCACCTGCGCGCGGACCGGTGGACGCCGTTCGCCCCGCACGGCTGGGCGTCGATCGGCCGCGCCGCCGCGATACTCATGCTGTCCTTCGTCGGCTGGGAGGCGATCGCGCCGATGACCGGACGGTTGCGCGAACCCGCCCGGCAACTGCCTCGCGTCATCGCGATCGCGTTCGCGGTGAGCGCGATCAGCTACCTCGCGCTGGCGGCGGCGACGGTCGGCGTGCTCGGAGCCGACGGCGGCGGCCGTGCGCCGCTGGCCGAGTTGATGCAGGTCGCGATCGGCCCGGCCGGACGCGCCATCGCCGCCATCGCCGCCGTCGGGCTGACCCTGGCCGCTGTGAACGCCTACGTGTCCGGCGCGGCCGAGATGATCGCCGAGTTGCATCCGAACCCGCGGGTGCGTGCCGCCCTGCCGATCGCGATCGGGGCTGTCGGGGTCGTCGTGCTCGCGCTCGCGGCAGCGGACGCACTCTCGACCGACCGACTCGTCGGCCTGCCGACGACGCTGTTCCTGACGGTGTACCTGCTGTGCATGCTCGGCGCCTGCCGGTTGCTGTGCGGCGCCGCCCGGGCCGCTGCCGCGCTGGCGTCGGTCGTCGTCGCCACTGTGCTCACGTTCTGCGGCTGGCCGGTGCTGGTCGCGGCGTTCGTGGCGGCAGTCCCGTTGATCCGGAAAGGACGAATTCCGTCGCGCGCGATGCACATTGATACTGAATCCGTTGTTGAACCGCGCTGTGAGATGTCGGTAGCGTAGGCCCCGTGACTGAGAAGCGCACCGTCCGGAATTTCATCAACGGCAAGTCGGTCGACGCGAAGGACGGGCGCACGCTCGACCTGATCGACCCCACCAGCGGCGAGGTCTTCGGCTCCTCGCCGGTCTCGTCCCAGGCGGACGTCGACGCCGCGTACGCCGCAGCCGGCAAGGCTTTCGAGAGTTGGCGCGACACCACCCCGTCCGAGCGCCAGCGCATGCTGCTCAAGTTCGCCGACGCGATGGAGGACCGCGCCGAGGACATCATCGCCGCCGAGTGCCAGAACACCGGCAAGCCGATCGAGCTGACGCGCAGCGAAGAGATCCCGCCCGCGCTCGACCAGATCCGCTTCTTCGCCGGCGCCGCGCGCATGCTCGAGGGCCGCAGCGCCGGTGAATACATGGCCGGGCACACGTCCTACATCCGGCGCGAGCCGGTCGGTGTCGTCGGCCAGGTGACGCCGTGGAACTACCCGATGATGATGGCGGTCTGGAAGATCGCGCCCGCGCTCGCCGCGGGCAACTGCCTGGTCATCAAGCCGAGCGACACCACACCCGTCTCGACGGTGCTGATGGCCGAGATCGCGGCCGAGTTCTTCCCGCCCGGCGTGTTCAACGTGATCTGCGGCGACCGCGACACCGGACGTGCGGTCGTGTCGCACAAGACCCCGGCGATGGTGTCGATCACCGGGTCGACCCGGGCCGGTTACGAGGTCGCCGAGGCCGCGGCGAAGGACCTCAAGCGCACCCACCTCGAACTCGGCGGCAAGGCACCGGTGATCGTGTTCGACGACGCCGACATCGAGAACGCGGCCGAGAACATCGCGATGGCCGGCTACTTCAACGCCGGGCAGGACTGCACCGCAGCCACCCGCGTGCTCGTCGGGCCGCGCGTCCACGACGACTTCGCGGCTGCGCTCGCCGAGCAGGCCAAGGGCACGAAGACCGGCATGCCTGACGACGCCGACGTCCTCTACGGACCGCTCAACAACGCCAATCAGCTCGATCGCGTCGGCGGATTCTTCGGCCGGCTGCCCGACCACGCGTCCGTCCTCACCGGCGGCGAGCGGCAGGGCGACAAAGGTTATTTCTGGCAGCCCACCGTGGTCGACAACCTGCGCCAGGACGACGACGCGATCCAGAACGAGATCTTCGGCCCGGTGATCACCGTCCAGAAGTTCACCGACGAGGACGAAGCGGTGCGCTGGGCCAACGACATCGAGTTCGGCCTCGCGTCCTCGGTGTGGACCAAGGACCACGGCACGGCGATGCGGGTATCGCGTCGGCTCGACTTCGGCTGCGTGTGGGTGAACACGCACATCCCGATCGTGGCCGAGATGCCGCACGGCGGCTTCAAGCACTCCGGTTACGGCAAGGACCTCTCGGTCTACGGGCTCGAGGACTACACCCGTATCAAGCACGTCATGCACAACATCGACTACTGACGCGCCACGATCGCGTTCGCAGAGGAGGTCGGCGCGTGACGTCCGAGGCCGCAGTGCTCTCGACGGGTGCCGCGGTGGGTGCCGGTGTCCGGCTCAACCGCCTGCGCAAGGAATTCGGTCCGGTGGTCGCTGTCGACAGCATCGACCTCGACATCTCCGACGGCGAGTTCTTCGCCGTGCTCGGGCCGTCCGGGTCCGGCAAGACGACGGTGCTGCGCATGATCGCGGGCTTCGAGCTGCCCACCGCCGGCACCGTCGAACTCGGCGGCGTCGATGTCACGCGGCAGCCGCCGTTCCGTCGCGATGTCAACACCGTCTTCCAGGACTACGCGCTGTTCCCGCACATGTCCGTCGCGCAGAACGTCGAGTACGGACTCCGGGTGAAGGGTGTCGGCAAGGCCGAGCGTGCCCGGTCGGCGGGCGAGGCGCTCGAGATGGTGCGGCTGGAGGGTATGGGCGCACGCCGGCCGGCGCAGTTGTCCGGCGGGCAGCGGCAACGGGTCGCGCTGGCGCGGGCCCTGGTCAACCGACCTCGCGTGCTGCTGCTCGACGAACCGCTGGGTGCGCTCGACCTGAAACTGCGTGAGCAGATGCAGGTGGAACTGAAGTCGATCCAGCGCGGGGTCGGCGTCACCTTCGTGTTCGTCACCCACGACCAGGACGAAGCGTTGACGTTGTGTGACCGCCTTGCTGTGATGCGCGAGGGCCGGCTCGAGCAGGTCGGTGCCGCGCAGGACGTGTACGAGTCGCCCGCGACCCGGTTCGTCGCGGAGTTCGTCGGCACGTCCAACGTCATCTCCGGCGACGCTGCTCGCGCGCTGCTCGACAGCGAGAGCAGCGTCGCGATCCGTCCCGAGAAGATCACGGTGGCAGCTCGCGGGGTGGCGCACGGCGACGTCCATGTCGACGGCATGGTCCGCGAGATCGTGTACGCCGGGTCGGCAACGCGCATCGTCGCGGACGCCGAGCACGGGCTGACCCTGGCGGCGGTGCTGCTCAACGCCTCGGTCGCCCCGGTCGACCTGCACCGCGGCGACGCGGTGACCCTCAGCTGGAACCGTGCCGCGGCGCGGACGCTCGACGATTGATCACAAGCGCTACCGGCCACTTCGAAAATAGGAGTCACCATGGTCAAGCGATCGCGTCTTCTCGCCTGCGCCGCTGCGTTGGCGCTGCTCGTCGCCGGTTGCAGCAGCTCGGGGAGCAGCACCGAAGCGCTGTCGAAGCGCTCCGTACCCGACATCCCGATGCAGAAGACGTTGGGCAAGGGCGAAGGCGAACTCAACATCATCGCCTGGGCGGGGTATGCCGAGGACGGATCGAATGATCCAAAGGTGAACTGGGTCGGGCCGTTCGAGCAGCAGACCGGCTGCAAGGTCAACGTCAAGATCGGCAACACCTCCGACGAGATGGTGCAGCTCATGCGCACCGGGCAGTACGACGGCGTGTCGGCCTCCGGCGACGCCACGCTGCGGTTGATCTACGGTGGCGACGTCGCGCCGGTGAACACCGACCTCGTTCCCAACTACAAGACGATCTCGCCGTTCCTCAAGGACCGGCGCTTCAACTCGGTGAACGGCCAGATGTACGGCATTCCCCACGGCTGGGGCGCGAATCTGCTGATGTGGGATCCATCTACAGTGAAAGGCAAGCTCGACTCGTGGTCTGCCGTGTTCGACAAGTCGAGCGCGTACAAGGGCAAGGTGACCGCGTACGACTCGCCGATCTACATCGCCGACGCAGCGCTCTATCTCATGGCGCACAAGCCGAGCCTGGGCATCAAGGACCCGTACTCGCTGACGTCGGATCAACTCGACGCCGCGGCGAACCTGCTCAAGCAGCAGAAGGCGAACGTCGGCGAGTACTGGGCGGACTACACCAAGGAGGTCCAGGCCTTCGAGACCGGGACTTCCGAGGTGGGCACGACCTGGCAAGTCATCGCGAACACCATCAACGCCGACGGCAAGACGAAGGTCGAAACGGCGTTCCCCAAGGAAGGCTCGACCGGTTGGTCGGACACCTGGATGATCGCTGCGCACGCCAAGCACCCGAACTGCATGTACCGATGGATGAACTACATCGTGTCGCCGCAGGTCAACGCTCAGGTCGCCGAATACTTCGGTGAGGCGCCGGCGCAAACCCTCGCGTGCAAGTACACGTCCGACAAGTCGTTCTGCAACGGCTACCACGCGCTCGACGCCGGCTACGCCGCGAAACTGCACTACTGGACGACGCCGCAGACGCAGTGCGTCGACGGCAGCGGCAACGACTGCACCAACTACTCCGATTGGGTCACCAAATGGCAGGAGGTAAAGGGTTAAGCGTGTGATTCAACGCGGTGCGGTGTCGGCGTACTTCGCGGTCCGGCCCCGCACCCGCTTGGTGTTGCTGCTGAGCGCGCCGCTGCTCTGGCTGGTCGTCGCCTATCTGGGCGCGATCGCGACGATGTTGGTGTCCGCGTTCTGGACAGTCGACTCGTTCACCGGCAAGACGGTGTACTCGTTCACCACGGACAACCTGCACTCGCTGGTGACGGACTCGCTGTACCGCACCGTCGGTCTCCGCACGATCGGCGTGGCGCTGGCAGTGACGGTGATCGACGCGCTGATCGCATTCCCGGTCGCGTTCTACATGAGCATGCTCGCCTCGACCCGGATGCGCCGGGCCATGGTGGTGGCGGTGCTGACACCGCTGTGGGCGAGCTACCTCGTCAAGGCCTATGCCTGGCGCACGATCCTGTCGCCGGACGGCCCGCTCAGCTACGTGACCGGCGGACACACACCGGGTTACGGGCTGACCGCAACGGTCATCACGCTGGCCTATCTCTGGTTGCCGTACATGGTGATTCCGGTCTATGCCGGGTTCGAGAAAGTCCCGCGGTCACTGCTCGACGCGAGCGCCGATCTCGGGGCCGGGGCCGGTCGCACGACGTTGCGCGTGCTCGTCCCCCTCGTGTTCCCCGCGATCGCGGCCGGATCGATCTTCACGTTCTCGCTCACGCTGGGTGACTACATCGCGGTGAGCATCGTGGGTGGGAAGACCCAGATGCTCGCCAACGTGATCTACGGCCAGTTGGTGACCGCGAACAACCAGCCGCTCGCCGCGGCGATCGCGCTGGTGCCGCTCGCGGCGATCGTGTTGTACCTGATTTTGATGCGGCGCACGGGCGCGCTGGAGAACGTCTGATGTACCTGACCGCCCGTACCCGCGTCGCGCTGCGCGTCTTCGCCGCCCTGGTGCTGTTGTTCTTGTACGTGCCGCTGGTCATCGTCGTGCTGAACGCGTTCAACAAGTCCCGTGTGTTCGCGTTCCCGCCGACCGGTTTCACCCTGGACTGGTGGGACCGCGCCGCGCACAGCGACGCCGCGGTCACCGCACTGTGGACGTCCGTCCGTGCCGGCATCGGCGCCATGTTGATCGCGCTGGTGCTCGGCTCGATGGCAGCCTTCGCCGTGCAGCGGTACCGGTTCTTCGGCCGCTCGACGATCAGCTTCCTGGTGATCCTGCCGATCGCGCTGCCCGGCATCGTCACAGGTATCGCACTGAACGCGGCGCTGTCGACCGTCATCGGCGAGAACAACTTCGGCCTGATCACGGTGATCATCGGCCATGCCACGTTCTGCATCGTGATCGTGTTCAACAACGTGCAGGCCCGGCTGCGGCGGATGGGCGGATCGCTGGAGGAGGCGTCCAACGACCTGGGCGCGACGGGGTGGCAGACCTTCCGGTTCGTGACGCTGCCGAACGTGAGGGGCGCGCTCGTCGCCGGCGCACTGCTCGCATTCGGACTCAGCTTCGACGAGATCGTCGTCACCAACTTCACGTCGAGCCCGGACGTGCAGACCCTGCCGTTGTGGATCTTCGGCAATCTGTTCCGTCCGAATCAGGCGCCGGTCGTCAACGTCGTCGCGGCAGTTCTGATCGTCGCGGCCGTGGTGCCTGTGTGGCTCGCACAGCGGATCAGCGACGACGTCGCCGGAAGTAGATTGTGACCACGAGAGGAGCCCGACATGACCGTTGAGCAGAACCGCGTACTTCACACCTCGATCCCAGGACCGCGCTCGCAGGAGCTGCAGGCGCGCAAGACCGCTGCGGTCGCATCCGGTGTCGGGACGACGCTGCCGATCTACGTGACCGCGGCCGGCGGCGGCATCGTGGTCGACGTCGACGGCAACCAGCTGATCGACTTCGGCTCGGGCATCGCGGTCACCACTGTGGGCAACGCGGCCCCGCGGGTGGTCGATGCGGTGCAGCAACAGGTCGCGGCGTTCACCCACACCTGCTTCATGATCACGCCGTACGAGGGCTACGTCGCGGTCGCCGAGAAGCTGAACGAGGTCACGCCCGGCACGTTCGAGAAGCGCAGCGCGCTGTTCAACTCCGGTGCGGAGGCCGTCGAGAACGCGGTGAAGATCGCGCGGCACGCGACCGGCCGACAGGCGGTCGTGGTGTTCGACCACGCCTACCACGGCCGGACGAACCTGACGATGGCGTTGACGGCGAAGAACATGCCGTACAAGCACCGCTTCGGCCCGTTCGCCGGCGAGGTCTACCGGGTGCCGATGGCCTATCCGTTCCGCTGGCCGACCGGCCCGGACAACTGCGCGGACGAGGCGTTCGAGCAGTTCGTGTCGCTGGTGCACACCCAGGTCGGCGAGTCGAACTGCGCGGCCGTGTTGGTCGAGCCGATCCAGGGCGAGGGCGGGTTCATCGTGCCCGCGCCGGGCTTCCTGGCCAAGGTCGCCGAGTGGTGCCTCGAGAACGACATCCTGCTGATCGCCGACGAGATCCAGTCCGGGTTCTGCCGCACCGGCGACTGGTTCGCCTGCGAGAACGAGGGCGTGGTGCCCGATCTGATCACGACCGCGAAGGGCATCGCCGGCGGCATGCCGCTCGCTGCGGTGACCGGGCGCGCCGACGTGATGGACGCCGTCCACACCGGCGGATTGGGCGGGACCTACGGCGGGAACCCGGTCGCGTGCGCTGCAGCGCTCGCCGCGATCGAGACGATGCAGGCCGAGAATCTCGCCGGCGCCGCGCGGCGCATCGAACAGACCATGCGGGTGCGGCTCGAGGCCCTGGCCGGAAAGTACGACGTGATCGGAGACGTTCGCGGGCGGGGCGCGATGCTCGCCGTCGAACTTGTCGAGCCGGGCACGGCACAGACTTCCAAGGCACCCAACCCCGCGCTCACCTCGGCGATCTCGGCCGCGTGCCACCAGCAGGGTCTCATCACGCTGACCGCGGGAACCTTCGGCAACGTGCTGCGCTTCCTGCCGCCGCTGGTGATCGGCGACGACCTACTGCTCGAGGGCCTCGACATCCTCGACGCCGCCTTCGCCGCAACCGCCTGATCCGTCTTGGCCTCGTAGCAGGTCGCGCGGCGGCGTGTCGCCCGGCTACGAGGCCAAGCCTTCCGGCTACGTGGCCGAGACGTTCCAGAGTGCGGCCACGTGACGCACGTCGGTGCCGCAACAACCACCCAGCACGGTCACGGTCGGCAACAGCGGTGCGATGGCATGCTGCGCCGCGGCGAGCTCAGCGGGATCGCCGTCGTCGAGCTCGTCGGCGTCGTCCAGTTCGGCATGGCTCTGCTTGGACGCGTTCGCGCGCAGCACCTTGATCCGCTCGCGCCACATTCCATCCTCGAGTGCCGGGCGGACGTGCGTCGGGTGTGCGCAGTTCACGCCGAAGTGGTCGGGCGGGGCCGCCTCGTCCACGGCGGCGATCGCGTCCTTGAGGGACGTACCGTCCGGCAGACGGCCGTCGGTCTCGACCGTGAACGAGATGCCGATCGGAAGGCCCGCCTGCCGCGCGGCCAACACGACTCCGACCGCCTCGCCCGGGTCGGTGAGCGTGTAGGCCGTGGCCAGATCTGCGCCCGCCGCCGCGAACGCGTCGAGCTGGGCACGGTGATACATGGCCGCCTCGTCCGGATCGACGCGCGCGCCCGGCCGGTATCCGTCGCCGCGGGGACCGATGGCGCCGCCGATCGTCGTGTCCGCGACCGCGAATTGCTCCCGCAGTTCGCACAGGAACTCGATGGATTCCCGGTTGACGCGATCGAGAGCGGCGGTGTCGTAGCCCACCGCAGCGCCCCAGTCCGGGTTGGCCCGCCACGTCGCCGACTCGAGGACGAGCCCGGCGCCCGCGTCCCGAGCGATGTCCGCGTAGCCGCGGTAGTAGTCGGTGAGCAGCGCCCGTCCGCGCTCGTCGTCCAGCAGAGGGAACGCGGCGAACGCGGGCAGGTCGATACCGTGGTGGAAGATCAGGTCCGTCTCCAGGCCACCGTCGGTGACCGTTCCTGTCTCGAACACCGTGCTCACCTCCTGCCACCAGACTGACCGGTCCGGGACACAGGAGGCAGCCGGTGCGGGTATGAATCCGCCCAGAGAGCGCGGTAATTCGTGCGGCGCGAGCCCGGTAACCTTTTCGGCGTGAGCCTGGTAGTGCAGAAGTACGGCGGATCATCGGTCGCCGACGCCGAGCGCATCAAGCGCGTCGCAGAGCGCATCGTCGCCACCAAGCGGGCCGGCAACGACGTCGTCGTGATCGTCTCGGCCATGGGCGACACCACCGACGAGCTGATCGACCTCGCCAAGCAGATCGCTCCCGTCCCGTCCGGACGCGAGTTCGACATGCTGCTCACCGCCGGTGAGCGCATCTCGATGGCGCTGCTCGCAATGGCCATCAACGGGCTGGGCTACAAGGCCGAATCGTTCACCGGCTCGCAGGCCGGCGTGCTCACCACGTCCGTCCACGGCAAGGCGCGGATCGTGAACATCACGCCCGGCCGGGTCGAGAACTCGATCGCCGAGGGCAACATCGCGATCGTCGCGGGCTTCCAGGGGTTCTCCAAAGAGACTATGAACATCACCACGCTCGGCCGGGGCGGCTCGGACACGACTGCGGTCGCGCTCGCCGCGGCGCTCAAGGCCGACGTGTGCGAGATCTACACCGACGTCGACGGCGTCTACACAGCCGACCCGCGCATCGTCCCGAACGCGCGGCGGCTTTCGACCGTCACCTACGAAGAGATGCTCGAGCTCGCGGCGTGCGGGGCGAAGATCCTGCACCTGCGCTCGGTCGAGTACGGACGGCGTTACGACGTGCCGATCCACGTCCGCTCGTCCTTCTCCATCAAGACCGGCACCACCGTCACGGGATCGATCGAGGAGCAGTCCGTGGAACAGGCCATCATCAGCGGAGTCGCGCACGACCGCAGCGAGGTCAAGGTGACCGTCGTCGGCGTGCCGGACAAGCCGGGCGAGGCGGCTGCCATCTTCCGAGCGCTCGCCGAGGCCGAGATCAACATCGACATGATCGTGCAGAACATCTCGACGGGCGGGACGGGCCGCACGGACGTGTCGTTCACCCTGCCCGCGACCGATGGCGCCACGGCGCTGGCGGCGCTGCAGAAGGTGCAGGAGGCCGTCGGCTTCGAGCAGCTGCTCTACGACGACCACGTCGGCAAGCTGTCGCTGATCGGCGCCGGCATGCGGTCGCACCCGGGTGTGTCGGCCACGTTCTTCACCGCGTTGTCGGACGCCGGCGTGAACGTCGAGATGATCTCGACGTCCGAGATCCGGATCTCCATCGTGTGCCGTGACACCGACCTCGACACCGCGGTGCGTGCAGTGCACGACGCGTTCGAGCTCGGCTCCGACGAAGACCAGGCCGTCGTCTACGGAGGAACAGGCCGATGAGCGCTCGCGCTGCATCATTGGCTCTTCGCGCAAGAGCTCATCGCGCTGTGGCTGAGGAGGCATAGGCGATGAAGGTCGGTGTTGTCGGCGCCACTGGGCAGGTCGGCACGATGATGCGGCGCATTCTTGCGTCGCGCTCGTTCCCGGTCGACGACGTCCGCTTCTTCGCGTCGTCCCGTTCGGCCGGCTCGACGTTGCCATGGGACGGCGTCGACATCCGCGTCGAGGACGCCGCGGCCGCCGACCCGTCCGGGCTGGACATCGCGCTGTTCTCCGCGGGTGGCAGCACGTCGAAGGAGCTCGCGCCGCGCTTCGCCTCGGCCGGTGCGGTCGTCATCGACAACTCGTCCGCCTGGCGCATGGACCCGGACGTCCCGCTGATCGTGTCCGAGGTCAACGGTCACCTCGTCCACGAGGCACCGAAGAACATCATCGCGAACCCGAACTGCACCACGATGGCCGCGATGCCGGTGCTCAAGCCGCTGCACGACGAGGCGGGGCTGCGTCGGCTGGTCGTATCGACCTACCAGGCGGTGTCCGGATCGGGCGGCGCCGGCGTGGCGGAGCTTTCCAACCAACTGCGCGCGGCCGGCGACAAGAGTTCCGAGCTGACCTTCGACGGAGCGGCGATCGACCTCGGCGAGCCGGCCAAGTACGCCCGTCCCATTGCGTTCAACGTGCTGCCGATGGCGGGCTCGCTGCTCGACGACGAGTCCGGCGAGACCGACGAGGAGCGCAAGCTGCGCAACGAGTCGCGCAAGATCCTGGACATTCCGGATCTGCTCGTGTCGGGCACCTGCGTGCGGGTGCCGGTGTTCACCGGGCACTCGCTCTCGATCAACGCCGAGTTCGCGGCGCCGCTGCCGGTCGGACAGGCGCTGCAGTTGCTCGCCGACGCACCCGGCGTGGAGCTCTCGGACATCCCGACACCGCTGCAGGCGGCCGGCGCCGATCCGTCCTACGTCGGCCGGCTGCGCCAGGACGAGGGTGTGCCGGATCTTCGCGGGCTCGCGCTGTTCGTCAGCAACGACAACCTGCGCAAGGGCGCCGCGCTCAACGCCGTCCAGATCGCCGAACTGCTGGTCTGAGCGATCGCCAGTTTTGGCGGCCTGATCCTCTATATGACGGCTGGCCGCCAAAAGTTGATTGGTGCTGTGGATATCGGCTGCTGAGTCGCTCGATCCACCCACGCTTGGCGGGTGAGCTGGACTGACATCACGCGACGCCAAGCCGGCCTGATCACCCGGCGGCAACTCGCCTTGTGCGGAGTAACTGTTCCGATGGTCGACGGCTGGTTGCGGTCGGGTCGTCTCGAACGGACGTCGGTCGACGGCGTCTACCGACTGGGCGGCGCGCCGTCGACCACCGGGGAGTCCGCGTGGTTCGCCGTCCTGAGCACACGGTCGCCGCTCAGTTTCGTGTCTGCTGCGCGGTGGTGGGACATGCCCGTTGCCGACGACGGCCTCGTTCACATCACGCGATTCGCTCGGCGCCGCCTTGACTGGCCGGACGGCGTGCGGGTGCACCGGGTCGCGATTGATCGTGCGTCGATCACACGGCACCGCGGGCTCTGGGTGACTACGCCGGCCGAGACCGTGCTCGACTGCGCGGGCTGGCTACCTCTGGCGCGCGCCCGAACGCTGGCCGACCGCGCACTGCAACAGGGCTGGTGCGATCTCGAGAAGGTCAGGCAGCGGCTCGAGGACTCGCCTGGTCGGTGGGGAAACCGGCAGATCCGGCGCCTCTCGCGGCACCTCGGTGACCAGGCGGACGCCGAGTCGGAGCGGAAACTACACCGCTTGCTCCGATCGGCAGGGCTCACCGGATGGGTGCCGCAACTGCCGTTCGTCGCGGGTGGACGTAGGTTCGCCATCGACGTGGCTTTTCCCGAACTGCGGCTCGCGATCGAGATCGACGGCTACGCCTACCACAGTTCGGATGACCGGTTCCAGCGCGACCGCACGAAGCAGAACGCGTTGATCGCCGCCGGCTGGCGCGTCCTGCGCTTCACCTGGGCGGATCTGGACGAGCGCCCGCGCTACGTGATCGCCCAGATACTGCAACTTTTGGCGGCCTGACGTGCCATATGACGGCTGGCCGCCAAAAGTGACGTGGCTAGGGGACGGGGGCGTTCCACTCGAACGGCTCCATGTCGCGCAGCACCCGGCGACGGCGATTGCGCGGCAGGTGGTCGATGTAGAGGAGCCCGCGCAGGTGGTCGGTCTCGTGCTGGAAGCAGCGCGCGAGATAGTCCGTCCCGCTCATCGACACCGGCGCGCCGGTCTTGTCCACGCCATGCACCCGAGCCTCGGTGAAGCGGGGCAGATCGTGGTACGGCCCGGGCACGGACAGGCACCCTTCGTCGGAGTCGTCCAGCGGTCCGGACGTCTCGATGATCGGGTTGACCACGTGCCCGATCGCCCGCGACCCGGTGCCGTCCGGGCAGTCGTAGACGAACACGGCAAGGTCGACACCGATCTGCGGCGCAGCGAGTCCGACACCCTCGGCGACGGCCAGCGAGGCGAACATGTCGTCGATCAATTCGGCCAACGAATCGTCGAAGGACGTGACCTCTCGGGTCGCCTTCTGCAGCACCGGATCGCCCACAACCCGGATCTTGCGTGCGGTACCTGCCACGGCACCGGAGCCTAGTAGTACGGATAAAGCCGCTGCGCTTGTCCCGGCGCGTTTTGGAGATATGGTTTCCCGCGGAAGGTATTTTGCATCGCGAGGAAGGGCAGGTCGGGGTGGGAAACGGTTCTGAGGTCCCGGGTGAATGGGACTCCTCGGGACCCGGAGAACCTCCGGCACAACTGCTGCGCCGTGCGATTTCGCACGTCGAGTCGCTCTTGCAACGGCTCGAGACAGGCGAGAAGTCCGAGACGGCTCCCGCCGCATTGCCGCCCTCCGAGTCGGGTGGCGGACCCGCGCAGCGGGCCCCCGATTCCGAGACCACGCAACCGCCCGCGCCGTCGTCCACGCCCGCCGCGTCCGACGAGCGCACGGACGAGCGCGCCGGCGACAACGTCGTCGAGCTGGGCCGCGCGTCGAGCGCGGATGGCAAGAGCGAGTACGTACCGCTTTCCGGGGTGAGCAGCACCGCCCAGGCCGAGGCGCTGCGAATCACCCTGCATGCGCACGAGGAAGCCCACCGGCTGCGGGCCGAGGCCAACGGTCTTCGCGCCGAGGCCGCGGCCGAGGGCGAGCGGATCCTCGTCGAGGCCCGCATGCTCAGCGACCGGTTGCACGTCGAGTCGCGAGACAGCGCCACCGAACTGCTCGCCGCGGCCAAGAACGAGGCGACCGCGATCATCGACGCAGCCCGCGCCGAAGCCGAACGGATGCTGCGCGAGGCACACGAGGACTCCGCTGCGCACCGCGCCGAACTCGACGCCGAGGCCGAGCGTGAGCGCGCCGGGGCCGCAACGGCAACCCTCGCCGAGGCCCGACGCGAGGCAGACAAGATCCGCGCGGACGCCCGGAACGAGGCCGACAAGGCTCGCAACGACGCGCTCGAAGAAGGCCGCGCCGAGGTCGCTCGCCTGGTCGAGGTCGAGGTCGCGGTAGCCGCCGCCGAGGGCCGACGCACGGTCGAGGCGAGCCGGGTTCGCGCCGCCGAACTGCTCGATGCGGCCAACGACAGCATCGAAGACGTCCGGAAGACGATGCGTCGGCTCATCGAGTCGCTCGGCGAGGCGATGGTCGACTTCAACACCTCGATCGGCCCGGTCGAGGTACTGCGCGACGCCATCGGTGAGCTCGCACCGCCGCAGCCGGAACCTGCGCCCGAGGCGGAAGCTGAGGCTTTGGCGAGCCGCCGTCCGCTCGGGCTGCTCTTCGGCGCTCGCGCGGCTGAGCCCGGGTCACTGTCCGCCGGCGGAAGCTGAACCCGCATCTCCGGTGCCGCTCTACGCGGAGGCGGCGTCTCGATTTGTTTTGGGTTCTTACAGTCCGGACAATCGACTGTTGAGCAAGTAGCTGGCGGGGCGATCTTCCTCCCTGGCATATCACTTTCCAGGAAGGTGCGACTCCGGTGTTGAACGGCCGGTCATTTCCCGCGGTGCTGTGGCGCCGACGGCTGACGGCCCTGCTCGTGCTGGTCGTGGTGGCAGCGGCGACGGTGGCGTGGCTGCTGCTCGCTCCGCGCCGCTACACGGCCACCGCGTCGATCACGGCAACCCCGCAGGCATCGGTCGGCGCCACGCGCGGCACGACGGAGAACTTGCAGGCGACGGTGGCCGCACTGGCCAACTCGCAACCGGTCGTCGCGGACGCGGTGAATGACATCGGTCCGCAGCGCAGCGTCGCCGAACTGCAGTCCGAGACCTGGGCCGAGCAGGTCGGCGGCACCGCGATCATCCGCGTTCACGTCGAGGATCGGAATCGGAACTACGCCGCGCGGGCCGCGGATGCGATAGCTGCGAAGCTGCCGCAGCACGACCCGACGGGCGGGCAGTTGCTCTACACCGGTCTCGGCAACGCCGTAGTGCCGTCGTCGTTCACCTCCCCGGAGATCGCGGCTTCGATCGTCGTCGGCGCCGTCGTTGCCGTGCTGGCCGGCTTCCTCGCGGTGCTCGCCCGCGAGCTGTCGACCGGACGGGTCGAGGACCAGAATCAACTCACGACGCTGACGCAAGCGCCGGTACTGGCATCGGTCGCGCGGCCGCGCAGCCCGGACGAGGTGCCGGGCAAGTCGACGGCGCCGTCGTTGGCCGCGCAGTTCCGCGCGCTGCGGGTCGCCCTCGAGTTCGCCACCAGTGACGACCCGACCTCGCTTGTGGTCATGGCACCGGTCGTGCCGGACGATGCCTCGGCGTGGGCGGCCGTCCACCTCGCCGGCGCGCTGGCCCAGGTCGAACACCGAGTACTGATCGTCGACGCCGACTTCGGTGCAAGGGCCCGCCACCCCGCGCTCACGAGCAAGGGCCCTGGGCTCGCCGACGTCCTGCGCGGCAACGTGGAGTTGCGTGAGGCGATCAGTGCGACATCGATTCCGGGCGTCAGCGTGCTGCCCGCGGGCAATCTCGACGGTGCCTCACCGGCGAACCTGGTCGAACTGCGCTTCCACCACGCGATCGCGGCCGTCGACAAGGATGTCGATCTGGTGCTGATCCTCGCCCCGGCGCTGTCGGAGTCGGACGACGCACGGGTGATGGCGGCCGGGAATGCACTGCTGCTGACGGTGCCGGCCGGACGGGTACGGGCGCGCATCGTGCGCGAGTTGATCGCGCAATTGCGCCGGATGCGGCTGCGCCTGGTCGGCACCGTCCTCATCGGCGGCCGCGGCCAAGGCCGGAGATAGCCGCCCGAATCGGCCCAAATCGCCCCTAGGTCGGCAGCAACATCACGTTTCACGTTTACTCCGCGTGAGATGCCGTCCTACGATGTGATCACCACGCAGTCGGGGGACCCACAATGCGGGGCGATCCGAGCGCGAGGAGTGATCCGATTGGCCCAGGCTGGGACGGAGCCGGGCGCCGAGCAGCTGTCGTCGCTGCTGAGCCAGCTCAACGCATTCACCGCCGGTTCCACTGACGTGCGCCCGCCCTCGCCCGGTGAGGCGATGGCCATCTATTCGGTGGCCGTGCGTCTGGTTCGGCTGCAGATGACCGTCGGCGAGCCCGAGGAGCTGGACGCCACCGACATCGCGATAACCCGGGACGTGCTGTTGGTGACGCGCCGACTGTTACGTGCTGCGCTCGCCCGCCTCGAGCGGGTCACTCCGCCGCAGTTGGTCGCGATCGACGGCGGTGGTCTGGACGCCTGAGCACGGCTGAATCCCATGCCGCGGCCTATTTGTCCGCCACCGCGTCAGTGATGCTTCCTGCGTGCTTCGCTCGAGCAAGGATGATCTCGATCGCGGCGAGCCGCGCTTCGCCCTCGTCGTCGACGTGCCCTTCGCGGAGCAGATGCTGTGCGAGGGCCTCTACGTGGGCCCGATCCAAATCGGCCATGGCACTCTCCAAGATGTCGTGGACATACCCGGTGAGTGCCCGGCGCAATCAGGGTAGAAATGGTTTTGCGGGGACTTGCACGGAAGTAAATTCCTCGTAAAAGGGAAGGGGTCCGGCCGGAGCCCTCGCCCCGCAGCCTCACGGTCGGCACAGCGTCAGGTGGCGCAACCATGGCCTACAACCGGTGCGACGCGAAGTTGTACTACGAATTGCGGTGCGATCTGCCTCGCGGGCATCGCTCGCCGCATGTTACGAAACGGGACGGGACTCTGATCCATTGGCGGCTGGGCTTGCCCCCGGTCCGCCCGGAGGGCGACGGCGACGGGGCCGACTCGGCCGCTAGCTGAGCCCTCGCTCGCAGTTTCGGAGCTCGAAGGCGGTGCCGGGGCCTGTCAGGCGGGCGTCACCGTCGGCCGCGCGGCGGAGGGCTGCTTGGCCTGGCGGCTGTGCCGGTCGAGCATGACGAACAACCCGAGCGCTGCCACGGCTGCCACCGCTTCACCGATCAAGCTCAACACCTTCTCGGTCGACCAGAACGGGTCGTACATGTCCGGGATCGGGCCGATCTTTCCGACGTCGACGTACTGGTACAGCAGAACAGCGAAAACCCCACCCGTAGCGATCAGGAATGCCAAGGCCGCGGTGTACCGGCGTGGTCGCAACAAGAGCGCTACCGCGGCAACGATCGCCAGCGCAGCTTCCACGCGGAACAGGTCGCCCTGGCTGATCGAACTCGTCTTGACCGGGTCGAAGGTCGGGGCGAGGTGGATGTGGACGTAAGCGTCGACTGCAAGGCCGACGGCGGTGACCGCCGTCAGAACTTCGGCAATGGTGCGGGCTCGCCGTGTCGCGCCCGCGTAGATCTCGCGCATCGTTGACCGCCTTTCGCGCTACGGATATGCGGCTTCAGGGCCTACCACTGACACGGACGGGCGGGGTCGGCGGTTCAATCCCGACCGGTGACGAAGCCGTGATTGAGCCCGCAGACGAACCCACGGTCGCTTTGCTCCGCGCACCCGTTCGGGGCCGTTGATCGGTAGTCGAACGCTGCGTAGCGTGCGGGGGACACAGGGAGGGTGGCTGCGTGGCACAGCAGACGGTGCTTTCGGTGCGGGGTGAAGCGCGGCGCATGGTCGCGCCGGACTACGCGACCTTCCGCTGCGGCCTGCGCGGTGGGGGTTCGTCCAAATCGGATGCCTTGGAGCTCGTGCGGCAGACGCAAGACGCGATCGTCGACGCTCTGGCACAGCTCGGCGGAACGGCTCTGACCCCGGAGACCGGGCGGGCCGCATTGACCTGGTCAGTGGGCACCATGAGCACCCACCCCGTCCGCAAGTTCGACAAGGGAACAGGCCGAAGCACTTTGACCGGACGAGTCCGCGCGAACGCCGCGCTGTTGGTCGTCGCACGCGATCTCGCTCTGATCGATTCGGTCGGACAGGCGCTGAAGCAACAAGACCGGCTGCACATTCAATGGATCGGCTGGGGCGTCGACGAGGACAACCCGCAGTGGCGAACGGTGCGCGCAGACGCGATTGCCGCCGCGATCGCGAAGGGCAGCGACTATGCAGTCGCCCTGGGCGGGTCGGTTCGCAGCGTCGAACACATCGCCGATGTCGGGCTACTCTCCGGCGATCCGGCCGACCATCGCATGGCCACACGCGACTCCGTGCAGGCCCTTGCGCCGTTCAGCTCCGGCGGGGGCCGTACGCCATCACTCGATCCCGTTCCCCAGGAGCTACACGCGGTAATCGAGGCTCGGCTGGTGGCGGAGGTTCCGACGCTGACCTCGGACGCCACCTGACACCGGCAACACTCAGCCCCGATCGAGAGTCGATTCCCGCTCCTGCGCCGACGCAGACAACGCGTCGGTCAGCAGTGCGACCAGCGCCTCGTGCTGCACGTCGGCCGATGACCAGACCTGATCGGACGCGCCGTCCAGCGCTCGCGCGGCGAGTCCAGCCTTGCTGTCGATCAACTCGGCGATCCTGCTGTCGATCGTCTGGGCAGCGATGATGCGCCACGCGGTAACGGGCTCGGTCTGACCGATGCGATGGCTGCGGTCGATGGCCTGGGTCTGCTCCGCGTCCGTCCAGGACAGCTCGGCGAGCACGATGTTGGAGGCGACCTGCAGATTGAGACCCACGCCGGCCGCGGTCAGCGAACAGACCGCGATGGCGACGTCCGGATCGTTCACGAAGGCGTCGATGTTCTTCTGCCGCGACGTCGGTGTCTGGTCACCGCGGATCGACGAGAAGCGCATGCCCTGCTTGGCGAAGACCTCCTCCGCGGCGTCCATGACGTTGACGTGCTTGGCGAAGAACACGACTTTCCCCGCGCTGCGCGCGAGCTGTGCGGCGTAGTCGGCGGCGAGGCCGGCCTTCGCCCGGCCGATGCGTCGCATCATGCTGAACACGTTCTCGCCGGTGTCCGCCGAGTTCGCGTCCTTCAACTCCCACGTGGCCACCTTGCGCACGAGCTCGTGGTCGATGCCGTCGACAGCACTCCCGGACCGACGGCTCGCCAGGGCAGTCTCATACCGCGACACCAACCGGCGAGCGAGGTCGCGCTCGGCCGCCCGGATCGACCTGCCGATCGTCTCGTCGAGCTCGACGGGCAGGTCGGCGGTGCGCCGGGCGGGGATGTCGGCGGCCACATCGAGCTTGCGGCGACGGACGATGCCGAGGTCGATCACGCACTTGCGTGCGGCGGAGTAGAACCCCGGATCAGCAGGGGTCAGGCCGGTCTCCTCGAGGGACTCCATCAGCTCGGCGCGCGGGTCGCTCTCGTCGATCCAGCCGAGGAACTGCCAGATGGCGAGGAAATCCTCGATGTCATTGATCAGTGGGGTGCCGGTGAGCGCCATCAGCAAAGGACTCGCGGTGCGCGACCGGACCCGCTTGGAGATGTCGAGAACGTGTCGCGAGCGTTGGGACGCCTTGTTCTTGATGAAGTGCGCCTCGTCGACGACCATGCCGCGGAAGCCGAAGTCACCGAACCACCCCACGTGGCGGTCGAGCACTTCGTAGTTGACCACGACGATGTCGGCGAAGCCGTCGACCGTGTCACCGTTGCCGTGAACCACCGTGACCGAGCGGTTCGGCGTCCACAGGCCGACCTCCCGCGCCCAGTTGGTCTTGACGACGCTCGGCACGACCACCAGCAACGGGTAGGCGTTCGCAGCATCCGCGGCGAGCAGCGCCTGAGCGGTCTTACCCAGACCTGGCTCGTCGGCGAGCAGGAAGGTCCGGTGGCCGGCCGCGGCAGCGGCGACGACCTGCGCCTGGTGGGGCATCAGCTCCCGGTCTCCCGGCAAGCGCAGTCGGGCCGGTGCCGGCAGGGCCATGCACGCGGGAGCTCCACTGTCGGCCCGTTCGAACGACCTGAGCAACGGATTGAGCAGCTCCCAACCGGCCAGGCGGCGTGGACGGGCCGTGCTCGGCCGGGCGGAGGAGAGGTCGGGGGCGAGGAACGGGTTGGCCAGCTGTCGAGAGACAACCGATTGCGGGACGATCCGACGCTCGGTGCCGGCTGCACCGGCCGCGGGTTCGGTGGGCACAGTCTCCTCGGCGGGGGGTTCGATCCCGACCGACCTCAGCATGTCCCGCTTGAGCGACTTGGCCGCGTCAGAGACGACGGCGTCCTCCGCCAGGAGCGCGAGCAGACCGTTATCGCGTACCGCGGTCTTAGCGAGGATCGTCGCGATCCCGTCCAGGCGCTTGAGCTGCTCGGCCCGGTAGGACTGGCTGTTGGTCTGGTCCTGCCGGATCCGGGCGTGTTCCTCGCGGACAAGCAGTGCGACGACCTGGAACTTCGTCCGCACTGTGGGCGTGACGCGGCCGCGCTCGACGGCTGCTTCCACTTCACGGACGGCGCGGGCGAGTGCCGAGGGGACGTCATCGGGGGTACGAACGCGTCGCTGACCCCGCGAAGCGGCCCCGCGAGCATCCATCTGACGCCGAGCTGGTCGAGCCAAAGACTCCTCCTCCGAGCACCCGGCACAATTACCGGGCAAAGTTCCGCGCATGTACCCCCCGGCGGACGATGCGTGTTCGCCACGGGATGCGCGAGCGCTCCTCCGAGACACCGCCGGACCCACGCGAGATCGACACTGCATGCCGGACGGGGGGCCGTTTCAGGCGCCCAGAGCCGCCAGTCGATGCGCACGGCGACGACCGCACGAGGCAGGACGTCGCAACCGGGATATGTGGCGCCGTTCGGAGCGCTACACATCCATGTTAGCGCGGTCGATCCACACCGAGCGGGCCGACCGCAGTCACCACGACGACGGGTTCGCCGGCCCCGTCACTTGCGGCGAGGTCGATGCTCGCGCGGATGCCCCAGTCGTGGTCACCCTCGGGGTCGTCGAACACCTGCCGGACCAACCACTGGGTCGGTGCGCGCTCGACGTGTAGCAGGGCCGGGTTGCGCGCGTCGGCGTCGATGGGCAACCGGTCGTACTCGGCGTAGTAGCCCTCGATCGCTTCGCGCCACCGGTCCGAGGTCCAGCCCGCGGCCGCGTCGAGGTCGCCTAGTTCGTCGTAGCGACCCAGGGCCGCGAGTTCCACCCGCCGGAACATGGCGTTGCGGACGAGGACCGTGAAGGCACGGACGTTCTCGGTCAGCGACACCGGCACGGTGACCTCGACCGCGGCGTCGGGCGAGACGTCGGTCGTGAGCCGTTCCCACTCGTCCAGCAGGCTCGAGTCGACCTGGCGCACAAGCGCGCCGAGCCACTCGGTGATGTCGTCAAGTGCCTCGGTGCGCGCGGTGTCGGGCACGGAGGCGCGCAGCGTGCGGTACGCGTCGGACAGGTAGCGCAGCACCAGTCCCTCGCTGCGCGCCAGACGGTAGTACGACACGTACTCGGTGAAGGTCATCGCACGCTCCCACATGTCGCGGACGACCGACTTGGGGGCGAGCTGGTCCTCCGACAGCCACGGATGGCTCTGCCGGTAGATCGCGAACGCCGCACCGAGCAGGTCGGCCAATGGTCGCGGATAGGTGACATCGTCGAGCAACTCGATCCGCTCGTCGTAGTCGATGCCATCAGCCTTCATCGCAGCGACGGCCTCGCCCCGGGCTTGGGACAGCTGCGCGCGCAGGATCTGTCGCGGGTCGTCCAGCGTTGCCTCGAAGACCGACACGGCGTCGAGAGCGTAGGAGTCCGACTGGCGATCGAGCAGGTCGAGCGCGGCGAGCGCGAATGTCGAGAGCGGCTGATTCAGCGCGAAGTTCAACGGCAGGTCGGCGGTGAGCCGAACCGTGCGTCCGGTCGCGTCGGGAACATCGAGCCGCTCGATCACGCCTGCGGCGAGCAGGGCGCGGTAAGCGCGCATCGCCGCGCGAACCTGCGTGCGCTTGGCCGCGAACGTGCTGTGGTTGGTGCGGATCAGATTCTGCATCGCCACGAACGCATCACCAGGACGGGCGATCACGTTGAGCACCATCGCCGGCGTCACCGCGAACTGGGGCACGAGGGCTTCGGGCGCCGCGTTCTGCAACCGCTCCTGCGTGTTCCTGCCCCATGACACGAAGCCGTCCGGCGGCTTCTTGCGGACGATGCGGCGCTTCTTCTTCTCGTCGTCGCCGGCGCGGGCGAGCAAGCGGGCGTTCTCGACCTCGTGGTCGGGCGCCTGCACGACAACCGTCCCGGCCGTGTCGAAGCCGGCTCGACCGGCCCGACCGGCGATCTGGTGGAACTCGCGTGCCTGCAGTTGCCGCTGCCGCACGCCGTCGTACTTGCTCAGCGCCGCGAACACCACCGTGCGGATCGGGACGTTGATGCCGACGCCGAGGGTGTCGGTGCCGCAGATGACCTTCAACAGTCCGGCCTGCGCGAGCTGTTCGACGAGCCGCCGATACTTCGGCAGCATGCCGGCGTGGTGCACGCCGATGCCGTGACGCACCAGCCGGGACAACACCTTGCCGAAACCGGCGGTGAACCGGAACGCGCCGATCGTTTCGGCGATGATGTCGCGCTCGGCGCGCGATGCAACGTTGATGCTGGTCAGCGACTGCGCGTGCTCGAGCGCCGCGGCCTGGGTGAAGTGGACGACGTAGATCGGCGCTTGGCCGCCCGCGAGCAGGTCGGTGATCGTCTCGTGCAGCGGAGTGACCGCGTAGTAGTGGTGCAGCGGCACCGGGCGCTCGGCGCCGGCCACGGTGACCGTCGGCCGGTCGGTGCGGCTGGTGAGGTCGTCGGCGAGTTCGCGGGTATCGCCGAGCGTCGCGGACATCAGCAGGAACTGCGCACGCCTCAGTTCGAGCAGCGGCACCTGCCAGGCCCAGCCACGGTCGGGATCGGCGTAGAAGTGGAACTCGTCCATGATCACGACGCCGAGGTCGCTCGCGGCACCGGTGCGCAGCGCGATGTTCGCGAGGATCTCCGCGGTGCAGCAGAGGATCGGTGCGTCGCCGTTCACCGACGCGTCACCGGTGACCATGCCGACGTTGTCCGAGCCGAAGATGTCGCACAGGGCGAAGAATTTCTCGCTGACCAGTGCCTTGATCGGCGCCGTGTAGACCGACCGGACACCGGCCGCCATCGCGAAATAGTGCGCCGCGACCGCGACGAGCGACTTGCCGGAGCCGGTCGGCGTGGCCAGGACGACGTTCGTGCCGGTGACCAGCTCGAGGATCGCCTCGTCCTGCGCGGGGTACAGCGTGATCCCCTGCTCGTCGACCCAGGCCGAGAACGCCGAGTACAGGTCATCGGCATCGGTCGACGAGCCTGCCGGTCCGTTCGCGAGAGTGGTCATCACCAACCACTTTGCCGTACACCCCCTCGGGGACGGCCCAGGACGACAAGGATTGATCGATCCGGGCCAAGAGACCCTATGACCACCGACAGCGATCGATGTCTCCTTCTCGATACGACGTGTCAGGCCGATGGGGCCCGGGGGGGACCACATGGACGTTCGTATTGCTCGACCTCGACGACCCAACACCTGGACGTCGTATGGCAAGCTGCGACGGATGCCCCTGCTCAGCCGCTCCGTCACGACGCGCGCTGCTCTCGGCACGATTGCCGTGTTGATCAGTTTCTGTGACGTCGCCTGTGTCGCGACCAGCGAGCCGCAGGCGGGCCGGGTGGGCCGAGCAGTGGACCCGATCCGAACAACCGCAGTCCCGGCAGTTGTCGACCCGCCCACCCGCAGCCCCCGAAGCGACCCGACCCGCCCGACCCGCACAAGCCGCCAGCGTCGTCAGCGTCGACCTCGTAGACACCTGCCGAATCACGTGATCTTCCGCACCCCGCAGTATTTCCCCGCAATCGTCGGCGACAACTTCTTCAACACGGTCGGACCCGGCGGCGGCATCGTCGTCACCAGCAACGACTCGGCCGGCGCGCATGGTGCCTGCACGAACCGCGGCGGCGACATCGTGATCCTGCACGGCAACGGACGCGGTCCCGGGCGGCTGAGAATCAGGACCCGCAACTGCATGACCAGCTACGGCGTGCCGGGCGGCGGCCTGAGTCCCGACGGTTGCTCATGGAAGAGCGGCGGTATCACCCGGGTCGGCCGAACGATCTACCTCGCCGTCGCCCGTCAATTGCGAGCGTGTTCGAAAGGCGCGCAGCAGCACGGGATCCAGCCGTCCTTCAACGCCAGCATCGTGAAATCGGTCGACGGCGGGCTGACCTGGCGGAACTCGTGGGGCATGGTCAGCCGGGACGGCGCGGCGCCACCGTTCGACGACGCCACAGGGCATTACCGGGCGATGTTCCCGGGCCGGAGCTTCTCAGCGCCGTTCTTCATCCAGTACGGACCGGGCAACACGCATACCGTCGACGGTGCCAACCGGTACCTGTACGCCGTCTCCACCGATGGCTACGCGTACAACGGCAGCTACCTCCGCCTGGCCCGAGTGCGGATCGGCAAAGTGCAACACCGCAGCGCCTGGCAGTTCTATCACGGCGCTGTGGGCGGGGCCGGTCGGCAGTGGGGTCACCGGGTGAGACGTGCCACCCGAGTGCTGCGGGCACCGCACAGCCTGAGTCAGCCGGCGATCCAGTACATACCGGCGCTGCGGCGGTACGTACTGATGACCTTCTACTACCCGAACGCGCACCGCGACTTCCCGCGGCCACGCCAGACGTCCCGCACGAACCTCCGGATCTACACCGCACCCAAACCGTGGGGACCCTGGACCAAGGTCTTGGAGCGTCACTCGACGCGCGCGCTCTGGTGCAGCGCGCGTCCGTGTCGACTCAACCGGCACGGGGGCAAGATCTTGCACGTAGGTAGGCCGCGCGACCAACTCGGCCTCTACGACACGGCGCTGGTGCAGAAATACGTCTTCACCCGCTCGCTGCGCGGCCAAGCCGTCTTTACGTCCGGGGACTTCAAGAACAAGCGGCGTTACAGGGGCGAGGATCTGTACCGGCTGCACGCCATACCGATCGACCTGAGATCCCTGCTGCGCCGTTGACCGCATCCCCCGAGCCGGGTGATGTGTCCAGCCGGGCGGCGCTAGAGGCTAGGCCCGCCTCGGCGTGCGATTCCGAGGTGTCTGGTTGCCTCATACGACCCCGTCGCAAGGGACCTGGTCAGGCATGAACGAGCGTTGTCCTACAAGCTGGCTGCGGCGGGCCGAAAAGTCCTCGGGCCGAGTTCCGGCGAGGTCCACGTCGTGACCGCGCCACGGGCGGAGCCCGTCGAGAAGCCGGTCACCCAGAGTCGGGACTTCTGGGTCCTGCTGGCTTACGCGGTAGTACTCGGCGTGTTCGGTGCGTTCGCCGGACTGATCTTCGTCGGAGCGATCACGCTGGGCGGCAAGTGGTACACCGATTCCCACCCCGACTGGTTCGGCGGGCACTGGTGGTGGGTGGCTGTCTCCGCGGCGGCGGGCATCGCGGTCGGCCTGGTGCGCCGCCTGATGCGGCTCCCCTGGAAAACTCCCGGCCTGTTCGACGACCTGGGAACGGAGCGGGTCGACACAAGGTTGGTGCCGGGGATCGCCGCCGTCTCTGTGGTGTCACTGATCGGAGGAGCCAGCCTCGGCCCGGAGAAGGCTCTGGGGTCGATGGGTGGCGGGCTGGGCAGCTGGATCGCGCAGCGAAGACGGCTCAAGACAGAGGACGCGCAGGTGAACACCCTGGCCGGATTCGCGGGCGCCTACGGCGGCTTGTTCTCAAGCACCGTGATCGTGGTGATGCTGATCATGGAGGTCGCTCGCCCGGGCGGGCAGCGATTCGCCAAAGCCCTCGCCGCGCAGATCGTCGCATCGAGCCTCTCGTTCGGCATCTACTTTGCCATCGCCGGCTCGGTATTTTTGGACTACTTCCGGGTGCCGCACTACAAGTTCGAGGACTGGCAACTATTCGCCGCGGTCCCTCTCGGCCTCTTCGCGGCCGTGGTGGTGACGTTGCTGGTCGGATTCACGTTGGGGGCGGCTCGGCTGTTCGGTCGGCTGAAGGTCCCGGACATCGCCAAGTCAGCGCTGGGCGGGGTGATCTTCGGTGTAGTCGGCGTGGCGCTGCCGCTGACCATGTTCAGCGGCGGCGACCAGCTCAAGACCCTGCTCCGCGACGCGGGGACCCTCGGCCTCGGGCTGCTCGTCGTCACGCTCATCGCCAAGATGCTTACCTTCGGCGTCAGCCAGGGCAGCGGCTTCGTAGGTGGACCGATCTTTCCATCGCTTTTCATCGGCGGAACGTCCGGCGTCATCGTCCATCAAGTGATCCACGGCGTGCCTCTCGGATTGGCGTTCACCTGTTTGCTGGCCGCCATCCCCGGTGCGCTGGCGGCAGCCCCGTTCGCCATGGTCCTGATGGCCGCGTTCCTTACCCAGGTCGGGGCCTTGCAGACCGCGCCCATACTCATCGCCGTCGTCACCGCCTTCCTGAGCATGGAAGGCGTGAAGTACGTCCTGGCGGGCCGGAAGCAGGCTCGCGCATCCGCGGCACAACAACGCCGCGCCCCCGATCCCGAGGTGTCGCACCCGCCGGCGATCAACTGAGGACAGCGTTCAGGGCAGGATCGACGACCGGTCCGCGCGCCATTCGAGTAGGAGCAGTGTGGCGTCGTCGTTCAGCTGCGCCTGCTGATGTTCGAGCAGCGCCCGTACAACTCGTCGCATCGTTTCGGGGACCGGAAGTCCGGCAGCGAGGTTTCGGGTGAGCAGGTCTGCGAGGCGCTGCTCGCCGAAGAATTCGCCATCCGGCGAGCGGGCCTCGGTAACGCCGTCGGTATAGATCAGCACTTGATCCCCGGGCTCGAGCCGTTCCTGGCAGACCGAGACCTCCGACCGCCGCGCGCCCTTGGGCAGACGCAGCCCGAGCGGGGGGACCGGCGGGCAGATGAGGGACTTGACCAACCGGTTGTCACGCAGCAGCAACGGGTGCGGATGGCCGGCGTTCACCCACGACAGCACACCGGTTTCCGTGTCGAGGTCGACAAGCGCGCCGGTTGTGAACGCGGCGCCCCCGAACGCGCTCAGTAGCGCGTCGTGGACCGCAGTGGTCGTTGCGAGCAGGCCGAAACCGGACCGCCGCGCATTGCGGTATGCGGCGACGGCCACCGTGGCCAGCTGGCTGCTGTTCAGCCCATGGCCCATCCCGTCGAACACAGCCGCACAGGCGTGCCCGATATCCACGGCGTAGTCGAGCGTGTCACCGGCGACCTCGTACGCCGGCTCAAGCGCACCGGCGACAGTCACCCCTCCGCCCGCGAAGCTCAGCGGCGGCAGCAAGGACCATTGCAGCTCGGCCGCCAGCCCCATCTCGGCCCGCCGACGCAAGCGCACGATCGTGTCGGAGTACGCCGTTTTGGTGACCAATAGCTCGGCGAACAGCGCTGCGAGCCGCCGAAGCCGGCTCCCGAGCAGCCCTTCGAGGCCGCCCACCTGTACTTCGTCGAGCGAGACCGCCAACACGCCCAGGCGCTCTGTGCCATCGATCAAGGGGAGCCATACCCGCGTTGCCCCATTGGTGGTCGGCTGGCTCAGCACCTCGACGAGCTGGTAGGCGCGCCCGGCGACTGTCGCGTCAATCCCGAGCGGCTCCACCGACAGGTCCGAGCCACTTCGACGACTTTCGACGAACGGCACCAACGTGTTCTGCTGCAGATCGGCGAGATAGGCCTGCGCATCGGCCGCACCAAGCATTGCGGCGCTCTCCCAGATCAGCCGGGGTAGATCGAAAGCGGCCGCCATGTGCGCCGAAGCCAACAGGTGATCGAACGCCTGCTCGGCCACGCTCACCGCATCGACGGGAGCCTCACCATCCACCTCCGGCACAGTACCCCCGCACCACGAACAGGTAGTTCATGCCGACCAGGCAGTTGTCAGTCATCGCGTTGGTTGCGGTAGACCTTTGCGTCCGCGAGCGACGGCATCGATCAACGCCGCGTGGTCGGCCTGATTCGTGTCGGCGTAGCGCGCTGCGAAGCTGACGATCGCGTCATCCCATTGCGTGCCCTTCCCGAGGTACCCGGAGATCTGAACTGCGTCGCCGGTGCGTGCGTGTGACCGGGCGAGGATCCATCCGCAGAGTTGGCTGTACCGCGCGAGTGCTCGCGGCTTCATCAGGAGTGGGTCGGATTTGCCTTTGGCGTCCCACAGTTGCCGGACGTAGTAGTGGTTGCCGCTTTCCGGCCCGGACGCCCAGCCCAAGAACACGTCGCCCGCGGCTTGGATCAAACGCTGACCGACCACGACGCGTCGACCGTGCTGGTCGAACTGCGAGGCACCGACGTGCCGCTCGAGCACGGACTGCACGGCCTGCTTGGCCTGCAGCACGAGCAGGTCGCCGGCGGGGTCATCACGGCCTTCGAACAGCCCGACCCAGCAACGGGTCCCGACGCTGCCGACGCCGACGACCTTGCGCGCGACATCGAGCAGCCGGTAGCGGTCGAACATCAGCCGACGGTCGTCGCTGAGCGTCGCCCGGTACGACTCGATCAACCCGTGTACCTCGTCGAGCTCGTGCGCGGTGCGAGTCAGGCTGACGGTCAGCGGCGGGTCCTCGACGAAGGCGCGACGACCGTTAGCGACCGTGGTCAGCTTTGCAACGGCGCGCATGTGATCCTTGCGCCGCGCCCGCCGCACGTCGCGGCGTACCTCGGCCCGGTACTGCGTCGGGAGCTTGTCGATCACCTGCTTGATCTCGGTCCGCTCGTAGAACAAGTCGAGTGTGGTCCAGGTGGCGTACTCGGCGAGTCGGCGCCGGTACGAGCGCGCCGCGGCACGGACCACGGCGTCACCGTCCTCAGCGTTCCAACCGCGCTGATTCGTCAACACCCGCAGGCTCGCGCACAGCCGCGCGACGTCCCACTCCCACGGGCCGGGCGCGGTTTCGTCGAAGTCGTTGATGTCGAAGACCAGGTTGCGTTCCGGGCTCGCGAAGAACCGGAAGTTGTTCACGTGCGCGTCGCCGCACGCCTGCACGCGGATTCCGGTGTTCGGCACGGTGGCCAGGTCGGCGGCCATCACAGCAGCCGCGCCGCGTAGGAACGCGAACGGTGACTCACTCATCCGCGCGTATCGGAGCGGCGCGAGTTCTGGAACCCGCTGCGCGGTCTGCGCCGCCAGGATCTCGCCGGGGTCCTCTCGGTCTGCGGTCGGCAACCATTCGCCCAGGCTGTCGCGGGGCACCGATTCCCGAAGCGCACGTCCGAACGCGGTGCGCGCGGCAGGCGAGTGTGACACCACCGCCGAAACATAGTTCGGCACGCCTGCGGCGCGGATCATCCGCTCATGATGAGCACCTCGAAAGCACGTGGTCGCCCGCGAAAACCAGGGTTGAATGCCGGTTCCAGGGAGTCGATCAAGGCCGAGGATGACAACTATGACGACGTATCTGGGCAGCGGCGACGTGAGCAGCCACAACGCGGCCGAGGCGCTGAACGAGGCGATGCAAACGCGGTGACCACCGCGGTGATCGGCGCCACCGGCCGCGTCGGCAGCGAGATCGTCCGCGGCGTACTCGCCCGCGGCGATGCGGTCACCGCGCTCGTTCGCGACCCGGGCAAAGCCCGCCGTGCCTTCGCCGACCCCGGCGGCCTGGACATCCGTCCCACGCGCCTTTCCGACCCACGCGATCTTGCCGAGGCACTTGACGGGATCCGCGCGGTGTTCATCGCGACGGGATCCGTCGGGATCGAGGGCGTCTTGCAACGGATTGTGATCAACGCTGCCGCCGGATCGCCTCGATCGAGCAGATCACCCGCCTGTCGGTACTCAACACCTCGGCTGACTCACTGGGGATCAACCAGCGAGCCCACGACAGCATCGACCAGTTCGCCTGCTCGACCGCGGTGCCGTACTCGACGATCCGACCCGCGATCTTCTCGGCGTCGCTGCTCGCCGCGGCGCACGAGGTGCGCGCCTCGCGCACCTGGACCGGCCTCGCCGGCTGCGGCCGGATGGCCTTGATCGACCATCGCGACGTGGCCGAGGCCGGGCTGCGTGTGCTCACCGACCCGGCGCTCTGGGGCGCGCACCACAACCTGACGGGGCCCGCTCTCATGACGTGGCCCGAGGCGGTCGAGCTGCTTTCGGCCGAACTCGGCGAGCCCGTCACCTTCCGGGTCGCGGTCGAGGGGGAGTTCCTCGAGCGCCTCACCGGGGCCGGGGTACCAGCTGGGACCGCTGAGCTGCTCATCACGCGCGAGTGGGCGATCCTCGCGGGCGAGAACGACTACACAACCGGCACTTTCGAGCAGATCACCGGCCACCCGCCGCGCCCGGTCGCCGAGTTCCTTCACGACTTCCGCGCGGAATTCGTCTGATTTCCGTGACAGGGGAGAGCCATGAGCTCATCTTCGACCCCACCGTCGGCGCGCACAGCTCCGGACCGCGCGCCGACTGAAATAGCTGACGGCGCAGGGGTCCTGCTGGTCATCTATCCGCTGATCGATGTCGTCGGTGGTCACGGATGCGTAGGCTGTGCACATACATGCGCATAGACCCTGCGGGAGGCATTCAATGGGCCGGGCGAACGTCTATCTGCCGGATGACCTGGAACGCCGCGTGAAGGCTGCGCAGATTCCCATTTCGGAGGTCTGCCAGCGGGCGCTGCTCGCCGCGGTGGAGGCTGCCGAAAGCGGCGGCGGGCGCCTGGAAGGCGCGCTGCTCGAGCAGTTTCGACGGGGAGGCACGGCGGGGGAAGCGTGGGCCGGCACCGCCGCGCCCGAACAGCTGCTGACGCTGCTGCGCGAGCAGCGGTTCGAGGAGATCCCCCCGAGCGTGCTGCCGGAGGACCTGTATGCGCTGACAGCGGACCAGAGCCTGGCCTGGGAGGCGGGCTTCAGCCTCGCGGCGCGCGAGTCGGCGCGCCTGGTCATGGCGCAGGTCGGTCCCGCCGCCGAACCAAAAGCCTCGGCCGAAGACGCCTCGGTCCGGCTCGACAAGACGGGCGAGGAAGCGAGCGATGCCGGCGCCGACACGAGTGCCGACACCGACGGCGAGACGGGATCGGACACCGCATCCGCGCCGCGGCTCGGCGACGACGCCGGCGCCCGAATCGGCGCGACAGTCGACGGCGATCCGGTCTCGTTCGACCCGCATGCCGCGGTGCGGGCGGGCAAGAGCCCGCTGTTCGCAGTCCTGGGTCAGAGCGATCTGCGCGCCCGGCTGACGATCAGCCTGGCGCAGGACGCCGCCGCCCGGGGCACCGCCGTCGTGCTGCTGGATGTCTCCGGCCAGCTCAGCTCACGCGCCCGCGGGCTGGGCAAGAACGTGCGTGTGGTGCGACCGACCCGGCCCGCGATGCCGTCCTACGAGGATCTGACCCACGGTGCCGTCGGCCTCGGCGGCCTGTTCGAGATGCTGTCCGGCGTCGCGGCCGGCAGTGGGCTGATGGACCTGTTCCGTACGCCCGGCGAGCAGCTGCCGCCGCCCGGGCACGTCACCATTCTCGATCTGGCCGGGGACGGCGGGCTGTCCAACGCAGTGGCGCTCGCGCACGCCGCGCAGCTGCTCGGCCAGCTCAACACGCCTGCCGATCACCCCCGGCTGGTGCAGATCGACCTGCCGAGCACGATGACTGTGCCACCGCCGCTCGCGGCCCGGCTCGGCCGGTTGTTCCGCACCGCACGCAAACGCAATACAGCACTGGGAGTGTCGGCTGACGGCGCCCAAGTAATCGCGGATCTGAGCGGTTCCGGATCGTTGCTGTCCACGGTGCTCACGTTCGCGACCAGCAACCCCGTGGAGGCCGACCGGCTGCGCGACCTACTCGGATCCGAGGCGCCGATTCTGCTCAACCCGCCCGGCGCCGTCGCAACCGCCGACGAACCGACCTGGGTCGTCATGCGCGATCTTCACGGCCGGCTCGGCCAGGTCCGCCTCGACGCTTGGTGACACTGGATCGACGCGGTCGAGACCTGATCAAGCGAGTTCCCGATTCCGGGTCAGGGCTGGGCAGCATTCGCGCTTGACCCTGACGCAAGGTCAGGGTTCCACGCTTGTCGCATGACTACGACACCAGCCATTCAGATCGCCGGGCTGACCAAGTCCTTCGGCGACCATTCCGTCCTGCGCGGCGTCGACCTCGACGTGGTGCGGGGCAGCATCTTCGCCCTATTGGGGTCCAACGGCGCGGGCAAGACCACGACCATCCGGATCCTGGCGACGCTGCTCGCCGCAGACGCGGGAACGGCCGTCATCGACGGCTTCGACGTCGCCACTCAGCCGGCGCAAGTGCGCGAGTCGATCAGTCTGACCGGGCAGTTCGCCGCGGTGGACGGGGTCCTCACCGGGCGGGAGAACCTGCTGCTCGTGGCGAGGCTGCGCCACCTACCGGACTCGGGCCGTATCGCGGACGATCTGCTGGCGCGGTTCTCGCTGACCGACGCCGGCTCGCGTCCGGCATCGACCTACTCCGGCGGCATGCGCCGACGCCTGGACATCGCGATGAGCCTCATCGGGAGCCCGCCGGTCATCTTCCTCGACGAGCCGACCGCAGGCCTCGATCCGCAGGCGCGCATCGCGGTGTGGCAGGCCGTCGACGAACTCTCCAGGGGAGGCACGACCGTCCTGCTCACCACCCAGTACCTGGAGGAGGCCGAGCAGCTCGCCGACCGGATCGCGATCCTGCATGACGGACGAATCATCGCGCAGGGCAGCCTTGCCGAGCTCAAGGCGCTGCTGCCGCCCGTCGAGGTCGAGTACATCGAGAAGCAGCCGACGCTCGAGGAGATCTTCCTCGCCGTCATCGGCCACGACCCTGGCGCCACCACCGCACTGACCGACACGGCCGTCACACCGGCCGCAGACAGGATCTGAGGACCGACGATGACCAAGCACTTCTTCGGCGACACCGCCACCCTGCTCGGGCGCTCGCTGCGCCACATCCTGCGCAGCCCAGACACGATCATCACCACGGCGGTCACGCCGATCGCGATGCTGCTGTTGTTCGTCTACGTCTTCGGCGGAGCGATCGACACCGGCGGCGTCGAGTACGTCGACTACCTGCTGCCCGGCATCCTGCTCGTCACCGTCGCCTCAGGCATCGCCTACACCGCCTACCGGCTCTTCACCGATGTCTCCGGCGGCATCTTCGAACGGTTCCAGTCCATGCCCATCGCTCGGTCGGCGGTGCTGTGGGGCCACGTGTTGACGTCGGTGGTCGCCAACTTGATCTCGCTCGCGCTCGTCGTGCTCGTTGCGCTGGCGATGGGGTTCCGCTCCGACGCTGGAGTCCTCGCCTGGCTCGCGATCGTGGCCATCTTGCTGCTGTTCACGTTGACGCTGACCTGGCTGGCCGTGATCCCCGGCCTCACGGCGAAGTCGGCCGACGCGGTGAGCGGTTTCTCCTACCCGCTGATCTTCCTGCCGTTCATCAGCTCGGCGTTCGTGCCGACCTCGCGCATGCCCGGCCCGGTGCGCTGGTTCGCCGCGCACCAGCCGGTCACCTCGATCGTCGACACGCTGCGCAACCTCTACGCCCAGCACCCGGTCGGCAACGACATCTGGATCGCGGTGGCCTGGTGCGTCGGGGTACTCGCCGTCGCCTACGCCCTCGCGATGCGCGCCTACCACCGCAAGATCGCCTGACCTCAACCGTGGAGAACGACATGCCATGCTTCGTGATCAAGCTCAACCAACGTGTGAACCAGCAGCTCTGAGATGCTTACGATCAGCCAACTCGCCGCTTATGCAGGCGTGACCGTCCGCGCGGTACGGCACTACCACGCCAAGGGGTTGTTGCCCGAGCCCGAGCGGGATCACTCCGGCTATCGGCGTTACGACGCCGCAGCCGTCGTCGAGCTCATCCGGATCAGGACGCTCGCCGACGCCGGCGTCCCGCTGTCCCGCGTGCGGCAACTGCTTGCGGCCAACGACGCGGACTTCGCGGCGGCCGTGCAGGACATCGACCGACGTCTGAGGGCCGAGATCCGCGAGCGGCAGCGGCACCGCGAACGCATCGCGCAGCTGGCGGCCGGCGACAGTCTGGCGTTGCCACCGGAGGCGGTGGCCTACCTCGAGCGGTTACGTCGGCTCGACATCCCCGAGCGAGCGATCGAACTCGAGCGCGACGCGTGGATCCTCGTTGCGGCCCAGCTCCCCGAGCAGATGCCGACGATGATGGCGATGAAGAGCGCCCAGATCGACACCCCGGCCGTCACGGCGCTCTACCTGGAACTCGTCGAGGCGGCCGACTGGGAGGCCGACGATCCTCGGCTGCCGGCGTTCGCCGACCGGCTCGCGTTCCTGATCGAGGAGTCGTCGAAGGACTGGGACCGCGACGAAGCGACGAACGACTTTCCGCTGGACGACGGGCTGGTCGCGCTGCTCGATTCGGCGTTCCTCGACGCGGTACCGATTGCCCCGAGGCTGCTCCGACTGCTCCGGGAGCGCGGCTGGAGCGGGTGGACCAGACTCGAACGCATCGACGCCAGGCTGGACTGACCGGCACGGTCACCGGACGGCGGCGATTGATCACTGCTCTCGGCCTGTCCTGGTGGGATGGTCGGTCAACAGCGCGGCACAATCTGTGGACGAAGGTCCCGGCCGCTCAGAATCGGCTGCTCGCAAACTGAGTCGGGCTCAGGTCCCACAGGGAGGGATCGTGGGAACCGAACTGCAGTTGCGGCGGAACCTACCGGCGTGACCGGGACGGTATCAAATCTGGAGGTAATCGTGAGGTTCGTCAAGAGGCAATGTCGTTGCTTCGCGTGAATGCGGTCGTTTACCCGCCATTTAGCCGGCACATTCGGCGTTTACCGCCCCGAGGGCTTGAGAGGATCTTGCGGCGCCTCTCGATGCGCAGTTCGCCTACCCACCCGAAGGCCGCGGCACCGAGGTCGCGTCTCGAGCGTCGGGCTCGCGGGTCGGCTTTCCTTTGCTGATCCACCAGAGATGCGATCCGTCCCGGTGGGCGCGATGCACGAGGCCGTGCCCCGGTGGCAGTTCACAGGGCACGTCGTGCCATGAATTGCCACAGCGTTCGCTCACGAGCGTTAACGGTATGCCGAACACACTGTGTGCTGAACGGGACGAACGTCCTTGGGTGTCCCGGGCCAGTCCCCGGTCGGTGAGGTGTGCTTCTCGGGCCCCGGTGCTCGCCTCGCGGCGTCACTGACATCTACTCAGCCCGTCACTCGATCGGGGGACAACGCGTCGAGGCGGCGCACCAGTCAACCCGCGCGCCTGCTCGTACGCGACCATTACCGCAACACCGCACGTAGTCGTCAACATGCGCAAACCTACTTAGCGTGCTTTGGTGAGCATGTCAGGAGCGATCGCATTCGCTGTCGGAAGGATCGTCGGCCGTGGTCACACCGAATTCTTTGCGAACCCAGTGCTCCCGGCCGGGAATCGTCGCCGTGGGCGCCGTCGGCGCGGCAGCGATCGTCGCCGCGCTGATCGTCCCGGCCTCGGTATCGGCGGCGACGCCACCAACCGGGGGCACCGTGGGCGGGTTCGGCTACGGCGAGATGCAGGCCGCCACGGTCGGCGCACCGGGTTGCGGGGAGAACACTGCCGGCGAGCCGTCGCTGCATGTGTCGAAGGACAACCTGGTCGGCGCGGGGTCGGAGGAGGGCGTCGGCTCGGGAAGTGAGTACTGGCGGGCCCCCCAGGTCGGCGGGACGACCGCGGCTTCACCGTGCGCGCTGGTGTACGCCGGCCAGCCCAACGGCGTGTCCAAGGTCGGCGCCTCCGGCGGCGACATCGACACCGCGTTTGCGCCGGTGCGGTCAGCGGGCACGTACCGCATCTACGTGGCCAGCCTGAACCTGGGCTCGATCAACGTAGCGACCTCTGTGGACAACGGTGCCACCTTCACCCAGACCCCGGTTCAGGCCGGGGTGCCGGTCGATGACCGGGAATGGATCGCCGCCTACGGGTCGGACACCAGCCTGCTGTCCTACCACGACATCACCACCGACAACATCGACGTGCTGCGCAGCGACAACGGCGGCGCCGGCTACGCCCAGGAGTCGCGGGTCATCCCGGATACCGATTACAAGGCGCAGAACAACGAGCTGGGCAACCTGGTCATCGACCACAACCACCCGACCGCGGGCGGGTTCTGGGCCTACCAGTCCTTCGTTGCGCCATCGGCCGATCCGGGACCGACCGGCGGCGCCGCCTACAACGAGGCGTTCCTCGGGGTGTCCAACGACGGCGGGGCGACCTGGACCGACCAGCCGATCCCGTGCTCGACCAAGTTCGGCGCGAGCGGGTTGGACCACAACTTCCCCAACGTGTCGGTGGCCCCGAACGGCACCCTGTTCTACACCGTGTCCAACGACAAGGCGATCTACGTCGCCGAATCGACCAACCACGGCACCAGCTGGACCTGCTCCGGCGCGATCAGCTCGGCCGGGCAGGCGATCTTCCCCTGGATCGTCGCCACCAGCGCCGGCGAAGACCTCGTCTACTACGGCGCCACCGGCACCGGCGCGAACCAGACCTGGTACGTCTACTTCGCCCAGAACCGCAAACAGACCCTCACCGGCTGGAAGACCAAGCAGCTCATGCCCGTCCACCAAGGACAGGTCTGCGAGGGCGGCATCTCCTGCAACGGCGGCCGACAACTGTTCGACGACTTCGCCGTCGACACCGACCAAGCCGGCTGGGCGCACATCGCCTACTCCCACGACGCACCCAACCTCGGCGGCAGCGGCACCTACACCGGCTACGCCGTCCAACAATCCGGCGCCGCCGTCGGCCGCCCCAACTGACCGGCCCACCGAGTGGGTCCCCGCCGAACCGTCGCCGCCCACCCTCGGCGATGCCCTACTCGGTTCGGCGAGGAGCACCTCTCCCGAGCCACGCTGCTCGAAGATCTCCTACCTTTTCCCTCGTCGCCGACAAGCGCCAAGGGACTTTGGTCCCACCTCGCTTCGCCATTCCCGCGTGCGGTGCCCTTGGGCGCCGAGGATGCCCGGGGACGTCCGCGAGCGGCTGAGTAGCTGTCATGGCCGTGCCTGTCTCGCGTGCCGCGCTGGTCGTTGATGATGAGGACGATGTCCGTTTCCTGATAACCGTCGTGCTGTCCGACGGCTACCACGTGTGCGAAGCTGCCGATGCGACGGCCGCCCTCGCTGCTGCTCGGACGCAACGCTTCGACATCTACGTGATCGACATACGCCTGCCCGACATGAACGGCCGCGACTTGTGCCGCCGGCTGAAGGACGACCGTGCTACGGCTGCACCCGTCATGCTGATCAGCGCCGAGTCAAGCCCGGATGAGATCGCTGCCGCCTATGCGGCAGGCTGTGACGATTTCCTCGGCAAACCGTTCAGCCCTCGTCAGCTCGCCGCACGCGTGGATGCCCTACTCGACGACTCACGGGCTTACCGCCGCCCGGAACCCACTTAGTAAGTACATCGGGTCGGCTGCGACCTGCTGACCCAATTCGCTTGTGGTTCTTCGTCGATTGTCGCGATAGCGTCGCGGCACATCTGCTGGTTGTCGGGTTCACGATCGGGGTCGAGGATGGCTGACGACGGTGGTCTGGCTGCGTTGCGACTCTCCGATGGAGTTTTCCTGCGCTACGTGGAATTGCCAGGCGAAAGCGCACCGGTGATCTGGATCCACGGCTGGCAGTGCTCGTCGAGCGGCGAGCTGTTGCCGGCTGCCGTGCAGCCGTCATTGCGCGGTAGGCGGTCGTTACTGGTCGACCTGCTCGGGCATGGGTACAGCGACAAGCCGGACGAGTTCGGTTACACGCTGGTCGAGCACGCCCGCACCATCGTTGAGCTGATCGACGCGCTCGCGCTGCAGGATTGTGTACTGGTCGGCCACAGCATGGGCGGGGAGATCGCGATCCGGGTGGCCGCCGCCCGACCGCAGCTCGTCTCGGCGCTGGTGATGGTCGAGGGCACGCTGGATCCGCACGGTGAGGAGGTGTTCGGCGGGCAGAGCGAGGAAGAATTTCTCCGCCATGGCTTTGCCGATCTCATTGCCGCGCTGCGCGCCGATGCCGAGGCAGACCCGACGAGCACCGCCGCCGTGCATCTGGGCTTGACCGAGATCCTTGAGCCCCGCGCGGTCTACCGCTCCGATGTCTCGATGCGCGATGGGCATGACCCGTCCGCTCGATCGCTGCTGGCGAATCTGTCGATCGAACGCTGGTACCTGCGCGGCGAACTCACCCAACCCGAGCCCGACTTCGATGCGCTCATCACCGATCTGGGTGTGTCGGTGATGAGCGTTCCGAACACCGGCCACGCGATGGGTCTGCAGAACCCACGCGGGCTGGCCGACGCCGTAGCCGCAATATTGGCCGGCACCGGCCAGCCCACTCGTGGCCGGTAGCCCGCCTGCACTGCTCGTCCGGCTTAGTCACGCAGATAAACACTCAGTGCCGCCGTGCACTCACGCTGTTCGAATATGCATGGCAGGCGGCAAGCGGTTTCGGCGCGGCCGCCTCTACGACGCGACGGTTGTACGCGGCGCCCGCAGGTCGTACTGCTGCACCATCGAGGGCCCGCTCGAGGTCGACGCCAAACCCTCGGCTTCAAGACACCATCCGAAGCCATGGCAGAGGTGTTGCGCTGACCGCCTGAACCCGCATGCGGCTTGCTGCTCGGTGTTACGAGATTCGGGGTGCTGTTTTCGTTATGCGGAGCAGCAAGAGGTAACTGCGTTCCGCGGAGCGCAGCCGCGCCGTGCTGTCAGAAAGCCTGCAGCCCCTACTGACCAGAGTCGGCCGCCAGTTTTGGTCGGTGGGGGCTGCAGGCTGCGCGTGTGTACGGAATGGCGACGATGCGTTCCGCGGAACGCACTTATCTGGCTCGCAGCGGCCCTACAGATTTGCCGCTGACAGCGCACGATTGTCGGATTCGTATCGCACTAGCCTCGAGGTGTGTCGGCGAAATCGGAGCGACGGGCTGCACGCGAGGCTGCTGCGGCATATCACGAAGCGTGCCTGGCCGAGCTCGTTGGCCACGTAGGACGCGCAATCGATGGCTTCCGTGCCTGCGAGCTCGACGCGTTCGACGCAGATCGCGCCCTTTTTCAGTACTCCCGTGCCGCTAAGGAGCTCTGGAAGTTCTGCAACCTGATCGATGGCGAGGCGGTAGCGCGTGACATCGCTGATCGGCCGCCGATCGACTGGTGGGAGCGCGGAGCTCCCAAGCGGCCGTGATCCAGGATCCGCACCAACTGCCCTAGGTGGCGCGCGGATATCCGTCGATCTGCGCGTAACCCGACGCTGGGATCGTGCGCGGTAGCCGGATTTACTTGGTCGGGGTGGCGGGATTCGAACCCACGGCCTCTTCGTCCCGAACGAAGCGCGCTACCAAGCTGCGCCACACCCCGGTAGAGCAACCCGGTCAGGATACCGGGTGCCCGCCAGCCGACTTACCGCCCACCCCGGGGTACGAGCGTCAGCAGCGACGCCTCGGGTCGGCAGGCGAACCGCACCGGCATGAACGGGTTCGTGCCGAGCCCGGCACACACGTGGAACCACATCCGTTCGTCCCACTTGTGCAGCCACCGCGCCCGTCGCACGTCGATCCCGCAGTTCGTGACGACCGCCGGCCCGAACGGCACCCGCACCTGTCCACCGTGGGTGTGTCCGGCGAGGACGAGATCGTAGCCGTCGTCGGCAAAGGCCTGAAGCAGATACGGCTCGGGCGAGTGGATCACGCCGATCCGCACCACGACCTCGCGATCGGCCGGCCCCGCAATCAGCTCGTAACGCGCCTTGCCCAGGTGCGGATCGTCCGTCCCGGCGAGTGCCACGGAGGCGCAGCGCACCTTGACCTGGGTGCGGCGATGGGTCAGGTCGAGCCAACCGGACGAGGACATCGCCCGCGCCATCTGCGGCCACGGCAGCGCCGGGCCGCGCGGGCGCGGCGTTTGGCGTTGGAAGTACTTCACCGGGTTCTTCGGCGTGGGGACGTAGTAGTCGTTGTTGCCCGGGACGAACGCGCCGGGGAACTGATAGAGCGGGCCCAACGCGCGCATCACCGCGGGAATGCCGTCGGCGGCCGAGAGGGTGTCGCCGGTGTTGATGATCAGGTCCGGGTTCAGGTCGGCCAGCCCACCGATCCACGCGTGCTTGCGCCGCTGCGGCGGGGTGATGTGCAGGTCGGAGACGTGCAGCAGCCGGATCGGTTCGCTGCCGGGCTCGAGCACCGGGACCTCGAAGCGGCGCAGCGTGAACCAGTTGCGTTCGATGACGCCGCCGTACAACAGGCCTGCTGCCGCCGTCGCGGCGAGAGTGGTCACGGCGCGGCGCACGAGATCAGCCTACGGAAACCCTCGGTAGCGTGAGGCCATGCCCGAGCTGAAGAGCCGCCTGCAGGCCGACCTGAACACCGCGATGAAGGCCCGTGACGAGCTGACCACGGCGACCTTGCGCATGGCGCTGACCGCTGTCACCACCGAGGAGGTCGCCGGCAAAGCAGCGCGGCAGCTGTCCGACGACGAGGTCCTGCGCGTGCTGACCAAGGAGTCGAAGAAGCGCCGCGAGGCCGCCGAAGCCTTCGCCGGCGCCGGACGGACGGAGCTGGCCGACCGCGAACTCGCCGAGGGCGAGGTGCTCGACCGCTACCTGCCCGCCCAGCTCGGCGATGCCGAATTGCGCGAGCTCGTCCAGGCGGCCGTCGCCGAGGCGGGAGCAACCGCGCCGAACCAGATGGGTGTCGTCATGAAGCTCGTCCAGCCCCGGGTGGCCGGCCGGGCCGACGGCAAGCGGGTCAGCGACGAGGTGCGTCGCCAGCTCGCCGCCGGCTGATCAGCCGCCGGTTCCGCTTCCCGTTCCGGCTCCGGTACCGGCAGTGGTGCCGGCGCCGGTGGCGGCACCTGTGCGGGCGTTGTTCCCGTTGCCTCCGCCGGGGCCGTGACTGTGGCCGGGCGGTACCGGGTTCGACGACGGGGGCGGGACGGGCGGCGCGGGCGCGCTCGAGCTGCCACCGCCCCGCTGGCCACCGCCACCCTGCTGGCCACCGCCCGAGTGCGACCCACCGCCCGGATTGCCGGTCGGACCACTCGCGTGGGTAGGCGGAGGCGGCGGCGGGACGTAGACGTAGAGGTCCTGCCGGATACCCGAGGACGGACACACCGTGATCGTCGCGCCGCGCGGGGCGATGGACGGCCCGGAGTAGGCGATCTGGCCGATCGGTTGGGTGCTTGCGCAGCTGAGCCCGTCGGCTGCGCCGAGGAGCTGCATCTTGTAGCCGTCCCGCTTGAGCAGGCGGCGCGCGTCAGCAGGGCTGTAGCCGACCACGCTCGGCACCGGGTCGCCGTTCACGGCGTCCGCTGACGGCCACGTCCAGGCCTTGTGCTGCAGCGTCGGAGCCAGTGCCGCGATCCAGAACTTCGCCGCCTCGCCGCCGTACGCGTTGTCGGCCGCATCGGTGACGCCGGGTAGCCCGGACGCGGGGTTGCTCGGGCGATCGAGATTGATCAGCGCCGTGGTCGCCACGTAGTTCGGGGTCATGCCCGCGAACCACAGCGCGCCGTTCTTGTCCGCCTGGTGGGTGCGCGGCGAGACGCCCGGCGCCGTCCCGGTCTTGCCGGAGATCAGCAAGTCCGGGTGGCTCTGGTACCAGGTCGCGAACGACGTCGCCGACGTGCCCGGCGCCTGGGTGTCGCCTTCCATGATCTGGACGGCCTCGCGCGCCACCTGCGGCGAGATGACCTGTCGGCTCGGGGTGCGCGGCACGCGGATCGGCTCGCCCTTGCTGGTGGTGACCGACTTGATCGGCGAGGGCGCGTTGTAGCGGCCGTCGTTGGCCACCGCGGCGTAAGCGCTGGTCAGCTCGAGCGGGCTCGTCTCGATGTCGCCCAGGGTCAGCCGGGTCGCGCGCTGGAACTGCAGGATCGACTGGCCGACGGTGGTGTGCGGTTCGGAGCTCGGCCGGCCGAAGCTCTGGATCCCCAGCTTCTGCGCCATCTGGATGATCGGTTGCAGTTGGCAGCTGAACAGCTGGTCGGCCATGCCGACGAAGAACGTGTTCGACGACTTGATCGTCGCGTCACGCATCGTCAGGTTGCCGCCCGGGTTGTAGAACTCGTTGGCGTCACCGTTGAGAACCGTGCCGTTGTCCGGCGGGCAGTTCTTCCACTGGTACGGACCGGTCGGCGTCTGCATCTGCCACCCCTTGTCGACACCGGTCGACAGCGCGACGAGCAGCGGGAACAGCTTGTACGTCGACGCCGCCTGCGCCGTGTACGAGGTGAAGATCGGCAGGGTCGTGGTGCCGCCGCGTCCGGACGTGTCGTACCGCTTGGTCGTGGACATGGCCAGGACGTCACCGGTGTGCGGATCGACGACCGGCATGATCGCTGCCATCGGCGCCTTGGTCGAGAGCATGCTGTGCAGCCGCTGCTGCATGCTGTTCTGCAGCTTGGCGTCGAGCGTGGTGACGATCTTCAGGCCGCCCGTCTGCATCTGCGACTCGGTGACCGCCTTGTGGTCGAGCAGCCAGTTGACCGCGTAGTCGCAGAAGAAGCCGACGTTCTGCACCGAGGACGCCGCGTTGGCGCAGCCCTCGCGAACCTGCGGCGGCGCGGTCGTCGCGAGCGAGACCGGGGTGGACTTGAGCCTGGCCGCCTGCCCGGCGGTGAGCTTGCCGTAGGACACCATGTTGTCGAGCACCTGGTCGCGGCGCTGACGGGCGGCCTCGGGGTTGATGAACGGGTCGTACTGGGTCGGTGCCCGCAGCAGCCCGACCAGCATCGCCGACTCGGGCAGGGTCAGCTGGCTCGCGCTCTTGTCGAAGTAGGTGCGGGCCGCGGTCTCGATGCCGTACGAGTTCTCACCGAAGAACGCGATGTTGAGGTAGTTGTCGAGGATCGTCGCCTTGGACTCGTGCTTGGTGCCCTCGAGGTACAGGGCGCACTTCGCGTCCTCGATCTTGCGGTTCAGGTTCTGAGCGATCGCGTCGGCCTGCTTCTTCGGGTTGTCGCCGGCCTGGTAGTAGCGGATCTGCTTGACGTACTGCATGGTCAGCGTCGACCCGCCCTGGGTGTCGCCGCTGGAGGTGCTGATCGCCGAGCGGATCAGGCCGCGCATGTCCACGCCGTGGTGGGAGTAGAACCGGCGGTCCTCGGTCGCGACGAGCGCGTCGACCAGCGGCTTGGGCACGTCCTTGAGCGGGATCGGCTGCCGGTCCTGCTTGAAGATCGTCGCGATCAGCGTCTTGCCGTCGCTGGCGTAGATCTGGGTCTTCTCCGGCGGCGGCGTCTCCTGCAGGTTGCAGGTCGTGTTCTCGAACTTGTCGGCGTAGTGCTTGGCCACCAGGCCGGCGCCGCCGACGAAGGGGAGAAGCACGCCCGCGCCCAGCACGCCCGCGACGATCAGCGCGCCGAGCAACTTGGCCAGGGAGATGGCCGGGTTGGGATTGGATCCGGGGGCAGCCACGGCTAATCAGGGTACGGGGCGCGCGCCGATCCGCCGGATCGTGCTCGGTGGCGCCTCAGTTCGGCTCAACCGTCAGGTGGCTGCAGCAGTGCGCCGATCTGGCGTAGCCCGTCCAGATCGTGGACGTCGGCGGGCAGCGCGGGTACCGAGATCATGGGCACCGCGGGGTGTGCCGCGGCGAAGCGGCGGATCATCCGGGCGTCCTGCTCGGCCGCACCCGCCAGCTCGGCGTGCACCCGCAGCGCGGCCTCGGCGAGCCGGGTCGCGGGGTCGTCGGGCTTGGCGGCGAGCGCGTCGGCGGCGGCCTCGGCCCGGGCGGCGGGCAGCGCCGACTTCGCGAGCACGGTGGTGTGCACCCGGTTGACGATCAGGCCGGCCAGCGGCATGTGCTCGTCGGACAGGCGCTCGACGAAGTAGGACGCCTCGCGCAGCGCGTCCGGCTCGGGCGCGGCGACCACGACGAACGCCGTGCCCGGCGTCTTGAGCAGCTCGTAGGTGTGCTGGGCGCGTTCCCGGAACCCGCCGAACATCGACTCGAGCGCCGAGACGAACGAGGACAGGTCCCGCAGGAGCTCGCCGCCGAGCACCTTGGTGAACACCCGGGCGAGCACGCCGACGCTGACGGTGACGACCTTGAGGTAGGCCTTGCCGCCGGCGCGGGCGGGCGCGGTCAGCACCCGGATCATCCGTCCGTCCAGGAACCGCCCGAGCCGGTTGGGCGCGTCGAGGAAGTCCAGGGCCGACCGTGAGGGCGGCGTGTCGACGACGATGAGATCCCACTCGCCGGCGCCGACGAGCTGGCCCAGCTTCTCCATCGCCATGTACTCCTGCGTTCCGGCGAATGAGGACGACAGCGACTGGTAGAAGGGGTTGGCGAAGATCTGCTCGGCCCGGTCGGGGGTCGAATGCTCGAGCACCACGTCGTCGAACGTGCGCTTCATGTCGAGCATCATCGCGAACAGGCTGCCGGACTCCGGCCCGCTCGATTTGACCTCGCGGGGGGTGTTGTCGAGCTCGGTCAGGCCCATGGACTGCGCCAGCCGGCGGGCCGGGTCGATGGTCAGCACGACCGTGCGCCGGCCGGCCTCGGCGCCCAGCATTGCCATCGCCGCAGCCGTGGTGGTCTTGCCGACGCCGCCGCTGCCGCAGGTGACGATCACGCGGGTATTGCGGTCGCGGGCGAGCGCGCCGATGTCGAGGCTCATGTTTTGGTGAACCTCTGTGCCAGCTCGTTCAGGTCGCCCCGGTCGACCGGCGGGTTCAGATCGGGCAGCTCGATCCGCGCAAGATCAAGCAGGTCCAGCTTCGCGGCGTTCGCGGCCTGGATCTCGAGCCGGTCGGCGTACTCGCCGACCTCCTCGGCGAGCCCCTTCGTCAGCGCGGCAGGCAGATTGACCTTGCGCAGCCCTGCGGTGAGCAGCCTGGTGTCTACCGCACCGTCCTCGATGAGCACCGGACGGGCCCGGTTGACGATCAGCGCGCCGAGCCGGAACCCGGCCGCGCGCAGCTCGGCGGCGGCGTCGATGGTCTCTTGCACCGGCATCTCCTCGAGCAGGGTGACCAGGTGGACGGCGGTCTGCTTGCCGTGCAGCAGGCTGATCACCCCCTCGCTCTGCCGGTTGATCGGGCCGAACTTCGTCAGGTTCGCGACCTCCTTGGTCGCATCGAGGAACTTCGTGATCCGTCCCGTAGGCGGGGCGTCGAGCACGACCGCGTCATAGGTGGGGTGGCCGTCGGCGTCGGTGCGGGACACGGACTCCTTGACCTTGCCGGTGAGCAGGACGTCGCGCAGGCCGGGCGCCAGCGTCGTGACGAAGTCGACCGCGCCCATCTTTTTCAGCCCGCGCGCCGAGCGCTTGAGCCCATAGAACATGTCGAGGTACTCGATCATCGCCTGCTCGGCGTCGATGGCCAGCCCCCACAGCGACCCGGACTTCAGGCCCGAGGCGAGCCGTCGCTCCTCGTAGGGCAGGGCGGGGATGTCGAACAGCTGGGCCAGCGCCTGGCGTCCCTCGACCTCGACGACCAGCACCTTGCGGCCGCAGGCCACCAGCGCGAGGGCGAGCGCGACCGCCGCGGTCGTCTTCCCGGTGCCGCCCTTGCCGGTGACGACATGCAGGCGGGCCCCGGCGGGGATGGCCGACGACAGGACGGGCTTGTCAGCCAGCTGTGTCGACGCCATGCAGCGAGCGTAGGAGATTGCGGGTGATGGCCGTCGTCGGGCTGGTCGAGGTCACAGTCGGCTACGGTCCAGGCATGCCTACACCCACGCAGCGCCTGGCCGAGCTGGGGATCACTCTGCCGTCGGTCGTCCCGCCGGTTGCCGCCTATGTGCCGGCCGTCCGGACCGGTTCGCTGGTCTACACCTCGGGGCAGCTGCCGATGGTGGACGGCGCGATGCCCGCGACCGGCAAGGTCGGCGCGGCAGTGACGCCCGAGCAGGCCTACGACTGCGCGCGGGCGTGCGCGCTGAACGCGCTGGCGGCCGTCGACGCGCTGGTCGGGCTGGACTCGGTGGTGCGCGTGGTCAAGGTGGTCGGCTTCGTGGCGTCGGCCGCGGATTTCACCGGCCAGCCGCAGGTCGTGAACGGAGCTTCGGAGTTGCTCGGCGAGGTGTTCGGCGACCCGCACGCCCGGTCGGCGGTCGGCGTCGCCGGGCTGCCGCTGGACGCCCCGGTAGAGGTCGAGTTGATCGTCGAGGTCTCCGGGTGACAGACGCAGAGATCAGGGACGCATCAACCGTTGTCCTGTTGCGGGACGGCACGGACGGGTTGTCGGTATGGCTCCTGACCCGCGTCACGGAGATGGCGTTCGCCGCAGGCATGGCGGTCTTCCCCGGTGGCCGGGTCGACGCCGACGATGCCGAGCTGCCGTTCGTGGCCGGCTCGGACACCCAGGCCGCGGCCCGGTTCGACTGCTCGCCGGCGCAGGCGCGTGCGCTCCTGGGGGCGGCGGTGCGCGAGGTCTTCGAGGAGACCGGGGTGCTGCTGACCGCGCCGAGTGCCGACCTGTCCGGCGCGCGGTCGGATGTCGAGGCCGGACGGGTGTCGTTCGGCGAGCTGTTGCGGGCCAACTCGCTGCGGATCGACGCGGACGCGGTGCAGCCGTGGTCGCGCTGGGTGACTCCGCGGGGCGAGGTGCGCCGGTACGACACCCGATTCTTCGTGGCCGCGCTGCCTGACGACGCCCAGGCGCAGGACGTGACGACCGAGGCGTCCTCGGCCGGGTGGTTCGCTGTGACCGCGGCACTGGAAGCCGCACAACGCGGCGAGCTCGGCATGCTGCCGCCGACGATCATGACGCTCGCGTCGCTGGCCGGGTACGACTCCGTGGCCGCGGTGCTCGCGGCGGCCGGCTCGCGCACGCTCGAGGCGGTGCGCCCGACCGTGGCGCGGACCGACGACGGCGGCTACCTCGCCAGCCTGCCCGACGGCACCTCCTTCGAGTTGCCGCGATCGCTGTTTCCGGCATGAGCTCGTACGAGCAGGTGCGGCGGGTGACCCCGCAGGCGGCGGTGCTGCTGCAGAACAACCCGGGGCCGATGACGCTCGACGGCACGAACACCTGGTTGCTGGGGTCCGGCCCGTCCACCGTGGTCGTCGACCCGGGACAACAGGACGACGCGCACCTGGCCGCGCTGCTCGCGGCGGCCGGGGAGGTCGAGCTGATCGTGTTGACGCACCGGCATTTCGACCACGGTGAGATCGCGCCGGCGCTGCACGAGGCGACCGGCGCGCCGGTGGTGGCTGCGGATCCGGCGCTGTGCCTCGGCGCCGAGCCGCTGACCGACGGTGCGGTGCTGTCCGCGGCAGGTGTCGCGGTCTCGGTGGTGGCGACGCCGGGACACACGTCCGACTCGGTGTGTTTGGTGCTCGATTCGGGTCCGGTGCTCACCGGCGACTCGATCCTGGGCCGGGGGACGACCGTGGTGGCGCACCCGGACGGTGAGCTCGGGCCGTACCTGGACTCGCTGGCGCGGCTGCGTGACCTGGGGGAGCGGCTGGTGCTGACCGGGCACGGGCCGGAGCTGCCGTCGCTCGCGGCGGTAGCGACGCAGTACCTGGCGCACCGGGCCGAGCGGCTGGACCAGGTGCGCGCGGCGCTGGCCGTGCTGGGTGACGAAGCGACCGCGCGGCAGATCGTCGAGCACGTGTATGCCGACGTCGACCGGTCCGTCTGGTGGGCCGCGGAACTGTCCGTCCGCGCCCAGCTGGACTACCTGGCCAGCCGAGGCTTGGCCTCCTAGCAGGGCGACACGCCGGCAAAGACCCTGCTACGGGGCCAAGAATCAGCGGGCGCGGCGGGCGAGGCGTTCGCGGTCGAGGATGACGACGCTCTTGCCCTCCAGGCGCAGCCACCCCCGCGACGCGAAGTCGGCCAGCGCCTTGTTCACCGTCTCGCGGGAGGCGCCGACCAGCTGGGCGAGCTCCTCCTGGGTCAGGTCGTGGGTGACCCGCAACTGACCGCCGTCGACCGAGCCGAAGCGCTGGGCGAGCTGCAGCAGCTGCTTGGCCACCCGGCCCGGGACGTCGACGAAGATCAGGTCGGCCAGCATCGTGTTGGTGCGGCGCAGCCGGCGGGCGACCACGCGCAGCAGCTGCAAGGCGATCTGCGGACGGTCCTGGACCCACTTCTGCAGGGCCTGCTTCGGCAACCGCGCGACCCGGGCGTCGGTGACGACGGTCGCGGTGGCGGTACGCGGGCCCGGGTCGAACAGGGACAGCTCACCGAACTGGTCGGACGGACCCATGATGGCGACCAGGTTCTCGCGGCCGTCCGAGGACCGCCGGCCCAGCTTGACCTTGCCTGAGAGCACGATGAACAGACTCTCGCCGGGCTCGCCCTCGTGGAACAGCGTGGTGCCGCGCGGGGCGTCCATGATCTCGAACTCGCTCGCCAGCGCCTCGACCGACTCGGGGTCGACGCCTTGGAACAGGCCGGCCCTGCGCAGGATCTCGTCCACGTCCGCTCCTTCTACCGGCCGCCAGCGGAGGGCGAGACCGGGATCACATGTATTGCGAGGGTAGTGCGAGAGTACTAGGGGTTCGGACTGATCACGCCGCGCGGTTGCGCCGCCAGGCCCGTCCCAGCCGCTGCCGGAATCGCGACAGTGCCGAGTCGGTGCCCTCGCGGACGAACGTATCGAGCTCGGAAGCGTTGGCGTCGTCGAGGAAGTGCTCGATCTCGCGCTCGGTCGCGACCTGGTTGAGCGGCTCCTCGACGCGCTCCATGAACAGCACGAAACCCATCAGGACGAATGGGAAGAGGAGCACCAGGAAACCAGCCATGTCAGTTCATTGTGCCGCACCCGGCCGTGTCGGTCGCGGCTCGTAGGCTGAGTGGCGTGCCGCGCTCCTTCGACGACGAGTCACCGGTCGCCCTGACGCGGCGAGCCCGACGGATCAACCGCGAGCTCGCCGACCTGTATCCGGACGCGCGCTGCGAACTCGACTTCACCACGCCGCTCGAGTTGTCCGTGGCGACGATCCTGTCCGCGCAGTCGACCGACAAGGGCGTCAACCTGGTCACGCCGACGCTGTTCCGCAAGTATCCGGATGCTGCCGCCTACGCCGGTGCCGACCGCGCCGAGCTCGAAGTGCTGATCCACAGCACCGGCTTCTTCCGGGCCAAGACGAACACGTTGATCAAGCTCGGCCAGCAACTGGTGGAGCGTTTCGACGGCGAGGTGCCGCACACGCTGAAAGAGCTCGTCACGCTGCCCGGCTTCGGCCGCAAGACCGCCAACGTCGTGCTCGGCAACGCCTTCGGCGTCCCCGGCATCACCGTCGACACGCACTTCGGGCGGCTGATCCGCCGCTGGAACTGGACCGACGAGACCGACCCGGTCAAGGCCGAGATGGTCGTCGCCGAGCTCTTCCCGAAGAAGGACTGGACGATGCTGTCGCACCGGGTCATCTGGCACGGACGGCGGCGCTGCCACGCCCGCAAGCCCGCGTGCGGCGCCTGCCCGATCGCCCGACTGTGCCCGTCCTACGGCGAAGGTCCGACCGATCCCGTCGTCGCGGCGAAGCTGGTCAAGTCCGTCGACCAGATGCTCGCCTCCTCATGACAACCGGAAGCAAGCTGCGCATTGCACCGCAGGGCCAAGCTGCTGGTCGCGCGAGGTGGGCGTGACCTCAATTCCTCGCTGGCTCGCGCAGTTGGCCGACGCCGCGGCGGCGATCGAACCCGAGCAGATCTCCCGGTTCCTGCCGCCGGTCGACGGCAGCGGCCGTCCGTCCGCGGTGCTGATGGCCTTCGGTGACACCGAGGACGGCCCGTCCGTGCTGCTGATCGAGCGGGCGGCCGACATGCGCACGCACGCCGGCCAGGTTGCATTCCCGGGCGGCGCGATCGATGCGGACGACGCGGACGCAGCGGCCGCCGCCTTACGCGAGGCGAGCGAAGAGGTCGGGCTCGACCCGGCCACGGTCGAGATCCTGACCACGCTGCCGCCGCTGTTCATCCCGGTGACCGCGTTCGTGGTCACGCCCGTGCTCGCGTGGTGGCGCGACCCGCACCCGGTCGCGCCGATCGACGCGATCGAGGTGGCGCGAGCGGTGGTGGTCCCGATCGCCGAGCTCGCCGACCCGGCGAACCGGTTCAAGGTGCAGCATCCGTCCGGGGTGGCCGGGCCGGGGTTCCGGGTCTCGGGCCTGTTCGTCTGGGGCTTCACGGCCGGGCTGCTCGACCGGATGCTCGCCTTCGGCGGCTGGGAGCGGCCCTGGGACACCGAGCGTCTGGAGGAGCTGCCGACGCGACTGATAGGACGCCCGTCCCCGCACTGACCGGTCTGGTACCGCCGGTACCGTCAACGCCATGCCAGCCCGCCGGATCGTCGCGTGCGCCGGCGCGGCCGTGCTCGCGCTGGTCGGCTGCAGCAACTCGCAGTCGCCGATCAACCGACGTCCGCATACGGGGTCTGCGACCGCCTCGATGGTCAACGGCGTGCAGCAGGTGACGGTCACCGTCGGGCAGGACGACCGGTTCCATCCGTCGACGCTTGTCGTGCACCGCGGCAAGGTCGAGATCGTGCTCAAGCACGCCGCGGAAGGCGCCCCGCACGACTGGTCGTTGACCGGGTTCCCGGTGGCCTATGTGCCCGTCACCACCGGCGGCCAGACTCGCACGGCGAGCTTCATGGCGCCCTCGCCTGGGAACTATCGCTTCGTGTGCACGATCCACGCGAAGCTCGGCATGACCGGGACGTTGGTGGTCAAGCCGTGAATCTGCTCGATGTCGTCATCATCGTCGCAGCGCTGGCATACGGGTTCACCGGTTTCCGCAACGGCGCGGTCGTCGGCGCGCTGTCGCTGGTGGGGTTCTTCAGCGGCGCGATCCTCGGGGCGCAGTTGGCCGAGCCGCTCGGGGCGCATCTGGCGCACGGACGGGCGCAGGTGCCGGTGGCGATCGTGTGCGTCTTGTTCCTGGCCATGCTCGGGCAGTTGCTCGGCACGTTCCTCGGGGTGCGGCTCAAGCAGCGCTTCGTCCGCAATGTCGGTCGGCAGGTCGATGCCGGTGTCGGCTCGGTGCTCGGGGTGCTGTCCGTGCTGCTCGTTGCGTGGATGATCGCCGTCCCGCTCGCGTCCTCGCCGTACCCTTCGCTGGCCGCGGAGGCGACGCAGTCCGCGATCGTGCGCGGCGTCAACGACGCGATGCCCGACGGCATGCGCACCCTGTACGGGAAGCTGCGCGGCTTCCTCGACCAGAGCGGGTTCCCGCCGGTGTTCGGGGATCTGCCCTCGACCGACATAGTCAACGTTCCTGCGCCGTCGTCGCTCTCGCCGGCCGAGAAGCGGCACGTGCGGATCGCTGCGCAGTCGACGTTCAAGGTGTACGGCGAGGCGCCGTCGTGCGGGCGCGGCATCGAAGGCTCGGGCTTCGTGGTGTCGCCGCACCACCTCATGACCAACGCGCACGTGGTCGCGGGCACGCGGCAGGTGAGCATCGTGGTCGGTGACCGGCAGCTGGCCGCGACCGTGGTGCTCTACGACCCGGAACGCGACGTGGCGATCCTCGACGTTCCCGACCTCACCGCCCGTCCGCTGCACTTCGTGCGTAAGCCGGCCGAGACCGGTGACTCGGCGGTGGTGATGGGCTACCCGCAGGACGGCCCGTTGGACGTGCGTCCGGCGCGGGTGCGGGCGCGCACCGTGGTGTCGGGCTCGGACATCTACGGCCATGCCGGGGTGCGCCGCGAGGTCTACTCGATCCGCGCGCTGGTCCGCAGCGGCAACTCGGGCGGACCGCTGCTCGGTGCGTCGGGGAGCGTGCTCGGTGTCGTGTTCGCGACCGACCTGCGCTCGAGCGACACCGGCTACGTGCTCACCGCCGCCGAAGTGGCGAGCGACTTCCGCCATGCCCGCACCGCGACCGCCCCGGTCACCACCGGGGCCTGTACACCGGAGTGATTCGCCGTCGCGGGTGTTAGTTCACTACCTTGGCCCAGCGGATCAGTTCGGCGCTGACCAGGTCGGGGACCTCGTTGTGCGGGAAATGTCCGACGCCGTCGAGCAGCTGCCATTCGTAGGTGCCGGTGACGTACTGCCCGGAGCCTTGCGCGGTCGAGGGCAGCACGCAGGTGTCGAAGTCGCCGTGCAGTTGCAGGACGGGCGCGTGCACCGGCGCGCGCAGCGACTCGGCGAAGCGCCGCCCGTCCGGACGCGGCAGCGACCGGACCAGCCAACGGAAGTACTCGGCCGCGCAGTAGTAGGCGGGGTGGATGCGCATGGCCTCGGCGTAGCGCTCGACCTCGGCGATGTAATCGGGCGTGCCGCGCCAGCGCGGGCCCGTCCAGGTGTCGTACAGCCCGCGCACCCACAGCGAGTCGCTGGCCAACAGGTGTTCCGGGCGCCGCGGCACCTGGAAGGTGCGCAACGCGTAGCTCGAGGCGTGCCGCTGCCGGCGGTCGCGCGCGATCGCCGAGCGCAGCCTTAGCGGGTGTGCCGCGCCCAGCACCACCACGCCACGCACCACCTCGGGGTGGGTTGCCGCCATCGTCCAGGCGAGCAGCCCGCCCAGGTCGCTGCCCACGACCATCGCGTCGGACTCGCCCAGCGCCGAGACCAGCGCCGCCAGGTCATCGGCGAGGTTCGGTGCGTCGTAGCCGCGCGGCGGCTTGTCGCTCGCACCGAACCCGCGCAGGTCGACTGCCACAGCCCGGTAACCCGCGTCGGCGAGCCCGAGCAGCTGCCGGTGCCAGGCGTACCAGAACTGCGGGAAGCCGTGCAGCAGCAGCACCAGCGGACCGGTGCCCGCCTCGGCCACGTGCAAGGCGATGCCATGGGCCCGCACGACCCGGTGCGTCCACGGGCCGTCGACGAGGACGACCGAACTATGCGGAGCACCCGGGAGCGGACCGAATCCCATGGCTCAGGGCACTGACTTCGGATGCGTCTTCAGGTAGGCCACGGTGTCCCTGCCGGTGTCGATCGTGCGTTGCGGCGCCTTGACCCGCTTGACCTTCTTGACCCCGAACAGCACCAGCAGGCCGATGATCAGCAGCAGTAGCCCGAAGACAATCAGGTAACCGGCCCACCGGGGCAGCCCCAAGGCGATCAGTCCTTCGGCGAGGGCGATCAGCCCGAACGTCATCGAGAACGCGAGCAGCACACCGGCCGCGCCGAACATGCCGCCGCCCACGCCGGCATTCTTGAACGAGGCGCGCAGTTCCAGCTTCGCCAGCTCGACCTCGCCGCGGATGATCGTCGACAGCGACTCGGACGCCTCCTGGACCAGCTGGCCGATCGAGGGGTCCTCGGCCGCGTGGCGTGGCTGCGCCGATCCAGGGGTGCTCGTCACGAATGCGCTCCTCGATTTGTCGGGTGGGTCACCCCCGATCCTTCCAGCATCGCCGCCGGCGGCGCATCACGTTGCCTGCAGCAGGGACAGCAGCGCGGTGCCGTCCGGGCTGCCGAGGCCGGTGCACGCGTCCCATCCGGCCCCTGCGCGGTAGCTGCCGTTGTCGCCGGTCGTGACGTCCTGGAACCCGGGGGCGCCGGTGCCCGCGGCTGCGTCGGCGTACAGCGCGTCGGCGAAGCCGTGCAGCAGCCCGCTGGTCGCCTGGGCGAGGCGGGCAACCAGGCCTGCCCAGAGCGGGGCCACCGCGCTCGTCCCGCCGATCACCATTTCGGTGCCGTCGACCAGCACCTGGTAGCCGGTCTGCGGATCGGCGTTGCCGGCGACGTCCGGCACGCCTCGGCCACTCGACCCGGGCACTCCGACGGCCTGCTGGCGCGACGGACGGGCGAACGCGTCGCTGACCCCGCCTCCGGTCGCGCCGCCCGTCCCGCCGTTGTTCCAGACGGTCTCGGCGTCGGCGGTCAGCGATGTGCCGCCGCAGCCGATCACGTTCGGACTCGAGGCCGGGAAGTCGCAGTGGTCGCTGCCGTCGGTGCCGCCGTCGGAGCTGCCGCGGTCGCCGGCGGCTGCGGTGACCACGATCCCGAGGGCCACGGCGTCGGCGAACGCGCTGTCCATCGCGGTGCGCGCCTGGGCCGTCCACTCGTCCTCGCTCTGACCCCAGCTGATGCTGATCGCCGCCGGCGTCGGGGTGGCGTGGACGGCCTCGCTGACCGCGTCGAGAAAGCCCGCGTCGGTGTTCGGCGCGAAGTACACCGAGATCGCCGCGCCCGGGGCGACCGCGCCCGCGACCTCGATGTCGAGCAGCACCTCGCCGTCGGCGCCCTGGGGATCGGACCCGGGCTGGTTCGTGGCGCCGTCGACACCGACGGCCGTGACGGACGGGGTGCTGATGCCGAGCCCGCCGAAGTAGTCGTCGAGATCGCTCTGCTCGAATCCGCCGCCGAGTTCGATGATCGCGATTGCCTGGCCGCTGCCGTCGGTGCCCTCGGGGAACGAGTAGGCGTCGGCGACCTGAAGCGGGGTGTAGCTGATCGCCGTGTCGCCGGCGGCGGCGACCCGCAGCTGGGACTGCGCCTGCGGACGGTCGTCGATGCCGAGCACGGCGAGCACCCGATCGCCGAGCGCGGCGGGCACGCTCAGCTCGCCGGTGCGCTGCCGGTGCGTGATCGGTCGCCCGTCCGCTGCCGGATAGCTGACCTGTTGCAGGTCGGTGCCGAAGAACCGGGAGACGGTCCGAGCCGCACCGCGCACCCGCACGCGGCGCGAGGGCGCATCGACGGAAACGATCTCGAGCCCGGCGCCCTCGAGCGCGGCACCGACCGCCTCCAGATCGTCGGGATCGGTGCCGATCGCGCCGTCGGACCGCCGGCGCAGCACCACGGTCAACTCGACCGGTGTCGCAGGGTCGACCGGCTGCGCCTCGGTGACACCCGGAATCGCTTCGCGCCTGCTGCCGGGGATGGTGAATCGTGCCGGTTCGTCCTGGTTCTCGGTCATGGCACCACTGGTACGCGCTGGGTCCGACAATTCGCAAGAGGGCTAACGTTTCGGCTCGTGCCCGATCCGCTGTCCCCGCTGCTCGACCTGCCAGGAATCCGGGACGGCGTCGGCGAGGCCAGGTCTGCGGTAGACGCGCTGCTGGGCGATCGGGTGCTCCGTCGCCGCTCGGCCGATGTGTCCGCGGAGTCGTCCGTGCGCGGCGCGTGGGCCTCGGCCGTTCTGTCCGGCACGGACGTGTCGCTGGACGATGTGCGGGCCGGGGCGGCGGGCGAGAACCCGCTCGTGCAGGGCGCGCTGCGGGCCCAGGGTGGGCTCGCCGGGCTGGCCGACACCTGGCGCCGCGCGCCGCGGCAGGCTCTCGCGCGGTTGCATGCCCTGGCCGCGGCCGACCTCGTTTCCCCCGAGGCGCTCGGCCGTCCGACCAACGGCGCCGAGCGGCTGGACACGCTCGCCTTGGTGCTGGCCGAGACCTCCGCGCCGGCGGTGGTGGTGGCGGGCATCGTCCACGGCGAGATCTTGTCGCTGGACGCGTTCGCCCCGGTGTCCGGCATCGTGGCGCGGACCGCTGTCCGGCTGACGCTGATCACCCGGGGGCTGGATCCGAAGTCTCTCGTTGTTGTGGAGGCCGGCCACCTGGAGTTGCGCGCGGACTACGACGCCGCCCTGCAGGCCTACCGGGACGGCTCCACGGACGGGATCGCGCGGTGGCTGCGGCACTGCGCCGCCGCGACCGCCGGCGGTGCGCGCGAGGCCGGTGCGATCTGTCAGGCGCTGCTGCGCGGCTAGCTGCTCGGCCCTGGACACGGATCGACGGCGCCGGGGTGACCAGTCGCATCGCCGCTACGGGCGTTGCCAACTCACCTCGACGCCGTCGGCACTACGACCGGGTTACTCAAGCGTGCTCTGCGAAGTGTCGTGTCAGGGGCCAGTGTTACCCGGTCCCCGCCGACTCACCCTTGTGCGGTGTGGACGCGCGCGTGGGTACCCGTATCGCTTGTGCAGGAGCGTGGTCACGCTGGGGGCTGGACCGCCATGGACGAGACCTCGATCCGTAACCGCACTATGGGGCCGGTCACATCGGCCTGGCAAGGGGCGCCCGGCGTGTCGGCGTTGGGTGGACGCGTCCGCAAAGAGTTCTAGGCGCGGCGGGCACGGCGGCGCGTGGCGAGCCAGAGCAGGCCACCCGCGGCCAGGCCGGCGCCGAGCGCCGTAGCCGTCAATGTCGGATTCTCGGGTCGAAGGCCAGAGATCCGCTCGCGCAGTGGTACCGCGTTGGAGAAGGTCAGCGTCGGCCAGTCGCGTTCGGCGGCGATCCGGCGCAACGCCCGGTCGGGATTGACCGCGAACGGATGGCCGACCGCCTCGAGCATCGGGATGTCGGTGACAGAATCGGAGTACGCGTAGCTCGCCGACAGGTCGTAGCCGCGTTCGTCGGCCAGTTGTCGGACCGCAATGGCCTTCTCCGCTCCGTACGCGTAGAGCCCGATCTCGCCGGTGTACTTGCCGTCGGCGACGACCATGCGGGTGGCCACGACGTGGTCGGCCCCCAGCATCGCGCCGATCGGCCCGACGACCTCTTCACCGGACGAGCTGACGATCACCACGTCGCGTCCGGCCGCCTTGTGCATGCCGATGAGCTCGACCGCTTCGTTGTAGACGATCGGGTCGATGATCTCGTGCAGCGTCTCGGAGACGATGTCGCGGACCTGCGCGACGTCCCATCCGGCGCACATGCTGGTCAGGTAGGCGCGCATGCGCTCGATCTGGTCCTCGTCCGCGCCGGCGAGGGCGAACACGAACTGGGCGTAGGCGCTGCGCAGCACGGCGCGCCGGTTGATCAAGCCGCCCTGGTAGAAGGGACGGCCGAAGGCGAGCACGCTCGACTTCGCGATGATCGTCTTGTCGAGATCGAAGAACGCCACGGTTCGCAGCCCCACGGTCTACAGATCGTACGGACGCCCGGTGTCAAATCCGTTGTCCACAATGCCGAGGTTTTCCACAGAGTGCGGAAACGTCGCCCGCGGGGCTCGTCGACCCGCTTGGCTGGACAGCGTGATCGGCGTGATCGGCGGCAGTGGCGGCGTAGGGGCATCTACCTTCGCTGCCGTCCTCACGTCGGTCGCCGAGCGCGGCGTGTTGATCGACCTCGACCCCGTCGGGGGCGGGATCGACGTGCTGCTGGGTATCGACGATCTCGCGGGTGCGCGGTGGTCGGGCTTGCGCGTCGAGGGCGGCTACCTCGATCCGGCGCTGCTCGACGAGGGCCTGCCGCGCTGGCGCGACGTCGCGGTGCTCGCAGCCGATCAGCCGCCGGACGCGGCCGCGGTGGCGCAGGTCGTCGCCGCGGCCGCGCAGCTGGGCACCGTCGTGCTCGATCTGCCCCGATCGCCGTCCCCGCTGCGCGCGGCTGGGCTCGCAGCATGCGACCTGTGCGTACTCGTGGCCTCGGCGCACGACGTCCGCTCGCTCGTGGCGGCAGCGGCCGTACTGCGCTCGCTGCCCGACGTGCCGGTAGGGGTGGTGCTGCGGCGTGGCAGCTTCGGCGTCGACGAGGCGATCGAGCTGTTGGGGGCGCGGCTGCTCGGGGTGCTGCCCGCCACCGACCGTCCGTCGGGGCGAAGCGCTGCGCGGGTGGCGCTCGGTGTCGTCGACGGGCTGCTGACCGAGACATGGGGAGCAGCGTCGTGAGCGCCCCGCTGGTCGACCGGGTGCGGCGCAGGTTGGTGGTTGCCGACGCGGACCTGGGCGAGGTGGTGCGCGCCGAGGCCGCCGGGATCCTCGACGACGCCGCGCTGACGGCGTTGCAGCGCGAGGTCACCGGCGAGCTGCGCGGCGCGGGCCCGCTGGAGCCGTTGCTCGCCCTTCCCGACGTCAGTGACGTGCTGGTGAACGGCCCGGGTTCGGTCTGGGTTGATCGCGGCAAGGGTCTCGAGCGGGCGGCGGTGCAGTTCGCCGACGACTCGGCGGTGCGTCGGCTCGCCCAGCGGTTGGCGGGCGCGGCGGGCCGCCGACTCGACGACGCACAGCCGTTCGTCGACGCGACCCTGCCCGACGGCACCCGGCTGCACGCCGTGCTGCCTCCGCTGTGCGAGCAGACCACACTGTCGCTGCGGGTGCTCGCCCGTACCAAACGCGATCTGCCCAGTCTCGTCGCGACCGGCTGCCTGAGCGAGCCGGTGGCCGACGTACTGGCGGCTGTTGTCGCGGCCCGGCTCGCCTTTGTGGTCACCGGCGGCACGGGCGCGGGGAAGACGACCGTGCTCGGGGCGATGCTCGCGCTGGCCGACCCGGCTGAGCGGGTGCTCGTGATCGAGGACGCCGCGGAGATCGTCCTCGACCGTCCCCATGCCGTGCGGCTGGTGACGCGCACCGCCAACGTGGAGGGCGCCGGTGCGGTGGGGCTGCGGGAGCTGGTGCGCCAGTCGCTTCGGATGCGTCCCGACCGGCTCGTGGTCGGTGAGTTCCGCGGCGCGGAGATGGTCGAATTGCTGGTCGCCCTGAACACCGGACACGAGGGCGGCGCGGCCACCCTGCACGCGAACTCCGCTGCCGACGTGCCGGCCCGGTTGGCGGCGCTCGGCGGGCTGGCGGGGTTGGCCGGCGCCGCGGTCACCTCGCTGGCTGCGAGCGCGCTGCGCGTGGTCGTGCACCTGCGCCGGCTGAGGTCCGGCGAGCGCGTGGTCGACGAGATCGGCGTGCTCGACCGCGCCGGCGACGCCCTCGGCGTGCACACGGCCTGGCACCGCCGCACCGGGCCCGGCTCGGCGGCCGGCCGCCTGCTCGACGAGCTGCTCGCCCGTGAGGCACCCGCGCCGGCGCTGCTGCTTTGAGCCCGCTGACCTGGGCGGCCCTCGGTGCCGCCGCGCTGCTTGCACCCGCCGCGTCCCGGTCGGCGCGGCGGGCGGAAGCGCTGGCGGGGCGCGGCCGACTCGGCACGCGGGAGCGGCCTGATTCGGGCACGGGTGGGCCGTCGCCCGGGTGGTCGGGCGGCTCGGGTGTGCTTGCCACGCTCGGGGCGCTCGCACTGGTCGTCGCCGTCGGTACGGTCGGCGCGGTCGCCGGTCCGGCGCTTGCCGCGACTGCAGCAGTTGCCGTCGCGACCGCCGGATGGCTCGGGTCGCGGGCCGCGCGACGCCGCGCCCGGGTGCGCCAGCGTGACCAACTCACCGCGGCGATCGCGCTCGTCGCCGCCGAACTCGACGCCGGCGCCGCACCTGCTGCTGCGCTGGACGCCGCGGCCGAACTCGCCCCGGCCCACGCGGCGTTGCTGCGTGCGGCGGCCGGCCGGATCCGGACGGGCGAGGATCCTGATCTCACCGGCGCCGGGGCCGTCGGCGATCAACTCGCCGCGCTCGGCCATGCCTGGCGGCTGGCAGGCACGGCCGGTGTTCCCCTGGCGCAGGTGTGCCGGCGGGTCGCCGCCGATCTCGCAGCCACCCGCGAGCAGCGGCAGGCGGTGGCGTCCGGGCTGGCCGGGGCGCGCTCGTCCGCCGCGCTGTTGGCCGGCCTACCGGCGCTCGGCCTCGCCCTCGGCACCGCGATGCAGGCCGACCCGGTGCGAGTGCTGGTCGCGACCCCGTCCGGACAGGCTGTGTGCCTGCTCGGCGTCTGCCTCGATGCGGCCGGGCTGTTCTGGACACACTGGCTGACGGCCCGAGCGGAGGGGCCGTGACCTTCAGTTGGCCCGCCTGGCTGCTGCTGACGGCGGCGATCATGCTGATGGGTCGGGCGCGGCCAAGGGCGCTCCGCGAGCAGCTCCGCGGTCGCCCGCAACGCCCGCGGCTGTCGCCGCGCGCGCTGGAATCCATCGCCGCACTGGCCGCCCTCATGGCGTGCCTGGCCGTGCTCGGGATCGGGAGTGGTTCGGTCGCCGCGGCCGGCGTGGTCCCCGCGGTGATCGTGGTGGTCCGACGCGCGCACGCCCGTCCGTCCCGGCCCGCGGCCGCCCCGGCGTTGCCGCTTGCGCTCGACCTGATCGCAGTGGCCCTGCGCGCCGGACAACCGGTCGACGCGGCGCTGATCACCGTCGCGCCGGCGGCCGGCGACCTTGCGGGCGACCTGCTGCGAGTGGGCCGCCTGCTGCGGCTCGGCGCCGATCCGGTCGACGCGTGGGATGCGGTTGCCGACGTTCCGGCGCTCGCTGCGGTGGCCGCCGCGGCCCGGCGCAGCGCCACGAGCGGCATCCGGCTCGCGGGCACGTTCGAGGCTGTGGCGGTGCAGTTGCGGGCGGATCATCGCGCCGCCGGACAGGTGCGCGCCCACCGGGTCGGTGTGCTCGCCGCCGCGCCGCTCGGGTTGTGCTTCCTGCCGTCGTTCGTCTGCCTCGGCATCGTGCCGGCGCTGATCGGGCTGGCCGAGCGCGCCCTGCGGTGAGCTACGGTCCGGTACGCCTGGCGAAGATCCTTTGCGTTGCGCTTACATCGCGACCGCCGGGCTCGGGCATACCCCGCATCGCGGTGATCACTTCCGAAAGGCGCCGAGAACGACCTGAGCGCGGCGGTCAAAGTGCTGCCAACCGGCGAGAAGTCGGCGAAAGTGTCGTTCGCCGGAGGTCCCGCGTGCCGGTTCGCGCGCAAGCGCGCAACCAACCATCTCGTTGCGCGATCCGGGCACGGATCGCTAAGCGTGGCTGGGGATTGTGCACTGTCAAGGTCCCGTTCGGTTGCAGTGGCGATCTCTCCACAGGACCTGATCGTCATCGCGAAATGGGCGACACGTACTGTCCCCGTGAGCACTCGGGGCGGAGGAAGTTGTGCCGGACTATTTCGCGGATACCGCAGCCGGCCAGGACAAGTCGGGCCCGAACCCGAGGTAACGAAGTGATGACTTTTACCTATCGCGACCGTTCGGCTGGAACCATTGGGGCGCGAGTGGAGAGGAGCTGGTTTGACGAAGTTCTTGGTGAGGCGGCTGGTGAACTACGTCATCCTCGTGTTCATCGCCACCTCGATGGCTTACATCCTCGCCGCTGTCAGCCTCAACCCGAAGTCGAATTACGAGGGC
>DASXJR010000043.1:0-53592 GCA_036497285.1 Jatrophihabitans sp.
GCTCCGGGCACCGGTGTGCTGCACGTGACCGCGCAGGCCGCATCCTGCGACGAGAGCGGCGAGCATCCGGCGTGCTACCTGGCCCGGCAGGACTGGGGTGTGCCGGTCGAGGTGCGCGACCGCGGCGATGCGGACATCACCTTGGTGCTGCTCGGCTGAGAGCCGTCGATCCAGGGTGCGGTGCATTTCCTTCGCGTCGGGTAGCGGCTCGGGTCTAGCGTTGAAACGGTGACGAATCATCAAATCCGTATCGCACTCCAGCTGCAGCCCCAACACGGCGACTACGCCGCGATCCGCCGCACCGTCACCGCCGCGGAGGACATGGGCGTCGACATCATCTTCAACTGGGACCACTTCTATCCGCTGTACGGCGGCGATCCGAACGGCAAGCACTTCGAATGCTGGACGATGCTCGGCGCCTGGGCCGAGCAGACCAGCCGCGTCGAGATCGGCGCGCTGGTGACCTGCAACAGCTACCGCAACCCGGAGCTGGTCGCGGACATGGCCCGCACCGTCGACCACATGAGCGACGGACGGCTCATCCTCGGCATCGGGTCGGGCTGGTTCGAACGTGACTACGACGAGTACGGCTACGACTTCGGGACGGCCGGCGGCCGGCTCGACCAACTCGGTGCGGACCTGCCGCGCATCGAGTCCCGCTGGGCCAAGCTCAATCCCGCCCCGACCCGCAAGATCCCGGTCCTGATCGGTGGCGGCGGCGAGAAGAAGACGCTACGTCTCGTGGCGCGCCATGCCGACATCTGGCACTCGTTCAGCGACCTGGCGACGCTGACCCGCAAGACCGACATCCTGCGCAAGCACTGCGCCGACGTCGGCCGCAACCCCGACGAGATCGAGCTGTCGGTCGGGACCCCGAAGGGAGACCCGGCCGAGGTCGGTCCGGCGCTGCTCGAGGCAGGTGCGACCCTGTTCACGGTCGGACTGGGCGGGCCGGACTACGACGACCTAGCTCCGCTCAAGCCCTGGTTGGACTGGCGCGCGTCCCTCTGAGGCCGTATCAGGCTTTCTAGCGGGAGCGGCAGAAAGGGTTAGAGATGGCTCGAGCCGCGTGGTTCTTCACCGTTCCCGACGAATCGACGTTGCCCGATCGCATCCAGTCGCTGTTCGCGAAGGCCCGCGAGCGGCTCGGTTTCCTGCCGAACGTGTTCGCGAACTACAGCGTGCGTCCGGAGCGGTTCTCGGCGTGGTTCGCGCACTACCAGCAGCTGCACGTCCCCACCGAGAACCTGGACGAAGCCGACCGCGAGATGATCGCGGTGGTCGTGAGCGCGTACAACCGGTGCACCTACTGCATCGTGTCGCACGGGCACGCCTTGCGCGTCGCGCTCGGCCCGGACCTGGCCTCAGAAGTGCTTGCCGACCAGATCGCGACCAACTGGCGGCACGCCGAACTGGACGAGCGGCGCCGGGCGATCTGCTCGTACGCGGAGAAGCTCACCGCCCGTCCGCACGAGCTGACCGAGGCCGACCTGCGGTCGCTGGCCGCCGAAGGGCTCACCGACGAAGAGGTGTGGGACGTCGTCGAAATCGCCTCGATGTACAACTTCACGAACCGTATGGCGCTCGCGACCGGGCAACAGCCGAACGAGGAGTACCACTACCGGGATCGCGGCCCGACCGGTAAGGATTAGCCCCGTGGACGAAAAAAGCATCCTCGATCACATCCACCAGCTGGTTGCGGAGGAGAAGGACCTGCGCGGGGCGCATCACGGGCTGAACTCCCAGGACCGGATGCGGCTGCAGCATCTGGAGGAACAGCTCGATCAGGCCTGGGACCTGCTGCGGCAACGCCGCGCGCGGGTCGAGAGCGGTGACGACCCCGACGTCGCCCAGGAGCGCTCGGTCAACGAGGTCGAGGGCTATCTCCAGTAACCGCAGCGGTAGCCGACAACATCAATGCGCCACGGTGCGGTAGAGGACGCTCGGGTCGACGGCGCCGACGAGGATCTGCCCCTTGCGGGTCACCAGAACCGAGAGGGCGCCTCTCGAATAGACCTGTCCTGAGCCCCAACTGCCGTGCACTGCGAGCATCGACGGGCCGAACAACGCGCTGATCCCACCGGCGATCGGCCGGCTCGTGCGGTAGCCCGCCACCGTCAGCCAACCCGAACCGACGGTGTCGAACATGGCAGACGACAGCGACGTACCCGCGCGCACACGAGCACCGGCGGGCGGGGTGAACGTGAAGTTCCGCGGCTGCGGCGCACCGAAAGTAATGCTGGTGAACGCGACGTCGATCGCCGCTTCCGAGCTGCCGCGCGGGTAGATCTGGACCGCGAGCGGCACCGACTGATCGCCGTCGATGAGCATGTGCACCGAACCGATCAGCGAGTGGCTGGACTTCGGTTGGACGACAAGCTCGTACGTCGAGCGGCCTGCGACCTCGTCGCCGCTGCGCAGCGTCGTCGTGCTCGATCCGGACGCGGCGAGGATCCGCTGCGCGAGTTCGGGCGGGGTGAGTGCGGCCGGCGTGCTCGCCAGCGGCAGCGATCGGCTCGAACCGTCGAGAACGTGCCGTTCGAAGGTCCGCGTGCCGGTGTCCCAGGTCAGGACGCGGTCGCCGCTGCGGAACACGTCCTGCTCCGCGTTCTGCTCGATGATCGCGATCCGCTGGCGGGTCTCGCCGCCGTACCAGTACCGCATGGTGTGCGACCCGTCGAGCAGCGCGCCGCCGACCGGGACCTCCTGCGCGAGCGCGAGGGCCACGCCGTGCGGCAGATTGAGATCGACCTTCGCCAGGATCGTCCCGACATAGCCGCCGGCGTGCGGCTGCTTGACCTCGCTGACCAGTTGTTCCGGACCCGTTGCCCGCAGTCCGGGCTTGTCACGGAACTCGCCGGACAGGGAGGTGCCGACCGCGACGATCACGCCACCGATGAGCAGAGCGGAGGCCAGCCAGCGCAACTCGGGGTGTCGCCTGACGATGCCAGGCGACTTCGGCGGGGCCTTCACCGGAACCACGATGCGAGCCTCGCACTGTGATCGCCCTGAGCCCTCATGCTTCCTGCTCAGCCCTCAGGTGGCAAGCTGAGAACGGTCTCAACTAGGAGCTGATGTGCGACTACTGATTGTCGAGGACGAGGCACGCCTCGCCTCCGCCCTGCAGCGCGGCCTGTCCAACGAGGGTTTCACCGTGGACGTCGCGCACACCGGTCCGGACGGATTGCACGCTGCGCAGGAATCTGACTACGACGCGGTCGTCCTGGACATCATGCTTCCGGGGCTTTCGGGCTACCGGATCATCGAGCATCTCCGCGCAGCCGAGAACTGGGTGCCGATCCTGATGCTCACCGCCAAGGACGGCGAGTACGACGAAGCCGACGCGCTCGATCTCGGCGCGGACGACTACCTGACAAAGCCGTTCTCGTTCGTCGTGCTGCTGGCCCGGCTGCGCGCGCTGCTGCGGCGCGGCGTGCAACCGCGTCCCGCGGCGCTGACCGTGGACGACCTGGTCCTCGATCCGGCCGCGCACACCGTCAAGCGCGGCGACAGCCCGATCGACCTCACCCCGCGAGAATTCTCGTTGCTCGAGTTCCTGATGCGGCGCGCCGGCGACGCGGTGAGCAAGGCTGACATCCTGCATCATGTGTGGGACGCCAATTACGAGGGTGACGCCAACGTGGTCGAGGTTTATGTCGGGTACCTGCGCCGGAAGATCGACACCCCGTTCGGTCGGCAGAGCGTGCAGACCGTCCGCGGTGCCGGCTACCGATTGACCGCAGAACCGAGCGCCGCGTCGGGTACTGACGGCCGCACGTCCGACTGATCCACATCCGTGTCCCGTTGGGGCCTGCTCGTCTGGCCCGCCCGCTACTGGGCCAGGCAGTCGCTTCGCGCGCGGCTGACCTTGCTGGCGACAGCGCTGTTCAGCATCGCCACAGCGACCGGCGCGGTGCTGGTGATCGTGTTGCACCGGTATGCGCTGTTGCGGGTGCTGGACGGGTCGGCGATGAAGTCGGCGATCGCGGTCAAGCACCAGGTCACCGGCCCGCCGATCCCGAGCACCGTCAACCCGACGACCGGGGTGACCGCGGTACAGGTGTTGAGCCCGCAGAACGCGCTCGTCGCGTCATCGCCCGGCCCGGTCGACCGCAGCCTGTCGTACCTGACTCCGGAGCAGCTGCTCGCCGCCCGGCACGGTAAGCGCTTCAACGTCACCAGCACGACGGGCGTCCAGCTGCGCGTACTGGCGATCCCGGCCGGCCGGCTGACCGTCGTCGTCTACACCGACATCTCGCGCGTCGACGACAGCGTGCGCGTGCTCGCCAAGGCCGCGCTGATCGGTGCGCCGATCGCCGTCCTGCTGGTCGGACTGTCGATGTACTTCGTCACCTCGATCACGCTGCGCTCGGTCGCTGCGCTGCGGCACGGTGCTGCGGACATCACCGCTGCCGGCGGCCTGTCCGGTCAACGGCTGCCGGTCCCGAGCGCGCAGGACGAGATCCACCGGCTGGCCGTCACGCTGAACCAGATGCTCGACCGCATCGAGTCGGCGAGCCGCCGGCAGCGCACGTTCGTCGGCGACGCCGCGCACGAACTGCGCTCCCCGCTGGCGTCGCTGCGCGTGCAGCTCGAGGTCGCGGCGCGGCTCGGCCCGAACACCGACTGGCCCGACCTGATCGACGAGGTGCTCATCGACGTGGGCCGGCTCGACCGGCTGGTGGAGGATCTGCTGCGCCTGGCCCGCCTGGACGAGACCGGCACCGGCTCGGCCGCGCACGAACCCGTCGACCTCGGCGAGCTGGTTACGGTCGTCGCCGGCGGCTACGAGCACGGGCGGGTACCGGTGGTCGTCGACGCGGCCGACGACGTCACCGTCCTCGGCGACCGCGACGGGCTGCATCGCGTCGTGGTGAACCTGGTCGACAACGCACTGCGCTACGCCCAGACACAGGTCGATGTCGGGGTCACGGTCGACGGCAGGAACGCATGCCTGTCGGTCATGGACGACGGGCCGGGGCTGCCCGAGACGGAGCGCGAGCGGGTGTTCGACCGGTTCTACCGCGTCGAGATGTCCCGGTCGCGCGACTCCGGCGGCACCGGGCTCGGGCTGCCGATCGTGCGCGATGTGCTGCGTGCGCACGAAGGCACCGTGCGGCTCGCCGATCGTGCCGACGGCAAGCCCGGACTGCAGGCGGTCGTCCTCATCCCCCGCGAGCGCTGACCCACCCCTCACCGCGGGCGGCTGTTGATCAGGTTTTCCTCCGAAAGCTTCGGTTTCAGCCGCCTAAACCGAACATCCTGGAGGAAGAGGTGATCAACTTCCCGCGTTCCGCCGGGCGGCCTCGCCCAGCCACCCCGCTAGCAGGGTGGCAGGCCGTTGGACGTCGTCGGGGTCGGCGTCGGGGTGGTCGTCGTGGTGACCGTTTCCGAACTGGTCGGGTCGACCGACGTAGACGTGACCGGGGTCGGTGTCGGGGTCACCGGGTTCGAGTCACAGGTCGGTTGCGGCGCCACGTAGTGGTACACGAACAGCGTGATCCGCACGTCCTGGTGATAGGCGTTGCCCGGCGTCGGATCCATCCGCACGACCTTGCCGTTCTTCTTCGGATCCGATCCGGTAACCCTTTGGTCCGGCGCGATGTTGGTGAACTGCGCCCGGTTGAGCATCGCCCGCGCGTCATCGGGCTTCATACCCCGCACGTCCGGCAGCTTGGCCTTGCCCGTCGACAACCGCAACACCACGGTCGTGCCGGGCGAAACCGCCTTGTTGTACGGCGGATCCTGCGCGACGACGATGCCGGCCGGCTGCTCGAAGGTGTTGATCGGCTTGCCTTGCCGCGCGTCCAGCTTCTGGTTCGACAGCGCGTCGCTGGCCTGCTGGAACGATGAACCGATCACGTACGGGACGTTGACGACGTCCTTCTTGTACAGCGAGTACTCGATCTGCGAGCCCTGTGCGACCTCCGAGTTTGCCAGCACCTTCTGCCCGGCCTGATCGGTCACGTTGCAGATCACACCCTCGTGGGTCGGGGTCTCGCCGGTGTCGCACGGGCCCGGGGTGGTGGGCGTGTCGGAGTTCTGGACGAGGTACACGTTGCAGGTGTTGGCCGCGCTGCAGTTGGTCTTGTTGTTCAACTGCTTGTTCGCCTGGGCAACGGTGAGCCCGACGAGGTTGGGCACCGGGACCTTCTTCGTGCTGTTGCCGCCCGAGCCGAGCTTCCAGATGAAGAACGCACCGGCGCCGACCACGAGCAGCAGCGCGACCACGATCGCCACCCAGATGATGGCGTTGCGGCGCTCGCGATCATGGTCTGCCCCGTCGCTGTCGCTGTGCGGCAGCATCACCGGCGGCGGGGGAGTGCGCGCGATGAACTGCGTGCGCTCGGCATCGGTCATCACCGACTCGGCCGACACCGGCTGGTTGGCGAGCGCGCGCTGCAGGTCGCTGCGCATCTCGCCGGCGCTCTGGTAGCGGTTCTGCGGATTCTTCGCGAGCGCCTTCATCACGATCGAGTCCAGCGCGCGCGGCAGGCCGGGCACGCGCGAGGACGGCGCCGAGGCGTTCTCACGCACATGCTGGTAGGCGACGGCGACCGGCGAATCACCCTGGAACGGCGGCACGCCCGTGACCAATTCGTAGAGCAGGCAACCTGTCGAGTACACGTCGGAGCGTGCGTCGACCGACTCACCACGGGCCTGCTCGGGGGACAGGTACTGCGCGGTGCCGATGACATTCGCGGTCTGCGTCACGGTGACTGAGTTGTCGGCGACGGCCCGGGCGATGCCGAAGTCCATCACCTTCACCGCGCCCGACTCGGTGATCATCACGTTCGCGGGCTTCACGTCGCGGTGCACGAGCCCGGCCCGATGGCTGAAGTCGAGGGCCGCGGCCACGTCGGCGGTGATCTCCATGGCACGGCGCGCGGGCAGCCGTCCCTCCGTCTTCAGGATGTCGCGCAGCGTGCGGCCCTGCACGTACTCCATCACGATGTAGGGCTGCATCGTGCCCTCGGCACCGACGTCCTCGCCGGTGTCGTAGACCGAGACGATCGACGGGTGGTTCAGCCCGGCCGCGGACTGCGCCTCGCGACGGAACCGGTTCAAGAAGGACGGGTCACGGGCCAGGTCAGCGCGCAGCACCTTGATCGCGACGTCGCGGCCGAGGCGCACATCGCGGCCGCGATGGACCTCGGCCATGCCGCCGTAGCCGATGAGGTCGCCGAGCTCGTATCGTCCGCCGACCAGCTGGGGCTGGGTCATAACCTTGCTGTCCTCACTCGTCCCTGCTCTTGTCTTTATCAGTCTCGGGGCTGGTGGTCGGTGCGCCCGGCTGCCTCGCCGTCAGCCGGGGTGTCCTTTCAGGTAGGCCTCCATCACGGCCTTGGCGATCGGAGCCGCTGCCTCACCGCCGGTGGTCTCGTTGCCCTGGACGCCGCCGTTCTCGATGATCACGGCTACTGCGATCTTGGGGACGCCCTTGTCCATCGCGTAGCCGATGAACCAGGCGTCGGGTGGTTCGGGCTGACCGTTCTTCAGGGTGCGACCGGTGTCCGCGGTGCCGGTCTTGCCGCCCACCACCACGTTCGGGATCGCGGCCGAGTGCCCGGTGCCTTCCGGCGCCGTGACGACGCCCTCCATCATCTGCTGCAGTTGCTGGTCGAGGGCGGGATTGACGGCCTGGTCGATCTGGGCCGGCTGCGTCTCCCTGATGACGTCCAGGTTCGGCGCCAACTCACGAGCCACGAGGTAGGGCTGCATCAACGTGCCGTCGTTCGCGACGGCGGACGCGATCATCGCGCCCTGCAGCGGGGTCATCCGCACGTCCTGCTGACCGAACGCGGTGCGCGCGAGGTAACCCTTGGCGGACAGGTCGACCCGCGCGCCCGGCGTCGAGTTGCACACCGGCAGCGGGATGAGCAGACGCGGCGACCCGCAGAAGTTCGGCGGATGGTTGGGGTCGCTGTACGGCGGGTCGAACCCGAACAGACGGGCCTGCTGCGCGACCTTCGCGCCGCCGAGCTGCTCCACGGCCAGCGCCGCGAAGGTCGTGTTGCACGACTTCGCCAGCGCGAACGCCAACGACGCCGTCTTGCCGTTGTCGCACTGCTCGCCGTCGAAGTTCTCGATGCAGTTGATGTGGTCGTTGCCGCAGGAGGACACCGTGCGTCCCGACTCGGGGAAGTAACCGTTCGGGGCCAGGAGCTGGTCGTCGGGTTTGATGCCCGCCTGCAGCGCGGCCGCCGACATCACGACCTTGAAGGTCGAGCCGGGCGGGTACAGCTGGTTGAACGCTCGGTTCAACAACGGTTGGGACGGGTTGTTGCTCAGGCGCTGGTAGTTCTTCGCGATCTTGCCGGTGTCGTGCAGGCTCAGCTGCGAGGGGTTGTACGACGGCGTGCTCACCGCCGCGAGCACCCCACCGGTACGCGGGTCGAGCGCGACGACCGCGCCCCGGCGCGGCTGGCCGTTGCTGCTCTGGATCAGGCCCTGATAGGCAGCGTTCTGCGTCGCCTTGTCCATGGTCAGCTCGACGCTGCCGCCGCGCGGATTGCGACCGGTGAGCAGGTCGGTGAGACGGGTGCCGAACAGCTTCGGGTCGTCGCCGGAGAGCACCGAGTTCTCCGCCGTCTCGATGCCGCTCGTACCGAGATACGGGCTCGGGGTCGCATTCAACGAGTAGAACCCGGTGACTGGTGCGTAGATCGGGCCCTGCGGGTAGACCCGCAGGTACTTCAGCGTGTCATTGGTCGCCTTCGAGTGCGCGACGGCGGTACCGCTGACGGTGATGTCGCCACGCGGACGCGCGTACTCGTTGAGCAGCACGCGCTGGTTCTGCGGGTTGTCGCGGTAGCTGCTGCCCTTGACGACCTGCACCCAGTTCAGGTTCACGAACAGCGCGAGCATCAGCACGGCAAGGGCCGCGGCGACCTTCCGGATCGAATTGTTCATCAGCTCACCGCCACGGCCGGAGCCTCGGTGCGGGCCGGCGGTGTCGTCGCGGGCCGGCGCGCTGCGTCGGAGATGCGTAGCAGCAGCGCGAGCAGCACCCAGCTGCCGATGAGCGACGATCCGCCGTAGGACAGGAACGGCGTGGTCAGGCCGGTTTCGGGCAAGAGTCTGGTCACTCCCGAGATGACGACGAACAGTTGCAGCGCGACGAGGAACGACAACCCGGTGGCCAGTAGCTTGCCGAACGCATCGCGCACGGCGATCGCGGCCGCCAGCCCTCGTCCGACGAAGATCCCGTACAGCACGAGCAACGCAACCACTCCGAACAGCCCGATCTCCTCGCCGAAGGACGAGATGATGAAGTCGGTCGCGGGCAACGGGACGAGTTGCGGATGCCCGCTGCCGAGGCCGGCACCGAAGATGCCTCCCGTCCCGAGCCCGAACAGCGACTGGCGTAGTTGGTAGCCGTCGTCGTTGTGCCTGGGGTCGAACAGGTGCAGCCACACGTCGACCCGGGTCTGCACCGTGCCGAACAGCTGGTAGGAGATATAGGCGCCGGCGGCGAACAGCAGGATGCCGATGATCACCCAGCTCACCCGTTCGGTGGTGACGTAGAGCAGCACGACGAACAGGCCGAAGAACATCAGCGACGTGCCGAGGTCGTGTCCGCGCACCAGCACCGCGATGCAGAGCAACCAGGCGAACAACAGCGGGCCGAAGTCGCGGCCGCGGGGCAGGTCGAAGCCGAAGAACCGCTTGCCGAGGGAGAAGCCGATCCGGCGGCCGGCAAGCGCCAGGACGTCGCGCTTGGCCACCAGGTACGCGGCGCCGAAGATCGTCAACAGGATCTTGGCGAACTCACCCGGCTGGATCGAGAAGCCGGCGAGCCGGATCCAGATGCGCGCGCCGTTCACCTCGCTGAACCGGGCGGGCAGCAGCGCGGGCAGCAGCAGGAAGACCAGGCCGATCAGAGCCAGCGTGTAGGCATAGCGCTGCAGCGAGCGGTGGTCGCGGATCAGCATGATCAGCGCGATGAACAGCGCGACCCCGATGGCTGTCCACAACACCTGGGTCGGCGCGGAGTCGGAGTACGTCTCGCCGAGGTCCTTGGCCTGCTGGCTCAGTCCCTCGTCGAGCCGATGGATCATCACCAGGCCGAGCCCGTTCAGCAGCACCGCGATCGGCAGCAGCAACGGATCGGCATACGGCGCCATCTTGCGGATCACGAGGTGCGTGATGACGCCGATGACGATCGGCACGGCCGCGTAGGTGATCAGCCGCGTGGAGAACGCGCCGTTCTGTGCGGCTTCGACCGCCGCCTCCGCCGCGACGACGATGAACACCGCGAAGATGAGCATCAGCAGCTCGGCGTTGCGCCGAGTGGGGGTCTTGAGCGCCTGGGTCATCGTGGCCGCCGACATTCGGACGTGGACGAGGGGCTGGGGACCGTCGGGCTGGTGTCGGTCATCGACGGCCCGGACGGGCTCGAAGGCGCGCTGGACGGCGGGTTGGACGCGACCTTGGTCGCTGTTCCGGTGAGCCGACCCGGCTTCGGCGTGCTCGCCGCCGTGGTCTTCGGCCTGATCGCGGACGAGTGGGTCGGCGCGGGCGGCGCGGCGTGCACCGAGCTGTGTGCCGGTGCGTGCGATGTGGTGCGGGCCGGCTGCGCGCTGGTGCGCCGCGTTCGGCTCGATGTCGAATCCGACTTCGCAGGCTGCTGGGTCGCCGACTCGGTTGCGGACAGCGTTCGTGGTGTGGATGCCGACGAAGTGGGCGTCGGGGTGGGCGTCTGCGGGGCGCATACCGGCAGCGTCTCGTGGTGCAGCCGCTCGATGATGCGGTAGGCATCGGACTTGCTGCTGGCCGTGATCCCGCCTTCGACCTGCGAGCGCCACGCCGAGTTGAGGTCGGTCATCTTCAGGTCGGTGTTGCGGTACACCTCGGAGAACTTGATCGGACCGAACGCCGCGTTGACGCCTTGATAGATCGCGACCTCGTTGCCCGCCCGTCCGACGTAGTACTGCGTCTGTGCCCACGCGTAGGTGCCGCCGAGCGCCGCGAAGATCAGCACGAGGATGCCGACGATGATCGCCGGGGTCTTCCAGCGGCCGCGTCGTTTGGCGGGCTCCGGCGGTTTGTCGGGCTGCCGGGCCGGACGGGACATGGCGGCGGCCCGCTCGGCCGGGCTGTCGTGCGGCGACGATTCGGCGGCCGCAGCGTCGACGAAGGCACCGTCGCGGACGGGAACGTCGTCGACGACCTCGCCGGGGCGGGGGTCGACGACGTCGGCGACGATCACCGTCACGTTGTCGGGGCCGCCGCTGCGCAACGCGAGCTCGACCAGGCGATCGGCGCATTCCTGCGGATCCGGGATGCGCAGCGCCTCGGCCATGGTCTCGACGGACACCACGTCGGACAGGCCGTCCGAGCAGAGGAGGTACCGGTCGCCTGCGTGCGACTCGCGGATCGACACGTCCGGGTCGACCTCGGCGCCGCGCAGGGCACGCAGGATCACCGACTTGCGCGGGTGGTCCTTGGCCTCATCCTCGGTGAGCTTGCCGGTGTCGACGAGGTACTGGACGTAGGTGTCGTCGTGCGTGATCTGGGTGAGCGTGCTGTCGCGCAGCAGGTATGCCCGCGAGTCGCCGACGTGGACGAGCGCCACCTGCGAGCCGGCGAAGCGCAGTGCGGTCAACGTCGTGCCCATGCCGTCCAGCTCGCCGTCGTGCTCGACGGCGTCGGCGATGCGGTGGTTGGCCTCGAACACGGCCCCACGCAATGCAGCGATGAGGTCGCCGGGCACCCGGTCGTCGTCGAGCGGCTCCATCGTCCCGATCACGATCTTGCTGGCGACCTCGCCCGCCGCGTGCCCGCCCATGCCGTCCGCGATCGCGAGTAGCCGGGGACCCGCGTACACGGAGTCCTCGTTGTTGCCCCGGACCAGGCCGAGGTCGGAACGCACTGCATAGCGCAGGGAGAGAACCACTAACGCAGCTCCAGAACCGTCTTGCCGATGCGTAGCGGGACGCCGATCTCCATCGGGACCGGCCCGTCGAGTTTTCGATGGCCGAGATAAGTGCCGTTGGTCGAGCCGAGGTCCTCGACGAGCCACATGCCGTCCTGCAGGCTGATCCGCGCGTGACGGGTGCTGGCGTAGTCGTCGGTCAGCACCAGCGTCGAGTCGTTGGCCCGACCTATCAGCACGGGCGCACCGGTCAGGCCGATCCGCGTGCCCTGCAGACCGCCCTCGGTGACGACGAGTTGGGTGGGCCGACCGTTGTTCCCCGACGAGCCGGACTGCGGCGCGGCCTTCGAGCCGCGGCGCCGAGCCGGTGGAGTGGCGACGCGGGCCTGACCACTGGTGCGCAGGTCGCCGCGGATGACGCGGACGGCCGCGAACACGAACAGCCACAGCAGTGCGAGGAACCCGAACCGCATGACCTGCAGGGCGAGAGCCGAATTCACGCGTTGTCCTGATTGAAGACCATCCGCGTGTGGCCGATCCGCACGACGTCGCCGTGCCGCAACATGTGGCTGCCGACCTCGTGGCCGTTCACGGTGGTGCCGTTGGTCGAACCGAGGTCGTAGATCGTGGCGCGTTGGCCGTCGTATTGCACGTCGAGATGCCTTCGGGAGACGCCCTGGTCGAGAAGTTGCAGGTCGGAGTCCGAGCCGCGTCCGATCACGTTGCTGCCGTGGCGCAGTTCGAAGTGCTGGTTGGTGGAGTCGACGACGAGTGCGGCCCGCGTCTGGCGCTGGGGCTGCGGCGGCGGGCTGTACGGGGGCGGCGTCGGTTCCGGCTGGGGGCGTTCGTACTGCTGCTGCTGTTGCTGCGGCACCGGGTAGCTCTGCGGCTGCTGGCGGTAGTCACCGGGAGCGACACCGGGCATGACGGGCAGCGACAGCGAGTCGTGGGGACGGCGTCGCGGCGGCGCGTTGGACTCCATCCGCGAGGCCACCCCGAACACGCCGGTGTGCAGTTCGTCGTCGCGCGCCAGGTAGACCTCGATGTCACCGATGGTGACCCACCGGTTCTCGTCCAAGTGCTCCTGGACGAGTTCGGCCAGGGCGGCGGTGAGCTGTGCCTCCCAGGGCGCCAGTCGCTCGTAGTCCGACGAGGAGAGGGTGACGCGGTAGCGGTTCGGGCACATGATCTGCCCGTTGCCCATCACGTTCTTGCGGTCGGATGCCTCGCGCTGCAGAGCGGTACCGACCTCGACCGGCTCCACCTGGCCCTTGAACACGCGGGCGAAGGCGCCACCGACCATGCCCTCGAGGCGGCGTTCGAACCGCTGCGCCAGGCTCACGGCCTCCTACCTCCTCACCCCTGCGTGGTCGCTGGACGGTCGGGCGCACGAGGCATCGGCACACCCGTGTGCGTAGCAACGGATTCTAGTGGGCGCCTTACGCAGGGCCGCAAAACGGTGCGTCCGTGGCCTCAGGTCCGGCGGGCGCGCGCACCGGCTGCGGGGAGGCTCGTGCTACCGTTTCCGGCGTTGTCATGCGCCCGTTCGCGGGCGAGCCGGGCAAGTGGCGGAATGGCAGACGCGCACGGTTCAGGTCCGTGTGTCCGTAAGGACGTGGGGGTTCAACTCCCCCCTTGCCCACACATTCTCAGGGCCGCGCAGCGGTAACAGCGCGCGGGAGATTCCGACCGGATCGGCCCTTCACGACCGGGTGGATCTGTAGGTCGCACCTGGTGACGGACACCCTGAAGTGCACCGTGCGGAAGGTGTTGGGCGCGGTGACGGCGATCGAGTGCGAGTTCGCGCAGGACCCCGCGGTTGTGGTGTTGAAGTTCGACCATTCGACCGACGCCGATGCGACGCGGTTCGGCTGGAGCACGATCGTGCTGACTCGCCTGGCCCCGGTCTGACCGTGCAGGGTGCGCTTCGCATGCGCGAGCACGGTGCCGTTCCTACGCAGCGCGTCCAGTCCGGGGTAGCCGCGCAGCGCGCACGTCCGCTGGCTGATGTTGCGGAACCGCAGCACCAGGAAGCCGTGGCCCATGCCGGCGTCCGGCATGCCGTGGGTGATCCTCAGCAGCGCTCCTTTGCACTGGGGGACGGGGGCCGCATCCGCCGGTGCGGCGGTCACGGCGAGTCCGAGAGCGGCCAGTACCGCGGCGAGCGAGCCGGCGAGATAGGTACGCATGACAGGTCTCCTTGTCCCTCACGCATCCAGTCACCGATTTGACACCGCCGGGAGGCGATCCGTTGCAGCCCGCAGCTGGGTAAGCACCTGGCATGGCTACCAAGTACTCAGTGAACGACGAGGCCGTCAAGCACGCCCGCAAGCTGATCGACCAGGGCGCCTACGACGACAAGACGGAATGGTCCGAGGCGGCGCCGTCCGCCGACGACGCCAACCAGGAGATCGACAAGGACAGCTTCGACGAGTTCACCCGCTGGCATCTGGGCATCAACGCAGACGCATCAGAGGGCACCAAGGGCCGCTACGCGTTTCCGTACGGCGACTTCAAGAAGGTGAACCGCGCAGCTCTGATCCACGCCAAGCAGCGGGCGTCCCAGAACGGTCACGGGCAGGTCGAGAAGGCCGCCGACGAGGTGCTGGAGTACCTCGACCGAAAGCGGTCGTGACAGGACGAGCCCGGCCGCGCTATGTGCCGCTGGCCCCTGCGGCCGCTAGATAGTCGCTGTCGGCGCGCGCGAGGGCGGCGTCGACGACGGCGTACTCGGCCTGATCGATCGCCCACTCGGCGAAGTCGATGGCGTCGGATGCGTTCAGCTCGGCGTCTTCTGCCCGATGCTCCGCGTGCTTGATGTCGCGTTCGGCGTGGTGCTGGTCACGCTTGTTACGCAGTTCGGTGAGCCGGTCGTTGATGTCGTCGCGCATCTGGTCCCACCACGCGTGGGCGTCGTCCTTGGTCGCTGCCGCGTTCGACGTCGCCGTTGCCTTTTCCTGGTCGATCTTCGCTTTGAGCTGCTCACGCTGGCTGTCCAGCGCTTCCCGGTTCTTCGCGCGCGTGGCCGCGGCAACGTCCTCGGCCTGCTTGGCGTGTTCGGCCAAGTCGTTCAGCTGGTCAGACAGTGATTTCACCGGTGCCTCCAAATAGTCCGTACGGCTGGATTCGTCCGTGGTCAGAACAGCTAGCCTGTGGCCGCCGCCGCACCTGCCTGCGGAGAGGGTGTGCTGAGCCCTTGTGCCTCGTGGGCGAACCGGCGCAGCGACAACGCCAGGCCGATGTCCGAGATCCCGCGGAAGATCGCCATGAACCCGACCCAGAGCAGGATGAACGCTGCGCGACTTCCGAGATTCCAGACCCCGTCGGACGTGGAGACCCAGAATCCGAGCAACGTGACCAGCCCGCCGCCGACGAGGTCCAGCCACCAGTACTCGGTCTGGTCCCGCAGCGCGACGCCGCGCATGATCGTGAACAGTCCCTGCAGCAGCAACAGCAGTCCGAGCACCGATGCGAGCGCGAAGAAGGTGTTGACCGGGCGGATGAAGGCCCACAGCGCGCCCAGGAACAGGAACACTGCCAGCGCGACGTGCCAGACAGCCCACCCGCCTTCCATGACCGCGGCCAACGCGATTTCGTTGACTGCCGCGACCAGGAACGCAACACCGACGATGATGCCGACCGTGGTCAGCGCCGTGTAGTCCGCACGCAGCACCAGCCAGGCGATGACGAACCAGATGAACGCCGCCACCAACGGTGCCCACCACCAGCGGCCGACGTCGCGCCGCATCACCCGGCCGGGGGAGGTCGTTGCGAGGAATCCTGTGGTCATTGCCGCCTCCTCCCACCAGCGCCTGCAGAGGGCGGCGGGCATAGTCGAGGTCGTACTTCGCCACGTTCTCTCCGACCGAGGAAGGGTCACAGGGGCACAGGTCCTGGCAGGGGCGGACCAAAGTAGGTGCAACATATTTCCAGCCGTCGCGCGGCTCGAGGTCTGGGCGACCGGGCCGACGGCCTGTTCGTCGCGCACTCGACCCGCCACCTCATCGAGGCCCGGCGCTAGCAGGCCTCGATCACGGCTGCGAGCGCAGCCACTGTGCGAAGAACGGGCTGGTCACCCGGTACGCGCCGTCGACCATCGCGACGAGATCCTGGTCGATCAACGGACGAACCGCGTTGCGCAACCCGCCCGGGCTGCGTGCGTTCACCTCGCGCCGGAAGTCGTCGCTGTACGGCTGCGCGGTCGGTGACTGCGCCAACTGCTTGAGCACCCGGCGTTGCCCCGGCGAGAGCGCGTCGAAGCGCCAGGCGTTGAAGTCCGCCTCGTGCTCGACGGCCAGCCGGATGCCTTCGTCGACGTCCCGGTCGGTGATCGTCCGTCCGGCCGCGCCGTACACCTCGTAGGCGAGGTACTGGATGTCGTTCGGGACCGGACCGGCGAGCGCCACGATCCGGTCCGCGACCGCAACCGGCAGCTCCTTGTCCCCGACACCGGCACGGCGAACGAGGAAATCACTCATCTCGGCGTCGGGGATCGGTGCCAACGCGATGCGGGTCGTCATCCCGTACAGCGGGGCGGTCGCGTCGAGCACCAACTGCTCCATGATGTGTCGCTTCGACCCGGCGACCACCAGCGCGACGTCCGGGTGCTGGTCGGCGAGCGACTTGAACAGCGCCGGCAGGTGCGTGCCGATGTTGAGCACGTCCTGGAACTCGTCGACGATCAACGCGGCCGGCCTGCGTGCGGACAGCTCGGACAGCAACTCGTAGACATCCGCGAGCACCGAATCCAGGTCGGCCGTGGACAGCTGGGCGGTCAGACCGAAGGTCGGCCGGTCGCCGTCGAAGGTGATGGTCGGGGTCACGCGCAGCCGCTTCAGGAACTCGGGGACGGCCTGCCGTGCCCTGTGCCACTTGCCGCCCTTGGCGGCGTAGACGCCGGCGATCAGCTGCGCGGCGAACGAGCGAAGATCCGCCACGCCCATCGCGGTCACCGACACCACCGCCGCGCCGTCCTCGGTCGTGATCTGGGCTGCGCGCTTGAGCAGTGAGGTCTTTCCGTAGCGACGCGGTGAGACAACCACCACATTGATCCCGTCGCGCATACGATCGACCAGGGCGTGCACCTCGGTGTGTCGACCCGCGAATTGGTCACCGGTGACCGGGGAACCGTAGTGGTACGGGTTCGGCATCGCGTCACCTCGTCGTTACTCAAAGTTGCGTTACTCATATCAGAGTAACAAGTGGTCGGGAGCTCTTCTGTGGAACCTAGAAGGGGGTACCGACTGCACGTATCTGCACACTCGTAGCATCCATGGTTGGCCCGCTCACAGCGGCGAAGCCCCGACAGCACTACCGCATCGACGTACCCACGGCGACAAATTGACCACGCGATGCGTTGGACGGGTATGAAGGTGTCGGAAACCGTCACGAATGGAGTCAGTAGGTGACCTCTGTCGGCGTGCGGACCCGTCCAGGCGGTTTCAGCACAACAAGCGGCGCGATCCCGACGACGCAGCGCATTCGCCGGGTGTGGGACTACCGCCGGATCCTGACGCTGCTGGTGCACCGGGACCTCAAGGTCCGCTACGCGGGATCGGCGCTCGGCTACCTATGGTCGGTGCTCGACCCGCTGCTGATGGCGCTGGTGTTCTGGTTCATCTTCACCCAGATCTTCCATCGGCACGTCGGCTATCCGCCGTACATCCTCTTCCTGGTCATGGGTCAGATGATCATGGCCTGGTTCCAGCAAGGCGTCACCTCCACCGCCAAGGCGCTGCGCTCCGAAGCCCAGATGGTGCGCTCCAGCAGCGTGCCGCGCGAGCTGTGGGTGGTGCGCGTCGCGCTGTCGAAGGGCGTCGAGTACGTCTACAGCCTGCCGGTCGTGGCGCTGTTCGCGATCGCGTACCGAAAGCCACCGACGATCTACATCGTGTTCCTGCCGCTCGCGATGCTGCTGTGCTTCGGGCTGGTGATGAGCATCGGCCTCGCGCTGTCGGTGCTGAGCGTGCTGGTGCGCGACATCGACCGGCTGATTCCGATCGTGCTGCGCTTCCTGTTCTACTGCTCGCCGGTGCTGTACAGCATCCAGGACGTTCCGAAGAACCTGCGCGGTTTCGCGGCCTACAACCCGCTGGCCGGCTTCCTTACGCTGTCCCGGGCGAGTTTCTTCCCGCAGGAGCTGTACTGGCGCTCGGTGATCGTTGCCATCGTCTGGATCGTCGTCCTGTTCTCGGCCGGGGTGTGGGTGTTCACCCGGTTCGAGAGCCAGGTCCTCAAGGAGATCTGAGTGACACAGCCGCCCGATCCGATCATCAGCGTCCGCAACGTGGGCGTGTCGTTCGCGAAGAACCGCCGCCGCAAACGCAGCCTGCGTGATCTGCTGTTCAAGGGTTCGCTCGGTCCGGGTACCAATGCCCCTGGCGAGTTCTGGCCGTTCCGCAACGTCTCTTTCGACATCTCGCCCGGCGAGTCCATCGGCGTCGTCGGCCGTAACGGCGCCGGAAAGTCGACCATGCTGCGACTCATCGCCGGCGTCCTCATCCCGGACGAGGGCGAAGTCAGCGTCCACGCCGGCGTCGCCCCGCTGATCGCTCTCACCGGCGGTTTCGAGGGCGAACTGAGCGGTCGCGAGAACGTCCGCTATGTCTCCGGCCTGCACGGGATGTCCGAGGAGGAGATCGACGACGCCTTCCCCGAGATCGTCGAGTTCTCCGAGATCGGCGACTTCCTCGACACGCCGTTCAAGCACTACTCGTCCGGCATGAAAGTTCGCCTGGCGTTCTCGGTCGTGTCGCGGCTGTCCGAGCCGATCCTTCTGGTGGACGAGGTGCTCGCGGTCGGCGACAAGGCCTTCAAGGCGAAGTGCCTCAAGCGCATCGATTCCCTGCTCGAGGGGGGCACGACGCTGTTCATGGTGTCTCACGGCGAGGGCGCGCTGAAGCGCTATTGCGACCGCGGGCTGTACCTGGACGGCACCGGGCTGGCCTTCGACGGTCCGATCGAGGAGGCCATCGACAAGTACGAGCGCGACCTGGGGATGGTCGCGCAGCCGGGCCAGAACGACGACTTCGCCCTCGACAGCCTGGCCGACGTCTGATCCGACCCGTCCGGCTGACAGTGCGTCAGGAGTGGACGCCGAGGGAGTCGAGAATCGCGGTCGTGACCGTTTCCGCCTGGTGCGCGGCGTCGATCATGTGCAACAAGCCGCGACTGCGGTAGTACTCGACGAGCGGACGCGTCGCCTCGTCGAACACCTGGAGTCGGTTCGCGACCGTCTCCTCGTTGTCATCGGTACGCCCCTGCTCCTGGGCGCGCACCAGGATGCGGCGCATCAGCTCGTCCCGGGCGACGTCGAGGTACACCACGGCGTCGGGTCCGGCGCCGGCCTGGTCGGCGAGCTTGCGGGCCTCCTGCGCCTGGTCGACCGAACGCGGGAACCCGTCGAGCAGGTAGCCGCCGGCCTTGGCCGCCTCGACCACCTTCGGCAGGACGAGCGCGATGACCGTCTCGTCCGGGACGAGATCGCCCCGGGCGAGCAGGGTCTCGACCTGCCGCCCGATCTCGGACCGCGCGGCGACCTCGGCGCGTAACAGCTCACCGGCCGCGATGTGCTCGACTCCTAGCCGGGCTGCCAGGCGCTCGCCCTGGGTGCCTTTACCCGATCCGGGCGGCCCGATCAGTAGCACCCGCACAGCGCCTCCAAGTTTGTCCGCACTCCGATCGGTCCACCCTCGCATCCAGCGCCGGGGCGACTTGAACCGGTCGGGGCCGCCTCTGTGTGTTTGTCGACTATGCCCGCTAAGTTCAGTCGCGCGTCATTTCGACGGCGATCGCTGACGCGATGATCCACCACGATCGCACGTTGCGTCCGTTACACCGAGGGAGCCCCCATGCCGCGCCGCGTCGCCGCCCTGCATGCCACCGCCTTGCTTTCGGCCGTTTCGGCCGCCGCACTTGTCACCGCGGTCGCCACCGGCGTCACCTCACCCGCCGGCGCCACACCGTCGGCCGGTGCCGTGCTGTCCGAGGTGTACGGCGGCGGGGGCAACTCCGGGGCCACCTACAACGCGGACTTCATCGAGCTCGCCAACCGCGGCGCCGCCACACAGGACGTGAGCGGCTGGTCGGTGCAGTACCTGCCCGCCAGCGCCTCGCCCACCGCGAGCTGGCAGGTCACCGCACTCACCGGGTCGATCGGGCCCGCGGACAACTACCTGATCTCGGAGGCGAATTCCGGCAGCACCGGCGCGAACCTGCCCGCGAGCCAGGTCTCGGGCAGCATCAACCTGAGCGGCTTGAGCGGCACCGTGGCGCTGGTCCGGTCCACGACCGCGCTCTCCTGCAAGACCGCGACAGACTGCGCGGCCGACCCGAACGTCGTCGATCTCGTCGGCTACGGCACCGCGGTGGTGCACGAGGGCAACGCAGCGCCGATGCTGAGCAACACCACCTCAGCCGGCCGCCGAGCCGGTCCGGACACCGACGACAACGCCACCGACTTCACCGCCGGCGCTCCCACGCCGACGGGCAGCACCACCTCCGCTCCGCCCGAGCCCGGCCCGCTGCGCATCCACGACATCCAGGGCGGCGGCTGGCTCTCCCCGCAGGCGAAGCAGGCCGTCACGAACGTCCCGGGCGTCGTCACCGCTGTGCGCACCAGCGGGTCGAGCGGCTTCTGGATCCAAGATCCCGACCCCGACTCCGACCCGGCCACCAGCGAGGGCGTGTTCGTCTACACGGGCAGGACGCCGACGGTTGCCGCCGGCGATTCCGTCCTGGTCTCCGGCACGGTCAGCGAGTACTACCCGGGCAGCGACTCGTCGGTGCTGTCGGTGACCGAGATCGGATCGCCCACCGTCACCGTGCTCAGCTCCGGCAACCCGCTGCCCGCGCCGGTCGTGATCACGCCGACGTCGGTGCCCGACACCTACGCACCCGACCTCGGCGGCAGCGACATCGAATCCACGCCGGTCACACCGTCGCGCTCCGCGTTGGACTTCTGGGAGTCGCTGGAAGGTATGCGGGTGCAGGTGGACGACGTCCCCGTCGTCGGGCCGAGCAACAGCTTCGGCGAGCAGTACGTGACCACCAAGCCGGACCAGGCCCGCACGTACCGCGGCGGCGCCGAGTTGCTGGCCGAGAACGCCACGCCGTCCGGTCGGCTCGAGATCATCACCCCTGACGGCACCCCGGCGGTCGACGTCGGCGACTCGTACCAGGGCGCCACGGTCGGCCCGATCGACTACTCCGCATTCGGGGGGTACACCCTCGTCGCGAGCACGATGGGCACCGTGCACAAGGGCGGCCTCGTGCCTGTCGTGGCCACTCCCGGCGCTGCGAAGCAGCTGTCGATCGCGACGTACAACGTCGAGAACCTGGCCCCGAGCGACCCGGACTCGAAGTTCGCCCGCCTCGCCGACGGCGTGGTGACGAACCTGGCGACGCCCGACATCATCGCCGTGGAAGAGGTGCAGGACAACACCGGCGCCACCGACGACGGGGCGGTCGACGCGTCCACCACGCTGCAGAAGCTGACGGACGCGGTCGTCGCCGCACACGGTCCGCGCTATGCCTGGCGCGAGGTCGACCCGGTCAACGATCAGGACGGCGGCCAGCCCGGCGGCAACATCCGCGTGGTCTTCCTCTACAACCCGGACCGGGTCAGCTTCGTCGACGCCGGCGACGCTAGCGTCGACCGTTCGACCACCGCCACCGAGGTGGTGAAATCGCGCGGACGGCCGGCCCTGACGTTGTCGCCCGGACGCATCGACGCGACCAACCCGGTGTGGACCGACAGTCGCAAGCCCCTGGTCGGGCAGTTCCGCTTCGGCGGCAAGGACGTTTTCGTGATCGCCAACCACTTCGACTCCAAGGGCGGTGACCAGGACGCCGACGGGCGCTACCAGTACCCGCAACGGTCCTCGGAGACCCAGCGCGCCGGGCAGGCCGCCGCGGTGCACGACTTCGTCCGGTCGATCCTTTCCATCGACCGCAACGCCGACGTGGTCGTCGTCGGTGACCTCAACGACTACCAGTTCAGTCCCGCGTTGCGGGTGCTGACCACGGGGTCGGCATCGGGCACGGCTGCGCCCATCCTCACCGACCTGATCACGACTTTGCCGGTCGATCAGCGCTACACCTACGTCTACAACGGCGTATCGCAGGTGCTCGACCACATCCTGCTCGGCGGTTCGGCCGACGCCCGTCCGTGGCACTACCAGGTCGTGCACGTGAACGCCGAGTACTCGGACCAGGCCAGCGATCACGATCCGCAAGTCGTCGATGTCACGCCATGAAGCCAATGACAATTCGACTATTGAACTCTGAACTGCGCGAATCGGACATCTTCCGCGCTGTTGAACCTACGGATTTCGTCGCTCAAGAGGTCGATCACAACGGATCCGGCGGAGTTGATATCTCCGTCCGAGCGCATCAGTGTTTCTTCGTGGATGCTTCAGAAGCAGCTTGACCTCACGCCGATCTAACAGCAAGATATAGCTATCGCAGGGCCTCACAGAGACGAAACGCCGAAGTGAGATTCAGCGAAGCAAGTCCCCGGCCTGGCCGGCACAACTGAATCCTTGTCGTTGGCTGCGATGAAACCCCCGCTTATCGGGCGAACGACACAAGACAAGGACGCAGCGGTGAAACCCCCGCTCACCACTGCAGTCGGTCGAACCACGTACGAAGCCCCCGGTGGAACCCCCGCCTGCCGGGGGCTTCGTCATGTCCGCCGGCAGTCACCTGGGCCGGGTCGGCCGCATAGCCGGGTTCAGCTCGGTGCCGGGTGCTCGGAATCGGTCTCGTCAGCGGCAGCGGCAGCGGCAGCGGCAGCGGCAGCGGGACCCTCTTCTGCCGCGGTTTCTGCGCTGTCATCGACGTCGTCGGTTTCGGCGCTGTCGTCGCCCGGTTCCGACTTGGACGCGCGGCGGATGGTGACCTTGCCGGATTCGAGATCTATGCGCTTGCCGCCGGAGGAATCACCGATCTCCTCGCGGGTAGCCTGCAGCCGCCGCTTCTCCTCGTCCATGTGGCGCTTGGCCGGGTTGAAGAGGGTGTCGAGGCCCCACTGCGTCATGGTTCACAGGCTACGCCGTGCCGGACCGCTGCGACGCTCGTTGGCAGCCGTCACCACCCGCTCGTAGCCTTGACGTCATGCTGTTCTCGCGCCATAAGGCAGACCTCGTCGAGCAGGACCGTGCGCTGCGCGGTCGCGACGATTACGCGTTCACCATCCCGACCAACCATTACGTGACCGGACACCCGATCCAGCCGCCGTTCCCGGAGGGCTTGGAGACCGCGATCTTCGGACTCGGATGCTTCTGGGGCGCCGAGGAGGTGTTCTGGCAGCTCTCCGGGGTGTGGACGACCGCGGTCGGCTACGCCGGCGGCTACACGCCGCACCCGAGCTACGAGGAGGTGTGCTCCGGCCTGACCGGGCACACCGAAGCGGTGCTGGTGGTCTTCGACCCGAAGCAAGTCAGCTACGGCATGCTCGTGGCGACATTCTTCGAGGTGCACGACCCGACCCAGGGAATGCGTCAGGGCAACGACATCGGCACGCAGTACCGCTCGGCGATCTACTACACGAACGAGTCGCAGCGGGAGATCGCCGAAAAGGCCAAGGCTGTGTTCAGTCAGACGCTGCTCGATCTCGGCTACGACAAGGCAACCACCGAGATCGCTCCGGCCGGCGAATTCTTCTACGCCGAGGACTACCACCAGCAGTACCTCGCCAAGGTTCCGAACGGGTACCGCTGCCACGCGACCACCGGAGTGCAGTTCCCGCTCGACAAGCTCGCCACCACCGCCTGATCCGCCCGTGCCCGAGCTACCCGAGGTCGAAGCCCTCGCGTCCTTCCTCCGCGAACGCGCGGTCGGCCGCGCCGTCCAGCGTGCCGACGTCGCAGCGTTCAGCGCGGTGAAGACCTTCGACCCGCCGCTGTCCGCGCTCCAGGGTGCGGTGATCAACGACGCATCGCGCCACGGCAAGTTCCTGTCCCTCGACTTCGACGGGCTGCACCTGGTCATCCACCTTGCCCGCGGCGGCTGGTTGCAATGGCGCGATTCGCTGCCGGCCGCCCCACCACGTCCCGGCAAGGGCCCGCTCGCGTTCCGACTGCACCTCGCCCCGGAGTTTCCCGAGGGGCCGGTGTCCGGCTTCGATCTGACCGAGATGGGCACGCAGAAGCGGCTCGCGGTCTACCTCGTCCGCGAGATCGACGAGGTTGCGGGGGTTGCCCGCCTCGGCCCTGACGCGTTGTCGATCACCGAGCCCGAACTCGCCGAAATCCTCGGCGCACACAGCGGCCAGCTCAAGGGCACCCTCACCGAGCAGTCGGTGATCGCCGGCATCGGCAACGCCTACTCCGACGAGATCCTGCACGTCGCCAAGCTCTCACCGTTCAAGAACGCGACCAAGCTCAACGGTGCCGAGATCGCGCGACTGCACGAGGCGATGCACAGCGTGCTCACCGACGCAGTGCAGCGCTCGGTCGGACAGAAGGCGGCGACGCTGAAGGGGGAGAAGCGCAGCGGGCTCCGGGTGCACGCGCGGGCCGGCCTGCCGTGTCCGGTGTGCGGCGACACCGTACGTTCGATCTCCTTCGCGGACAAGCACTTCGAGTACTGCCCGACCTGCCAGACCGATGGCCGCGAGCTTGCCGACCGTCGGTTGTCCAAGCTGCTCAAATAGGGTGGACGGATGCTGCCTGGCGATATCCCGACCGTGACCGTCAACGACGTGCCCACCGAGGCGGTGCTGCTCGACGTGCGTGAACCGGACGAGTGGGCCGCCGGGCACATCGAGGGCGCCCGGCACGTACCGATGTTCCAGGTGCCGCAGCACGTCAGCCTTTCCGAGGACCTGGAAAGCGGCGTCCCGATCGTGGTCGTCTGCAAGATGGGTGGCCGCTCGGCACAGGTGACGGCGTGGTTGAACCAGCACGGCTACGACGCGGTGAACCTCGACGGCGGCATGCTGGCGTGGACCAGCGCCGGACGACCGATGGTCAGCGAGGACGGCGCGGCGCCGCGGGTGGCGTAGGTGCCGTAGGTGGCATAGGTGGCATAGGTGGCATAGGTGGCATCGCCGTGGCAGCCGCTTCGTCCGCGCGTCGACACGACACCACCGCCGGGACGGGGGACGATTTCCTGGTGAGGCCGCGTTGGAGACGCATCGCCGTCGAAGCGCCGCGGCGACCGTTCGTGGTGGCCCACCGCGGCGCGTCCTCGGCCGTCGCCGAACACACCCTGGCCTCGTACGTCTCCGCGATCGAGGCGGGCGCCGACGGCCTGGAATGCGACGTGCGGCTGACCCGCGACGGCCATCTCGTCTGCGTGCACGACCGCACGGTCAACCGCACGTCCGACGGCAGCGGCGTGGTCAGCGAGTACTCCCTCGACAGGCTCAAAGAACTCGACTTCACGTCCTGGCGCGTCGACCTGCCCGGCGCGGCGGACGAGCTGATCGGCGATTCCCCGTACCTCGCCGGAGTGGCTCCCGACCTCGGCGAGAACGGGCGGGTGCTCACGCTCGAGCGGCTGCTGCAACTGGTCGCCGACGCCGAGCGGCCCGTCCGGCTGCTGATCGAGACCAAGCACCCCACCCGGTACGGCGGGCTGGTCGAGAAGGAGCTCGTGGAGCTGCTTGCGCGCTTCGGCTGGTCCGGCCGGCCCGGTCCGCCGGACTCCCTGCGCCAGCCCGCCGACATGGACAGCCGCGTGGTGGTGATGAGCTTCGCGCCCACGGCGTTACGCCGGGTGAGGCTGCTTGCGCCCGACGTCGCGACGGTGCTGCTGCTGGAACGACGCCTGCCCGCCCTGCGGGACGGTTTCCTGCCCCCGGGTGTGGCGATCGCGGGCCCCGGGCTGCACCTGCTGCAGGCCGATCCGGCGTTCGTCGAGCGGGCCCACAGCCGGGGGAACCGGGTGTTCGTATGGACCGTCAACGAACCCCACGAAGTCGATTTCGTGCGCGAACTCGGCGTCGACACGATCATCACCGACCGTCCCGCCGAGGTCATCGCCCAGCTCGGCGGATGACGTTCGATTCTGGTCACACCGGCCCAAAATCAGTTACGACCCTGGCCAGCAGGGGAACGACTGTGGTATTGCCCGCGCGCGTTCGCCGGTCGCGTCCTGAAAGGAGGGTGTCGTGATGGGTGGGATGTTGGTCCGGCAGGAGCCGGCGAGCGTCGCCACCGTCCGTCGCGAACTGGCCGTCGAACTCGAGATGTGGGGCGTGCCGCCGGATGTGATCGACGACGCGACCCTCGTGCTGAGCGAAATTCTCGGCAATGCGATCCGGCACTGCGCGCCGGTGGACCGCGAGGATCTCGACGTGTACTGGGTGGTGCTGAGCGATGTGGTGTGCATCACCGTGGAAGACCGCTGCGACCGGCTGCCGATAATGCGTATCGCCGCGCCGGACGCCCCGAGCGGGCGTGGCCTCGCGATCGTCGAGGCGCTGTGCAGCGACTGGGGCTTCGACCGCACCGCACGCGGCAAGCGCGTCTGGGCGCGCATCGCCATCCGCTGACCGACCCGGTGCCGACGCCGAATCCCGGCGGAGAGATCAACTGGGAAGCGCGCGCATCACCCGCAGCGCCACTGACAACGTCGCCAGATCGACTGTGTCGCGGTCGAGCGCGGCACGCACGGTGCTGCGCGCGCGCTCGACCCGTTCAGGGTTCTGCGCAGTCCACTCCGCGGTGCGCTCGTCCGGTGAGAGTGAGTCGTCGGTGTTGCGCAGCACGGACGTGGTGATCGCCGAAAGCGCCGCGTACACGTCGTGGCGCATCGCCGCACGAGCCAGCGTCGACCAGCGGTCGTCACGCGGCAGGCCGGTGATGCCGGTGAGCATCTCGTCGACGTAGAACTGGTTCGACAGCGCGAAGTGCAACTCGGCGATCTCCGCCGCCGAGTGCGCGCTCGCATTGGCGATCTCGACGACGTCGAGCAGCAGGAACGTGCTGAGCAGTTCCGCGAGATGCTGGGCCAGTTCGCGCGGCAGCCCGAGTGCCGAGAGCCGCAGCGACTCCGACTCCATCTCGGCCAACTCGGCGCCCCGCACCAACGAGGTGATCCGCGGCGCGAGTTCGACCAGCGTCGGTCCGAACCGCTCGATCTCTGCCGCGACATCAGAGATCGGGAAGCGCACGTCGACGAACCATCGGGTCGCTCTGTCGATGAGGCGGCGGATCTCTTGGTACGCCGCGTGCTGCGCCTCGGTCGACACCTTGTTGTCGAGCGCCTCGATGTCGGCCCACAACTTCTGGAGACCGAAGATCTCGCGCACCACCGAGTAGGCGCGGGTGATCTGTGCAACCTCGGCGCCCGTCTCCTCCATCGCCCGGTGCACGAACGTCGTTCCGCTGCGGTTGATCATGTCGTTCACAACGACGGTCGTGACGATCTCGCGGCGCAGCGGGTGGCTGCCGAGCGAGTCGGCGAACCGGGTCGCGATCGACTTGGGGAAGTAGCCGGCGAGCATGCGCTGGAACCACGGCTCGTCGGGGAGCGTGCTCGCCTCGATCCGGCGCATCAACGTGATCTTCGCGTACGCGACCAGCACCGCGTTCTCGGGCGACACCAGGCCGTAGCCGGCCGCCTCGCGCTGCTCGAACTCCTTGTCCGACGGCAGGAACTCGATCGCGCGGTCGAGTTCGCCGGCGTCCTCGAGCAACCGGATAACCCGGTGGTGCACGGACGACAGCGCCGGGCTGAGCTTGCGCGCCATGCCGAGCAGCACGTTCTGTTCGTAGTTGTCCCGCAGCACCAGCCGGGCGACATCGTCGGTGACGGACGTCAGCAACTCGTTGCGCCCGTCCCGGTCGATCTGCCCGGCCGCCACGGCCTTGTCGAGCAGGATCTTCAGGTTCACCTCGTGGTCGGACGTGTCGACCCCAGCGGAGTTGTCGATCGCGTCGGTGTTGATCCGTCCGCCCGCCCGTGCGTACTCGACGCGGCCGAGTTGGGTGAGGCCGAGGTTGCCACCCTCGCCGACGACCCGTGCCCGCAACTGGTTGCCGTCGGCGCGCAGCGCATCGTTGGCCTTGTCGCCCGCGGCCTGCTGCGGCTCGGTCGACGCCTTGACGTAGGTGCCGATCCCGCCGTTCCACAACAGATCCACCGGCGCGATGAGGATCGCGTGAATGAGGTCGGTGGGGGTCAGCTTGGTGACGCCGGACGGCAGGCCGAGTACCTTCGCGACCTGCGAATTGATCGGGATCGCCTTCAGCGTGCGGGCGTAGACACCACCGCCGGCACTGATCATTGATCTGTCGTAGTCGGCCCAGGTGGAGCGCGGCAGGTCGAACAGGCGACGCCTCTCGGCGTACGAGGTCGCCGCGACGGGGTCGGGGTCGAGGAAGATGTGCCGGTGGTCGAAGGCGGCCACCAGCCGGATGTGCTCGGACAGCAACATGCCGTTGCCGAACACGTCACCGGACATGTCGCCGATGCCGACAACCGTGAAGTCCTGGCTCTGGGTGTCGATGCCCAGCTCGCGGAAGTGGTACTTCACCGACTCCCACGCGCCGCGGGCGGTGATGCCCATCGCCTTGTGGTCGTATCCCACCGAACCACCGCTGGCGAACGCGTCGCCGAGCCAGAAGCCGTAGTCGGCAGCGATGCCATTGGCGATGTCACTGAAGGTCGCCGTGCCCTTGTCCGCGGCGACGACCAGGTATGGGTCGTCGGCGTCGTAGCGACGCACGTCCGGCGGTGGCTGCACGGTCTGCACGCCGTCGGCATCGGTGACGTAGTTGTCGGTCACGTCGAGCAGCGAGCTGATGAACACGCGGTAGCAGGCGACGCCCTCGGCCAGCCATGCGTCGCGATCGATTGACGGGTCAGGCAGTTGCTTGGCGACGAAGCCGCCCTTGGCGCCGGTGGGGACGATGACAGCGTTCTTGACCATCTGCGCCTTGACCAGCCCGAGGATCTCGGTGCGGAAATCCTCGCGCCGGTCCGACCAGCGCAACCCGCCGCGCGCGACCGAGCCGAAGCGCAGGTGCACGCCTTCCACCCGGGGCGAGTAGACCCAGATCTCGAACGCCGGGCGGGGTTCGGGCAGGCCCGGGATCTGGTGCGGATCCAGCTTGACCGCGATCGCACTTCGCCGGCGACCCATGTCGTCGGTCCGGTAGGCGTTCGTACGCAACGTCGCCATGACCAGCGAGAGCACCGAGCGCAGGATCGAATCCTGGTCCAGGCTGGACACGTCGGCGAGCTGGGTCTCGATGTGCTCGACCCGCTCGTCGGCGCTCGTCGGGTCGTCGATGCGGCCGGGGTCGAAGCGTGCCTGGAACAGGTCGACCAGCGCGCATGCGATGTCGGGGTGATCGATGAAGGCGCGTTCGATGTAGCCCTCACTGAACGCCGTGCCCGCCTGACGCAGGTACTTCGCATACGTACGCAGCAGATTCGCCTGCCACCACGTCAGATCCGCCCGCACGACGAGCGCGTTGAAGCCGTCCTGCTCGAGGTGTCCACGCCACAGCAGCTTCAGTGCGTCGATGACGTAGCCGGCACGCTTCTCGTCGAACTCGCAGCCGTCCGGCAGCCGAAGGCCGAAGTCGTAGATCCACACGTCGTCGCGGCCCACGAGCTCGAGTTCGTAGGGCCGCTCGTCCAGGACCTCGATGCCCATCTGGGTGAAGATCGGCAGAGCGCGCGCCAACGAGACGGGTCGACCGGTGCGGAACACCTTGAGCCGACGATCGGCGTCCTCTTCGTCGGACGGCGTGTAGAGCGTGAAGGCGAGGCCGTCTTCGTGCGGCAACGGGTGAAGCACGGCGAGGTCGTCGACCGCCGAGTCCGCGTCGAAGTCCTCCTTGTACGCCTCGGGGAACGCGTCCTGGTACGTGGTGAGCAGGTCGAGCCCGTCGGCCTCGCCGTAGCGCTTGACGAGCAGGTCGCGCAGGTCATCGGTCCACCGGCGGATGGCACGGGCGACTTCGCCTTCGACCAGCTGTCGGTTGGGGGACGGCGGCTGTGTGCCGGGGCGCACCGCGATCAGGAACTGCATCCGGACGAGCGCCAGCTCCACGATGCGGTCGTCGCGGGCGATCACCTCACCGGGCCAGTGCCGGGTGATCACGCCGCGCACCCGACGCCGCGTCTCCGGGCCGAACCGGTCGGCCTGGAAGTAGACCAGCACGCTGACGAAGTCCCGGTTCAGGTGCACGCGGGCGAACACGCCGACATTGCCGCTCTCGGAGCGATCGACCACGAGCTGGGCGAGCCGCAGCAGATCGCCGGTGGGAGCCTCGAGCAGCTCGTCGCGCGGCAGCGTGCGCAGGGCGGCGAGCAGACGCCGGCCGGTGTGGCTGTCGGCGCGCACGCCCGAGCGCAACAGGATTTCGGCGATGCGACGGCGCACGACCGGCACCCGCCCGACCGTGCCGTCCTCGGTGCCGGTGATCAGGCCGAGGAACACGTGGATCATTTGGGGCGCGTCCGGCTTGGCCGAAGCGATCACGGTGACGCAGTCGTAGCGGGCCGAGCGGCGCACCGTCGACACCAACGGCGACTTGAAGATCACCATCGGGGCGCCGCTGCGGAACGCCGGCAGCAGTTCCAGCGGCGAGATCCGCGCGGCACCGCGCAGCACACCCTCGGCGCTGGTGTCCTCGACCTGCGCGCGGGGGCTGGCCAGCTCGTTGGCCGAGTACGCGGTGTGGCCCAGGATCATGTAGTTGCCGTCTGCCAGCCAGCGCAGCAGCTCTCCGGCCTCTTCGCTCGTCTCGCGGTCGAACTCGCCCGGGTCCTCGGTGAGATCGTGCGCGAGCATGCGCATGCGCCGGTACATCATCGGCGCGTCCGCCACCGCGTGATGCACGTCTTCGAGCACCCTGCGCAGGTCACGGGCCAGCACGTCGTGCTGATCGGTCGGGATGTCGTCGAGCTCGATGTGCATCCACGACTCGACGACCGCCTGCTCGGGCACCGGCGCGTTGTCGTCGATGTCGAAGACCTTGCTGAGCCGGCCGGACTCGTCGCGCTGCACCACGACCTGGGGGTGGAGCACCCGCTCGGCCGGGCAGCTGCGGCGCTCGAGTTCCGCGCGCAGCGAGTCGACCAGGTACGGGACATCGCGCGTCACGATGTCGACAGCGGTGGAGTCCGCGTCGATGTCGACGACACGCAGCAACGTCTCGTCCGGGCCTCGGACCACCCCGAACTCGAGCGCGCTGCCCGCCAGGCGGGACAGCCATTGCTCGTCGCGGCCGGGCAACTGGCTCGCCGCATGCGCGAGATAGCGACTGCTGAAGGCGTCTAGATCGACACCCGGCGCTAGCTCGGTCAAGTCTGTGGACATCTCGGCGGGCCCTGCCGACATTTGGTGGTCACCTCGTTGTGACGGGTCAACTCGCGGTCCCAGGGTCGGACCAAACCTCATCCTTGCACGGGCCTGTCTACGTGGCGCCCGGGGCACTCCCGTCCCAGCAAGATCAGGGGGTTCAGGTGGTCCAGGTATGCACCGGAGCGTTGGAGTGCATGTTCTCCATGTAGCGCGTGACCATCGAGCGCAGCGCGTCACGTCGATCGAGCGGACGATCTGCGGCGTCGATCGCGTGGAAGGTGCGGGCCTGCCACTCGGCCCCGTTGGTCGCCGTGATGCAGCGGCCCTCGATGATGCCGAGCAGCCGGTCGCTGACCGACGAGTCGACGTCCCACGCGTCGAGCCCGGAGCGCGCCATCGGAAGCAGCCGGCGCAGCACGAGCTCGGTGACCGGCACGTCCCCGAGTCCGGGCCAGTAGAGCTGGGCGTTGATGCCGTCCTTGGCGCCGGCGTTGAAGTTGTCCTCCGCGGCGGTGAACGACATCCGCGTCCAGAGCGGACGGTCCTCCTCGGCCAAAGTCTTCAGCAATCCGTAGTAGAAGGCCGCGTTCGCGAGGACGTCGACCACGGTCGGACCTGCCGGCAGTACGCGGTTCTCGACCCGCAGGTGCGGTTTTCCGCGGTGCACGTCATATATCGGCCGGTTCCAGCGGTAGATCGTGCCGTTGTGCATGCGCAGTTCCCCGAGCGTGGGGGTGTCGCCGCGGGCGAGCACCTCGACGGGGTCCTCGTCGTCGACGATCGGCAGCAACGAGGGGAAGTAGCGCACGTTCTCCTCGAACTGATCGAAGATCGAGGTGATCCACCGCTCACCGAACCACACCCGCGGCCGCACGCCCTGCGCCTTGAGTTCCTCGGGACGGGTGTCGGTGGCCTGCTCGAACAACGCGATCCGGGTCTCGCGCCACAACTCCTTGCCGTACAAGAACGGCGAGTTCGCGCCGAGTGCCACCTGCACCCCGGCGATGCACTGCGCCGCGTTCCAGTGCGCGGCGTACTGCTGCGGGCTGACCTGCAGGTGGAACTGGACGGACGTGCACGCCGACTCCGGCGCGATCGTGTCGGTGGAGGTGGCGAGCCGCTCCACACCGTCGATCGCGATCGGGATGTCCTCGCCGCGTGCGGCGAAGATCTGCTCGTTGATCAGTGCATAACGCGGATTCGCGCTGAGCGCGTCGTGCGTCAGGTGCTGCGGCCCGAGCGTGGGCAGGATGCCGATCATCACGATGTGCGCGCCCGTCGAGTTCGCCCGTTCCTCGGCGTCGTTGAGGCTGGCGCGCAGTGTGGTTTCGAGTTCCTCGGTATTGGCGCCGATCAACTGGCGCGGCGGCACATTGATCTCGATGTTGAACTGGCCGAGCTCGGTCTGGAAGTCGTCGTTGGCGATCGCGTTGAGCACCTCGGCGTTACACATCGCGGGGTCGCGGGTCTCGTCGACGAGGTTCAGTTCGATCTCGAGGCCAGTCATCGGGCGGTCGAACTCGAACTTCGATTCGCTGAGCATGCGCGAGAACACGTCGAGGCAGCTGCGTACCTTCGCCCGGTACCGCTGCCTGTCCTTGCCGCTGAACTCACGCTCTTCGACGTCCTGGCCCATGCCCCAACCTTCCGGCAAATCGGCACGCAGGTAAAGATGACTGACATGCCCGCGGTTCCGGACAGCGCCCACGCCAGACCACTGCCGACGAGCGCGTCGTACGGCATCACGGTGCGGCTCTACGCCGAACCGTCCGCCGCCGTGGTGGGAATGATCGCCACGGCGGTCGGCGCGGCGGGCGGGCTGGTCACGGCAATCGACGTGAGCGAGTCGCGCGCCGACCGGATCACCATCGACGTTTCGTGCTCGGCGGTCAACGGCGAGCACGCCACCGAGATCGTCGCCGCGCTGCGCGGGGTGGACGGCGTGACGGTGCACCGGGTCTCGGACCGCACCTTCCTGCTGCACCTCGGCGGCAAGATCTCGGTCGAGTCCAAGGTGCCGCTCAAGACCCGTGACGACCTCTCGATGGCCTACACCCCGGGGGTCGGACGGGTGTCCCTGGCACTGGCTGCGCACCCGGAGGACGTCGCGAAGCTGACCGTGAAGGGCAACGCCGTCGCAGTGGTCACCGACGGGTCGGCCGTGCTCGGGCTCGGCAACATCGGGCCGGGCGCCGCACTGCCGGTGATGGAGGGCAAGGCCGCACTGTTCAAGCGGTTCGCCAACATCGACGCCTGGCCGATCTGCCTGGACACGCAGGACACCGAGGAGATCGTCCGCATCGTCAAGGGCATCTCTCCGGGTTTCGGCGGGATCAACCTGGAGGACATCTCCGCGCCGCGCTGCTTCGAGATCGAAAAGCGGCTGCGCGAGGCGCTCGACATCCCGGTCTTCCACGACGACCAGCACGGCACCGCAATCGTCGTTCTCGCCGCGCTGACCAACGCGCTGCGCTGTGTCGCCAAGTCGCTGCCGGACGTCCGGATCGTGATCGCCGGTGGTGGCGCGGCAGGCACCGCGATCGTGACGTTGCTGCTGGCCGCGGGCGCGAAGCACGTACTGGTCTGGGACCGCGAGGGAATCCTGGCGCCCGGTGATCCGCGGCTGACGTCGGCGAAGCGCTCGTTGGCGGGGTTGACCAACCCGGAGGGTGTGACCGGCGACCTGCACGACGCGCTCGCGGGCGCGAACGTGTTCATCGGCGTGTCCGCGCCGGGGGTGCTGCCCGCGCCCTGGATCACCGACATGGCCGATCATCCGATCGTCTTCGCGCTCGCCAACCCCGATCCCGAGACCGACGTCGACGCCGCACAGCACTTGGCTTCGGTGCTTGCAACCGGACGCTCGGACTACCCGAACCAGATCAACAACGTGCTCGCCTTCCCCGGCGTGTTCCGCGGACTGCTCGACGCCCGGGCTCGCGAGGTCACCACGCCGATGCTGCTGTCGGCGGCCGCAGCGCTCGCCGAATGCGTCAGCGACGAACAGCTCAACGCGACCTACATCGTCCCGTCGGTGTTCGACCCGGCCGTGCCGACGTCGGTGGCGGCTGCGGTGCGCGCGGCGGCAACCGACGGTCGTACCGACGACACCGCCATCGATCGCATCGACACCGAAGCGTGACCTCGGCGCGGAACTGCTCCCGCGCGCCACCTCGTCCCTCTGAGCGGAACACACCGCAGGAGGGACCTATGCGCCGTCGTCTGCAGTTCACCGGCCTTGCTGTCGTCACAATCGCTGCCATCACCGGCATCGGCGCGTGTACCGCGTCGGGCGGCGGCGGCGGCTCGGCGCCGGCTGCGAATCACGCGGCTCACGGCGCCGTCGGCGGCAGAGCGGGCGCCAGTGCCACCCCGGTCCCCTCGCCGCCGCGCACGGCGGCGGGCAGCAGCGCGGGAGGCACGTCGTACGGCGGGCGGGCCGGCTTCGCCTCGGTCGAGATCGGCACGGCGAAGATCCGCATCGCGAGCATGACTGTGCAGGTCAAACGCGACACGACGGTGGCCCAACAGGCGAACTCCGCCGAGGCGATCACGATCGGCGCCGGCGGTGAGGTCGACGCCGACGACCGCTCCTCCGGTCCGGACGCGTCTGCGACGCTGGTGCTACGGGTACCGCCGGAACAGCTGACCGCCACGCTGACCCAGTTGTCGAAGCTCGGCGACGAGAAGAGTCGCCGGCTTTCCACGCAGGACGTGACCTCCAAGGTCGCCGACGTGAACTCCCGGGTCGCGAGCGCCCAGGGCGCGATCGCCCGGCTGCGCGTGCTCTACCGGCACGCGCGCAAGATCGCCGACGTGATCAACATCGAGAGCGAGTTGGCGCAGCGCGAGAGCGATCTCGAATCGCTGCAGGCGCAGCAGCGCGCGCTGGCCGCCGAGACGTCGACAGCGGCGATCACGCTCACCCTGACGACCCCGCCCAAGATCGTCAAGAAGAACCTCCCGCCGCCGGTCAAGAAGCACGACGAGGGTGGATTCCTCGGCGGTCTGCACAACGGCTGGCACGCCTTCGTCACCGGCGCGAAGGCCGTCGCGACCGCCGTCGGGGCGCTCCTGCCCTTCGCAGTGCTGCTGCTCGTGCTCGGTCTGGCGGCGCGCCTGCTCTGGCCGCGGATCCGGCCCACCCGGCGCACCGCTCCCACACCCCCGCAATAACCTCTGCGAATGAGTGGCGCGTTCTTACGGTGAGTGGCGCGCAATATCGCGCCACTCATGTACGAAACGCGCCACTCACCGGGGGGAGTCAGGAGGGTCGGAGGGCCTCGGCGGCGGCGAGGAAGCGGTCGTTCTCGTCCGGGGTGCTGATCGTGACGCGGGCGCCGTGACCGGCGAAGCCGCGCACGATCACCTTGTGCTCCTCGCAGGCCACGCTCCACTGCGCGGTGCGCTCGCCGAGCGGGACCCAGACGAAGTTGGCCTCGGTCGGCGGTACGTCGTAGCCGTACTCGCGCAGCGCCGCGCGCACCCGCTCGCGTTCGGGCACGGCCTCGGCCACCCGCTCGAGCAACTGCGCCTCGGCCGCGGGCTCGAGCGAGGCGAGCGCGGCCTCCTGGGCCACCGTCGTGACGGCGAACGGCACCTGCGTCTGGCGCAACGCGGCCGCCACCGCCGGGTCGGCGGCGATCGCGTAGCCCACCCGCAGGCCGGCCAGCCCGTATGCCTTGGAGAAGGTACGCAGCACGACGAGATTGGGATGTGCGTCGAGCAGGCTGAGCCCGTCCGGCACGTCGGGGTCGCGGACGAACTCGCGGTACGCCTCGTCCAGTGCCACGACCACGTCGTCGGGCACCCGGCGCAGGAACGCCGTCAACGCCTCGCGCCGCACCGCCGTGCCGGTCGGGTTGTTGGGGTTGCAGACGAACACCAGCCGGGTCTTGCCGGTGATCGCCTCGGCCATCGCGTCGAGGTCGTGGGTGTAGTCGCGCAACGGCACCTGGACCGACGATGCGCCGCTGACCGCGGTGATGATCGGGTACGCCTCGAACGAGCGCCAGGCGTACACGACCTCTTCGTCGGCGTCCGCGACCGCCTGGGTCAGCTGCGTGCACAACGACACCGACCCGCACCCGACCGCGATTTGTTCGGCGGGGACGCCGTACTTCTCGGCGAGCGCAGCGACCAGCGCCGTCGAGTTGCTGTCGGGGTACCGGTTCGCCGTCGCGGCCGCGGCGGTGATCCGGTCGATCACGTGTGGCAGCGGTGGATAGGGCGTCTCATTGCTCGCGAGCTTGATTGCCCCGGCCACGGTGCGACCAGGGACGTAGGCGGGCAGGGAGGACAGCACCGGCCTCAGACGGACGCTCATACCGCTCAGATTCCCACAAGACGCGCGCGAGGCGGTCGGGTGGACCTACGATCGCTGGGATGGGGACGTCGGGAGGCGTGGTGGACTTGAACGACTCGATCGACCCCACCGACCCGATCGATCCGTCAGGTCTGCAACGCTTCCTCGCCACGTCCGATCTCGAGCTACTCGCGATCGTGCGGGACGGCTTCGACCCCCGGCTGCTCGACATGGAGGACCGGCTCGAGATCGAGGCGGTGCTGCACGATTGGGACGACATCCAGGCCATCGCCAACCTGCTGATGTACCCAGAGCTGATCGCCGCCGACGAGCGGATCGCTCACGTGCGCCGGGCCCTGGTCGACAGTCACAGCTACCTGCAGCTGGCTGCCACCGTCGCGATCATCGAGATCGACCGCGCCGAATTCGGTGAGGACACCCGCTTCGACCTCGTCCAGAAGCTGATCGATCTGATCGGGTCCGATCGCGGGGTGCTCGCCGACCGCGCGTCCTACGCCATGGTCCCGCTGATGCATCCGACCGACGGGCCGGAGGTCGTGGCCCGGCTGGACCACCCGTCGACCACCGTGCGCCGCAATCTCACGCAGGGGTTGCTCGCTCTTGTCGGCCCGTCCGGGATCAAGTCGCTGGTGGACGAGCCCGGCTTCGTCGAACCGGAGGTGCAGGCGGCGATCCGGGTGCGGCTGCGCGACGACGGCATCGATCTGACCCGCCCCGCGGACGATCTCCGGATGCCGCTGATTCTCTCGTTCCTGCCCGGCTTCGGCGAGTGGGAACAGTGATCGCATTCCGCGCGTCGCCCGGGCTGGGCACCGAATCGCCCATAGCCTTGATCGGTGGCGACGTACGTGGCGGTGTTCGCGCTGGTGCTCGCCTATGTCGCGACCGTTGCTGCCTACTGCGCACTACGCACGCTCGCCAAGCTGCGCCGTGACACCCACCTGCTCTCGCGCGGTACCCGCGGGCCGAACGGGCAGAAGTCGCTGATCGAGATCACCACGCAATACGCCGAGCAGAGCGCGGTCGTCAGCGAGCAGGTGGAGCAACTGCGCGCACACATCGACACCGCGCAGGCCGAGATCCGGGCACTGGTCGACTCCGGCCGCCGGGACGCGATGCGCGCCGTCGCCGACCGAGAAGAGGTCGAGTCCGGTGCGCTGCGCCGGGTTGCACTGGTGCGCTACGACGCGTTCTCCGAGATGTCCGGACGGATGTCGTTCTCGCTCGCCCTGCTCGACGACGGTGGGGACGGCATCGCGATCAGCGCCATCACAGGACGCACCGACACCAGGGTGTACGCAAAGCCGATCACCGACGGCAAGGGCGAGCACGAACTGTCACCGGAGGAACGGCAGGCGGTCGCGGCTGCACTGGACCGCCGCAAGCCGGGGCTGACTCGCCGGGCCGGCTGAGCTCGCGCTCGGCCTATCGTTGGCGCGGAGGATCAACGATGGACGGACTCACTGCGGCGTTGGGTGACGCGGTCACCCGACGCATCACGGCGGCACCCGACTGGGCAGGCGCCGAGGCCGCGCGCGCCGCGGTGGCCGCACTCGACGACGAAGCGTTGGCCAGCGGGGTGGAGCAGGTCAGCGATCGGTTCGGGCTGTCGCCGGCCGAGGGCGCGATCCTCGCTGTGGCGGCCGCGGCGGAACAGACCGCTACCGCGCACCTGCTGATGGGGTTACTGTCCGGCGACCCGGGCCCGGCGCGGCCCACCGTCGCCGTCACCCTCGAGCTGGCCGGGTTGCCCGCGACCGCGGGCGAGGCACAGGAGCATCTCGCCCCGCTGTCGCGGTTGATCCGGTTCGGGCTGGTCGAGCTGCGCGGCACCGACGTGCTGCTGTCGCGGCGCGTCGCGCTGCCCGACCGCGTCGCCGGGCACCTCGCGGGGGCAGAACTGCCGCCGACGTCGATCACCCCGTTGTTGCTGGACGAAGTGCCGGTCGAGGTCGAGGGGACCGACCTCGTGGTTGCCGCGCTCGAAGCCGGGCACCAGCTGGTCTGGATCCACTCGCCGATCGGCGGTGCAGGAACGTCCATGGCCGCTGCTGCGGCACGCAAACTCGGCGTGCAGTGCATCATCGCCGACCTCGACCGGGTGCCCGGCCCCGAATCCGTCGATCGCGCAGTCGCGGATCTGCTGCTCGAAAGCGGCCTGGGCGGCATGCTGCTCGTGCTCGTCGGTGCGGCCCGTGCCCGCATCGACGATCTCGCCTACGCCGCGATGCCCGTGCTCGCGGTCAGCACCCAGCCGTTCAATCCGGCGTGGTCGAGCGATCTGCCGCTGACCGTGCACGCCTCGCGGCTGACCGTCGCCGAACGTGAGCACCTCTGGCGGCGCACGCTCGACGGCCAACCGCACGATCGGGAGATCGCCGCACTACCGCTCAGTCCGGAGCAGATCACCTCGGTATCCGACCACGCGCGGGCGATGGCTGCGCTGTACGGCGAGCCCGAGGTCACCGCGGCGCGGGTGCGCACCTCGACCCGGCAACTCGGTCGCGGCCGCGCAGTGCACGCCGATCCGGGCGCGTCCGTGACGCTCGACGACCTGATCCTGTCCGGACATGCACGCGCCGAGATCGGACGGCTCCTCGACTGGGCCCGCTATCGCGACGAGATCATCGCGCTGGGCGATCTGTACGGCAAAGGCGGCAAGGGGACGGGCATCTGCGCACTGTTCAGCGGGCCGCCCGGCACGGGCAAGACGCTGGCCGCGCACGTGATCGCCGATTCGCTCGGCATGGACCTGTACCAGGTCGAACTCTCGACGATCGTCGACAAGTACATCGGCGAGACGGAGAAGAACCTCGAGAAGGTGTTTGCCGAGGCCGAGTCGCTCAACGCCGTGTTGTTCTTCGACGAGGCCGACGCGCTGTTCGGGTCGCGGTCGGAGGTCAAGGACGCGAAGGATCGTTATGCGAACCAGGAGATCGCCTACCTGCTGCAGCGCATGGAGCAGTTCGACGGCATCACCGTGCTCGCGACCAATTTGCGTGGCAACCTCGACGCCGCCTTCGCCCGACGCCTGCACTTCATCATCAGCTTCCCCGACCCGGACGAAGCGACCCGGCGTCGACTGTGGGTGCGCCACCTCGAAGAACTGGGCGACACCGACCCCGACGACCCGATCGACATCGACTGGCTGGCCCGCTCGGCCGAGGTCGCCGGTGGCGATATCCGCAACATCGTCTTGTCCGCGGCCTATGCCGCCGTGGCCGAACACGCCAGCCGCAACGGCACCGTGGTGGACGCAAAGGTCGGAATGCGGCACTTGTCCGACGCGCTTCGTAGAGAGTTCATCAAGCTTGGCCGAAGACCACCGTCGCCCGATTGACCGGGCCTGCGGTGGGTGAAACGATCCGCCTCTAGATCATCCGCAGTCGCCGGAGGGCGCAATGGGCACCGAACAGCTCTACTTTGCTGCGCCCGTCGAGCAGACAGATGTCGACAGTGCTGATTTCAGCGCGCAGGTTCCCGCCGCGCCCGTCCCGCTGAGCGCCGGCCAGATGGTGGTCGGCCCCGCCGACGATCACGCCGAGCACGATGCCGACCGGCGCGCCGATCAGGCCCTCACCCGGCTGCGCCGGCGCACCGACGACTCCGGCGGCGGTGCCGCCGCGCCGGACCAGCACCAGCACGGCCCGGGCTGCGACCACGTGCGGCGGGCGAGCGGTGATGGCGCGGGCGGCGGGGCGAGTGTCGGTCGTGAGGGCGGCGCGCTCGACGCCGGCACCAGCCGACGGATCGAGTCCATGCGCGGCGGTGGCTCGCCGCTACCCGACGCTGTGCGCGGCGAGATGGAGCACGCGTTCGGCGCCAGCTTCGCCGGCGTGCGGATCCACAACGACTCGGCGTCGGCGGGACTCAACCGGATGGTGTCCGCCCGCGCCTTCACCACCGGCAACGACATCTTCTTCGGCGCGGGCGAATACGACCCGGCGAGCGCAGGTGGTCAGCGCGTACTCGCCCACGAGCTCGCGCACACGCTGCAGACTGGCGGCGGAATGCATCGCTGGCCGTTCGGCAAGGACGACCCCGCCAAGAAGGACGCCGCCGAGAAGAAGAAAGCCGAAAAGGAGAAGGCCGCTCAGCTCAAGGCCGCGAAAAAGGCTGCGATCACCAAGGCGAAGCAGCTCGAGAAGTCCGAAGCAGCGCACCTGAAGCAGGAGCGCGCGATGGGCAAGGCCGAGCGCGCCAAGCTGAAGTCGACGATCTCCGGGGAGTCCGAGGGCCAGGGCAAGGTCGACGGCAGCAAGACGCTGAAGGACCTGCAGGGCCGCTTCGAGAAGGCGTTGGCGGACGAGACGACGCTGGCAGAGTTCCTGCGCATGCAGGGCTTCGACGAGGAGGTCGCCGCCGAAGCCGCGTACGAAGCAACCTGGCTCGAGACGTCCGACACGCAGTTGCGCGCCGTCCGTCCGCCCCGCGAGACCGCCTCCGAGCGGCTGGCGAAGGAGGTGCGTGAAGCGCGCACCGAGGAAGCCGTCACGACCCACGAGCGCGGCGAACTGCTCTCGTCCAAGGTCGAGATCGTCTTCGAGGCCTGGGAGGTCCGCACCCGGGAGCTGATGGCTGGGACGCCGCCGAAGTCCTACGCCGTCGCGTCCGCCGAGGCCGAGAACGAGGTCTGGAACATCGCGTCCGAATCGGCCAAGAAGGACCGTCCGACCGACCCGGGGATCATCCGGCAGGCCCGACAGATGGCCAAGGTGCGCACCAAGAACGGCACCGAGAAGAACGCCGAGGTCACCGACCTGCTCAACAAGGTCGAGAAGAAGGAAGACTGGGTCGAGGGCGCCGAGAGCAAGGGCGAGCTCGCCGAAACGATCATGGGTGTCGTCGAGAAGGGTCCCTCCAAGCTCGGCGAGAAGATCGCCAAGACGGTCGGCAAGGGCCAGGACAAGCAACTTCAGGCGGGCATCGACAAGGGGTTCGAGTCGACCGACCCGGCATCCAAAGTCCCGGTCATCGGCGGGTTCGCCAAGTCGATCGAGGTCGCGAAGACCGCGAAGAAGAAGGGCATGAGCGATACCGACGACTTCGTCGGCAAGGACACCAAGGGCAATGACCTGCCGACCTCGACCGCCACGCAGGCCTCCGAGGGCATCAGCAAGGTGACCGGCATCTTCAGCGACCTGATCAGCGGCGCGAACGCCGCCATCAAGATGGTCAAGGCGATCCGCGAGGCCAACGAGGAGCGCGACACCGTCAAGATCCTCGCCGCCACCAAGGCGACCGCCGATGCCGCCGGCACGGTCGGCAAGCTGGGCAAGGACACCGCGGACCTCGCGAAGTTCATCGACCCGGGCGTCGCCAAGTCCGTGGGTGCCGTAATCCCCGGCTTCAACATCGCCATCGCGGTGACCAGCGTCGTGTCGAACACGATGTCGCTCGCGACGAGCGGCCTGCATCTCTCACACGCGAACGACAGCCTCACCGATGCGCGCATCCGCAAGCCGGATGCGAAGAAGGTCGACGTCATGGTCGCGCCGCTGCTGCACATGACGGCCGGGCTCACCAAGACCTTCGAGCAGGCGGTGTGGGGCACCACGCAGGCGGTGAGCAGCCTCGTCACGAGCATCGCCACCGTGGCCACCGCGGGCGGGTTCGGCATTCCGGCCGCGGTCGACGCCGGCATGAAACTGCTCGACCTCCTGCACAAGGTCGCCCACTTCATCGCCGACAACGTGCTGGCCATCCTCGCCCAGCGCTCGCGCGAGGCGTCGGTCGCCGGGCTCGAAGGTGCGGCCGAGGGCCAGATGCGCAACGACCCGGCGATGGCCGTCGACGGCATCACGATGCGCGCCAAGAAGGGCGACGCGGTCGCGGTCAAGTTCCTCGAGGCGTACGGCTTCAAGCCCGCGGATCTGCCGAAGGCGAAGATGAGCGAGATCCGCGACGCCGTCCTGTCCGAGATGGGCGAGAACGCGGACCCGAAGACGGTGTTCCAGTCGTTCAAGGCCAAGGCCGGCGGCATGTCGACCAAGTGGAAGGAGACGGGCGAACTCGCCGAGACCCGCAACGAGGACGGCAAGGGTCGCGGCTTCTTCTGGCGGGTGAAGATGTCGCTGCGCGGCGACAAGGACCACAACCGGTCGATGAACAAGACCAAGGCGAAGACGAGTTACGCCGTGTGCCGGGTGGGTTCGCTCGTGCTGTACGCCGACGCGCTGAAGGAAGAGAAGGCGCAGTTCCTCGACGCACTCGAGAAGGTCGACCTGCTCACGATCCAGAAGGCGTCCGAGGACCCGAAGAACTCCGAGGAGTGGCGCAAGATCCTCGCTGACGCGGCCAAGGAGGGTCTGGCCAAGGGCGTGAAGAGCCTCGGCGTGAAGAAGCCGGTTTCCACGTCGAAATGACCGAACCCGAAACGCTCTTCGAACGGGTCATCGCCGGCCTGCACGCCGTCGGCCTCGAGCCGGATGTGAACGCCGACCTGGAGAACGTCACGTTCGAGTCGGACGGACGGACCACTGTCGGCGTGGTCATGACGCACTTCGACGCGGTGGTCTTCTACTCGGTGTGGCCGGAGCAAGTGCCTCCGGACTATTTGGTACCGACAGCGGAATTCGTCACGCGTGCGAACACGGATCTGTACACGTCGGCGCTCGAACTGGACCTCGACAAGCGGATCGTCTCGGTGCGCTCGGCGCTCGCCTGCGGACCGCTCGAAGGGCTCGCGGACGTGACCTTCGGTCAGATCCTCGCGGCCGCGCTCGAGGACTCGCGACAGGCCGCCGCGGCACACCACAGCGCCCTGGCCTCGATCATGATCGGCGGCGACGCGCTCACCGCGTTGGGTCTACGACAGCGCTGAACTCGATCGGCGAGTTGCAGCCGATCACCGATCCTGCATCGGCATCGGCCTCATCGGCGCCACGTCCGGGATCTCGTCGCCGGCGACGGTGTCTGCGGCGGCGGCCACTGTCAGCATCGCGACCGCCTTCACGGGATCGGCACCCGGCAGCACGAACGACACGTCATCAACCGGCCCGAAGGAAACAGTGATGGGAGCAGCCATCGACTCGGCGACGAATTGCGCCGGCACAGCGGTGACGACCGCGAACAAGCTCACCACCCGGCCGAGCAGGCGATGTTCGGTTGCCGCGTCCGCTGCCCACGCGGTCACCGCGTACCGCAGGTCGATCAACTGCACGGGGGCCGCCCGCCGTTCGGGTCGCCCGTTCGCGTCGAAGCGGCGCTGCGGCGCGCGCACCACCTCGGTGCTGCGGCCCACTCGGTACAGGTGCAGGTTCACCGTCGGCCGGGTCAGCTGCGCCGCCCACTGCGCCGTCGGCGCCGCCACGCTGACGTCCGGGCTGTCGGCGAAGCCGCCTTCGCCGGACGAGAGCCGGGCCCGGAGGAACCCTTCGAGTGCGTCGTTCACTACACCGATGAACACCCAGGCACCCCTTCTCGCGTGAACAGTGCTGTGAACATAGGGCCTGGCGTGTCACTATGGCGACCGCTCCGAGAGCATGTCGCCACTCCGTCACGCATTCGCAATGCCATTCGAGGTGATCAGTGTGTTTATCCGCAATGTCGACGAGAGCCTCGAGAAGTTCGTCCGGGCCAGGCTCGCGCTGAACGACGATCTCGGTGACGTCACCTTCGAGACCCCGACGTCGAACTGGTCGGCGCAACTGTCGCGGATCACCGTCAACCTCTTCCTGTACGACGTGGGACTGAGCAACCAACCCTCGCGCACCGCGCTGCGTCGGGTCACCGATGACGGCACCGGGCAGCGCCGCGCGCCGCAACCGATGGTGCGGCTCGGCTATCTCGTCAGCGCCTGGGCCGGCAGTCCGCGCGACGAGCACCAACTGCTCGGTGATCTGGTCAGCCTGTTCGCCGCCCAACCGATGATCCCGACCGAGTTCCAGGTCGGGAATCTGTCGTCGAACATCCAGGTGCGGCTGTGTGCTGACGAGCTCAACCGTCCGCGCGACGTGTTCGCGGGTTCCGGCGGCCAACTCAAGGCCTCGTTCGCACTGGAAGCGACCGTCGCCGCCGACAGCTACGACTGGGTCGAGGAGGCACCGGCGGTCGAGCGGATCGAGGGTATGGCCCGGCCGGTTCCGCGCGGTCAGATGCCCACCGCAGCCCGCCGCACGCCGGCCTGAGCGCGGTTTCGGTCTTCGAATTCGTCGGGCGCAAGTCGATCACTATCCGGCGGTGGCACCGCCGGAATTGTCCGCGTTTCGCGGAAGCCGCGAATGTTGAGTATTTAGAGATCCATAGCTTGAGGTAATCGGCATAGACATGACCGGTCGCGGTCCCCGATCTTGTAACCGCTCGCCCGTCGCATCGGAGTTTCCGGGGGGACTCGTCTGCGCCGACGAGCAATTGGAGTAGTGGTGCACGCTCGTCGCGCCCGAATCCCGCTCTGGCGAATCGCCCCGCCCTGGGTTTCGACGACGCCGCACGCGCAATTTGTCCCGAGTTGTGATCACTGATGCGCGCCGCCACCGAGAACCGCGTCGTCGGTGCCGATCCCGGCACAGCGGCCAAGGTCGTCGTCGATGTCGTCAACACCGGTGAGGTCATCGACGGCATCAGTGCCAACGTCATCGGGCTCCCGCCGGAATGCGCGACGTCCACCCCGGCGATGTTGCCGCTGTTCCCGACCTCGAGCGGCCAGCTGACCGTCTCCCTCGCCATCCCGAGCAGCTATCCGGCCGGTCGGCACCCGATCACCGTCGAACTCGTCTCGAACGGCGCCGGCGCTCCCTCGCAGTTCCTCGACCTCGACCTCGACGTCGCACCCAAGCCGTCCATGGCGGTGAACCCGGCACCTCGCGTTGTTCGCGCCCGTCGTTCGGGCCGCTTCGTCGTCGAGGTGAAAAACGACGGAAACCTGCCTATCGACGTGGCGCTACGGGCTGCCGACGTGGACCGCGCGGCGAAGGTGACGTTCACCCCCGAACAGCTCCGCGTCGAGGCCGGCGCCACCGTGCCGGTGTTGCTGCATGTGCGCGGTCCGCGGATGTTCACCGGCAGCGAGGTCGAGCGTCCGGTCCAGGTCGTCGCCACCGCGACGCGCGCCGACCTGGCACCGGACGCAGACCCGTCCGCGGCCGATGTCGAGGTGGCCCCGCGCGAGACGAACGTCAGGCTCCGGCAACGACCGCTGATCTCACGCGGAATGCTGACCGCGTTGGTGTTGCTCAGCATCATCGCGTTGTGGGCCGGGGTGTTCCTGCTCGGGCTGACCAAGGTGTTCTCCAACGACCCGATGACCAAGGCCGCGCCGGCGTCGTTCTTCGTCGCCACGCAGGGCGGGTCCGGCGGTTCGGGCTCCGGTGCGCAGGGCGCACGCGACAACGGTTCCACCGACGGCAACGGCGCGCCGGCAGGGTCGTTGCCGAAGTCCGGACAGCTGCCGGCCGGCATCGGCGCCCAGATCACCGGCACGGTGATCTCTGCCAGCACAGAGCAGCCGGTCGGCCAGATCCTCGTCGAGGCGTACCGGGCCTCGAGCAAGAGCAAGAGCGCGGTCAGCTCGGCCGCGACCCAGTCCGACGGCACGTTCACCCTCGCCGGGTTGTTCCCGACGCAGTACGTGCTGAAGTTCAGCGCCAACGGCGGCTTCAAGCCCGTCTGGTATCCGAACGCGCCTTCCCGCGCCGGCTCCCGCGCCGTCAACACCCAGGCACAAGGCACCACGACGGGCATCAACGCCGTGATCCGCGGACTGCCGGCGAGCATCTCCGGCACGGTCGATCCGGGCGACACGCTGCACAAGGTCCAGACCGCGGTCACCGCCCGTCCGCTCGACGTCGCGGGCGGCAGCGCGCGCAGCCGAACGGTCACCACCGACGCGGCCGGCAAGTACACCATCACCGGCCTCGCCGCACCGGCGAGCTACCAGCTGACGTTCACCACGCCCGGCTATCAGACCAGCACGTTGCTCGACACGGTCAACGGCGGCGACCAGCGCATCGAGGCCACCGTGACCCTCGGTGCGGCGCAAGGCGCGATCTCCGGCGTGGTGGTGGCCGGCACTTCGATCAACGACGCGAAGGTCGGCGGCGCCACAGTCAGCACGACCGTCGGCGGCAAGACGATCAGTGTGCTCACCCCTACTGCCGGTGCGGTGGGGACGTTCGTGATTCCCAACCTGCCGACGCCGGCGACATACGTCCTCAACTACAGCGCGCCCGGACGCGGCACCTGGACCGAGGTCGTGGAACTCGCCGCCGGGCAGAGCTACGCCAAGGCACTCGGCAAGTTGACCAACGGCACCGGCACGATCAATGGCATCGTCCGCGACGGCAAGTCCTCGGCCGGGCTGGGCGGAGTGACCGTCACCGTGGGCGGCTCGGCTGCGTCGACCACCGGCGACCCGGGTACGAGCGCGACGGCACCGACCACCACGACGCTGACCAACGGCAACGTCGGCGGCTTCTACTTCAGCGGGCTGCCCGACGGCCGCTACACCGTTACGTTCAGCCTGGACGGATACACGACCGCAAGCGTCCCGGTGACCCTCGACAGCAGCCTGCCGCCGGGCAAGCGCGCACCGGAAGTGCAGGTGCGCCTCTACAAGCAGGCCGGTGACATCAAGGGCATCGTCTACGTCGACGGCCAACCGATGCCCGGCGCGACCATCACCGCCACCGACGGCACCACCACCTACACCGCGACATCCAGTGCTGCCGGCGGCCTGCTCCCCGCGGGCGGGTACGACCTCGCCGCGCTCCCGCCCGGCACCTACTCGGTCACCGCGAGCGCGCCCGGGGCCGGGCAGCAGACCCGCATCGTCAAGGTCGGACGCGGCAAGACCGTCAACGGCCAGAACCTCAGCCTTACGAGCGGAGGCTGACGTGCGCGCCGAACTAACGCCCCGCGAGGTCGACGTCGTCCCCGGTCGCCCGATGGTCCTGACGCTGACGATCACCAACACCTCCGACGTGATCGGTGGGTACACCGTCCGCGTCCTCGGCGCCGACCCGGGCTGGGTCTCGATGGACGTCGAGCAGATCTCGTTGTTCCCCGATGAGAACCGCGTCGTCCCGCTGACCATCACCCCGCCACACGGATTGCCCGCCGGTGTGCGCCGCATCGCCGTCCAGGTACGCGAGCTCACCCCGCCGCAGGAAAGCACGATCGTCGACGTGGACCTCAAGGTTCCCGATGCCAAGGGCATGCGGGTGCGGGTCGATCCCGTCACGGTCACCGCCGGAAGGCGGGCGACGTTCAGTGTCATCGCCGAGAACACCGGCAACACGATCATCGCCGGACGTTTCGCCGCCGAGGACCCCGAGGCACGCGTCGGCTTCGCGTTCGAGCCCGAGATCGTGCACATCGCACCGGGCGAGCACGCGATCGTCGACATGCGCGTGGCGGCCAAGCGACACCTTGCCGGGGCACCGGTCATCCGTCCGATCGGCGTGTACCTCGACGAATTCCCTGCCGACACGTTCTTCGACAACCCCGAGGGCGCACCGCCCGGGGAACGCGGCGAGACCGCGGCCGTCGCCAACGCCACGCTGGTACAGAAGCCGGTGCTGTCACGCGGCGCGTTCTCGCTGGCAGGGCTGCTGATCGCGGTCACCGTGTTCGCCTTCGTGATCACCCTGGCGCTGGGCAAGCTGGTCGGGCAGAGCAACGCCGACCGCGACCTCGCGTTGCAGGTTGCCGCCGCACGCAACGGTGGCGCGGCAACCACCGGCACCTCGGGACTCGCCGGCACGGTCAATCTGCTCACCACAGATGCGCCGCTGAGCGCAGTGTCGGTCAGCGTCTACGACGCCGGGGACACCGTGCATCCGTTGGTCACCACCGCCACGGACGGGAGCGGCGCGTACATCGTGCCGCAGCTGGCCGCCGGTAAGTACAAGATCAGCTTCAAACGGGCCGGCTACATCCCGCTCTGGTATCCGGCCGCAACCAGCGACGCCGACGCCACCGCCGTCGAGGTCAAGACCGGTGAGCAGAAGCACGGCCTCGACATCAAGCTCGGCGGGCTGCCTGCGTCGATCGCCGGCACTGTCGTCGGCGACGACGTGTCGGGGTCGACGCTGTATCTGGAAACGGCACCGGGTCTGTCCCCCGGCGGCGGCACGACGGCACCGAACACCACCGATGCGGCACCGTTGCCGGCCGCGACTTCCTCGGCGGGTGCACCCGCCGCGCCGGATGCCGGGGTGCCGGCGCCGAACCCGTTGACCGGCGGCAGCGCGATCGTCCAGAAGGTTCCGGTCGGCGCCGACGGTACGTTCGCGCTCGCCAACGTTCCGTCACCGAACGTCTATCAGCTCGTCGTCGTGAAGACCGGCTATGCGACGACGATCCAGAAACTCGACGTCGCCGGCGGCGAGCAGCGCACCGGCGTCGAGCTCACGTTGCGCAAGGGCGACGGGCTCATCTCCGGCATCGTCAGCGACGCCGCCGGCCCGCTACAGAACGTCACCATCACCGCGACGTCGGGGCAGACGAGCGTGACGACCGTGTCGCTGACCGACGCGGCGCACCGCGGGCAGTTCACCCTGCGCGGCCTGCCGACGCCGGGCAGCTTCACGCTGACCGCGAGCGTCGCCGATCACGCCACGCAGACACTGTCGCTGACCCTCGCATCGGGCCAGAAGCTGACCGGGGTGCAGGTCACCCTGGGCACGTCGTCGGGATCGCTGTCCGGAGTGGTCACCCAACTGCCCGGCAACGAGCCCGCGGCGGGCGTGACGGTCACCGCGACCGACGGATCGCTCACGGTCCAGTCGCAGACGCAGAGCACGGGCCAAGTCGGCCACTGGCACATCGGTGGGCTACCGGTTCCCGGCACGTACACCGTCAGCTTCGCCCGAGACGACCTGACCGCGCAGACGATCTCGATGTCCGTCGACGCCAACGGTGACGTCGCCGGCGGACCCAGCAAGGTGACCATGCAGCCGGCGACCAGCAGTCTGAGCGGCATCGTCCGGCAGGGCTGCGGCACCCTGACGGACTGCGTGCACACCCCGGTCGGCGAAGCCACGATCTCGCTCAACTCGGGCTCGCAGGCCTACACGGTGACCAGCGCCAGCTACCCGGGCCAGCGTGGCAAGTTCGAGATCGCGGGCGTGCCGCCGGGCACCTACACGCTGACCGTGTCGGTCGGCAGCGGGGTGAGCACGCACTCGCAGGTCGTCAACCTGGCGCCGGGCGCGGCATCGCCGATCACCGTCGTGCTCGACATGCCGGCCAGCGCACACGGTGTCATCCACCTGACCAACAGCGCCGGCAAGGATCTCGGCGCGCCGACCCGCAGCTGGTTCGTCTTCCTCTACACGACCGCGCAGTACCCGACCATCGTGTCGACGGTGGCAACCACCGATGACCAGGGCCGGTTCAGCTTCCCGCAGATCGACGCCGGCGATTACCTGATCGCGATCGGGCCGACGAACGACCCGGCGGCGTCGGTGAAAACCGTGCCGTTCACCGCGTTGCCGAGCCGGGCGACCGACATCGGAACAGTGACGGTGCTCCAGTGACGCGACCCAAGGGCTTCTCCGAGCCGGCACCACTGGTGTCGACGGTGCAGGCCGTACGCACCAGCGCCGGCGTGCCGGTCACCGTGCCACTCACGATCACCAACCGGGCCGCCGAACCGCGCGTGTTCGTGGTCAGTGCCGCCGGCGTCGATCCGAGTTGGCTGCCGTTCCCGAGCCAAAGCGTTCCGGTCGCCGCCGGCGAGAGCATCCAGGCCGCCATGATGTTGCGGCCGGCCGACGGAACGCTGCCGGCGCGGTACCCGCTGGCGGTCGCGGTGCAGGCACTCGACCCGGGCACCGGGCATGTCCACGCGGCGAGCACGATCCAGGCCGTCGATCTGGTGGTCGACGCGCCGGGCCAGATCTCGATCACGCTCGACCCGGCCGACGCCACGGCGGTGTACAGCCGCAAGTTCTTCGTCGTGTTGCAGAACTCGAGTGAATCCGCCGAGACGGTGCATCTTGATGCCCGCTCGCCGTACAGCACCGCGGTCGACGTGTCGCGCAAGCCGGTCGTCGTGCCCCCGGGCGGCACGGTACGGGTTCCCGGCCGGCTCACCGTGTCCCGTCCCACCCTGTTCCGGCGCAAGATCCGGCACGCCTACTCGGTCACCGCGCGCACCAGCGGCGCCCCGCGCTTCGTCGAGGGATCGCTGACCGCGCGATCGGTGGTCGGCCCGACCGGAGCCAAGGTCATCGGTGCGCTATTGGTCATCGCGCTGTGGGTGAGCCTCGCGCTGATCTTCGTTCCCAAACTCGCCGACAAGGTCCGCAAACCCAGCAACCAGGCGGGCAACACGCAGACCCTGACCGTCAAACCGCCGAACGGCAAGAAGGGCGGCGGCAAGAAGGGTTCCGGCGGCTCAGGCGGGTCGGGCGGCGGCAACTCGCCGAGCGGCGGCGGATCCGGCACGGGATCCGGCGGCGGCGCAGGCGGTGCCGCCGGGTCGAACAAGGCGAGCGCCATCGCCCTCAACGGCACGATCACCGGCAGCGCCCCGGCCGGTGTGCTCGTGTCGTTGTCGCCGAGCAGGTTCGGCAACACCACCCCCAACGCCGGTTCCGGTGCTGCAGCGCAGACCGTCGCCGACACCCCGATCGGGAAGCTGACGCCCCAGGCGCTCGCGCCCGACACGCTATCGAGCCATCGTGCGCCGAGTTCGGACCGCAGCACGGTGACCACCAAGGACGGCGCGTGGTCGTTCCCGGACGTCAAGGCGGTCGGCTACTACGTCCTGCAGTTCAGCAAGCCCGGCTACCAGACCCAGCGGTTCATCATCGATCCGACCTCGGCAACCGCGACCGCGCCGATGAAGGTCGAACTGGTGCCGGGCACCGGTGCGCTGCACGGCGTGGTGCGCAACGCGTCCGGCGGCAACGTGGGCGCGGCAACCATCACCATCACAGACGGCACGAACACCCTCACCACATCGACCATTTCGAAGGGCACCGGCATCGGCACATGGTCGATCAACGGGTTGTCCACCCCGAGCAGCTACCTGGTGTCTGCCAGCAAAGCCGGGCTCGGCGTGGCCTCGCGGCTGGTGTCGCTGGCCGCCTCCGGCAAGGGCGCCGCGGACCTCACGATGTTCTCCGACATGGCCACGCTGTCCGGCTACGTCCATGCCTTCACCGACGGGCATGACGCCGGTGTCGGTGGGGTGCAGATCTCGGCGACCAACGGCACGCTGACCCGCAGCGCCACGACGGTGACCTCGGGCTCGCAGACGGGCCGCTTCACCCTGCCGAACCTTCCGCTCGGCAAGTGGGTGGTCAACATCGCCGCCGCCGGCTACCAGCTGCAGAGCCGCACGGTGAACGTCGTCGCCGGGAAGCGATTGCCCCAGCTGCGTGCGGGCCTGAGCCCGTCGACCGCGACGGTTAGCGGCGTGGTGAAGGGGCTCACCGGCACACCTGCGTTGCGTGCGCTGTCCGGTGCCGGGCTGACCTTGTCCAACTCCACCAACGCCTACAAGCAGACCTCGTTGCGCGGCGGCCGATTCAGCTTCGCCGACGTGGCCCCCGGTACGTACACCCTCAGCGCCGAGTACTTCGGTTACACGACCTCGTTCCAGACCGTCGTCGCGCAGGCAGGCATACCGGGTAAGCAGGCGATGTTCCACCTCGCGCGCGAGGTGACGACGAACGCGTCCGTGATCTCGGGTTACGTCGGCAACGCCGCGAGCTCGAGCGGTTCGCTCGGCTGTGAGGTCAGCCCGGTGACGACGAAAGAGTTTCCGGACGGAATCCCTACGTTCGGTTGCTTCGTCTACTTCGCGTTGACCGACGGTGACGGCAACCCGGTGCCGACGACGCTGGGATCGGCCGACAACGCCAACCGGCCGAAGGGATCGGTGTCCCCGGACGGTCCCACGTCCTACATCCTGTCGCGCAACCCCGCCGACGGGGACGGCCTGGCACCCGGCCAGTACCGGCTGACGATCAGCGCCGCCGGATACCTGCCCGCCACGATCTCCATCGACGTCCCGTTCAACGGTGCCGCGACTGCGCCGCAGGTCGACCTGTTCCCGGCGAACAGCATCGCCGGGCGGGTCAACGCGATCGGACAGATCAACGGTGACGGGCTGACGACGAACGTCGAGGGAAAGAACTGCGTCGTCGCCGTGCCGATCAACCTGCCCGCCTCGGTCTTCGACCAGGGCAACTTCAGCTGCGACGGCAGTGCGATCCCGGCCGACGGCTTCGGACCGGCGGACATCACCAGGCTGCAGAAGAAGTGCACCGCGCTCGGTCACGCCGAACCCGGCTGGGGTGTGATCAGCAACAGCGGCAAGTACACCGTCGACAACCTCTGCGACGGCCAGTACGTCATGTATCTCGTGATCACGAACCCGGCCTACGACGCGGACAGCGCGGCAACCCCGAAGGTTTCGGTCGCTCACGGTCAGACCCTGGAGTACTCGCCCAGCCTGCCGCGTCGGCCCGTGATCGACATCCAGGTCAACACACTCAACGCGAATACCGGCGTGACCCAGGCGGCAGCCCCGAACACCCCGGTCACGGCCGATTGCGACACGGCAGCGACGGTCGAGCATCCGGTGAACACGACCGTCCTGCAGGTGACCACCGACAACGACGGCATCGTCACGCTGTGGGGCGTGCCGGCCGGCGATGTCGACTGCACCCTCACGGTCAACGGCGTCACCGCCGACACCGGGATCATCACCACGGTCGACAACCAGAGTTACTCCGGTGTCGCAACGGTGGTCAGCTCGCTCAGTCCGGTCTTCGGGCAGATCACCTCGAAGTTCGGTTCGAGCGCCGAGAACCCCGTCGTCGGCGCCACCGTGTACGTGACCGGCGTCGTCAGCTACACCGGCGCGCACGCCAACACCGACACCCAACCGGTCGTCACCAACGCTGACGGCTGCTACGTCATCACCGCGACCACGATCACGCTCACCGACTCGGACATCCCGACCGGCTGCGGCACGGCAGCCGACTTCTCGACGGCCAACATGCTGACGATGCCGCTGCGCAGCAAGCACGTCACCGTCGGCGTCGATCAGAGCAACGTCGGGCAGAGCCTCGGGTCGAGCGCCACGATCCTGGTCGACAAGGTCGACAGCCTGGCGCTGGCGGTTCCTGCTGTGCGCGTCGCGGCGCTGCCGGTGTCCAC
>DASXJR010000044.1:0-68836 GCA_036497285.1 Jatrophihabitans sp.
CTGTACCCGGCCACCGGCCCGACGATCACGATCAACCTGGACGACCCTCGTCCCGGTGCTCGCATCTGCGCGATCGCGCAGCTCGTCGAAGACGGCGGCGACGTCATCATCAAGCGCGAGGTCAACTACATCAACGGTGGCCAGCGTGCGCTCGACGAGGCATACGGTTGGGGCATGCGCTGGACGGCCGGACGCAAGTAGAGGAGCTCCACAATGGGTGTCAGCCTGAGCAAGGGTCAGAGCGTCTCGCTCGTCAAGACCGGCGGTGGCGGCCTCACCCGGGTACGCATGGGCCTGGGGTGGGACGCCGTGAAGAAGCGCGGCCTGTTCGGGTCGCGCAGCCAGTCCATCGACCTCGACGCGTCCGCGCTGCTGTTCGACGGCGCGAGCCAGCTGGTCGACCAAGTGTGGTTCCAGCAGCTGACCAGCCGGGACGGTTCGGTGCAGCACACCGGCGACAACCTCACCGGCGAAGGCGAAGGCGACGACGAGTCGATCCGGGTGCACCTCGATGGCGTGAACCCGGCCGTGCGCACCATCGTGTTCACCGTCAACTCGTTCACCGGGCAGGACTTCTCGCAGATCGAGAACGCGTTCTGCCGGTTGATCGACGAGACGAACGAGGCCGAGGTCGCCCGGTACGACCTGTCGGGCAGCGGACGCCACACGGCGCAGATCATGGCGAAACTTACCCGCGAAGGCGCAGGCTGGACGATGACCGCGATCGGCGCCACCGCGAGCGGCCGTACGTTCCATGATCTTCTTCCGACGATTGTCAGTTATCTCTAAAGGGAGCCATAGCCATGTCCGAGCTCGATCTCGGGTCCACCCCCACCACCACCGCGTCGACCGCGGCAACGCCGACGGTCGCCGCGGGTGGTCTGGTACTCGCCCCGCCCGCGCCCGTCCAGGTCGTGAAGGCGGAAGAGGCGGCCGGTGCGATCCCCGTCGATGACGTGAAAAAGACCGAACTGCAGCAAAAGGCTGCGGCGTTCGCCAACGAACTCGCGTCGATCGACACCCGCTCGCCCGAGTTCACCAAGAAGGTCGACTCGATCACTTCGATGGGCGACAAGGACCTGCGCGCGTCCGCGTCGGTGTCCAGTCGCATGCTCGACCGTCCCGCCTCTGTGATCAAGGCGAACAAGAGCGGTGGTGGCGGTGACGCCCAGACCCGCGTGGCCACCACGTTGGTCGACCTGCGCCAGACCGTCACCGAGCTCGACCCGAACCGGGCAGACCTCAGCGGGCCGAAGAAGGTGCTCAAGTGGCTGCCGGGCGGCGACAAGATCCAGCGCTACTTCGCCAAGTACGAGTCTGCGCAGTCGCACCTGAACGCGATCATCAAGTCGCTGGAGTCCGGTCAGGACGAGCTGCGCAAGGACAACGCGGCCATCGAGACCGAGAAGGCCAACATGTGGACGACGATGGGCAAGCTGAGCGAGTACCAGCAGCTCTCGGCCGCCCTCGACGAGGCCGTGACGCAGAAGGTCGCCGAACTCGAGGCCGGCGGCCGCACCGACGACGCGAATGCGCTCAAGTCCGATGCGCTGTTCGCGATCCGCCAGCGCCGGCAGGACATCATGACGCAGATGGCGGTGTCTGTGCAGGGCTACATGGCCCTGGACCTGGTGCGCAAGAACAACATCGAGCTGATCAAGGGCGTCGATCGGGCGCAGACGACGACCGTCTCCGCGTTGCGTACGGCCATCATCGTCTCGCAGGCGCTGGCGCGCCAGAAGCTGGTGCTCGACCAGATCACCGCGTTGAACGAGACGACGTCGAACCTCATCGAGTCGACGTCCAATCAGCTCAAAGTGCAGGGCACTGCCATCAATCAGCAGGCGGCCAGCAGCACCATCGACGTGCAGAAGCTGCAGGCGGCCTTCGACAACGTGTTCCAGACGATGGACGCGATCGACACCTTCCGCACGCAGGCCGTCGACTCGATGTCGCAGACCGTCAACGCACTCGAGGGCCAGATCGAGCGCGCGAAGCCTTACCTCGAGCGCACCCGCCGCGGCGAAGGCGCCGAGCAGACCCAGCTGCCGTCCTGAATTGAGCAACTGGTTCCGCCGCGGTTCCGAGCGGGCGCGGGAGCAACTCGCCCCCCAGGCGGATCCGAAGGACAAGCCCGAGGCGCTGCTGGCTTCGCTGTTCGAGCTCGTCCACACGGTGAACTCGAACGCGGGCAAGTTGCCCGCGGAAGGGGTGGTGGTCGCGCGGCGCGCGCTCGACGTCGTGCGCGAGGTGATCGAGACCTCGTCCGATCGCGACCTGGACGTGCGGGCGATCGTGGCGGTACGCGGCATCCTCGAGGACTACCTGCCGACCACGCTGCGCACCTACCTGGCGATCGACCCGTCCGTGGTGGATCAGCCGCGCCCGTCCGGACGCACGCCGGCCGAGTCGTTCATCGAGCAGTTGGAGCTGCTGTGGGTCTCGGCGATGGACCTGCTGGACGCGGCGCGGGCACACGACGCGGACGCCCTGCTGTCGCAAGGCAGCTTCCTGAGGACGAAGTTCAGCGGCTCGGATCTCGACCTCTAACCTGATCTCGTCATGGCAACCGGAGTGAACGCGGGTCTGCGCTTCGCGGGACCAGCACATCGATGCGGAACCGATCTTGGCTGAAATGAAGCGCGGCGCGAACGTGTCGCTGACCCGAGAAGTGCCGGGACTGACCGGGTTGGTCGTGGGTGTGAAGTGGAACGCCGGCTCCGAGACGGCGCTCGCCGACAACATGACGATGGCGACGATCCTGTGCGGGACGGACGGCCGTGCGCTGTCCGACCAGGATTTCGTGTTCTTCAACCAGCTCTCGTCACCGGACCTGTCGGTGCAGCAACTCGAAGCGGCGCTGGGCGGCGACCAGGAGCAGGTGGAGATCGATCTCAACGCCGTACCGGCAAGAGTCGACCGGATCGTGATCGTCGCCTACGTCAACGAGGGTCCGGCGCAGCGGCGCACCCTCGGGCAGTTGCGCTCGTGCGTGGTGCGAGTGCTCAACCTGAACGGCAACACCGAGCTCGTCCGTTCCGAGGAGCTCGCATCAGCACTGCAGTCCGAGACGGCGCTCGCGCTCGGCGAGGTGTACCGGCACAACGACGAGTGGAAGTTCAAGGTGCTCGGCCAGGGCTACTCGAAAGGGATCGCCGGCATCGCCTCCGACTACGGACTGACCCTGTGATCACCGATGCGCGGTTCGCGCCCAAACGTACCGACCTGCCCTGGCTGCGACGGCGGCGGCTGCCGAAGGCGGCTCTCGCGTCGTCAGCGGCACCGGCGGCGCCAGCAACGCCCGATGCGTCACCGCATGCCCGACCGGACGTTCCGCTGGGGGAGTTCCTCGCCGGGCACAGCACGCACCACCGGCATGACGAACCCGCGCCGCCGTCGCCACCCGCTCCGGCGCGCGCGCCGACATCGGCCACGTCGTCGACGCTCGACCTGGACGAACCGACCTCACAACCGCCGGCGCCGTCCGCTTCGCCGCCCCCGCCACCGCCGCGGCCGGTCTCGTCCTCGCTCGATCTGGACGAACCAGCGCGGCAGCCGCGGCTGCCACAACAGCCGCAGTCGTCAACCACTTCGCTCGACCTCGACTCGGCCCCGGGACCCACCCGTCCTGCGCCTGTTCAAGACCGCGCGCCTGCCCGCCGCCGCCGCATCGATCCGCGGATCAAGCCGGGCGAGCGGTTCGTCATGAGCCCGTCCGCGCCGACGGTCACGCTCAACCCACTGCAGAGCGGCATCGGCACGCTCACCGTCGAGGTCGCTGCGTCGGCCGAGGTCGGCGATCTGCGGCTGGGCTGCGCCTACGAGCTCGCGAACGACCTCGAGCTGACGATGCAGATGACGCAGGGGAATCGGTTCGCGCCGCCGCATTCGAAGCGTCCGGTTCTGGTGGGCGGTCACGACCGGTTCGAGCGGGTGCAGGTCGACCTGCGCCAGTGCCGCGGGCTGCGGCGGCTGATCGTCTACGCGTTCTCCGAGAAGCGACAGCCGCTCAACTGGGGCGGCACCCTGATCGTCACCACGTTCGGGGGCGGTCGCGTCGAAGTGCCCATGGACGTGCTCGAGGGTGGCGAGATCGCGGTGCTCATGTCGATCTACCAGGTCCGCGGCGAGCTGGTGCTACGCGCCGAGATGCAGACCCTCAACGGGGACGTGCGCGAGGCCGCACGCGCGTACGGGTTCGACCGGATCAGCTGGCTCGACGACCGCACTCCGGTCGAATAGGGCGCCGTAGGCTCGCGGCATGACCGAGACTGTTCCCGATCCCCTCGACGCGGTACTGCACAGCGACCACGCCGCCATCCTCCGCGGCCTCGCCGAACTGCGCACCGTCGATCCGTCCGTCGCCGGCGAACACTTCGCGCTGCTGACCGCCGACATCGTGCGGCACTTCGTCGCCGAGGAGCAGTACCTGCTGCCGACCGTGCGCGAGCGCCTCGACAACGGTCACAAGATCTCGGACCTGGAATTCGCCGAGCACGAGAGCATCGAGAAGATCCTCCGCGAGCTCGACGACGAGGAGGACGCGGACGACCAGCAGGTCGAGGGCACCATCAACGCGCTGCAACACGCCATGGCCGAACACGTGCGCCGTCAGGAGCAGGAGCTTCTGCCGCAGGTGGTCGCCAAGGTCGACAAGGCAACCCTCGCCGAGCTCGGCGAGGGAGCACTCGGCGCCGAGCAGCTCGCGCCGACCCATCCGCGCGCGTTCGTGCCCAAGTCGGCAACGGTCAGCAAGGTCGCCAGCTGGCTGGAGGGCTTGGTCGAGAAGTCGCTCGATTCGCGAGACAAGGACTGAGCTGCCGCCGGATCCGACGGCGAGTTTTGGCGGCCAGCCCGGAAATACGACGGCAGGCCGCCAAAAGTGCGTTCAGTGAGTCAAGGCGCGACGGCCCAGCGAGCAGCGGCGTCGACGAGTTTCTTCGCGGTACGCGCGTCGTGGAACTCGCCGATCGCACGCATCTCCCAAGTGCTCGCGGCGGTGCGACGCAGCATGGCCATGACCACCGCTGAGCGCGGCTCGGCGTTCGACAGCTCGTAGCGCACCAGTTCCTGGTTGGTGCTCGCGTCGACCAGTCGGCAGAACGCGCGCGCCACCTCGGTGAAGGGCTGCCCACCGAAAGACGTGATCGTGAAGACGACGGACGCGACCTCCTGGGGCAGCCGGTCGAGGTCGACGTAAATCTGCTCGTCGTCACCCTCGCCCTCGCCGGTCAGGTTGTCACCGGCATGACGGATCGCGCCGCGGTACTCGCCGAGGTTGCGGAACCAGACGATCGACAGGTTCTTCCCGCGGTTGTCGTAGGCCAGCGCCGAAGCGTCAAGGTCGATCTTGCGGCGTCCGCGTGCAGGATCCCAGCCCAGCCCCATGAACACCGTCGTCAGCGCGGGTGCGCCGGACTTCACCAGGCTCACCCGACTGCCCTTGACGAGGCTGACCCGTCCCGAGTCGAGCGTCGGGACGCTCGGCGGTGGTGGACCGGGCGCGAAGCCCGCGCCAGGCGGCGGTGGCGGCGGCGGTGGCGTCGGCCCGGTCGCGAAGCCGGCGTCGGGTGGCGGCGGTGGGGGCATCGACGCGGACGGTGGCGGCGGCGGCATCGGCGGCGGCGGCGGAGAGGTCGGCGGTGGTGGCGGGGCCGTCGGCTCGTCCGCGATCGAGATGCCGAAGTCGGTGGCGAGGCCGGCCAGTCCGCTCGTCCACCCCTGGGCGACCGCACGGAACTTCCAGCCGCCGCCGCGCCGATACAGCTCGCCGGTGACGAACGCGGTCTCATCAGACGCCGTCATCGCGAAGCGCGCCACCTCGGCACCGCCGGCGAGATCGACGAGGTCGAGCTGCAAACCGGGCACCTGCCCGAACGTGCCGCCGTCGGCCGACGCGGCGAGCACCACGCGGTCGACATCGGCCGGGACGTCGGCCAGCCGCACCTCGATCGTGTCGCTGGATCCACTCTTGCCCGCGTGCCGCACAGACCCGCTGGCATGTTGCGGCTGGTTGTAGAAGACGAAGTCGGCGTCGGAGCGCACACGTCCGTCCGCCTGCAACAGCAGCGCGGACGCGTCGACGTCCGGTACGCCCGGCCCGCCGCGCCAGGCCAGCCTCGCCCGCACCCCGGCCGACTCGACCGGGACATTCGCACCCTTGGTCAGCTCTGTCATCGGATACCGACCTGTCGCGCAGCAGGGTCGACCAGTTTCTTCACCGTCCGGCAGTCGTGGTACTCGCCGATCGCACGCATCTGCCAGAGCTCGGGACCCGTGCGGCGCACGATCGCCATCAGCACGGCAGTGCTCGGCTGGGTATCGGTCAGGTCGTAGGTGACGATGGGACGGCCCTCGTCGTCGCGCAACAAGCACGAGGCGCCGCTGAGATCGGTGAATGTCTGGCCGTGGAACGAGTTGATCGTGAACACGAGCGCGTCGACCTCGTGCGGCAGCCGGGCAAGATCGACGAGGACGCGTTCCGCCGCGGAGTCGCCGTGTTCGCCGCGGGCGTCGCCGGTGTGCTGCAGCGCGCCGGCGAACTCGGAGTGGTGCTGATACCAGACGATCTCGAGCTTCTTGGCCGACGAATCGAAGGCGATCACGGACGCGTCGAGGTCGACCGAGAGCCGACCCGGCGCCGGCCGCCAGGACAGGTCGAGCATGACCCGGCGCAGCGGTCCGGCCGGCCCGACGAGGTCGACGCGCTCGTTGCGCTGCAGCTGCACCGGAGCGGACGGCGCAGGTGTGGGCATCGACGGCGGCATCGGTCCACCGGGTGCCACGGCGGGCATCGGCGGTGGCGGCGGCAGAGTTGCCACGGCGGCCGGCGGCGGAGCGCTCCATTCCGGAGGCGGCGGAGCGGCCCAGCCTGCCGGGGGTGGCGGCGGCGGTGGCTCGGCGGTCGGCGGTGGCACGGGTGCATCCGGCTCGTCGAGGTCGAGCGAAGCGGAAGCGGGCTCGACGATCGGGACGGGTGCTGGTTCCGCTGCCGGGACGGGTGCCGGCGGTGCACCGAACGAGGGCGGGGGCAGCGTGGGAGCCGTCGGCACCGCGACGGCGGGCTCCGGCTCGTCCACATCGAGGTCGGCACCCCCGTCGCCCACGTCGATGCCGTACTCGGTGGCGAGGCCGGCCAGGCCGCTCTGGAAGCCCTGCCCGATCGCCCGGAATTTCCAGCCGCCGTCGCGCCGGTAGAGCTCGCCGGTGATGAACGCAGTCTCGGTCGAGGCCGTCATCGGGAACTGGGCGATCTCGGCGCCGCTCGACAGATCGGACAGCACCAGCCGAAGATCGGGCACGTCGCCGAAGCTCCCACCGTCTGCAGACGCCGCGAGTGCGATCCGATCGATTGACCCCGGCAGGCCCGCCAGATCGACATCGATCACGTCGTAGCTCGCCGGACCGGCCAACTTGCCCGCGTGCTTGACGCGTCCGGACTCGTGCTCGGGCTGGTTGTAGAACACGAAGTCGGAGTCGGAGCCGACCTTGCCGTCGGTGTGGAGCAAAAGTGCGGATGCGTCGACATCGGGCACGCCTTCACCGCCGGACCAGAACAGGCAGGCCCGCACCGCGGCGACGGTTAACGCGACGTTTCCACCTTTGGTCATCTGCGTCATGAGTGGATGGTGCCAGAGACGGATAACCATTCGGCGTGTAAACATTGCGGCGATGCGACACTTCGACTTCCTTGACGACGCGGACCGGGCGCGGCTGTTCCTGTGCGCACCGGAGTCTTTCGACGCGCGCAGCGAGCCGGAGTTCCTTGCCACCGCACTCGGGGCCACGCTGTACTGCCCGGCGACCCGCCCCAAGCTCTCCGACGACATCGGGCGGCGCCGGATTCAGGGCGTCACCAGCATGGTCGTCTGCCTCGAGGACTCGATCCCTGATCACGCCCTGCTGGAGGGCGAGCGCAACGCCGTCATGCAGTTGCGGCACTACGCGAGCACCCGGGCGGACGGTCCGCTGCTGTTCGTGCGGGTGCGCACCCCCGACCAGATCCCGATGATCGTGGACCGGCTCGCCAACGACGTCGACGTGCTCACCGGGTTCGTGGTGCCGAAGTTCGGCATCGGTAACGCCGCCGCGTACCTCGACGAGGTGGTCATCGCGTCGGCGCGGGCCCGGCGTCCGCTGTATGCGATGCCGGTGCTCGAGGCACCCGAGATCGGTTCCGCTGCCACAAGAATTGCGACTCTGACCGCGATCAGCGAGATCCTCGCGCGGTATCGCGACCACGTCCTCGCTGTCCGGCTCGGCGCGACGGATCTGTCCGGCCTGTACGCGCTGCGGCGCTTGCCTGAGCACACGGCCTATGACGTCGCACTGCTGGCCGCGGTGATCGGCGACGCCGTCAACGTTTTGGGCCGCGCCGATGAGGGGCACGTGATCACCGGGCCGGTGTGGGAGTACTACTCCGGCAGCGAGCGCATCTTCAAGCCGCTGCTGCGAGAGTCGCCGTTCGTCAGTCACGACGAGCGCACGCTGCGGGCCGAGCTGCTTGCGAAGGAGATGGACGGCTTGATCCGCGAAGTCAGCCTCGACCGCGCGAACGGGCTTACCGGCAAGACCGTGATCCATCCCAGCCACGTGGCCGTGGTCAATGCACTCGCCGTCGTCACCCACGAGGAGTACCAGGACGCCGTCGACGTCCTCGGCACCGAGCGCGGCGGCGGGGTCACCTCGTCCACCTATCGGAACAAGATGAACGAGAGCAAGCCGCACGCCGCCTGGGCGCGGCGCACCGTGCTGCGCTCTCGCGCGTTCGGGGTCGCCCACGCCGGGACGACGTTCGTCGACCTGCTCGCCGCGAGCCTGCACCAGTGAGCGGAGCTCGCGCAGCGAACAGTGGTGCGATCAGCTGGGTTGAGGAGCACTTCGGGGTCTCACTGGACGGTGGCGTCGGCGAGCTCGTGCAGCTCGCGCTGCGCAGGAACCCGAAACGTGCCCACCTGCTCGTCTCGACCGTGCTCGGCAAGCACATCCCGACCGATCCGCGGGTGGTGCACGAGTCGGGACTTCGGCTGGGACGTGCGGTCGGCGCGGTTCTCGACGAGCCGCCGGCGCTGGTGCTGGGCTACGCCGAGACCGCCACCGGTCTCGGGCACTGCGTCGCCGAGGCGCTCGGCGCGACCTACCTGCACTCGACGCGGCGCGAGGTCGCAACGGTGACCCCGGTCGGCGGATTCGAGGAACAGCACAGTCATGCGACCGGGCACCTGTTGCTGCCCGAGGACCCCGCCCTGCTCGCCCGTCCCGGGCCGGTGATCCTCGTCGACGACGAGTTGTCGACGGGCTCGACCGCACTGAACACGATCGCCGAGTTGCAGCGACTGCACCCCCGGGAACGGTTCGTGATCGCCGCGCTCGTCGATCTACGTTCACCGGCTGACCGAGACCGGATGGCCGCTCGTGCCGCGGAGCTCGGCACATCCGTGCAGGTCGTCGCGCTGGCGGCGGGCGGGGTCAGCTGGCCCGCAGAGTTCCCGCGCCGCGCGGTCGAATTCGTCGCGTCCGGCCGTCCACGTCCCAATCGCTCCCGACAGGCAGGGAACCTGTTCATCGTCCCGTCGGTGTGGCCGCAAGCGGTGCGCGAGAGCGGACGGCACGGGTTCACCGCCGCAGACCAGGCCGCGGCGGCCGACGCGGCAGCAGCGCAGGCGGCGTCTGTCGATGTGACCGGACCTCGTGTGCTCGTGCTCGGCACCGAAGAGCTGATGTACGCGCCGCTGCTGATCGCACAGGCCCTCGCCGAGCGCCGCCCCGGCGTCGATGTGCGCTTCTCGTCGACGACGCGCTCGCCCGTCCTCGCCATGGACGAGCCGGGCTACCCGATCCGCACGGCAGTGCATTTCGACACGATTGACGGTGACCGATTTGCCTACAATCTCGAGGAATTCGACGACATCGTGGTCGTTCTCGACACCGAATGCCCGGCCCTCGTCGACGCCTTGCGCACTGTGACGAGTCGAGTGCACGTCGTCCGGCTGCCGACCTACCGCCCGTTGCCGCCGCCATTGCGCGGCCCGTGGTTCGGCAGCTACCCGCCGGACGAAGTGAGCTGGCTGCTCACCGACCTGTCCGACGTCGCGCTCGAGGCGCCGACCGAGGAACGCGAGGAAGCGGTTCAGCTCGGCGGCGCTCACTACGCGGAATCGCTGCCGATCGAGTACCAGCCCACTCCCGAGTACCAGGCGCTGTTCACAGCGGCTCTGGACGAATCGGCACACCGTCTCGCGTTTGCCGTCGGCGTCGTCACCGAGCTCGTACTCGACCTGCGCGGGCGCGACGCAATGCTCGTGTCGTTGGCCCGGGCCGGGACGCCGGTCGGCATCCTCATGCGGCGCTGGGCGCAGTTCGCCCACGGTGTCGACCTGCCGCACTACACGGTGTCCATCGTGCGCGGCCGAGGCATCGACCCGATCGCGTTGCAATACCTCGCGACACACCACGACCCGTCCCACGTGATGTTCGTCGACGGCTGGACGGGCAAAGGCGCCATCGCCCGCGAGCTCGCCGAGGCGCTCGAAGGCACACCGTTCGATCCGGAGCTTGCCGTGCTCGCCGACACCGGCTCCTGCGTGCGCGTGTTCGGCACCCGTGACGACTACCTGATTCCGTCGGCGTGCCTGAATTCGACGGTGTCCGGACTGGTGTCGCGCACGGTCCAGAACGACCAGGTACTCGCCCCCGGTCAGTTCCACGGGGCCAAGTTCTATCGCGACCTCGCACCGGTGGACGTCTCCGGCGAGTTCCTCGACACCGTCAGCGCACATTTCGCCGGCGCGGCGGCGAACGTCGAGCGGGGCTGGCGGGCGCTGCGCGACAGCGACCGCACCCCGACCTGGTCGGGGTGGGCCGAGGTCGAGCGGATCAGCGCTGCCTACGACGTCAACAGCGTGAACCTTGTCAAGCCGGGGGTGGGCGAGACGACCCGGGTGCTGCTGCGCCGCGTGCCGTGGAAGGTGCTGGTGCGCCCGGACGCGGTCGACGAGCTCAAGCACGTGCTGGTCCTCGCGGAGCAGCGCGGCGTTCCGGTCGAAGAGGTGCCCGAGCTCGCGTACAGCTGTGTGGGACTCATCCATCCGCTGCACCGGCTGGCGCCATGACCGTGCTCGCCGCGACAGACCTCGACCGCACACTCATCTACTCGCGCAAGGCACGCGCGCTGGGTGCGGACGATGCGGCGACCGTATGCGTCGAGGTGCACGACGGTGAGCAGGTTTCCTTCATGACAGCAGCGGCGGCGGAGGCGCTGGTCGATCTCGCCGCACGGGCGGCCGTGGTGCCGGTGACCACCCGCATCGTCGAGCAGTACCGGCGTGTGCGCCTGCCCGGTCCGCCGCCGAAGTACGCGGTCGTCGCCAACGGCGGGGTGCTGCTCGTCGACGACGCGCCGGACCGGGGCTGGGCACGGCACATCGAGTGCTCACTGGCCGCGTCGGTCCCGCTCGACGAGGTGTGGGCGCACGTCGGCAACGTCTGCCACACCGACTTCACCGTGAAGCTGCGCAATGCGAGCGACCTGTTCTGTTACGCGGTCGTGCGTCCGTCCCGGCTGCCCGGGGGATTCGTGGGCGACTTGTCGGCGTGGGCGGCCGAACGCGGTTGGCGCACGTCCCTGCAGGGCCGCAAGCTCTACTGGGTACCGGACCAGCTGACCAAGAGCGCGGCGGTGGCCGAGGTGGCGGCTCGACTGGCCGCGCAGCACGTGCTGGCTGCGGGTGACTCGCTGCTCGACGTCGATCTGTTGCTGGCGGCAGACCGCGCGATCCGTCCTGCGCACGGCGAGTTGCACGACCAGGGCTGGTCGGCGCCGCACGTCACGGTCACTACGGCGAGCGGGATCGCGGCGGGCGCCGAGATCATGAACTGGTTCAGCGTTGCTGCAGGATCGCCTGTGCGTGCCTGAGGTACGGGATAGCGAGACACTCAGCGTTCGTTCAACGGGCATGATCCTGCGAATCTTCGGAGTGTCCGTCGCCGTCGCGTTGGTCGGACTCGTCGCCGGTGTCTTGTACGGCGGGCCGACCGGGTTGCTGCTCACGGCCGTCCTCATCGTGCTCGAGGTGTCGATCTCGTTCGACAACGCGGTGGTCAACGCGACGATCCTGCAGCGGATGAGCCGGTTCTGGCAGCAGATCTTCCTCACCGTAGGTGTCGTGATCGCGGTGTTCGGGATGCGGCTGGTGTTCCCGCTCGCGATCGTCGGGCTGACCGCGTCGCTGGGACCGATCGAGGCAGTTCGACTCGCGCTCGAGAAGGGCGATCCCGATACGCCCGGAACCTACGGATACCTGCTGCACGAGGCGCACCCGGCGATCGCTGCCTTCGGCGGGATCTTCCTGCTCATGCTGTTCCTCGACTTCATCTTCGCCGAGCGGGACGTGCATTGGATCGCGCCGGTCGAGCGCGTGCTGGCTCGCGCCGGCCGGCTGGGCAACCTGTCCGTGCTCGTCGCGATAGTGACGCTCGCCATCGGCGGCTATGTGCTGGCGCCGGCGGACAAGGTCTCGACGGTACTGATCAGCGGCCTGCTCGGTCTCGGCGTGTACCTCGCGGTCAACGGGCTGGGGGAGTACTTCGATTCGCGCCTGGACCGGGAGACGGACGGCGGCCCGTCCGGTCTCGTGCAGGCGACCGGCAAGGCCGCGTTCTTCCTGTTCCTCTACCTGGAGGTGATCGACGCGTCGTTCAGCTTCGACGGTGTCGTGGGTGCGTTCGCGATCACGTCCGACCCGGTGATCATCGCGCTGGGTCTCGGCGTCGGGGCGTTCTTCATCCGCTCGATCACGATCTACCTCGTACGGACGGGATCGCTCGCGCGCTACCCGTACCTCGAGCACGGGGCGATGTGGGCGATCGGCGCTTTGGCCGCCGTGCTGATCGTGTCGATCGCGCACGAGGTACCCGAGTGGGTGACCGGCGCGCTGGGCGTCGGCTTCATCGTCGCCGCGCTGATCACCTCTGTCCGCCACAACCGCCTGGCCGCAGCGTCACCCACCCCTGAATCGCGAGTGGTCACGTATGGCGCGAGCGGTCACTAAGGTGGCGCCACTCGGGAAGCTGGGACTCGATACGGCGGCGCGCGCGACAGTGGTCAGTTTCGGCCACAGTGGTCAATTGCAACTGACCACTGTGCGCTCGAACTGACCACTGTGGGTGCGCGAGTAGGACCTAGCGGCTCGCCGACCGAACCAAGGTGCTGTCAGTGCTTGCGGCGGCGCAGGATAACCAGCAGCACGAGCAGCGCGGCGACGAGCGGGGCCAGGCGCTTGGCGATTGCCGGGCCGGCGTTCTCGAGCAGATCGATCGGCTCCACGTCCGCGGTGGGCAGTTGCCGTGGTCCCGCCTCCGCAGCGGCCGACTCGGCCGATTCCTCCCCGGCAGCGGGCGCGACAGCTCCGGCCGTCGCCTCGGCCGGCGCCGCTTCAGCAGGCGCCGGCTCAACAGGCGCTGTCACCGCCGCCGGGTCCGCCTTCTCGGCCGCCGCAGTCTTTTTCGCCGGGGCGGCCTTTTGAGCTGCCTTCTTGGCAGGAACCCTCTTCGCCGCAGCCTTGGCGGGCGCACTGGATCCCGCGGGCACGGCAGATGGTTCGGCAGGAGCCGCCGCGGCCGGGTCGCCGCCACCGGCCAGCTTGCCGGCCAGGCAGTCGGCGAACTGGCCGATCAGCTTGTTGCCCACGTCGACCATCACGCCGCGGCCGAACTGCGCGGGTTTGCCGGTGATGTCGAGATCGGTGACCACGTCGACCTTGGTCGCCCCGCCCTCGTCGGACAGCGTCGCGCTGACCTTGGCCGCCGCGGTGCCGTTGCCGCGGGCATCGCGACCCTGCGCGCTGATCATTGCCCGGTGCGTCGCTTCGTCCTTCTCGACGAAACTCGCCTTGCCCTTGTAGGTCAGTGCGATCGGGCCGAGCTTGACCTTCACTGTCCCGGTGAAGTCGTCACCGTCGATCGTGTCGAGTGCTGCTCCCGGCATGCACGTCACGACCTGCTCGATGTCGAGCAGCACCTTCCATGCTTCGTCGATGCCGACCGGGACGGTGAAGGAATGCTCGAGTTGCAACCTAGACTCCAGATGCCGTGAGGACTGCCCGCTTCGTCAATACCCGGGCCAGATGCTCACGGTAGTCCGCCTTGCCGGACAGATCACTCGGGGCGTTCGTGCCGTCGGCCGCATGCCGGCTGGCCGCGCCGACCGCCTCGGCGGAGGCCTCCGCGCCGGCCAACGCCGATTCGACCGCCCGCGCCCGCAGCGGGGTGGACCCCATGTTGGTCAACCCGATCCGGGCTTCGACGATCCCGCCGTTGGACCGATTGACCACCGCTGCGACCCCGACGATCGACCAGGCCTGCGCGACGCGGTTGAACTTCTCGTAGTGCGAACTCCACCCGTCCCCGAGCTTCGGCACCCTGATCGAGGTGAGGATCTCGTCGGGCGAGAGCGCGGTGGTCAGGTAGCCCTGGAAGAAGTCCGCGGCCGCGATGCGGCGCTCTCCGGACGGGCCCTGCGCCACGAACTCGCAGTCGAGCGCGAGCGCCACAGCGCCGAGATCGCCGGCCGGATCGGCGTGGGACAGCGCGCCGCCGAACGTGCCGCGGTGGCGCACCTGCGGATCGGCCACCGTGGCCGTCGCCTGGGCGATGACCGGCGCGTGCTGATGCACGAGCGCGTCGTGCAGTACCGCATCGTGCGTGGTCATCGCCCCGATGACGATCGCGTCGCCGTCGTCGCGCACGCCGCGCAGGTCGTTGATGCGGCCGACGTCCACGATCGTCGACGGCGAGGCCAGCCGCAGGCGTAATACCGGGATCAGCGACTGCCCACCGGCGAGGACCTTCGCGTCCTCGCCGGCCTCGGCCAGCGCCGAGACGGCGTCACTGACGGAGCGGGGCGCGGTGTACTCGAACGCGGCGGGAATCACAGGGCACCTCCGTCGGTCGTGGCGCCGCCGTAGGCGTTGGTGCCTTCCTCGGCACGTCCGGACTTCTCTTGGCCGTGGATGGCCCTCCACACCCGCTCGGGAGTGGCCGGCATCTGGATGTCGTTGACGCCGAACGGACGCACGGCATCGACGATCGCGTTCATCACGGCCGGCGTTGACGCGATCGTGCCGGCCTCGCCGACCCCCTTGACGCCGAGGTCGTTGTAGGTCGACGGTGTCACGTTGCGCTCGGCCGTGATTCCGGGCAGGTCCGCGGCCGACGGCGGCGTGTAGTCGACGAAGGTCCCAGTCGTCAGGTTGCCCGACTCGTCGTAGACGGCTTCCTCGTAGAGCGCCTGCGCAATGCCCTGCGCCACGCCGCCGTGCACCTGGCCTTCGATGATCGACGGGTTGATCGGTTTGCCGACATCGTCCACGCACACGTACTTGCGGATCTTGGCGAAACCGGTCTCGGTGTCCACCTCGACCGCGCACAGGTGCGTGCCGTGCGGGAACGAGAAGTTGATCGGATCGTAGGTCGCGTCCGCGTCGAGCGACGGCTCGATGCCGTCCGGCAGGTTGTGTCCGAGGAAGGTCGCGAAGGCGATCTCGCCCATCGACACGGACGAGCCCGGGGCGCCCTTCACGGTGAAGGAACCCTTCTCGAACTCGAGGTCGTCCTCGCTGGCCTCGAGCAGGTGCGCGGCGATCCTGCGCGCCTTCTCGACGACCTTCTCGGCAGCCTTGACCACGGCCGCGCCGCCGACGGCGAGCGACCGCGAGCCGTAGCTGTCGAGGCCCTTCGGCGACGACTGGGTGTCGCCGTGGAGGATCTCGATGTCCTCGAACGGAACACCGAGTTGATCGGCCACGATCTGGCTGAACGCGGTCTCATGCCCCTGCCCGTGCGGGCTGGTGCCGACGACGACCTCGACCTTGCCGGTTGCCAGCATGCGCACCGACGCGTTCTCCCAACCACCGGCGCCGAAGTTCAGCGACCCCAGCACGCGGGAGGGAGCCAGCCCGCACATCTCGGTGAAGGTCGAGATGCCCAGGCCGAGCTGTACCGGATCCTTGCGATCACGCCGCTCGGCCCGCTCGCGCTGCAGGTCGTCCCACCCGAACAGTTGCAGCGCCTTGTCGGTGGCGGCGTCGTAGTCGCCGCTGTCGTAGGTGAGCCCCGCGACGGTGGTGAACGGGAACTCGTCGCGCTTGATCCAGTTCTTCCGACGCAGCTCCATCGGATCCATGCCCAGCTCGTGGGCGAGCTCGTCCATGATCCGCTCGACCGCGTACGTCGCTTCCGGGCGCCCGGCACCGCGGTACGCGTCCGTCGGCGTCTTCGTGGTGAAGACACCCTCACTGACGAATCGGTACGCGGCGAACTTGTAGATCGCGTTGTACATGAACGCGCCGAGCACCGGCACGCTCGGACCGAACAGCCGGTTGTACGCGCCCATGTCGGCGTACAGGTGCACGTCCAGGCCGATGACCGTGCCGTCGCGCTTCGCGGTGAGCGTGATGTCCTGGATCTGGTCACGGCCGTGGTGCGCGGCGAGCAATGACTCAGATCGTGACTCGGTCCACTTCACCGGCTTGGTCAACGCGCGGGCGACCAGGGTGCACAGCACTTCCTCGGGCGTCACGGCGATCTTTCCGCCGAACCCGCCGCCGACGTCCGGGGCGATGACGCGGACCTTCTGCTCCGGGATGCCGAGGGTCACGCCGAGCAGCGTGCGCAGGATGTGCGGGATCTGCGTCGACGACCACATCGTGATGCCGTCGCCGACCGGCTGTACCACGGTGGACCGCGGCTCCATGAAGGACGGGATCAGTCGCTGCTGGATGAACCGTCGCTCGATCGTCACCTCGGCGGTGTCGAGCGCCTCTTGGATCGGTTCGCCGGTGCCTGCGGCGCCGGACTCGAACTCCCACGTGTAGATCTTGTTCGACTCGGTCGTGGGATGGACGAGGTCGGCGCCGTCCTTCAGCGCGGCCTCCATGTCGAGCACGGGGGGCAGCGGGTCGTAGTCGACCCCGATCGCCTCGAGCGCGTCCTGCGCCTCGTTCTTCGACCGCGCGGCGACAACGGCGACGATTTCGCCGGCGAAGTTGACCTGGTCGACGGCGATGCTCGGGGTGTTCGGGTTGACCAGACCGTCCGGCGCCCACGCGCAGGGCAGGCTCCCCTGGGCGTCCTTGAAGTCCTCGCCGGTGAAGACGCCGACCACGCCCGGACGGCCCTTGGCCTCGGCGGCGTCGATGCCGGTGATCCGCGCGTGCGCGACCGGGCTGCGCAGCATCGCGATGTGCAGCATGCCCGGCAGGGTCACGTTGTCGGTCCAGGTGGTGCGACCGGTGATGAGGTGGTGGTCTTCCTTGCGCCGACGCGACTGGCCGATCTCGGCGTCGGGACGGTCTTCGACGGCGGTCATGCCTTGGCCCCCGCGGCCTGCTGGACAGCCCGGACGATGTTCACGTAGCCGGTGCAACGGCACAGGTTGCCCTCGAGGCCCTGCCGGATCTCGTCCTCGCTGGGGTTCGGGTTGTTCTTGAGCAGATCGCGAGCGGCCATGATCATGCCCGGGGTGCAGAACCCGCACTGCAGCGCGTGGTTGTCGTGGAAGGCCTGCTGCATGGGGTGCAGCGTGCCGTTCGCGGCCAGCCCCTCGATGGTGGTGACCTCGCTGCCGTCGGTCTGGACGGCCAGCACGGAGCAGCTCTTCACGCTCTGCCCGTCGAGATCGACAGTGCACGCCCCGCAGTTGCTCGTGTCGCAGCCGACGACCGTCCCGACTTTGCCGACCTGCTCACGCAGGTAGTGCACGAGCAGCGTGCGCGGCTCGACCTCGTCGGAATAAGACACCCCGTCGACCTTGACGTTGATCTTCGTCATCGCGCCTCCAAGCAAGCCGGTATCACCCGGGACGCTATCGCCATGTGACCGCGATTACGACACTGCATTTAGGCTGCAGCGAAGCGGGATGTCCTTACGCTGCTGGAGATCCGCTGTTGCGGTGAATTGGACCATCGCTCACCCGCAATTGCGCCCCGGAGCCGCCCCATCGTGTCGCGACGATCTCGGCCGCGATCGACACCGCGGTCTCCTCCGGAGTGCGCGCGCCGACGTCCAGTCCGATCGGAGCATGCAACCGCATCAGTTCGGCGTCGGTAAGGCCGAGTTCCCTGAGCCGTTTCACGCGGTCGTCGTGGGTGCGGCGCGAGCCCATGGCCCCGATGTAGGCCACCGGCTTGCGCAGCGCGATCTCGAGCAGGGGGACGTCGAACTTCGGGTCATGGGTGAGCACGCACAGCACAGTGCGCTCGTCGACCTCGGTCTTGGCGAGGTAGCGGTGCGGCCACTCGACGACGACCTCGTCGGCGTCCGGGAACCGCTTCCTGGTCGCGAAGGTCTCCCGCGCGTCGCACACCGTGACGTAGTAGCCGAGGAACGACCCGATCCGGGCCACCGCCGCGGCGAAGTCGATCGCCCCGAAGACGATCATGCGCGGCTTCGGCGCGTAGGACGACACGAAAACCGCGATGTCATCGAGACGGCGCTCGCCGTGCGGGCCGTAGTGGACGGTCGCGGTGGTGCCCTGTACTAGCAGGCCCCGGGTGTCGTCGCGTACCGCGTCGTCGAGCCGGTCGGAACCGAGCGTGCCGGATGTCCCGTCGGGACGGACGACCAACCGCCGCCCGACCAGCTGGTCGTCGCCGCTGATCACGGTGGCGACCGCTACCGGACGGCCGTGCCCGATGTCGTCGGCCACCGAGCCCAGCTCGGGGAAGGTTTCGCGGTTCACCTGCTCGACAAAGACGTCGATGATGCCGCCGCAGGTGAGCCCCACAGCGAACGCATCGTCGTCGCCCACCCCGTATCGCTGCAGCACTGGTGCGCCGTCGTCACGAGACGCCTCGGCGAGCTCGTAGACCGCGCCTTCCACGCAGCCGCCGGACACGCTGCCGACCGCGGTGCCGTCGGGACCGACGAGCATGGCCGCGCCTGGCTGGCGCGGCGAGGACTTCCAGGTTCCGACCACCGTGCCGATGCCGACGGTGTCGCCGGATTCCCACCAGCGCGCTAGATCGGTGATGACATCACGCACGTGCGATCACCTCCACAAGCTGCCTCAGCGACTCGAGCGAGTGCCCCGCAATCAGTTCGTCGAGGTGAGGCAGGGCCGCCACCATACCTCCGGTGATCGGGGCGAAGCCGCGCTTGCCTCGGTGCGGGTTGACCCAGACCACAAGGTGGGCCAGCCGGGCCAGGCGCTGCATCTGGTCTCCGAGCAGCGCCGCGTCGCCGCGCTCCCAGCCGTCGCTCGCGATCACCACGACCGCACCGCGAGCGGTACCGCGCTGACCCCACAGGTCGAGGAAGGCCTGCAGCGCCTCGCCGAGCCGGGTGCCGCCGCTCCAGTCCGGAATCGCGTTCCCGGCCGCGGTCAGCGCGAGGTCGGGGTCGCGCAGCCGCAGCTGCCGGGTGACGCGGGTGAGCCGGGTACCCAGCGTGAATACCTCGGTGGTGGCAGGGTTGGCGCGCACCGCCGCGTGGCCGAAGCGCAGCAACGCGTCGGCGTACGGCGCCATCGAGCCACTGACGTCGAGCAGCAACACCAGCCGGCGAGGCTTTTCGCGCCGCCCGGTGTAGCGCAGCGCGCCCGGCTCGCCACCGTCCTTGAGCAGCTGGCGCACGGTACGGCGCACGTCGATGCGGTCGGTGCCGCGCGGACTGCGCCGCAGGGTGCGCCGTTTGCCCACCCGCGGTGCGAGCAGCGCGATCAGCCGGTGCACCTCGTCGCGCTGTTCACCGGACAGCTCGGCCAGATCGCGATGGCGCAGGATCTCGGTGTCGCTCGCGGCGGTGCGCAGCACCTCGTCGTCGTCCTCGTTCTGCCGGCCCTGCTCGCTGCGGTCGAGTCGTGCGACGGGGGTCAGCTCCTGCTTCGGCGCGGCATTGCGCACCGGCGCGGGCAGTGTGGGCCGTGTCCCGCGGAACCACATGTCGAACAGCGCGTCGAAGCGGGGCAGGTCGTCGGGCTCGGAGCACAGCGCGACCCGGGTGGCCCAGTACACGTCGTCCGCGCGTCCCGGGTCGATCTGGGCGAGCGCGGTGATCGCCGTGGTCAGTCGGAACCGGTCGGCGTTCACCCCGGCAGCACGCAGCGCTCGCGCGAATCCCGTGAGCGAGCCGACCACTTCCTCGCGAGTGGTCATTCATGCCTCGAGTGGCCACTTATGTGACCAATTGCGGGACGGGGTGGGGTCATGCCAGGTTGGCCATCAGCGACGGGAGGAGGTCGCGCTCGACGCGGACTTGATCCTCGTGGTACTTGACCGCGGCGCCCATCGTGGCGATGGCGCGAGTGCCGTCGAGGCGGTCCGATCCGAGCACGTGCAGCGCCTGCGTCCAGTCGATGGTCTCGGCGACGCCGGGCGGTTTGAGCAGGTCGGCGGCGCGCAGCCCGCCCACGACGGCTGCGACGTCGCGGGCCAACTGCTGGCTGACGTCGGGGATGTGCCGCACCACGATCTCGACCTCGCGCTCGAAGGTGGGGTGCGCGACCCAGTGGTACAGGCAGCGCCGCTTCAGCGCGTCGTGCACCTCCCGCGTGCGGTTGGACGTCAGCACGACCAGCGGCGGCTCGCTCGCCCGGAGCGTTCCCAGTTCCGGGATCGTCACCGCGTTCTCGGACAGCACCTCGAGAAGGAACGCCTCGAATTCGTCGTCGGCGCGATCGATCTCATCGACCAGCAGCACGCACGGCGTGTTCTCCAGCGCGTGCAGGATCGGGCGCGCCACCAGGAATCGCCGGTCGTAGAGCGAGGCCTCGAGTTGCGCGCGGTCGTCGGACGCCAGGTTGTCGCCGGCCGCACGCAGGTGCAGTACCTGGCGCGGGAAGTCCCAGTCGTAGAGCGCCTGGCTGGCGTCGATGCCCTCGTAGCACTGCAGGCGGACGAGCGGAGCCTCGGTGATCGTCGCGAGCGCCTGAGCCAGCGCCGTCTTGCCCACCCCCGGGTCGCCTTCGAGGAACAGCGGACGCGCCAGCCGCATGGCGAGGTAGGCGGCGGTCGCGACGCCCTCGTCCGGCAGGTATCCCGCGTTGTCGAGGGCGCGGCCGACGGAGTCAGGGTCCGGGAACGTCATGTAATGAGCATCCTCGATGCTGGTTACGCGCGCATACTCGCCTACGTGCCTGTCCTCGCCGGAGCCGTCCTCGCGGCGGGGTCCGGTACCCGGATGGGACGGCCGAAGGCCGAGGTCGTGATAGCCGGCACCCGCCTGCTCGATCGCGCGATCGGAGTGCTGCGGGACGGCGGGTGCGACCCGGTGTTCGCGGTGGTGCGCACCGGCACGGCCGTGTCCGGCGCACATGCGGTGGTCAACCCGGACCCGGACCGCGGCATGCGGTCCTCGCTCGAACTGGTCGTCGAAGCGGCCGCGGGATGTGATGCCCTGGCTGTCCTGCTGGTCGACACCCCCGGGATCGGTGCCGCTGCCGTGCGGACCGTGCTGACCCATTGGCGGCCGGGACGGATCGTGCTGGCGCGCTACGCGGACGGCCGGCGTGGCCATCCCACGATGATGGCGCCGGCGCAGTGGGGTGCCGCGCTCGTCGACGCGGGGCCGGACGAGGGCGCGCGGGCCCTGCTCGCCGCCCGTCCCGAACTCGTCGACGCGGTCGACGTCCCGGGTGACGCGGCGGATCTCGACACTCCGGACGATCTCACCGGGTGGGTCGCGCGGTAACGCCCGCGCGGTCGATCACCCGAAGCCGCGCGCGTCCTGCTTCAGCGCCGTGTCGACGCTGAGCGCCGACGCCACGACGAGCAGCCGCAGCGGATCCTCGAGCGGGCGGTGGATCTGGACGACGTAGTTGTCCGCAGTCGTGAACATCGTCTTCGCCAGCCCCTCCCACGTCTTGGTGATGCGCGCGACCTCGACCCCCGTGTGATCCTCGATGCGGAAATTCCACGCCCGCCAGTTCTCGCCCTGGATCATGCCGTAGGTGCGACCGCCCGACTCGAGCCCGAAGCGGATCTTGCCGATCGCGTTCTGCTGCACGATCTGGCCGACCTCGGCGCCGGACGGGTCGGTGACGATGATGCGCGACTTCACGAACTTCGCCGGCCGGGTCAGGCCCAGCAGCACGTTGCCGGACATGTCCACGATCTGCAGCTGGTGCGTCAAGTATTGGTCGAGCGAAGTCAGGAACCGAGCCGCCTTCTTGATCGAGCTCTGGCCCACCTCGCGCACCGCCGCCAGCTGCTGAGCGTTCTGGTCGTAGATCGCGTACTCGTTGTTGATCTCGATCAGCTTGGCCTTCTGGTTCACCACCAGGATCGGCTCGGTGAAGATCGACCCGGTGCCGCCCTGGAACCCGGCCACGCCGCCCTGGCCCGCGCGCTGGACATCGCGCACAACCTTCTCCGGCGCGCGTTCGACCGTGGGAACGTGCCCCTGCCCGACGGGCGGGTCGACGCTGGTCGTGCCGTTGGACGAGACGTGCTCGGTCCACTGCGATCCGTCGAAATACCGCAACTGATGACGGCCCAGCGGATCGGCGTACCAGCCGCTCGTCGGCTGCTGTTGCTGCTGCTGGGGCGGTCCGTAGCTCGTCATGGCGGTGATCTTAGGGCGCGTTTCTGTTCTCCGCCTGGGTCAAATCGGACGGATTCCAGCGATGTGTCGTTGCGCGAGCGCCGGGTAGTACGTGGGGTTGAGCCTGACCCACATCTCGGCAGGCGTGCCGGCGATCGGGCGCTTGACCACGGCGGGCACTCCGGCGGCCAGCATCCCGGGCGGCACCTGCATCCCGGCCGGCACCAGCGACAGCGCGGCGATCAGCGAGCGCGACCCGATCCGGGCACCGTCGAGCACCACGCATCCGTTGCCGACCAACGCTTCCTCTTCGAGCACGGCGCCGTGCACCACGCACTGATGGGCCACGGTCGCGCCGACGCCGATCTCGGTCGTGACGCCCGGCGTCGTGTGGATCACCGAACCGTCCTGCACGTTGCACCGCTCGCGCAGCACGATCGGTCCGTCGTCGCCGCGGATCACCGCGCCGTACCAGACCGACGCGCCGGCCTCGATCGTCACGTCGCCGACGACCGTCGCGGTGGGCGCGATGAACGCGTCAGCGGCGATGACCGGGCGGTTGCCTTCGTACTCGAAGATCGGCATGGCTCGACCCTACGGTCGGTGCGCGGACAGGTTCGCGCAGCCGCGATCTGAAGACCATTCGGCGTCGATGCGTGCCTTGGTCGACCCGGTCGCCGGGACCGGGATGCCGCGATCGTCCAGATGCGACGCGGCGAAGTGCGCGTGCACGACCTTGCCGCGGTGGAAGGTCAACGTGAGCACGCCGTTGTCGTCCTGGATGTTGCCGAACGACATCCACCACAGATAGTTGCCCAGCCCGTACGCGACGTACGTTCCGTCCGGTGCCCACCCGGCGCCTTGCAGGACGTGCGCGTGCGTGCCGATCACCGCCGACGCGCCCGCCCGCGCGAGTGCGCCGGCGAGGGTGCTTTGGTCACTCGAAGGGCAGGTCGTGTACTCGATGCCCCAGTGCAGATACACGACGACAACCTCGCCCCGGCGCACCGCGGCGTGGACCGCGGTGACCAAGCGATGCTGGTAGGCGTTGGCGACCCCGGGCTTGCCCGGCCCTGCCGAGAACAGCGGCAACGTCGTCTCGTCCTGCACCTGGTCGGCGGCGAAGATCGCAACCTTCACCCCGTTGAGCGTGGTGCGGTACGGCGCGAAAGCGGCATCGGCATCCCGACCGATGCCGATGACCGGCAGGTGGTGCGTGCGGATCGCCCGGAACGTGTCGCGCAGGCCGGGCAGCCCGTAGTCGGCGCCGTGGTTGTTCGCCATCGTCGCCACGTCCACCCCGGCGTCCTTGAGCGCGGTGAGCGCCTCCGGCGGAGCGCGGAAGGTGAACTCCTTGTTCTGCTGCACGCCGCCATTGGTCACCGCGGTCTCGAGGTTGACCATGGTCAAATCCGCGCGGCGCAGGCCGGGTGCGGCCTGGCCGAACGCCGTCTTGACCTGGCGCAGCCGGGCCAGGGTGCGGCCGGCGAAGTTGACGTCGCCGGCGAACGAGATCGTGTACACGCCCGGCGGACGGGTCGGGGTGGGCGCGGCGCTCGAAGTGTGCCGCTTCGGCACGACGGTGCGCACGCCGATCTGTGCCTGACGGGACGTGGGCGCGCTCGCGCCATTGCCCGACGATGTACAGCCCGCCGCCAGGGCGGCCGCGGCAGTCACCGCGACGAGAGCGATATGCGGTCGGGCGGGCAGGCGCATCGCACTAGCATCGCTCATGACTCAACTACCGGTTCGACGAAGGAGCCCGCGTGTCCGCCAGCACCGTCCCGTCCACCCCAGCCCTGCCCATCCGGGTCGCGGGCGGGACGACGGCGGCCGAAGCGCTGCGCGAGGCCGGTGTCGGCCTGACCGGCCCGGACGGCGCGGTGGTGGTCCGCGACCCGGAGGGCGTGCTCAAGGACCTCGACTGGGCGCCCGAGGTCGACACCGACGTCGAGGCCGTGCCCGCGTCGTCCCCGGACGGGCTGGCCGTGGTGCGGCACTCGACCGCACACGTGCTGGCCCAGGCCGTCCAGGACCTGTTCCCGGGCACCCTGCTCGGCATTGGCCCGCCGATCACCGATGGCTTCTACTACGACTTCCTGCCCGCCCGTCCGTTCACCCCGGACGATCTGGCCGCCATCGAGAAGAAGATGAACGAGATCGTCAAGGCCGGGCAGCGGTTCTCGCGCCGCCCGATCGACGACGACGACGCGCGCAAGGAACTCGCCAACGAGAAGTTCAAGCTGGAACTCATCGGGCTGAAGTCCTCCGCGAGCGGTGACGAGGCCACCGAGGTCGGTTCGGGCGGACTGACCATGTACGACAACCTCGACGGCAAGTCGGGGGAGCGGATCTGGACCGACCTGTGCGGCGGGCCGCACGTGCCGACCACCCGGCGCATCCCGGCGTTCAAGCTGACCCGCAGCGCGGCGGCGTACTGGCGCGGCAGCGAGAAGAACCCGCAGCTGCAGCGCATCTACGGCACCGCCTGGGCCTCACGTGACGATCTCAAGGCGCACCTGACCCGCCTCGAGGAGGCGGCCAAGCGCGACCACCGCAAGCTCGGCGCCGAGCTCGATCTGTTCAGCTTCCCGGACGAGCTGGGCTCGGGACTCGCCGTGTTCCATCCCAAGGGCGGCATCCTGCGCAAGGCGCTCGAGGACTACGTGCGCCAGCGGCACCTCGACGAGGGCTTCGACTTCGTCGCGACCCCGCACATCACCAAGGACGGGCTGTTCCACACCTCGGGACACCTGCCGTACTACGCCGACAGCATGTTCCCGCCGATGGAACTCGAAGGCGCCGAGTACCGGCTCAAGGCGATGAACTGCCCGATGCACAACCTGATCTACAAGTCGCGCGGTCGCTCATATCGTGAACTGCCGCTGCGCCTGTTCGAACTGGGTGCGGTGTACCGCAACGAGCTGTCCGGGGTGGTGCACGGGCTGACCCGGGTGCGTGGGCTGACCATGGACGACTCGCACACCTATTGCACTCCCGAGCAAGCGCCCGAAGAGATCACCAAGCTGCTCAACTTCCTGCTCGGGCTGCTGCGTGACTTCGGCCTCGACGACTTCTACCTCGAGCTGTCGACCCGCGACGACTCCAAGCCGGACAAGTTCATCGGCTCGGACGACGAGTGGGCGATCGCGACCAAGGTGCTGCAGGACGCGGCGGAGAGTTCCGGTCTCGAACTCGTCCCCGATCCGGGCGGTGCCGCGTACTACGGTCCGAAGATCTCGGTCCAGGCGCGCGACGCGATCGGGCGCACCTGGCAGATGTCGACCGTCCAGTACGACTTCAACCAGCCGGCCCGCTTCGAGCTCGAGTACCAGGGCACCGACGGAGAGCGGCACCAGCCGGTGATGATCCACTCGGCGAAGTTCGGCTCGGTCGAGCGGTTCATCGGCGTGCTGACGGAGCACTACGCGGGCGCGTTCCCGGCGTGGCTGTCGCCCGTCCAGGTCGTCGGGATCCCGGTGACGGACGAGCAGAACGACTACCTTGCCGGCGTTGCCGCGAAGATGACCGCGCGGGGCCTGCGTGCCGAGGTCGACACGTCCGACGACCGGATGCCGAAGAAGATCCGCACCGCGCAGAAGGCGAAGGTGCCGTTCATGGTGATCGCCGGGGCCACCGATGCCGAGGCGAACGCGGTGTCGTTCAGGTACCGCGACGGCTCGCAGCGCAACGGCATCCCGGTCGAGAGGGCCATCGACGAGATCGCCGACTATGTCGCGCGACGGGTGAACACCTCGCCGACTGCGGAGTTCTATGACTGAGTCACCCGGGGAAGACAGCTCCTCCTTCGCCGGTGATCCGGACGGGTTCGGCCGGCTGTGGACGCCGCACCGGATGGCCTACATCAAGGGCCAGGACAAGCCGAGCGGCGACCATGAGCACGACTGTCCGTTCTGTCTCGCCCCGAAGCGGTCCGACGAGGACGGCCTCATCGTCGCGCGCGGCTCGGTGGTGTACGCGGTGCTGAACCTGTACCCGTACAACTCAGGACACCTGATGGTCGTCCCGTACCGGCACGTGTCCGACTACACCGACCTGGACGACGCGGAGACCGCCGAGTTCAGTGAATTCACCAAGCGGGCGGTCGCGGCGCTGCGGGCGGCGATGGCGCCGCACGGGTTCAACATCGGCATGAACCAGGGTGTGGTGGCCGGTGCCGGAATCGCCGCGCACTTGCACCAGCACGTCGTCCCGCGGTGGGGCGGCGACACCAACTTCATGCCGATCGTCGCCAGCACCCGGGTGCTGCCCGAACTGCTGGCCGACGCCCGCACCGATATCGCCCGCGCCTGGTCCGGCTTGGCCCCGTAGCAGGGTCCGCGCGGGCGTGTCGCCCTGCTCAGGGGCCAAGACGGGCCAGATAGCGTGGCCGGCATGTCCCTGCATCTGCGCGGTGTGTTCCTGCCGGACGAAACCGAACGCGATGCCTGGCTCATCGACGGGCAGCTGAGTTTCGACCGTCCATCGGGCGACGCCGACACGATCTCGACCGGTGGCTGGGTACTGCCGGGCCTCGTCGATGCGCACTGCCACGTCGGGCTCTCGCCGATGGGCCACGAACCCGATCCCGCCGTGCAGGCACGTCAGGGTCGGGTCAACCGGGACGCGGGTGCGCTGCTGTTGCGCGACGCCGGCTCGCCCGTCGACAACCGGTCGGTGCAGTCGCGCGAGGACCTGCCCCGGCTGATCCGCGCCGGCCGGCACATCGCCCGGCCCAAGCGGTACATCCGTGATCTCGGCATCGAGGTCGAGCCGGAGGACCTCGTCGCCGAGGTCGAGCGGCAGGCCGCGGCGGGCGACGGCTGGGTCAAGATCGCCGCCGACTGGATCGACCGGTCGATCGGGGACATTGCGCCGGTGTGGCCGGACGACGTACTCAAGGCAGCGATCGGGCGGGCCCACGAACTCGGCGCACGTGTGGCCGCGCACGTGTTCGGCGAGGACGCTCTGCCCGGTCTGATCGCGGCCGGACTCGACTCGATCGAGCACGGCACGGGCCTGACCGACGACTTGATCGAACTGGCCGCCGCGAGCGGGGCAGCCGTGGTGCCGACACTGATCAACATCGACAACAACCCGTCCATCGCCGCAGCCGCTGAGGCGAAGTTCCCGAGCTACTCCGCGCACATGCGGGCGTTGTTCGCCACGTCCCGCGACCGGATCCGGCACGCGTGGGAGGCGGGTGTGCCGGTGTACACCGGCACGGACGCGGGCGGCTCGCTGCCTCACGGGCTGATCCGCGACGAGATCCGCGCGCTGATCGGGGCAGGGATTCCGCAAGCCGAGGTGATCGCGCAGGCGTCCTGGCGGGCGCGCTCATGGCTCGGGCTACCGGGACTCGAGGAAGGCGCCTTCGCGGATCTGATCGTGTTCGACACCGACCCGCGGGTCGACCCGTCCGCCCTGTTCGACCCGCAGCGCATCGTTCTGCGAGGCCAGGTCGTCGCCTGACTACTTTTGGCGGCCAGCCGTCAAATAGCGCGCTACACCGCCAAAAGTGAGTGGTTGACGGCGCCCGATAGCATAGATACATGATGGATACCGCTGAGGTGCACGGCCCGCAGCTCAGCGCCGCCGACCGCGTCTACCAGTACGCGAAGGGCGCCATCCTCTCCCGCCGGATCGGTGCGCACGACCTGCTCACCGAAGGCGAACTGGCCGACTCGGTCGGCGTGTCCCGCACCCCGGTACGGGAGGCGCTGCTGCGGCTGCAGGCGGAGGGTCTCGTGCGGTTGCTGCCCAAGCGCGGCGCCCTGATCCTTCCGGTGACCGCCGACGAGGTGTCCGACGTGCTCGAGACCCGACGGCTCGTCGAGACCTTCGCCGTGCGCAAGGCCATCACCGCGCCGACGTCCACCAGGCTCGTCGGCAGGCTCGAAACACACCTCGAGCGTATGCGGGCCGCCATGCGCGAGCGCGACGCCCGCACCTACGTCGAGGCCGACCGCGACTTCCACGAGGCCATCGTCGCGGCCACCGGCAACGAGATCCTCACCTCGCTCTACCGCTCGCTGCGTGACCGGCAGCTGCGCATGGGCGTGGTCAACCTGCTCGAGGAACGCACCGGCGAACTCGACTCGTCCGGCGTGGCCCGGATGCGCGACAACATCGCCGACCACGAGGCGATCCTCACGGGTATCTCCACGCGCGCGATCCGCGCAAGTGAGGCAGCTGTCACAGCCCACCTCGATCGTGCCGACCACCAGCTGCGCCGATAGAACACCTGGACCCACTCTTCCATCGTCCGCACCGAACCTTCAGCGAGCTCCGTCATGACCACGTTCGCCGCAGTGACGACACTGCGGACCACCGCCGCCCGTCCCGCCGTCCGGGGCTGGGTGATCGCGGCGACCGTCTACTTCCTGGCTGTCTTCCACCGCAGCTCACTCGGCGTCGCCGGGCTGCTCGCCGAGCAGCGCTTCGGGATCAGCGCTGCGCAGCTCGGCGCGTTCGTCCTGCTCCAGATCGGCGTCTACGCAGCGATGCAGGTGCCGACCGGCGTGCTCGTCGACCGTTACGGGCCGCGCCGACTGCTCATCGTCGCCGCCGGGCTGATGGCGTTCGGGCAACTGCTGTTCGCGATCGCTCCGTCGTACCCACTCGCGCTCGTCGCGCGCGGCCTGCTCGGATGCGGCGACGCGATGACGTTCATCAGCGTGCTCCGGTACGCGGCCGGCAAGTTCAGCGCCCGCCGCTACCCGGTGCTGCTGGCGATCACCGGCACCGTCGGCACGGTCGGCAACCTGCTCGCGACGCTGCCGCTCGAGCAGTTGCTCGAGCACGTCGGCTGGGCACCGAGCTTCCTGGTCGCCGGCAGCTTGTCCGCAGTGACCGGCGCGGTGGTCTGGGCGCTCCTGGACGACGGCGCGGCCGCGCCGGCCCGGCTGCGTCGCGCGCACGAGGTGCGCGCCGGGATCGTGTCGGTGTCCAAGCGCGTGCACACCGCCTGGAGGCTGCCGGGCACCAAGCTAGGGTTCTGGGTGCACTTCTCGAGCATGACGATCGCCACCGCGTTGGGCGTGCTGTGGGGTGAGCCGTACCTGGTCGACGGCGTCGGCTTCACGCAGTCGCAGGCCGGTGCCGTGCTCATGGCCTGCGTGCTCGTGTCAGGCATCGCCGGTCCGATGGTCGGCTGGTTCATCGGCGGGCACCCGCACCTGCGCATCACGCTGGTTCTCAGCCAGTGTGCCGCGACGCTCATCGGCTGGCTCTCGGTCGTGTTCGTGTTCGGGGCGAATCCGCCGCACCTGTTCGTCGCGGTGCTGTTCGCGCTCACGATGACGGGCGGACCGGTGTCGACGGTGGCCTTCGCGGTCGCCCGCGACTACAACTCGTCGCGGATCATCGGTACCGCGTCGGGTGTCGTGAACGTCGGCGGTTTCCTCGCGGCGGCGATCGTGTCGATCACGTTCGGCCAACTGTTGACGATGCTCGGCGGGTCATCGCCGGAGCACCTGCGCATCGCCCTGCTCGTGCCGATCGCCGTCGAGGCGTTCGGCACTTGGCGGGTGTTCGTTTGGGTGCGTCGACTGCGCGCGATTCTTGCGAAGCGCCAGCGCGGTGGTGAGGCGGTGCCGGTGCGGGTCAACCGACACTTCTTCTGGGACGCGCACTGGAACCCCCAAAACCGGCCTGACTACGAATCCCTTGCCGGTTAGGGCATAAACCTCGACCAGAGGTCTGGAAATTGGGTCTTGCACGCGTCTGCAAGGACCGGTAGAAATTGCATCACGCCGCTCGGCGGGTAACACCGAAGAGCAGCGGGACACGAACAAGAACCGTTGCCAGCTACGGGTTCGCTCGAGGCAGCCGCAGGTGACGATCGCGCGGTAGCGGGGAGAGTTCGTGTCGGTGCGGGACGTCACGCCTGAACCGATACGTGGGCCTCGGCGAACTCATACTTCGCCGAGGCCCACACCTTTTCTAGCAAGGGATTACCCACAAAGCGGGTATGCCACGCCGTCGAGGTGGCGCATGCCACGGCCGCGCAGTTACGTCATCCCTCGAGGCCGTTGCGGCTGATCACCTCGGCGTACCAGCGCGCCGAGTCCTTCACGATCCGCTCCCCGGTGGGGTAGTCGAGCCGCACGATGCCGAAACGCTTCGAGTAGCCGTAGCCCCATTCGAAGTTGTCCATCAGGGACCACACAAGGTAGCCACGCACGTCGGCGCCGGCGTCGATGGCGTCGAGGACCGCGCCGAGGTGGCCGGTGAGGTAGTCGATGCGGTCGTCGTCGTGAACTGCGCCGTCAGCACTGACCGAGTCGTCGAACGCCGCACCGTTCTCGGTGATCATCAACGGGATCTCCGGATGGGCCTTGTGGACGTCGACGAGCAACTCGGTCAGGCTGCCCGGTTCGATCCGCCAGCCCATCTCGGTGTACGGACCCTCCTGCGGCATGGAGATAACCAGGTCGGTGCCCGGTACCAGCGCCGGACCCTGGGTGCCGTGCGGGTCGCCCGGAGCAGGGATCTGCGCGCGGAGTTCCGGCGTCGCAGCAGTGACGAGCGCGGGGGAGTAGTAGTTGATCCCGAGAACGTCCAGGGGCTGGTGGATCAGCGCGGTGTCGCCGTCGCGGATGAAGCTCCAGTCGGTGATGTGCTTCAGGTCGTCGATGATGTCGGACGGGTACGTGCCGCGCAGCATCGGCTCGAGGAAGACCCGGTTCGCGACACCCTCGGCATGCCGCACCGCATCGCCGTCCGAGTCGAGCAGTCCTCGTACGTTCTGCAGGTTGAGCGTCACCGACATCTGTGTGGTGGCCGGCACGACCGACCGCAGCGCGCTCACCCCCAGCCCGTGCGCGAGATTCAGGTGGTGCACCGCGGCGAGTGACTCGGCGTTGCTCGTGTGGCCGGGCGCGTGCACGCCGGCGGAGTAGCCGAGATAAGCCGAGCACCACGGCTCATTGAGCGTGGTGATGGTGTGCACGCGGTCGCCGAGCGCCTCGCCTACGACAGACGCGTACTCGGCGAACCGCTCGGCCGTGGCGCGGTTGGTCCACCCGCCCTCGTCCTCGAGTGGCTGCGGGAGGTCCCAGTGGTACAGCGTGGCGACCGGCGCGATGCCCTTGGCGAGCAGTTCGTCGACCAGCCGCGAATAGAAGTCGATGCCCGCCTGATTCACGGCGCCCGAACCCGTCGGGACGATTCGCGGCCAGGCGATCGAGAACCGGTAGGCGGCCAGACCGAGGTCGGCCATGAGCGCGACATCCTGCGGCATGCGGTGGTAGTGGTCGCAGGCGACGTCGCCGGTGTCGCCGTCCAGCGTCTTGCCCGGGGTGTGGCTGAAGGTGTCCCAGATGGACGGGCCGCGCCCGTCCTCGTGGACCGCACCTTCGATCTGGTACGAGGCGGTGGCGCTGCCCCAGACGAATCCGGGTGGGAAGCTTCGGCTCATGTCCCGACCGTACCGAGGTGCGAATTACCGGACGGTCGGTGCCGTCTGGCACAATGCGAGGTTGAGTACCGGGCTGAGCTGGACCCTCTCACCACGCTTTCGCCCAGTCCATCCGGACAGCCCGCAGCGGCGACCCCACACCGACGCGCGCCGTCCATCCCGTAGCGAAACTGGAGCACCTTCTCTCGTGGCAACAAAGATCAAGCTGATGCGTCTGGGCAAGATGCGTGAGCCGCACTACCGCATCGTGGTCGCCGACTCCCGCACCAAGCGGGACGGCCGGGCGATCGAGACCATCGGCGAGTACCACCCCAAGAACGACCCGTCCGTCATCAAGGTCGACGGTGAGCGCGCCGCCTACTGGCTCGGCGTCGGCGCCCAGCCGACCGAGGCGGTCGCGGCGATCCTCAAGGTCACCGGTGACTGGCAGAAGTTCAAGGGCGAGCCCGCCCCCGAGCCGATGAAGGTCGCCGAGCCCAAGCAGGACAAGCAGGCGCTGTTCAACGCCGCGCTCGCCGCCGTCTCGGGTGACAGCGGCGCCGAGGCGACGACCCCGAAGAAGAAGTCGCCGGCCAAGAAGGCTGCTGCCGAGGCGCCCGCCGAGGCCCCGGCCGACGCCACGCCTGCGGACGAGACGCCGGCGGAGAGCTGAGGTGCTCGAGGAAGCCCTCGAGCACCTGGTCCGCGGCATCGTGGACCACCCGGACGACGTGCACGTCGACCTGATCGACAACCGGCGCGGCAAGCGACTCGAGGTCCGGGTGCATCCCGAAGACCTAGGCCGCGTGATCGGCCGTAACGGTCGTACCGCCAAGGCGCTGCGCCAGGTCGTTCACGGTGTCGGCGGCAAGGGCATCCGCGTCGACGTCATCGACGTCGACCGGCGCTGATCCGACGTCCGCCATGGCGGACGACATGCAGGCCCAACTTGTCGCGGTCGGACGCATCGGGCGGCCGCACGGCGTTCGTGGCGCGAATTTCGTCGAGCCATGGACCGACGATCCGGACGAGCGGTTCGCGGCGGGCACGGTGCTGGTCACCGACCCCGTCGCGGCCGGCCCACTCACGGTGGCGTCGTCGTCCATGTCGGGCGGCAAGCTCGTCGTGCAGTTCGAGGGCGTGGACGACCGCAACGCCGCCGAAGCGCTGCGCGGCGCGCGGCTGCTGATCGCGTCGGTTGACCGTCCGCAACTGGATGACCCCGACGACTTCTACGACACGGACCTGATCGGTCTCACCGGCCGGACCACCGACGGTGCCGACCTGGGTCCGGTGATCGATGTGCTGCACGCCGGCGGTTCGGACTACCTCGTGCTCGACCGGGACGGGCGTGAACTGCTCGTCCCGTTCGTCCACGCGATCGTCCCGAGCATCGACCTCGCCGGGCGCGTGGTCGTGATCGATCCGCCCGAAGGCCTCCTCGAACTATGACCACCCCACGAAATCGCTCCGCGAAGAACACTCTGCGATTTGGCGGGGGTGCCGGATGAGACTCGACGTCGTCAGCATCTTTCCCGACTACCTCGACCCGCTGCGCCATTCGCTGCTGGGCAGAGCGATCGAGCGCGGCCAGATCCAGGTCGGCGTGCACGACCTGCGCGCATGGACCGACGACATACACCGCACCGTCGACGACACGCCGTACGGCGGTGGTCCCGGCATGGTCATGCTGCCGGAGCCGTGGGGACGCGCGCTCGACTCGATCGCGCCCGAGGGCGACCAGCAGCCTCGCCTGGTCGTGCCGTCACCGGCCGGGCGCCCGTTCACCCAGGCGATCGCGACGGAACTGGCCGCGAACCCCTGGCTGCTGTTCGCCTGCGGACGCTACGAAGGCATCGACGCGCGGGTGCTCGAGTACGCGTCCGCCCGCATGCCGGTGGACGAGATCAGCTTGGGCGACTACGTGCTTGCCGGAGGCGAGGTCGCGGTGCTGGTGATCGTCGAGGCGATCGCGCGGCTGCTGCCCGGAGTACTGGGCAACGCCCAGTCCGCACCCGACGACTCGTTCGGCACCGGGCCAGGCGGATTGCTCGAAGCCCCGGCCTACACCAAGCCGGCGTCGTGGCGAGGACTCGAGGTGCCCGCGGTGTTGTTGTCGGGGCATCACGGCGAGATCGCGCGGTGGCGTGCCGACCAGTCGCGCGAGCGCACGGCGCAGCGGCGTCCGGACCTGCTCGGCTGAGGGCGATGCGACGGGCGCAGCCGCGCTGTGGCATCATCGTGGGGTTGCCCGTTGACTGCCGGGCCTGTTTCGCGCGCTGACGCGCCCAAGATCGACCTGACATTCTGCCAGCTGATGTAAGGAAGCGAATTCGCCATGAACACCCTCGACACCCTGGATGCCGAGTCGCTGCGCAGCGATGTGCCCGACTTCCGTCCCGGCGACACCCTCAAGGTGCACGTGCGGGTGGTCGAGGGCAACCGGTCTCGGATCCAGGTCTTCCAGGGCGCGGTCATCCGGCGCCAGGGCGGCGGCATCCGCGAGACCTTCACGGTCCGCAAGGTCAGCTTCGGCGTCGGCGTGGAGCGCACCTTCCCGGTGCACACGCCGGTGATCGAGAAGATCGAGGTCGTCACCCGCGGTGACGTCCGGCGGGCCAAGCTCTACTACCTGCGTGACCTTCGCGGCAAGAAGGCGAAGATCAAGGAGAAGCGGGAAACCGTCGCGCGCTGAGTGCGGCGTCGGCTTCCGCTGAATGACTGACGACGAGAGCCGCCGGCACGCCGCTGCCGACGAGACAGGCGAAACGCCCGGCGACGCCACCCCGCGCGGGCCGGCACCCGAAGGCCCGAGCGCGCCCGGCGCCGAGCAGTCCGCTGAGTCGTCCGCCGCGGCATCGCCCACCGAACCGACGGCGCAGCAGCCGATGGACCTTTCGAAGCCAGGCAGCACGCCCGACCCGAACGCCAAGCCCCCGGTGACGCCGCCGACCGCGGGTCGGCACGGCCGCCATTCGCGCCGCAAGGCCCGGCGCAAGGCGCCGTGGTGGGAACTGCCGGCGCTCGTCGCGCTCGCGATCGTCATCGCAATTCTGGTCAAGACCTTCCTGATCCAGCCCTTCTACATCCCGTCCGAGTCGATGGAGAAGACGCTGCACGGCTGCCCGGGTTGTTCGGGCGACCGCATCCTGGTCAGCAAGGTCGTCTACGACTTCCGCGATCCGCATCCGGGCGACATCGTCGTCTTCAACGCTCCGAAGGGCTGGGACGACGAGCCGCCGTCGACGCCGCCGAGCAACCCCGTGCTGCGCGCGGTCCGAGGGTTCGGGCAGCTGATCGGGTTCGTTCCTCCGGACGGCCTGGTGCTGGTCAAGCGGGTCATCGCCACCGGCGGGGAGACCGTCAAGGGCATGGCCAACGGCGACGTCTACGTCAGCAACGACGGACCGAACGGGCATTTCCGCAAGCTCGACGAGACGTATGTGTACGAGACCGGTCCCGACCCGCGCGCGAAGTTCGGGCCGATCACCGTCCCCAAGGGCCGGTTGTGGGTTATGGGCGACCACCGCGACCGCTCGGCCGACTCGCGCTATCACTGCGGCGACGGTGGCCAGGACGGCCCGGACAACGCCTCGTGCAACGTGACCGCCGCGACCGTCCCGATCAGTGCGGTCATCGGCAAGGCGATCCTCATCGCCTGGCCGCCGTCTCGCTGGACCACGCTCGGCACGCCCAAGACCTTCGAGAGCGCCTCGGCCGGATTGGCCGGCGCCGGCCTGGTTCCGGTCGCCGCGGTGTTTCCGATCTTTCTGATCAGGCGCCGCAGGCGGCGGCGCCAGCCGTGACCGTCGCCCGGGTCGGCGGGCGGGTGCTCATGGTCGACGAGTCCGAGCGGGTGCTGCTGATCCACGAGACGCTCGAGCACGGCGGCACCCATTGGCTCACGCCCGGCGGCGGCCTCGAAGAAGGCGAGCATCCCCGCGAGGCGGCCGCGCGCGAGGCCTTCGAGGAAACCGGCATCCAGGTCACGATCGACGACGACGCCGAGCCGGTGCTGACGACCCGCCGGGACTGGTCGTGGCGCGGCGTCGACTACGACCAGATCGACCACTTCTTCCTGGTGCGGGTCCCGGACGGGCTGTCGGTGCAGCCGCGCGCGCTCACCGAGATCGAGCGCGAGACACTGCTCGGGTCGCGGTGGTGGACGGTCGCCGACCTGACCGTGACCGCCGAACTGCTGGTGCCATCGGATCTGGGTGCCGTACTGCGGCGCCTGCTGACCGACGGACGGTAACCTCACCAGCGTCATGGCTGGCTCCACCGCGATAACCCCGCCCCGGCTGATCGTCCGTCGCGACACCGGGCTCACCGCCTACGAGGCGGCACTCGCCCGGGCCGGATTCGGCGTGGTCGCGGGCGCGGACGAGGCCGGACGTGGCGCCTGCGCCGGCCCGCTCGTCGTGGCCGCCTGTGTGCTGCCCCGGGGCAAGCGCGGCGAGATCGACGGGCTGACCGACTCGAAGCTGGTGACCGCGGCCGTGCGCGAACGCCTCTACGGCGAGGTCGTGCGCCGGGCAGTCGCGTACTCGGTGGTCATCGTGCCGGCGGCAGAAATCGACGCCTACGGGCTGCACGTCGCCAACCTGGCCGGGATGCGCCGCGCGATCGGCCAGCTCGACCCCGCGCCCTGCTACGCGCTCACCGACGGCTTCTCGGTGCCGGGGCTGCCCGTCCCGTCCACGGCCGTGTGGAAGGGCGACGCGACGGTCGCCTGCATCGCGGCGGCGTCCATCCTGGCGAAGGTCACCCGGGACGCCATCATGACCGAACTGCATGACCGGTGGCCCCAGTACGACTTCGCCAAACACAAGGGTTACGTCACGTCCGCGCACGCCACGGCACTGATGGAATGGGGCCCGTGCGACGAGCACCGGCGCCGGTACGTGAATGTCCGTCGGGCGATGCGGGGCGGCGAGCTGATAGGGGACAATGTCCTGGACGAGGTAGGAGAGATCGCATGACCACCCCACGAAATTTCGCGCTCGGCTCACAATTTCGCAGGGACCCCGCATGAGCGCTGAGGATCTCGAGAACTACGAGACCGACATGGAGCTGCAGCTCTACCGCGAGTACAAGGACATCGCGGCGCAGTTCTCCTATGTGGTCGAGACCGAGCGGCGGTTCTACTTGACCAACGAGGTCGACCTGCAGCCCCGCAACGCCGACGGCGAGATCTATTTCGAACTGACCATGCGCGACGCCTGGGTGTGGGACATGTACCGCCCCGCCAGGTTCGTCAAGATGGTGCGCGTTCTCACCTTCAAAGACGTCAACATCGAGGAGCTCGACAAGCCTGACCTCGAGCTGCCCGACACCAAGCATGGTTTCTAGGTAGACTTACTAGCAAATGTCTACCGATGTCTGCGGCCCAACGCTGGCCGCGCAGATAACCCGTGTCCTTGCCGCCAACGATGCGGCGTCCGGCGTCCAGACCGCGATCGAACCGCCCGGTGACGGGGTCGGGTACTGGGCCGGCGGCCCGTCGGCCGTCTACGTCGACGGGACGTTCTGGGTGGCTTATCGGCTGCGCCGTCCCGTCGACCAGGGACGTGGCTTCGCCAACGTCCTCGCCCGGTCGACCGACGGCGTGCATTTCGCGCCCGTCACCACGGTGACCAGCGACGAGTTCGGCGCCGCGTCGCTGGAGCGCCCCGCGTTGGTGCCCGTCGACGACGGCGGGTTCCGCCTGTACGTCAGCTGCTCGACGTGGCACTCCAAGCACTGGTCAGTTGAGGCGCTCGAGATCAACCCCGACGGCGAGGTGGAGGGCCGCAAGACCGTGCTTCCCGGCGACGAAGCGACGACAGCGTGGAAGGACGTCGTCGTGCACCGCTCGGCGCAGCAGTGGCAGATGTGGGCGTGCCGGCACCCGTTGGCCGGCGGCGACGACGAGGCCGACCGCATGTCGTCCTGGTACGCGACGAGCGCGGACGGCTGGGAATGGGAGTGGCACGGAGCCGCGCTGACCCCGACGGCCGGGCGCTGGGACGCCCGGGGCACGCGGATCGCGAGCGTGCTGCGGGTGTCGGAAGGCTGGCTCGCCTTCTACGACGGCCGCGCCAGCGCCCAGGAGAACTGGCATGAGCGCACCGGGCTGGCCCTCGGAGCCGGGCCGGAGGCATTCACCGCGCAGGGCGGGCCCACACCGGCGGGCCAAACTGCGCGGTATCTCAGCCTTGCCGAGCTTCCCGACGGCTACCGGCTCTATTGGGAGGCCTCACGTGTCGACGGCGCTCACGACTTGCGGACCGCGTACGTTCCGCGCCCGGAGTCGCCGACCCAGTCGTGAAACGGCTTGCCGAGCACGTTCTCGAGCAGGCCGATGTCGGCACGGAAGTACTCGACGAGTTCGCGACGCGCAGCGATCCCGAGATGAGGGCGGATCGAGCGTTCCCGCCGCAGCGCGCGCACCAGCGGAGCCTGTGCGCGGCGCCATAGCGACGGAGGCGTGTACGCGCCCAGTGTGGCGCCGGTGCGGATGGTGCGGCGCAGCGCGCTGTTGACGATGCCGCCGTTGGCCCAGCCGGACATGTTCGACGACGGAATGCCGTCGATCAATCCGGGCTCGACGCATAAGAACTCGCAGACCGCGTCGAGGCTCTTGGCGGGCTGATCGACGAGGTCCTTGTAGCGCAGCACATGGACCTGCTCGCGCGGGAACACGTCGAACAGGCGCTGGAGCTGCTCGCCGTATTTGCCGAGCTCGAGGTAGCGCCAGAACGGGGCGAAGCCGGCCGCGACCCGCTCCGGCTCGCGACGACACGCGGTCACGAAGTCGGGTTCCGTCTCTAGGCCGTCACACCACAGATGGGTCCAGTTGGAGTAGGCGCGGTCGACGGGGTCGCGGATGATCGCGATCAGCTTGACGTCGGGCACAGTCTCGCGGATTCGCCGGTGTGCGGTGCTGTCCCACAAGTAGAACGGGGTGCTCTCGCCGCGCAGCGTTCCGGTCGGAGCCCGGTCGAAGAGTGCTTCGTAGTCGTCGCGGCGCCAGATCCACTCGCGAGCACTGTGCGCGTCACTCGGGCCGCGGTGGGCGCCACGACGGGGAGTGGCGCCGTCGGTCATGAAGTACTTCGGTTCCTTGGGCGTCGAAAGGAACAGTTCGGGATGCCGGACGAGAGCGTCGTGCACGGCGGTCGAACCAGCCTTCGGCGCGCCGATGACGAGGAAGTCGGGAAGAGCCACTGTCCCTCCATATAAAATCTATCAACAAGCTAGGCAATGTCTACTTAGGCTACCCACGTGTAGTCCGATCGGACACCCTTCTCGCTGTCAAATCGCTGTCCACAGGCCGACCGCTCGTCCACAGCACAGGCTTTCGGACGCCGCGGCACGAAGCGATCGGCTTGAGTCGTCGGCATGCGGGTCAAGGACGCGGTCGGGCGATTCGGTGAGCAGTTGGCGGCCGAACGGCTGTGCGCCGACGGGTTCGAGATTCTCGAGCGCAACTGGCGCTGCCGCGACGGCGAGATCGACATCGTCGCGGTCGAGGACACCACCCTGGTGTTCGTCGAGGTCAAGACCCGCAGCACCGTCAGCCACGGCACTCCGGCCGAGGCGGTGGTGCCCGCCAAGGCCGCGCGGCTGCGCCGGCTGGCGGCCCGGTGGTTGCTCGAGCATCCCGAGCGCTACTGGCCGCTCGTCCGGTTCGACGTGGTGGGGGTCGTACGACGCACGCCCACCGGTCCGAGTGTCACGCATTTGCGCGGGGCGTTCTAGATGGCCGTCGCTCGTACTCGCGCGGTTGCGCTGACGGGCGTGCGCGCCCACCTGGTCGAGGTCGAGGCCGTCCTGGGGCAAGGCCTGCCCGGACTCGCGTTCACCGGGCTCGCCGACACCTCGGTCGTCGAGTCGCGGGATCGTGTGCGGGCCGCAGTGCACAGTTGCGGTGCGGCCTGGCCTGATCGCAAGGTGACCGTGGCGCTGCTGCCGGCCGACCTGCGCAAGGTCGGGTCGCGGTTCGACCTCGCGGTGGCGGTCGCGGTGCTGGCCGCTACCGCAGTGGTGCCGGCCGACGCGGTGCGCGACACCGTGTGGATCGCCGAACTCGGCCTGGACGGCCGGCTGCGGCCCGTGCGGGGCGTGCTGCCCGCGCTCACGGCGATCCGCGACCAGGCGCGGCAAGTCGTCGTCGCACCCGGGAACGGCGCCGAGGCCGCGCTCGTGCCGGGGGTCGACGTCCGGGTGGCCCACGACCTCGCCGAGATCGTCACATCGCTGCGTCGCGAAGCCCCGCCCTGGCCGGCGCCGAAGCCGTCGAGGACGACGACGCGGGACGACTCGAACCGGATCTGGCCGAGGTCGCGGGGCAGACGCTGGGCAAGCGCGCCGTCGAGGTGGCGGCGGCCGGCGGACACCACGTGTTCCTGGAGGGCGCGCCCGGCGCCGGCAAGACCATGCTGGCGCAGCGCCTGCCGGGATTGTTGCCGCCGCTCGACGACGACGCGGCGCTCGAGGTCACCGCCGTCTACTCGGTGGCAGGGTTGCTCGGCGAGCGCGCCCGCCTGATGCGCCGGGCGCCGTTCCAGGCGCCGCACCACACCGCCAGCGTCGCCTCCCTCGTCGGCGGCGGGTCGGCGCTGGCGCGTCCGGGCGCCATCTCGCTGGCGCATCGCGGCGTGTTGTTCCTCGATGAGGCACCTGAGTTCGCAAATGGCGCGCTCGAGGCGCTGCGCCAGCCGTTGGAGGGCGGCGTGGTGGTACTGCACCGCAGCGCCGGTGCGGTCACGTATCCGGCGCGGTTCCTGCTCGTCCTTGCCGCGAACCCGTGCCCGTGCGGTTCTCGGGCGAACGAGTGCACCTGCCCGGCGCAGTCGCGGCGGCGCTATCAGCAGCGGTTGTCCGGTCCGCTGCTCGACCGGATCGATGTGCGGGTGCACGTGGAGCCGGTGGCGCACGCGGAGTTGTTCGACATCGCGGCGCAGCGCGAGTCGAGCGCAACGGTGGCGGCGCGGGTCGCCCGAGCACGGGCAGCCGGAACCGAGCGCTGGGCCGGAACGCCGTGGCGCAGCAACAGCGAGGTTCCCGGCGCCGCGTTGCGAGCACGTCCGTGGGTGCTGCCACGAGGCGCGCTCGAGCCCGCCCAGGTCTACCTGCAGCGCGGGCAGCTCAGCGCACGCGGATTCGACCGGGTGCTTCGCCTGTCGTGGACTCTCGCCGATCTCGGTGGCCGATCGGTGCCCACCCCGGCGGACGTCGCCGAGGCGTTGTTCTTCCGCACCGGCCAGGGCGAGGGGCAGGCGGCGTGAACGACGACGTATTGCTGGCCCGGGCGTACCTGAGTCGGGTCGGTGAGCCGGCCAGTGTCGGCCTGTGGAGCTACGTGGCCAAGGTGGGACCCGTCCAGGCGATGCACGACATCCGGGCCGAGCGCGCGTGGCAGTCCGTGCTCGCCGAGACCGCATCCCGCCGGGCCGACGCCGATCCGTACGCCGATCTGGCTGCTGCCGAACGGCACGGCCTGCGGCTGGTCGTGCCCGAATCCGACGAGTGGCCGCACTTCGCGTTCGCCTGCCTGGAGAAAGCGGTGCAGCCGCGGGCCCAGGCGCTCAAGAACGGCAAGTTCGTACGCAACGACTCGGGTGAGCCGGTCCCGCCGCTCGCGCTCTGGATGCGCGGGGCGGCCGACCCGACCGTGCTCGGCATCCGTGCCGCCGGCATCGTCGGCGCGCGCGCAGCCACCCAGTACGGCACCCACGTGACCGCCGAACTCGGCTATGGGCTTGCGGCGCGCGGCGTCACGATCGTGTCCGGCGGTGCATACGGCATCGACGCGGCTGCGCACCGCGCCGCCATGGCGGCGCACGGGGTGACCGTGCTCGTGTCGGCCGGTGGGCTCGATCGGCCGTACCCACCGGGCAACGCCACCCTGTTCGACACGGTCGCCCAGACCGGCTTGCTGATCTCCGAGAGCCCGCCCGGGTGTGCCCCGCAGCGGCGCCGTTTCCTGACGCGCAACCGCCTTATCGCGGCGCTGTCGACAGGCGTGGTCGTCGTCGAGGCGGCGCACCGCTCGGGCGCGTTGAACACCGCCCGGCACGCAGGCGACCTCGGACGGGCGGTGATGGTGGTGCCGGGTCCGATCACCTCGGCGCTGTCGGCGGGTTGTCACGGCCTGGTTCAGCGCGACGCCGCGCGGTTGGTGACTTCGGTCGACGACGTGCTCGCTGTCGTCGGGTCGATGGGTGAGGGACTGATCGACGACCGGCGCGATCCGGTCGCGGACGTGCGGGCCGACCTCGACCGGCTCGACCCGACGACGCGCGCGGTGTTCGAAGGACTGACGGCGCGGCGATTCGCCACCGCGGAGGAGGTCGCGGCGCGCAGCGGGGTCAGCGCGCTGGACGTGATCCGCGCGCTGCCCGCCCTCGACGCCGCGGCCCTGGTCGAACGCGGTGCCACCGGGTTCCGCATCGCCGCGAGGGTCCGGGCGAAACCGCCGGCTTCGGTGGTGGATCCCGGTCCGTCTGCCGCGAGCTGATCAGGCTTGCGGTTCGCTGCCGCACCGCGTGGCGGCTTGCGTCGGCGGGGCTCGTGCCGCACGGTCGGCAGGTGGCCAGGGCGAAGAAGAACGGTGACGACGGTGCGCGCGTCGACATCGCCGCACTGCGCCGGACGCTCCCCGAACCACTGGGCGAGATCGTCGACGCCTACGAGCGCCACCTGCGGCTGGAACTGAACCGGTCGGCGCACACCGTCCGGGCCTACATCGGCGACGTCGTGCCGCTGCTCAACCACCTGGTCAAGCTCGGCGGCAGCCGCATCGACGACCTCGACCTCCCGATGCTGCGCGGCTGGCTCGCGATCCTGCGCGACCGCGGGGCGGCCCGAACGTCCTTGGCGCGACGAGCGGCGGCATTGCGCACGTTCACCGCGTGGTGCAACCGCACCGGCAGGGCCGAGACCGATCCCGGCGCCCTGCTGGCCAGCCCGCGCGCGCACCGGACCCTGCCTGCGGTGCTCGACGCCCGCGAGGCCGCCGCGGCGATGGCGCCGATCCGTCCCGACGAGGCCGAACCGCTCGCCCGCCGCGACCGGCTCGTGCTCGAACTGCTCTACGCCACCGGCATCCGCGTGTCCGAGCTCGCAGGACTCGACATCGACGACGTCGACCGCGGCCGTCGCGTCGTGCGAGTGCTCGGCAAGGGCAACAAGCAGCGCACCGTCCCGTACGGAGTGGCAGCCGAGCAGGCACTCGACTCGTGGCTGCGGCACGGCCGCCCCGCACTCGCCACCGCCGACAGCGGGCCGGCGCTGCTGCTCGGCGCGCGAGGCAAGCGGATCGATCCGCGCGCCGTACGCACGGTCGTGCACCGCGCGGTGGGTGCCGTCGACGGGGCTCCGGACATCGGCCCGCACGGACTGCGTCATTCGGCCGCGACGCATCTGCTCGACGGCGGCGCCGACCTGCGCTCTGTGCAGGAACTGCTCGGGCATGCGAGCCTGGCGACCACGCAGCTCTACACGCACATCTCGGTCGAGCGGCTGCGCCAGACCTACGCACGCGCCCATCCCCGCGCCTGAGGCACTAGCCGCCGTCCCACGGCACTAGTCGCACCCGACCGAGCCGGGCGAGCAACAGCAGCGGGTCGAAGTACTCGGTGCCGCGGCGGGCGCCCCAGTGCAGGCAGCGGTCCGGCGCGCACGAGCCGTGTGTTCCGTCGACCCGTCCGAGCACCGCGTCCGCCGCCACAACGGTCCCGGTATGGACGGCCGCGCGCACCGGCTCGTACTCGGTGCGCACACCGTCCGCATGCGCCACGACCACCACACCGCGGCCGGCGACGGAGCCGGCGAACGTGACGGTGCCCGGCGCCGCGGTGCGCACCAGCTGGCCGGGGCGTACCGCGAGATCCACGCCCCGGTGCCCCGGTCCGTACGGCGTCGCCGGGGCGTCGAACGGACGCACCAGGTTCAGCGGCTCGACCGGCGGACGGTACGCGACCGGTCGGCTCGGCGGTGCGGGCACGGTCGCGGCGCCCGCCGCCAGCGCCAGCAGCACCCCGGCGATACGGATCACGCCGCCGACTTTGACGCCGTCGAACGGCCCCGACCACGCCCGAGGGACCCGCTGTGGACACCGCACGGGCGTCACCCGGGTCCGTCCACAGCTTGATCGGGTTCCTAAGGGGTCTCCGGGGCGGCCGAACCCGATCGAGATAGGGAGTTCTTCCGATGCCCGAGGGCACCTCAGACGACGAATCTCGTCAGCGTCAAGGAAAACCTCATCCAGACCACGGAGGTCACGATGTACGAGGTCCGCGCACTGAACCCGGATGCCATCTCCGCCGAGCTCGCCTATCGGCGGGAGCAGTTGAAGGGCCGTCGGCCGGTTTACCCGGCCCCACGTGGGCGTTGGCTACGGCGGCGCGACCCGCTGACCGACTGAGCGGTCAGCGGTGATGACCGCAACGATCGCCCCACCGCAGAAATCCACTAGCGACGGTGTCGGGGCACCGGACCATGATGTCTGGGTGCCTCGCACCGTCGCGCCGCTTGTCGGCCGCACCTCCGAACTCGCCGCACTGGTCGGCGTCCTTGATGGTGCCGTCGACGCACAGGCCGTCGTCGGCGTCGTCGGCGGCGATGCCGGGGTGGGTAAGACCCGCCTCCTGACCGAACTCGTCGAGACCGCGACCGACCGCGGCATGACCGTGCTCGTCGGCCACTGCGTCGACCTCGGCGACACCCCGCCGCCCTACCTCCCGTTCAGCGAAGCCTTCGCCCGCCTCGCCGCCGAAGACCGCGACGCCGTCGACGAACTCGTGGCCGCCCACCCGCCGCTGGCCGGGCTGCTCCCCGGACGCGGTGCCCGCAGCGCCGACGACCGCCTCGATCGCGGTGAGTTGTTCGAAGCTGTGCTCGCCACACTCGCCGACCTCGCCGAGCGCCGTCCCGTCCTGCTCCTGGTCGAAGACATGCACTGGGCCGATCAGGCCACCCGCGACCTGCTCGGCTTCCTGTTCACCAGGATCGGCACCGAGCGGCTCGCCGTCGTCGCCAGTTTCCGCAGCGACGACCTGCACCGCCGCCACCCGCTGCGGCAGACCCTCGCGCAATGGACCCGGCTCCCGTCGGTCACACGTGTGCAACTCGACCCGCTGCCCGCCGACGAGATCCGGATGCTGGTGAGCGCGCTGCATCCCGCACCGCTCGCCGACGCCGAGATGGCCAGCATCATCAGCCGCGCCGACGGCAACGCCTTCTTCGCCGAGGAACTTGTAGCGGCCGCCGAGCAGTGCAACTCGGCGCAACATCTCCCGTGGCAGCTCGCCGACCTCCTGCTGGTCCGGCTCGAGCGCCTGTCCGACGACGCCCGGGAGGTCGTGCGGGTCGCCGCCGTCGCCGGCCGACGCGTGGCTCATGCGATGCTCGCCGAGGTCGTCGACCTGCCGCCGGCGCGTATGGACGCCGCGCTGCGCGACGCCATCGACGTCCACGTCCTGCAGCTCACCCCGAGCGGACGCGGCTACACGTTCCGGCACGCCCTGCTCGCCGAGGCGGTCTACGACGACCTGCTGCCCGGTGAGGTCGTCCGGCTGCACGCGGCGTATGCGCAAGCGCTGGCCGGACGAGAGGACCGCAGCGCGGCAGAGCTGGCCCGGCACGCCCGCGCCTCGCACGATCTCGACACCGCCTACGTCGCCAGTGTTCGCGCGGGCGACGAGGCGATGGGCGTGGCCGCACCGCAGGAGGCGCTGGCGCATTACGAGGCCGCGCTGGAACTGGCGCCGCGAGCGACCACCGCGCCCGACGACCTGAGCGAGCTCGTCGTCGCGACCGTCGACGCCGCCGATGCCGCCGGCCACTCCGCGCGCGGGCTTCGCCTGGCTCGCGGCGCGCTTGCCGAGCTGCCCGACGACGCATCCGAGCTGCACCGCGGCCGGTTGCTGTTCGCGCTCGTCCGTGCCGCGCTCGGCGAGGAGATCGACGAGGACATCCTCACCGCCAGCAGCACCGCGCTCAGCCTGACGCCTGCCGAGCCGCCGTCGCGGTTCCGGGTGCGGGTGCTCGCCCAGCACGCCCGCGTCGCGTTCATCGTGGGTCGTGACGTCGAGGCCGACCGGTCCGCGCGCGAGGCGATCGAGCTCGGCGAAGCGATCGGCGAGCGCGTCGGCGTCACCGAGGCACGCACCACCCTGGCGATCGTGGCCCGCCGCGCGTCCGACCCGGAGGCCGTGATCGAGCGGCTGCACTCGGTCGCCAAGCAGGCCCGCGACGCCGGCGACATCGCCTCCGAGATCCGCAGCAGCTACTCCCGGGGCGGGCTGTTCCTCGAGCTCGGCGACCTCGAGAACGCGCAGGAAGCCTTCGACCAGACCGCTGCGCGGGCCCGACAGGTGGGCCGGCAGTGGGAGCTGTTCGGCATGCACGCCCGCGCCAGCGCCGGCCTCGTGCGGTACGCCCGCGGCGACTGGGACGGCGCACTGCGCGTGCTCGACCTCGGCGCCGACCGTCCGCCCGACCTCGGCCGGGCGGTCATGCTGTCGACCGCGTGCCTGGTACGGGCCGGACGCGGCGACCGCGACGTCAACGAAGTGACCCGGCAACTGCGGCCGCAGTGGGACCGTGAGGGCCGCATCGCCCTGCATTGCACGCTGGCCATGCTGCAGATCTACGAGCAGACGGGCGACTACGGGGCGGCACTCGCCGCGCGCGACGAGACCCGCGAGCTGATCGGTGCCATCTGGAACGACGAGTGGCCGCTCGTGCTCATCCAGATGTCCGCGCAAGTGCTGGCCGCGCTCTCGACCGCGACGGTGGCCGCACCGCAGAGCGGGCGGGCCGCGCTCGGGGCACGGGCCGAGCAGTTGCTCAGCGACGGCCAGACCAGCGCCCAGAAGGGCCTGCCGGTCGGCCGGGAGATGGGTATCGAGGGGCGAGGCTGGCTCGGCCGGCTCGAGGCAGAGGCCGCCCGGCTGCGGTGGCTGTCCGGCGTCGACGCTCCGGATCCGGACGAACACATCAGGCTGTGGGCCCGGGCCGTGGACGGGTTCGACTACGGCAACACGGTCGAGGTGGCACGCTCGCGGGCCCGCTACGCTGCCGTGCTGCGGGCAGCGGGCCGCACGCGCGACGCGGCGGAGCAGGCCGATCTCGCCCGGGGCGTCGCCCGGGCGATGCGCGCCGAGCCGCTGCTCCAGGAGCTTCGCGCGATCAGTACGAGCGGGCCCAGGGCGGCCGACTCACCCGGCGGGATGGACTCGCTGACCGACCGGGAACGCGACGTGCTCGCGCTGCTCGTCGAGGCCCGCACCAACCGCCAGATTGCCGCGCAGCTCTACATCTCGGAGAAGACCGTCAGCGTGCACGTCTCGAACATCCTGACCAAGCTCGGCGTGCGCAGCCGTGCCGAAGCAGCCGCGCTCGCCCGCCGCGACTGATCGGTAACCGGTCGACGTTCAGACATCGTCTGCCTGATGTGGTGCGAGTGGCTACGGTGTCGCGGGCTGTTGATCAAGCACGATCGGCCTCGTCGGAGGGTGCGCCCTGACAGTGGTCAGTTCGAGCGCACAGTGGTCAGTTGCAACTGACCACTGTGCGGCACAACTGACCACTGTCGGTCAGGACGGCCGCTGGATCGGGACAGATCGGTCAGGACCACTCGGCGCAGAAGTGAGCACTCGGCGCGACGATGGGTAGCTCGGATCAGCGGATCTCGAACGTGTCGTGACCGGCCGGCTGCTCCTCGTCCACCGTCACGGACACGACCTCGGCCTCGGGCGGTCCGGTGCGCAAGAACCGCAGCACCTGGTCGACCGCGTCCGGTTCGCCCTCGAGCCAGGCCTGCACCGTCCCGTCCGACTCGTTCGAGACCCAACCGGCGACCCCGATCGAGCGGGCGACCTTGCGGGTGGTGTCACGGAAGAACACCCCCTGCACCAGTCCGCGCACGGTCACCGACCTGGCGACGAGGTCAGTCAACGCCACACCTGCTCGGCGATGACCTCGGCCAGGGTGTCCGGGGCCTCGTCCGGCAGCCAATGGCTGGCCCCGTCGAGCGCCACGAAGCGGTAAGGCGCCGCGACGAAGCGCTCGGTGCGTGCCGCCGCGGCAGCGCTGAACGCCATGTCCGCCGAGCCCCACACGTACGCGGTGGGCACGGTGACCGGCCCGAGACCGTCGGCATCAGTCCGCGCCATCGCCCGGTACCAGTTCAGCGCGGCCGTCAGCACGCCGGGCTGGGCGAAGAAGGCCAGATCGTCGGCCACCCGCTCGGCCGGGACACGATCGCCGAACAGCGAGGTGAACGGCGCCCAGTTCAGCTCGACCAGTCGCTGCTCGGCGTCCGGCTCGCGGAAATCGCGGATGTAGCCGAACCGTGCCCGCTCCGCGGCGCTCTCACTCAGCACCTCGTTGATCGCCAGTTGGTTCGGCGTCGACACGGCCGTCCACGACAGGAGCAGGTCAGGACGTCGGGCGGCCACCTGCCAGCCGACCACGCCACCCCAGTCGTGCCCGACCAGATGCACCCGTGAGTTCAGCGCACCGATGATCTCGACGACGTCGGCGATGAGGTGCGGCATCGCGTAGGCCGCGACCTCGACTGGACGGGCGCCTGCGGAATAGCCGCGCTGGTCGATCGCGATCGTGCGGATTCCGGCCGACGCCAGTCGCTGCGCAACCGCCGACCAACAGGACGCGCGCTGCGGGAACCCGTGCAGCGCCAGCACCAGCGCGCCGCCCTCCGGACCCTCGGGATCCCAGGCCATCGCGTCGAAAGCCATCCCGTTCGCCTGCACGCGCACCGGTGTGCCCACGCATGCGAACCTACGGGATACACTGGACGGGCAGCTCGAGCAATCGGGCTGACTTCGCGTGCCCCGTCGCCTGCCACAAGGCGGCTCGGTGGCCGGCCTCGGTCCGTTCATCCGGCAAGCCGACCACGACCCCGGGCACCAGGGTTCTCGCACCACCCGGTCGGGAACGACAACCGAGAACGCAGGCCAACGCTTGCGACAAGTACAGAGGAGGACGTCGGCATGCCCGTCGTCACCATGAAGGAAATGCTCGAGGCCGGTGTGCATTTCGGGCACCAGACCAGGCGCTGGAACCCGAAGATGAAGCGCTTCATCCTCACCGAGCGCAACGGGCTCTACATCATCGACCTCCACCAGACGCTGTCCTACATCGACCGCGCCTTCGAGTTCGTCAAGGAGACGGTCGCCCACGGCGGCACCGTGCTCTTCGTCGGCACCAAGAAGCAGGCGCAGGGATCGATCGCCGAGCAGGCCACCCGGGTCGGCATGCCCTTCGTGAACCAGCGCTGGCTGGGCGGCATGCTCACCAACTTCCAGACCGTCCACAAGCGCCTGCAGCGCATGAAGGAACTGGAAGCGATGGAGCAGTCCGGCTGGGAGGGCACCGCCACCAAGAAGGAGCAGCTCATGCTCCAGCGTGAGAAGGACAAGCTCGAGCGCACCCTGGGCGGTATCCGCGAGATGACCCGTGTGCCGAGCGCGGTGTGGGTCGTCGACACGAAGAAGGAGCACATCGCGGTCGGCGAGGCGCACAAGCTCAACATCCCGGTCATCGCGATCCTCGACACCAACTGCGACCCGGACGAGGTCGACTACAAGATCCCGGGCAATGACGACGCCATCCGCAGCGCAGCGCTGCTGACCCGCGTGGTCGCCGACGCGGTCGCCGAGGGCCTGGTCGCCCGCTCGGCCGCTGCCGCCAACGCAGGCAAGGACGAGAAGCCCGCCGAGGGCGCGGCACTGGCCGCCGACGAGCCGATGCCGGAGTGGGAGCGCGATCTGCTGCAGCCCGCCGGCACCACCGGCGAGGCCGGCGCCGAGGCGCCGAACAGCCCGTCCGCCTGATTTTCGCGATCTTCAGAAACCGAAACGAGACAAGAGAGTCGAGAAATGGCGAACTTTTCCGCCGCTGATGTCAAGAAGCTCCGCGACGCCACGGGCGCCGGAATGATGGACTGCAAGAAGGCCCTCGAGGAGGCCGACGGCAACTACGACAAGGCCGTCGAGATCCTGCGGGTCAAGGGCGAGGCCAAGAACGTCAAGCGCGGCGATCGTGTCGCGTCGAACGGCCTGGTGGCCGCCGCCGAGGGCGCGATGATCGAGCTGGCGTCCGAGACCGACTTCGTCGCCAAGAACGAGCAGTTCCAGACGCTCGCGGCCGACATCGTCGCCCACTTCGCCGGCTCGTCGGTCACCGACGCCGAGGCGCTCAAGCACGAAACGCTCAGGGACGGCAAGACCGTCGAGGACAGCATCCAGTCGTTGGCTGCGGTCATCGGCGAGAAGCTCGAGTTGCGCCGCGCCGTCAAGCTCGACGGCCAGGTCGCGACCTACCTGCACCGCAAGGCCAGCGACCTGCCGCCGCAGGTCGGCGTGCTTGTCGAATTCACCGGCGAGGACGTCGACGCCGCGCGTGGCGCCGCGATGCAGGTCGCCGCGCTGCGGGCTCGCTACCTGACCCGCGAGGACGTGCCGGCCGACGTCGTCGACACCGAGCGCCGCGTCGCCGAGGAGAAGACCCGCGCCGAGGGCAAGCCGGAGCAGGCGATCGCCAAGATCGTCGAGGGACGGCTCAACGGCTTCTACAAGGAGGCCGTGCTGCTCGAGCAGGGCTCGGTGCACGAGGACAAGAAGACCGTGAAGCAGGTGCTCGACGCCGCCGGTGTCACGATCACCCGGTTCGCGCACTTCGAGGTCGGCGCCGCCTGAAATCCCCGGCCCAGCCAAAGCAGATAGGGTTCGGGTTCCAGCGCAATCGCGACGAGAGGGGCCGCCACGATGACTCACGTTGAGGCGGCCCCTTCGCCGTACCGGCGGGTGCTGCTCAAGCTGTCCGGCGAGGTGTTCGGCGGCGGCAAGATCGGCGTAGACCCGAACGTCGCGCACTCGATCGCGTTGCAGATCGCGGAGGTCGTCGACGCCGGCACCCAGATGGCCCTCGTGGTCGGTGGGGGCAACTTCTTCCGCGGGGCCGAGCTGTCCCAGCGCGGCATGGATCGCGACCGTGCCGACTACATGGGCATGCTCGGCACGGTGATGAACTGCCTCGCGTTGCAGGACTTCCTTGAGAAGGCCGGCGTGCCGACTCGGGTGCAGACCGCGATCACCATGGGCCAGGTGGCCGAGCCGTACATCCCACGGCGGGCCGAGCGGCACCTGGAGAAGGGCCGCGTCGTCATCTTCGGTGCCGGCGCCGGGCTGCCCTACTTCTCGACCGACACCGTTGCCGCGCAACGCGCGCTGGAGATCGGGTGCGAGGTGCTGCTGCTCGGCAAGAGCGGCGTCGACGGCGTGTACGACGCCGACCCCCGCAAGGTGCCCGAGGCAGTGCGCTTCGACCGGATCAGCTACGACGAGGTGCTGCGGCGCGGCCTGCAGGTCGCCGACCAGACCGCCTTCAGCCTGTGCCGCGACAACAACATGCCGATCGTCGTGTTCGAACTCGCCGACGGCAACATCGCGCGCGTCGTCCGTGGTGAGAAGATCGGCACCCTGGTCAGCGCGAGCGGCTGAGACACGGAAGCGAGTGGGCGAGAATGATTGACGAGACCCTCTTCGAGGCCGAAGAGAAGATGGAAAAGGCCGTGCACGTGGCTCGGGACGAACTCGGCGGTTTGCGCACCGGTCGGGCCAACGTGAGCGCCTTCGCCCGTCTGGTCGTCGACTACTACGGCGCCCCCACCCCGATCCCGCAGATGGCCACGGTCAGCGTGCCCGAGGCGCGGATGGCCGTGATCAAGCCCTACGACCCCGGCCAGCTGACCGCGATCGAGAAGGCGATCCGCGACAGCGATCTCGGGGTCAACCCGACCGACGACGGCACGATCATCCGGGTGGTCTTCCCACAGCTGACCGAGGAGCGCCGCCGCGACCTGGTGAAGGTCGCGCGGGGCAAGGGCGAGGACGCGAAGGTGGCGATCCGATCGATCCGGCGCCACGCCAAGGATGCCCTCGACAAGCTCGCCAAGGACGGCGAGACCGGCGAGGACGACGTGCACCGTGCCGAAGGCGAGCTGGACAAGCTGACCCACAAGTACACCGACCAGGTCGACGAGCAGGTCAAGGCGAAGGAAGCGGAGCTGCTCGAGATCTGATGGCGCGCCACACGCCGGCAGCTCATGCCTGACGACACCCCGCCGGCGCCGACCGCACGGGGTCTGGCCCGCGCCCGCCGGATCGGCGGCAAGCCCGCCACGCCCGTCCCACCCCAGACGCCCGAGCAGCAGGGACCGCCGCCCCTCGCCGCCGAGGTCGCCCGGGCGTCCAAGGCGGGCCGCAACCTCCCGGCGGCCATCGGCGTCGGTGTCGGCCTCGGGGCGCTGATCATCGCCTCGCTGTTCGTGTGGCGGCCGAGCTTCGCGATTCTGGTCGGCATCGCCTCGGCCTACGGCAGCTACGAGCTCGCCAAGGCGATCGCCAACAGCGGGGTTCGGGTCACCCTGCTGCCGGTGCTTGTCGGCGGCACCGCAACGCTGGTCGCAGCCTGGTTCGAGGGTCCCGAGGGCCTGGTCGCGGGCATCCTGCTGTCGGCCGTGGCGGTGCTGGTGTGGCGCCTCGGCGACGGGGCAGAGCGGTTTCTCGCCGACGCCGGCGCCTCGGTGTTCGTGTTGCTGTACGTGCCGGCGCTGGCCGGGTTCGCCGTGCTGTCGGTACACGCCGACGACGGCGCCGCCCGCATCCTGGCCTTTGCGGCGACCGTCGTCTGCAGCGACACCGGCGGCTACGCCACCGGCGTGTTGTTCGGTCGGCACCCGCTTGCGCCGATCGTGTCGAAGGCCAAGACGTGGGAGGGCTTCGCAGGGTCGGTGCTGTTCTGCTCGCTCGCGGGCGTGCTGTTCCTGACCCTCACCTTCCACCGAGCCTGGTGGACGGGGTTGCTGTTCGGCCTCGGGATCGTGGTCACCGCAACCCTCGGCGACCTGGGCGAATCGGTGATCAAGCGCGACCTCGACATCAAGGACATGAGCAATCTGCTGCCAGGGCACGGCGGCCTGATGGACCGGCTCGACTCCATGCTCCCGTGCGCGGCCGTCGGCTACCTGCTGTTGTCGGCGTTCGCGCCAGGGTGACCACCCCGAGGCGTGTCGACGCTGCTCAGGTCGTTTCCGAGGTACAGGCGTTGCCGCGCGATCGCACCACCTTCGTCGGCATCGACGGCTACGGCGGCTCGGGCAAATCCACCCTGGCCGCACTCATCGCCGAGGCGGTGCCCGAGGCCGCCGTCGTGCACGCCGACGACTTCGCCTCGCCGTCGATCCCGGAGTGGGACCACGCTCGGTTCTGTACGCAGGTGGTCGTCCCGCTCGTGGACGGATGTCCCGCCCGCTACCAACGCTGGGACTGGCACACCGATACCGGCGCAGAGTGGCACGATGTCCCCGTCGGCGCGCTGTTGATCGTCGAAGGGGTGTCGTCCACGCGCGCCGACATCCCCGCACCGTGGGACCTGACGATCTGGGTCGAGGCGCCGGAGGAACTGCGGCTGGCGCGGGCGCTCGAGCGCGACGGCCCGGACATGCTCGCCACCTGGCTTGCGGTCTGGCTTCCGGAAGAGAGCGCGTACGTCGCCCGGGAGCGCCCCCAGGATCGGGTCGACCTGATCGTCCCCGGATACTCCTGACTCGTGCCAGGGTGGGCGCATGCGTCCGTCCCTGTTCGAGTTCGCCGGCGGCGAGCCGGCGTTTCTTGCGCTCGCCTACGCGCACCACGCCCGGTGCCTGGCCGATTCCGAACTGAACCACCCGTTCTCGCATCCGGGCCAGCACCCGCAGCACGTCGAGCGGCTGGCGGCCTACTGGGCCGAGGTGCTCGGCGGACCGCCGGCCTACTCGCAGCTTTGTGGCGATCAGTCGCGCTTGCAGCACATGCACGCCGGTAACGGCGGCGGCATGCACGACCTCGGGCGGCGGTTCGTCGCATGCTTCGACGCCGCGATGGACGACGCCGGGCTGCCCGACGACCTCGAGTTCCGCGCCGCCATGCACCGGTACATGGAATGGGCGGTCGCCGACGTGCTCGTGTACGCGCCGTCCGGGAGCGAGGTACCGGTCGTCCTGCCCATGCCGCATTGGACGTGGGAGGGGTTGTCGATCTCTCGTCAAGGGGGCTAGATCACCGACGTCCACATCTCCGGACACCTGACCCCCTGAGGACGAGACGCGGCCGCGGCGCATGCTCTGGGACAATGGCGAGGTCATGACCTCGCTACCCCTCGTCTTCGACGCGCCGCGCCGCGGCAAGCCACCGGCCCACCTCGCCGACCTCGACGTCCCGGGCCGCCGGGCCGCGGTCGCCGCGCTCGGCCTGCCCGAGTTCCGCGCGGACCAGCTCTCGCGGCACTACTTCGGCCGGTTCGAGACCGATCCCGACCAGATGAGCGACCTGCCCGCCGCCGCACGCGAGCAGGTACGCGCCGCTGTGCTGCCTGCGCTGCTGACCGAGGTCCGCACGCTCGAGACCGACTCCGGCACGACCCGCAAGACGTTGTGGCGCCTTCACGACGGTGCGCTGGTCGAGTCGGTGCTGATGCGTTACCCCGACCGGATCACCGTGTGCGTCTCGAGCCAGGCCGGGTGCGGCATGGCCTGCCCGTTCTGCGCCACCGGCCAGGGCGGGCTGACCCGCAATCTGTCGACGGCCGAGATCGTCGACCAGGTCGTCGCGGCAGCCCGGGTCGCGCGCGACCAGTTCGGCGGTCGGCTGTCGAACGTGGTCTTCATGGGCATGGGCGAGCCGCTCGCCAACTATGCCCGGCTCGCCGCCGCGCTGCACCGGCTGATCGACCCGGCACCGGCCGGGCTCGGCCTGTCGCAGCGCTCGCTGACCGTGTCGACGGTGGGACTGGTTCCGGCCATCGGCAAGCTCACCAACGAGGGGCTCAACGTCACCTTGGCGGTGTCCCTGCACGCGCCCGATGACGAACTGCGCGACACCCTCGTCCCGGTGAACACCCGGTGGAAGGTCGCGGAGGTCCTCGGCGCGGCCGACGACTACGCCGCCCGCACCGGGCGGCGCTACTCCGTCGAGTACGCCATGATCCGCGACGTGAACGACCACGGCTGGCGAGCCGACCTGCTCGGCGACCTGCTCGCCCCGCGTCGCGCGCACGTCAACCTCATCCCGCTCAATCCGACGCCCGGATCGCAGTGGGACGCCTCGCCCAAGCCGGTCGAGCGCGAATTCGTGCGCCGCCTCGAGGCGCACGGAGTACCCGTTACCGTTCGCGACACCCGCGGTCGCGAGATCGACGGCGCCTGCGGCCAGCTTGCCGCCACTGGGTAGCACCCGCCCATGGCGCTGCGCGACCTTCGTGTGCTGCTGCGCGACGCCGTCAAGCTCGACCGGACCCAGTCCGATCCGCTTGTGGCGACGCGCAACGCCGTCGGCATCGCGCTCCCGCTCAGCATTGCCGAGCTGACCAGTACCGCTGCCTCCGGGCTGGCCCCGACGATCGGTGCGATGCAGACCGGGTTCGCCGACCGGCCCGGCCCCTACCGGCTGCGCGCACTGCGGATGTTCGGATGCGCCCTGGTGGCGGGCGTGACCAGCGCGTTGGCGGTGCTCGCGTCGCGCAATGATCTCGCGTCGGTCGCGCTGTTGCTGGTGCTCGCGTTCGTCGCCGGGCTGCTCGTCACCGGCGGCCCGGCCGCCACCCAGGTGGGCATTGCCGGTACGGCCACCGCGATCGTGCTGGGACACCTGCCGCAGCCGCCTGGCGTGGCGGTCACGGTGGGGCTGCTCGTGCTCACCGGCGGCGCGGGCCAGGCCGTGCTCGCCGTCGCGGCGTGGCCCCTGGGCCGACACCAACCGGAACGGCGGGCGCTCGCCGGGCTCTATCGCGAGTTGGCGGCGGCCGCACACCGGCCCGGCGGTACCGGTGCCGGGCCGCAGGCGACCGCGACGGTGGAATCGGTACGCAAGACGCTGTACGGACTGGGTCACGATCACGGACCCAGCGTCGAGGCCTACCGCGTGCTGCTCGACCAGGCCGAGCGCATCCGGCGCGAGATCGTGGTCATCGCCGCGTTGGTCGAGCGGCTGGCGGGCGGGGGCGGGAGCGTCGACGCGGGCCTGGTGCGCGCGGCGCTCGGGTCGTGCGGCGATGTGCTCGCCGCGGTCGCCGACGCGCTGGCCCGGGGCCGCGAGGTGGCGCGGACGGCGCTGGGTCCGGCACGCGATCACGTACGCCGGGCGGTGACCCGGCTGGAGGCGACCGACGACCTCACCGGACGTGCCGCGGCCGCACGGCTGCGCGCGCTGGCCGGCCAGCTGCGCGCCGTGCTCGAGACCACCGCCACCGGCGCGAGCGAAGGCCGGCGTCCGGAGGCGGCGGACGTTCCCGGGGCGCCGCGGCTGCGCGATCCGATCGCCGCGCTGCGTGCGAACCTGGCGCCTGATTCCCAGGTGCTGCGGCACGCCGTTCGCACCGCGCTGCTGGTAGCCGGTACCGACCTCGTGGTGCGCGTCGTCGGTTACCAGCACGGTTACTGGGTAGCGCTCACGGTGCTGGTCGTGCTGCGTCCGGACTTCAGTTCGACCTTTCAGCGTGCGGTGATGCGCGTGTTGGGAACCGTGATCGGCCTCGTGCTGGCCACCGAGTTGCTGCAGTGGATCCCGGGTGGGGACTGGTACCGCATCGCCCTCATCGCGCTCTGCTACTTCGGCGTGCGGCTGGCCGGGCCGGCCAATGTCGGGCTGGTCGCGGTGGCGCTGAGCGCGCTGATCGTCGTGCTGCTCGCCGTCAACGGGGTGGCACCGCAGGAGACGCTCGTGGAACGGTCGATCGCGACCGTGATCGGCGGCGCGCTCGCCTTGGTGGCCGTGCTGTTCCGCCCGGTCTGGGAACGGGATCGGCTGCCGGCCAGACTCGGTGACCTGCTGGCTGCGTACCGCGCCTACCTGGACGTGCTCGCCGACCCGTCGTCCGAACTCGTCGACCGGCAACGGGACCGCGCGGCGGCGCGACGGGCCCGCACCAACGCGGTCGCGTCACTCGAACGCGCGCGCAGCGAGCCGGTCGTCGGCGCCGACGAAGTCGATCTCGGCGAGAGCGTGCTGGCCAACTCGCATCGCGTCGTGCACGCGTTGATGACCATCGACAGTGTGCGCGCAACGATCCACGACGCCGGGCTCCCGCCGCAGTTGCAGGAACTGCTGCGTGCCGCCTCGGACGCCCTCGCCGCCGCCGCCGACACGGTGCGAATCGGCACGCCACCGACCGGAACCTCGTCGTTGCGCCCGTTGCAGGACGCCCTTTACGCTGCGCTGCGTGCCGCGCCGGAGCGGGTCGGCGGCGCGGAGGTCGCGGGCGCCCTGGCCGATGCGACCGATCGGCTCGCGAACGCCATCGACACGCTCATCGCCGGACTGCGACGTCGACTGGCGAGACCGCCCGAAGCCGTGGGGAGTACCGTCGCGCCGTGACCGCATTTGATGATCTTGGAACGTTCGCTGCGATGCCGCGGTTGACAGCCCTGGCGCTGTCCACCGACGGCAGCCGGTTGGTCGCGACTGTGCAGGAGCCGGACGCGAAGGGCGCGCGTTACGCCTCAGCGCTGTGGGAACTCGATCTGACTGGCGCGGCGGCGGCGCGCCTGACCTTCTCGGACAAGGGCGAGGCGGGCGCGGTGTTCGCGCCGGACGGCTCGCTGTTGTTCACCTCGACCCGTCCGGACCCGGACGGCACCGAGGACGAGGCTGCGCTGTGGCAGCTCCCGCCGCGCGGCGAGCCGGCGGTGCGCGCGCGTCGGTCAGGTGGGCTGGCCGCCCCGGTGGTGGCGACCTCGTCCGGGCACGTCCTGGTCACCGGAAGCCGGCTCGTCCGCTCCGATGACGCGGACGACGCCGAGCGGCGCAAAACCCGCAAGGACCGCAAGATCAGCGCGATCATGCACGCCGGCATGCCGATCCGGTTCTGGGACCACGAGCTCGACGCGGAGTCGGCCCGGCTGCTCGTGCTCGCACCGGGGGAGCACGAAGCGCGCGACCTCGCTCCGTACGCCGAGCTGGAACTGACCGAGCCGGACGCGTCGATCAGCGCCGACGGTGCGACCGTGGCGGCCACTTGGCGCCGATCGGCACCGGGCGGGATGTGCCCGTCGTCGGTCGTCACGATCGACGTCGCTACGACCACGCGGCACGTCCTGCTCGCCGCCGACGCGGACCGGCAGTACATGGGCCCGCGAATCAGCCCGGACGGTGCGCGGGTGGCCGCGCTGCGGTCGGTCCATGCGCGCTTCGACCGTCCGTTCCACGAGGAGGTGGTGATCGCGCCGCTCGGGGGTGACCCGGTGGTGGCCGACCTCGGTGATTTGTATCCGAACGAGTGGGTGTGGGCACCCGACTCGCAGCGGCTCTACGTGGCCGGCGACCTGCACGGGCGCGGCGCGGTGCTGGCCGTCGACCCGGCAACCGGGTTCGTCGAGCAGCGTCTGGTCAGCGACGCGTCCTACAGCTCGCTGTGCCCGTCGCCCGACGGCAGGGTTCTGTACGCGCTGCGCTCGGCGATCGACTCGCCGCCCCGTCCCGTCGTCATCGACACGTCGATGGAAGACCAGTCGCCACCGCTGCTGTCGGCTCCAGGGACGATCGCGGAGCTTCCCGGCGATCTGGTCGAGCTGAACGCGACCGGCCCGGGCGGCGACCCGGTGCACGGCTGGCTGTGTTTGCCGCCGACCGGCGACCAGCCCGCGCCGGTGATGTTGTGGATCCACGGCGGTCCGATGAGCTCGTTCAACGCGTGGAGCTGGCGGTGGAACCCGTGGGTGGCGGTGGCGCGGGGCTGGGCGGTGGTGCTGCCCGACCCCGCGATCTCGACGGGCTACGGGCAGCGTTGGCTCGACCGCGCCTGGCCGTATCGCGCCGCGGACGTGTTCGCCGACTGCACCGCGGTGCTCGACTCGGTGCTCGAACTGCCCGACGTCGACGGCTCGCGGATCGCTTGCCTCGGGGCGTCCTTCGGTGGCTACATGACGAACTGGGTCGCGGGCCACGCCGCGGAGCGGTTCCAGGCGATCGTCACGCATGCCGGTCTGTACGCGCTGGATCAGCAGCACAAGACGACCGACATGGCGCACTTCAAGACCGGCGTCTTCGGCGAGCCCGCCGAGCACCCGGACTGGTACCGCGAGAACTCGCCGCACTACGGCCTGGTGGGCGACGTGCCGATGCTGGTCATCCACGGCAACCGCGACTACCGCGTCCCGATCGGTGAGGCGCTGCGGCTGTGGTGGGACCTGGTCAGCGGGTGGGACGGCGACCCCGAGGACATGCCGCACCGGTTCCTGCAATTGACCGGCGAGAACCACTGGGTGCTCTCGCCGGCCAACGCAGAAATCTGGTACGACGCCGTGCTCGGGTTCTGTGCGCAACACGTCCTCGGACAGAAATGGACGCCGTCCGCGCTGCTCTGACCCCTGGTCCAAGTCGTCGATCAGACCGCTACGGTTCCGCGGCACGTCTCGCCGGTCGCGGGGCGGGTGGCCCGGAAGACCACGTGATCGGTGCCGGCGCGGTTGCCGATCAACCGGTTCACCGAGAACGAGCCGCTCGGCGCGGTCGTGGTGGCGCTGCCGTGGCGCACCAGCGTGGCGTTGTCGCGGATGCTCCACCGCCACGACTGTCCGGCGCGATTGCTGTCGACCTGTCCCTCGACCTCGATGCGGCCGTCGTCGTGCTTGGCCTTCAGTTTCCAGCTCGCGTGCGCCGAGCAGGTGCCGCTCGACTGGACGCCACCGCCGCCGCTGGCGGCCGCTGCCGGCGCGAGCACGAGACCGAGGCCGAGCGCCGTGGACAGGCTTGCGGTGAGTGCGGTACGCGTGTTGATCATCAGAAACTCCTCCGGTGAATGGGATCTACGAGGAGGAGCCTCTGTCCGCAAGGGATCTAGCGTCGATCGGACGGTCGTCTTAGTACCGGCCGTCCGATCGACGACGATCAGGCTGTGGCCGCTTCGAGCTCCGGCTCGGGGGCGACGGGCCGCCGGGTACGGATCGCGAACGCGACCAGCAGCCACGTCGCGGCCAGGAACAGCGTCGCCGTCCAGAACGACCGGTCGGCGGCGACCACGAACACGTGTCGTGCAGCGGCCGCGGGGGACAGGCCGGGGTCGACATTCGCCTGGGCATCACTGGCGGCAGTGCCGAACACGGTGACCAGGACCGCGAGGCCGAGCGATCCGCCGACCTGCTGCATCACGTTGACCAGTCCGGACGCCGCTCCGGCGTCGGCCGGCTCCACTCCGTCCAGGGCAGCCGTGGTGAGCGGGACGAACGCGAGCCCGTTACCGAGCCCGAACACCATCAGCGGCCCGACCAGGTCGAGGTAGTTGCTCGTCTCGGAAAGCTGCGTCAGCCAGAGCATGCCGAGCGTCGAGAAGGTGATCCCGATGATCATCATGCGCTGGTCGCCGAGGCGTTCCACCAGGAACCGGGCGGACAGCTGCGACGCGATGAACACCACCGCGGTCAGCGGCAGGAAGGCGAAGCCGGTCTTCAGGTCGCTGTAGCCGAGCACGCCACGCAGGAACTGGGTCAGGAAGAAGAACATGCCCATCATTCCCGCGACCAGCAGCAGCCGAGCGAGGTACGAACTGCTCCGGTTGCGGCTGGCGAACAGGCGCAGCGGGGTGATCGGTTCCTCGGCGCGCATCTCGATCGACACGAAGGCGGCGAGCAGCACCAGGCCGAGAGCGAACGAGCCGACCGTCTCGAGCGTCGCCCAACCGTTGGTCGCGGCGTGGACGAAGCCGTAGACGAGTGCGGTCATGCCGATCGTCGAAGTCAGTGCCCCGGCCAGGTCGAAGCGGCCACTGTTGCGTTCGGTCTCCGGCAAGGTCGTCCGCCCGAGCACGAGCAGCACCAGGCCGATCGGGACGTTGACGAACAGGACCCAGCGCCACGAGGCCCATTCGGACAGCATTCCGCCGGCGATCAGGCCGACGGCTGCGCCACCGATCGAGACCGCGGTGTAGAGGCCGATCGCGCGGGTGCGCTCACGACCCTGCGGGAACATCGTCATGAGCAGGGCGAGCGCTGACGGCGAGGCGAGCGCGCCGCCGACGCCCTGCACGGCGCGGGCGATCAGCAGTTCGGCCGGGTTCTGCGCGAACCCGCCGACGAGCGAGGCGACGCTGAACAGGGCGATGCCGGCGAGGAACACGCGACGGCGGCCGAGCAGGTCGCCGGCGCGGGCACCGAGCAGCAGCAGCCCGCCGAAGGTCAGGGTGTAGGCGTTGACGACCCAGGACAGCCCGGTGGAAGAGAAGCCGAGGGCGTTCTTGATGTCGTGCAGCGCGATGTTCACGATGGTCGCGTCGAGCACGACCATCAGTTGGCTGGTGAGGATGATTGCTAAGACGACATTGACGAGACCGGCGGCGTTACGGGCCCCGGTCCGCCGCCCCAACTGGTGTGCGGCGTCACGCGCCGCGCGGGACGGAGCTTGCACAGACACGAGCAGAACCTCGATCGGAGTAGTAGCATCGATGAAACGGAAGGATCCTCCGGTAAGAACGATAACGGAGGGTGCCTCCGTTTTGCAAGGTATTTTCGGATCACTCTGTTTCGAAGGGATGTGGCGGTGAGCGCGAACCCCGAGGCCACCCCGTCCCGCGCGCCCCGCAAGGACGCCGCTCGTAACCGGGAGGCGCTGCTTGCCGCCGCCGGAGAGGTCTACGCGGAGCGCGGTGTCGAGGGCTCCCTCGAAGAGATCGCCCGCCGGGCGGGGGTCGGGATCGGTACGCTGTACCGGCACTTCCCGAGCCGAGACGCGATGAACGAGGCGGTATACCGGCGCGAGGTCGAGACGCTCTGCGACGGCGCCGCCGAGCTGCTTGCGCAGCAGCGTCCGGTCGACGCGCTGTCGCACTGGATGCGCCGCTTCGCCGGCTACGTCGCGCGCAAGCGCGGCATGGCGATGGCGCTCAAGTCCGCGCTCGGCGCGGACAACGAATTGTTCAGCTACAGCCACAAGCGGATCAAGGACGCTCTCAACCTGCTGGTCGACGCCGGCGTCGAGAGCGGCGAGATCCGCTCCGACGTCGACTCCGAGGATCTGCTGCGTGCCATGAGCGGCATCTGCATGGCCACGGACACCCCCGGCTGGTCCGAACGCAGCGAGCGGCTGGTCGACCTGCTCATCGACGGGCTGCGCTACGGCGCGCCGGCGTCAGCCTGAGCCCAGGCGCAGCACCGAATCCGGGACCGCGATGCCCGCGCGTAGATCGGGCGCCGGACGTGGCGGCGCGTAACCGGTGGTCATCGGCACCACGCCCGCCCACGCATCACCCGCAACGTCGTCGTCGGGATCCTCCGGCCAGCCCGCCGAGATCTTCAACGACCATTCGCTGATCGGCAGTTCCAGCACGAGAGTGGCGGCAAGCTCTGCCTTCGCGGGCCGGCGGATCTCGCCCGTCCGTCCAGGAATCAGCCGCTCGCTGATCAGGTCGAGCGCGGTCTCGGTGTCGGCGACCGGCGCGCACGAGCCGAACAGCACCGCACTGCGGTAGTGCAGCGACGACTCGAACGCGCTGCGGGCGACGACGACACCGTCGAGGGCGGTGACGGTGAGGCAGGCCGGCACCCCGGACCCGAGCCGGCGCATCCACCGCGAGCCGGTCGAGCCGTGCGCGAGCACCCGGTCGCCGTCGCGCACGATCGCGGTGGGGATCACGACCGGACCGTCGTCGCCGGCGATGCCGAAGTGGCCGAGGATGCAGCTGTCGAGCAGGGCGTCGAGTGCGGCCCGGTCGGTGCTGCCCTTCTCGCGCAGTCGCGTGATGTCGGTACGGCTCACGGATCCTCCCGGCGTAGTGCGATGAGTGGCGCGTTATGGACGTGAGTGGCGCGAAAGATCGCGCCACTCACCGTGTAAAGGCGCCACTCATCGAGGTGCTAGCGCCCAATCATGCCGTTCACGAGCGCGGCCATTTTGGACGGCTTGCCGTGTCGCGCCTCGGCATGATCGGCCCAGGTCATCGCATGCAGCCCGGCGTTCGCGCCGAGCCAGCGGAGCGGTTCGGGCTCCCAGTCCCGCGAGCGGTGCCCCACCCACGGGAGCTCGACGAGGTCGGACGACCGCCCGGTGATCAGGTCGGCCAGCGTGCGGCCGGCCAGGTTGGTGGTGGACACCCCGTCGCCGACATAGCCGCCGGCCCAAGCCAGCCCAGTGATCGGCTCGTGCCCCACCGAGGCGTGCCAGTCGCGGGTGATCCCGAGCGGACCGCCCCACCGGTGCGTGACCGGGACGCCGCGCAGCACCGGGAACAGGTCGTGCAACGTGCGCTCGAGTTCGGTGAACACGCGCGCGTTGCGGTCGAAGGTCGGACGGATCCGCGAACCGTAGTGGTAGGGCGCGCCTCGTCCGCCGAAGACCATCCGACCGTCTGCGGACCGCTGGCCATAGATGATCAGGTGGCGGAAGTCGCTGAACGTCTCGCGGTGCCGCAGCCCGATCTCGTCCCACGTCGATTGCGGCAGCGGTTCGGTCGCGATGATCAGCGAGTACACCGGCGCAACGGCGCGGCGCAGCCCGGCCAGGCGCGGGGTGTAGCCCTCGGTGGCGCGCACGACGTGGTCGGCGTACACCGTGCCGCGCTGAGTCCGCACCGCGCCGGGCTCGATACGCCGGGCGTGGGTGAGTTCGTAGATCGTGACGCCGCGCGCTTCGATGACGTCCGCCAGCCCGCGCACCAGCTTCGCCGGTTGCACTGCCGCGCAGTGCGGGGTGTACGTGCCGCCGAGCACGTTCGTCGCGTTGAGCCGGCTCCTGGCGGCGTCGGCGCCGAGCAGTTCGAGCGGCTCGTCGTACTCGCGCGCGTCGGCGAACTCCTCGTGTGCGCGGGCGTACTGAGCGTCCGACCGGGCGAGCACGATCGTCCCGCCGAGCGCGATGTCGGCGTCGATGCCCTCGCGCCCGGCGACGTCGACCACCTCGTGCACGGTGTCGCGCATCGCGGCGTACTGCGCCACGGCGGCGTCGCGTCCCGCCTCCCGGGCGAGCGTCGTCAGGCTCACCGGGTACAGCGCCGAGCACCAACCGCCGTTGCGGCCGGACGCACCGAAGCCCGCCACCTGCGACTCGAGCACCGCGATGCGCAGTGACGGGTCTAGTTCGGACAGGTAGTACGCCGTCCAGAGCCCGGTCAGTCCGCCGCCGACGATCGCGACATCGACACTGGCGTCACCGATCAGATACGGGCGCGGCTCGATCGTCGGCATCTGGTCGAGCCACAGCGACAACTGCGAGTAGTCCAGCACGGTCAGCGGCTAGTTCAGGACGGCGTCCAGGCTGACCGACTGGTAGCCGTGCGCCTCCGCGACCGGCGCATTGGTCAGCTGGCCCTCATGCGTGTTCAGGCCGAGCGCGAGCGCGTGGTCGCGTCGCAGGGCGTCACGCCAACCGCGGTTGGCCAGCTCCACCGCGTAGGGCAGCGTCACGTTCGTCAATGCATAGGTGGACGTGTGCGGCACGGCCCCGGGCATGTTCGCCACGCAGTAGAAGACCGACTCGTGCACCTTGTAGGTCGGGTCGGCGTGCGTGGTCGGATGCGAGTCCTCGAAGCAGCCGCCCTGGTCGATCGAGATGTCGACGAGCACCGAGCCCGGCTTCATCCGCGACACCAGCTCGTTGCTGATGATCTTCGGCGCCTTCGCGCCCGGCACGAGCACCGCGCCGATCACGAGGTCGGCGTCGAGGACGGCGCGCTCGACTTCGTAGGCGTTCGACGCGATGGTCTGGCAGTGGCCCTGGTAGATCGCGTCCATCTGCCGCAGTCGCGCCACGTTGCGGTCGAGCAGCAGCACCTCGGCCTGCATGCCCAGCGCGATCGCCGCAGCGTTCTGGCCGGATACGCCCGCGCCGATCACCACGACCTTCGCGGCGTACACGCCCGGGACACCGCCCATAAGGGTGCCGCGGCCGCCGCCCTGGCGCATGAGGTGGTACGAGCCGACCTGCGGTGCCAGCCGCCCGGCCACCTCGGACATCGGGGCGAGCAGCGGTAGCGAGCCGTCGGGCAACTGCACCGTCTCGTAGGCGATGCCGGTGGTGCCGGCCGAGAGCAGCGCATCGGTGCACGCCTGGTCGGCGGCCAGGTGCAGGTAGGTGAACAGCACCTGGTCCTTGCGCATGCGGTGGTATTCCTCGGCGATGGGCTCCTTGACCTTGAGCACCATGTCGCCGGTCGCCCACACGTCGTCGGCGGTGTCGAGGATCTGCGCACCGGCCGAGACGTAGTAGTCGTTGGGGATCGACGAGCCCACGCCGGCGTCCCGCTCGACGTACACCTCGTGCCCGTTGCTGACCAGCTCGTGCACCCCCGACGGGGTGATGGCAACCCGGTACTCGTGATTCTTGACTTCGCGTGGGATCCCGACCTTCATGCCCGCGATTCTGGAACATAGCGATGGTGAACCGCCAGATGAGTGAATAAGATTCGCTAGAGTCGCCTAATGACGGTCGAACATTCAGTCGAGGACGGTCTCCGCCCACCACGTTCGAACGATGTTCTGGACGAGGTCGACCGGAGTATCGTGCGCGCGCTCGCTGATGACGCCCGAATGCCCAACAATGCGCTGGCCGCGCTCGCGGGCATCGCGCCGTCCACGTGCCTCGGCCGGGTGCGTGCACTGCGCGAACGAGGCGCGATCCGCGGCTACCACGCCGACGTCGATCCGGCCGTGCTCGGCCGTCCGTTGCAGGCGATGGTCGCCGTCCGGCTGCAATCGCACGCCCGTGGCCACATCCCGGACTTCATGGCCAAGATCGCGCAGTTGCCCGAGGTGATCAACGTGTTCTTCCTCGGCGGCGCCAACGACTTCTTGGTCCACATCGCCGCGCGCAGCACCGGCAACCTGCGCGACTTCGTGGTCGTGAACCTCAGCGGCAACCCGGACGTCGCGCTCACCGAGACGAATCTGATCTTCGAACACATTCGGGCGGGGCTCACGCACTGAACCAACCCGAGTACACGTCCGTAGCCTTCTAAGTCCCGACCCGACGCGGTGAGGTGTCATGCTGCATACGATCAACGGCCTGCCGGCGCACGTCCTGCTGATCCACCTCGTCGTCATCCTGATCCCGCTCGGTGCGTTCTTCACCGTGCTGAGCGCGCTCTGGCCCGCCGCGCACGCGAGGTTGGGCTTCATCACGCCGTTGACCTGCCTGATCGCACTCGTCCTCGTGCCGATCACCACCAGTGCCGGCGAGTGGCTCAAGAGCCGGCAGAACTTCAGCGGCGAGCTGGAGCAGCGCATCCAGCACCACGCCAACCTCGCCGCCGGCTTTGCGTGGTACGCGCTCGGGCTGTTCGTCGTGTCGGCCGCGGTGTGGTGGTTCGGACGGGGCACCGGGCTCCGCTTTCGTCCCGTCCCCGCCGAGTCCGACGACCGGACCGAACCGGCGGACGGTGGCACGGCCACGACCATGACCGTGCAGCCGCGCGCGGCAACCGCGTCGTCGAGCCTGACACTGCCGCAGTGGGCTGCGGTCACCCTCGCGGCGGCGGCCGTTGTCGTCAGTGCGCTCGTGACGTTCCAGCTGTATCGAATCGGCGACGCCGGCGCCCACGCGGTGTGGCAGGGCTCGGTGTCCAGTGGCTGAACGCGCGACGCAACCGCGGCTCGCAAGGCGCCGGTCGATCCGCAGTCGCGTCGCAGGAAGACTCTTCCTCTGCCATTCCTGGATTCCGAGTCGTACGGTCTAGCCACTTTGGCAGGCAAGATTGGGAGGTCCGCCGATGCAGGTTCCGGCCCCGTTCGAGTACGCCCGAGCAGGCAGCGTCGCTGAGGCGATCAGCCTTCTGGAACAGCACGGTGAGGACGCCCGCGTCATCGCCGGCGGGCACAGCTTGCTGCCGATGATGAAGCTGCGGCTGGCCGATCCGTCGACGCTCATCGATATCAACGGTCTCGAGGACCTCACCCGGATCAGGGTGGACGGCGATGTGCTGCGGATCGGCGCGATGGCGCGCCACGCCGAGGTGCTCGCCTCGGCCGTGGTCGGCGAGCACTTCCGCATCCTGCACGATGCCGAACGCGTCATCGCCGACCCGATCGTGCGCAACCGCGGCACGGTCGGCGGGTCGCTTTGTCACGCCGATCCGGCCGAAGACCTCTCGGCTGTTCTCGCCGCGCTCAATGCCGAGGTCGTCGTCGAGGGCAGCGCCGGGCAGCGGACCGTCGCCGTACGTGAGCTGGCGGACGGACCGTTCACCACGGTGCTCGCCCCGGCCGAGATCGTCACCGAGGTGCGGGTACCGATCGTGGCGGGGGCGGGTAGCGCGTACCAGAAGGTGCACCGCTGCACCGGCGACTACGCCGTCGCTGCAGCCGGTGCGATCGTGTGGCTGGACGGTGACACGATCGCCGACGCGGGCATCGCGCTCGCTGCCGTCGGTGCTCCGCACAACGTCGGGCCGGACACCGAAGCGGCGATCCGCGGACGCGTCGCGGACGACGCGACGCTCGACCTCGCCGCCACCACCGCGTCCGGCGAGTGCAACCCGCACACCGATCAACGCGGCCCGGCCGACTACAAACGTGCGCTGGTCGGCGAGCTGACCAGGCGAGCGCTGCGCACCGCCATTGCGCGGTGCCGTGGAGAGGAGCGGTAAACATGCGGGTCACCGTGACGGTCAACGGTCAGGCGTACACGCGCGATGTCGAGCCGCGCATGCTGCTCGTGCATTTCCTGCGTGACGAACTCGGCCTTACCGGGACGCATTGGGGATGCGACACATCCAACTGCGGGGTTTGCACGGTGCAGCTGGACGGACTGCCGACGAAGAGTTGCACGACGCTCGCCGCGATGGCCGACGGCCACGATGTGCGCACCGTCGAGGGTCTCGAGGGCGCGGACGGACTGGACCCGGTGCAGCAGGGCTTCATGAACGAGCACGGGCTCCAGTGCGGCTTCTGCACGCCCGGCGTGATGCTGACGGCACGAGCCCTGCTCGATCGCAACCCGCACCCGTCCGACACCGAGATCCGGGAGGCGATCTCGGGCAACCTGTGCCGCTGCACGGGCTACGAGAACATCGTCCGGTCCATCCGGTGGGCTGCCGACAACTCGGCGGTGACTGTCTCATGACGGCAGTGGAGGAAGCGACGGTCGGCTTCGGGCGGCGGCACCGCAAGGAGGACGCCCGGTTCCTGCGCGGCAAAGGCAACTACATCGACGACATCACGCTGCCCGGCATGCTGCACGGAGCCGTCCTGCGCAGCCCGTTCGCCCACGCCAAGATCCTTTCGATCGACACGTCGCGAGCCGAGGCGCACCCGAAGGTCAAGGCCGTCATCACCGGCGCGCTGCTCGAGACGCTGAATCTCGCGTGGATGCCGTCCCTGTCACACGACGTCGTGGCCGTGCTCGCGACCGACAAGGTGCGCTTCCACGGCCAAGAGGTCGCCTTCGTCGTCGCCGAGGATCGTTACTCGGCGCGAGACGCACTCGAACTGATCGACGTCGACTACGAGCCGGTGCCGCCGGTCATCGACGCGCTCACGGCGCTGCGTCCCGGTGCGCCGGTGATCCGCGACGACATCGAAGGCAAGACCGACAACCACATCTTCGACTGGGAGGCCGGCGACGCTGCCGCTACCGACGCGGCGTTCGAGAACGCCGAGGTCGTCGTCGAGCAGGACATCCTGTACCCGCGCGTGCATCCAGCACCGTTGGAGACCTGCGGCTCGATCGCCGACATGGACAAGGTGACCGGCAAGCTGACGATCCACTGCAACACGCAGGCGCCGCACGCGCACCGCACGCTGTACGCGATCGTCGCGGGACTGCCCGAACAGAAGATCCGCGTGTTCAGCCCGGACATCGGCGGTGGGTTCGGCAACAAGGTGGGCATCTACCCCGGGTACGTGCTGTCCATCGTCGGTTCGATCGTCAC
>DASXJR010000045.1:0-11671 GCA_036497285.1 Jatrophihabitans sp.
GGTCTTGCGGGCCTCGGGCTCGTAGTCGACGCCGGACAGCTTCATCGGCAGGCCGTGCTCGCGGATCAGCCGTTTCGCGGCGACCCGGGCGGCGGCGCGGCGCTTGCGGCTGTGGGTGGCGCGCTCGAGCGCGTCCGGGTCGGCTTTTCCGGCGAGTACCGGCAGGCCACCGATCTCCTCGCTGACCCACTGCGGCGCCCACATCACCTCGGCGACCTCGGGACCGGACTCGGTCGGGTACAGCACGTGCTCGCCCACCTCGAGCTGCAGGTCCCCCGGATCGGCGTAATAGAGCCGGCCCTGGCGCTGGAACACCACCGCGCAGACCATGCCCATGCCGTGACTTTACGGCCCATCCGCCCGTCCGGCTGACAGTGGTCAGTTCCGGGAACAGTGGTCAGTTGCAACTGACCACTGTGCGATCGAACTAACCACTGTCGCGGAAGGACGGGGCGGGGGCCGGCGCGCGCGGTCAGGCGGGGAGGCGCAGGGCGGCGGTCATCGCTTCCACGGCGATGCGCGGTTTGACGTTCAGATCCAGCGCGGTGCGGCATTCGAGGACGGCGTCGAGGCGCCGCAGTACGTCCGGTTGCCGCAGCTTCAGGGCCACGGTGCGCACGTCGTCGTCGAAGTCCGGATGCGCGGACGGGATGGACGAGCGGGCGTGCACGAGCAGCACGTCGCGGTAGAACGCGGCCAGGTCGACCAGCGCGCGGTCGAGGGCATCGCGCTGTGCGCGGGTCGAGCGCGACTTCTGCCGCTTCTCGAGCTCCTTCATCACCCCGGCCGTGCCGCGGGTGGTCGCCCCGGTGCCCTTGCCGGTGCCCCCGGCCCCCAGCGCGACCTGCAGCGCCTCGGACTCCGGGGCGTCGAGCGAGGCCGACAATGCCGCGGCTTCGGCCTCCGCCGCACTCACCAGTTGGTCGGCGGCCGCCAGGCACGCGCCCATCGAGGTGAGCGACGCCGGGATCGCCAGCACCGCGGCACGGTGCTCCCGCGCAGCCTCGTCACGGGCCAGCCGGCGGGCCCGTCCGACATGGCCCTGCGAGGCGGCCGCCGCCCATTCCGCGGTCGACGCGTCGACGCCGTCGCGCTGCAGCACCGCGGCGATCGCGTCGGCGGGTGGGGTACGCAGCGAGACGAGCCGACACCGCGAGCGGATGGTCAGCGACACGTCGTCCGGGTGCAACGACGGCACGCAGAGCAGGAACACCGTGCGCGCCGGCGGCTCCTCGACGGCCTTGAGCAGTGCGTTGGACGCCTGCTCGGTGAGCCGGTCGGCGTCCTCGATCACGACCACCTGCCATCGTCCGAGTACCGGACGGCGCGCCGAGCGGGCGACGACCCCACGCATCTCGGCGACCGGGATCGACAGGCCCTCGGGAACCACCGAGTGGACGTCCGGATGGCTGCGCGTTGCGACGGTGTGGCACGCCGAGCACTCGCCGCAGCCGGCGGGCGTGCGCTCGCACTGCAACGCGGCGGCCAAGGCCCGCGCGGCCACCGAGCGCCCCGATCCGGCCGGTCCGGTGAACAGCCACGCGTGCGTCATCGCCGCGTTCTCTGCCGGCTCGCCCGCCGCGATCGCCGCCGCGGCCGCAGACGCGCGCTGCAACACCGCGGTCGCTTCGTCCTGACCGATCAGTTCGTCCCAGACCGTCAAGTCGCGACCCTCTCGGACGGCGCGGACGGTTCCGGCTCGATCACCGGGTCGTCGGACTGCGAGATCAGCGCGTTGACCGCCGCGAGCACGTCGGCTGCCACGTCGTCGACCGAGCGGCTCGCGTCGATCACCTGGTACCGGCGCGGCTCGGCCTCGGCCAGGTGCAGGAACGCCTGCCGCACGCTGCGGTGGAACTGCAGCGACTCGGACTCGACCTTGTCGCCCGGCCCGTCGCCGCGAGCGCGGGCCAGCCCTGCCTCGGGCGGCATGTCCAGCAGGATCGTCAGGTCAGGGGTGAGCCCCTGCGTCGCCCACCGCGACAGGCGCCGGATCTCCTCGACCGACAGCATGCGCCCGGCGCCCTGGTAGGCGAGGGACGAGTCGATGTAGCGGTCGGTGAGCACGACGCGCTTGGCGTCGAGGGCCGGACGGATCACGGTGTCGACGTGCTGGGCGCGGTCGGCCGCGAACAGCAACGCCTCGGCCCGCGCCGACAGCGGGTCGGACTTGTGCAGCAACAGGTCACGGATACCGGTGCCGGCCTCGGTGCCGCCCGGCTCGTGGGTGACGACGACGAGCCGGCCCGAGTTGCGCAGCGCGGACGCGAGCCGCTCGATCTGCGTCGACTTGCCGGCACCCTCGCCGCCTTCGAAGGCGATGAACACGCCGCCGTCGCGCATACGCCGCAGCGCCGCCTTGTCGTTGCGCAGCGACGCCTTGACGTCTTCGAACAGTGCGACCTGCTCGCGGTCGTCCATCTTGCGGTAGGCGAGCAGCCCGGCCAGCAAGGCAAGGACACCCCCCACCAACAACACGATCCGCGTGCCGTCGACGACGTAACTGACGCCGCCGATGTGCAGCGTCGTTCTGCCGACCTGGGCCACCACGAACGGGACAGCCGCCAGCGCCAGCACGAGCACCACGCGGATCATCGACTGCAACACCGCGAACACCCGTCCGCGCATCTCGTCGTCGACGTCTGTTCCGAGCAGCGTCGTACCGGCGAGATAGGCGACGCCCGCACCGAAACCCAGCCCGACGACGAAGATCGTCGCGAGCACGACCTGCGGCATGATCGAGGCGAGGATCAACGAGACGGCCGCGAACACCAGCGACAGACCGAACAGCCGGCGCCGCGACAGATCGCGGGCCACCCGTGGCCCGAACGCCATGCCCGAACCGAGGCCGACGAACACCGCACCGAACAGCACCCCGTAGGCCGCGTTCCCGCCGCCCAGCGACTGGGTGAAGATCTTGCCCGCGCCGATCACTGCGCCGGCCGCGACGAACGCGCCGATCAGGCCGATGATCAGGCCGCCGACCAGCCGGGAGTGCCGGATGAAGATGATGCCCTCGCGCAGCAGGAAGCGCAGGTTCGGTTGGTCCTCGGCACTGCGATTCACACGGTGCCCGCTGATCTCGCGGATGAAGAAGACCACGATCGCCCCGACGAGGAACGTCGCCGCGTTGATGTACAGCGCGAGATTGACCGGCTGGGTCTGGAAGAACTCGAGGTGCCGGGCGAGCACGCTCGTGATCAGCGAGAGGACAGAGAACAGCCCCGCACCCAGTACCGGGGTGAGCCCGTAGGTCGTGATCAGGCTCAGTTGGTTGGCCGGTTCGATCTGGTCGCGGCGCACCAGGTTCGGGACGGACGCGTCCTTCGCGGGCATCCAGAACAGGCTGACGCACTCGATGAGGAAACTGGCGATCAGCAGCCAGGCCAGCGTCTGCCGGGTGTCGACGAACAGGTGCGCCAGGGGGATCGTCAGGAACAGCGCGAACCGCACCAGGTCGGAGATGACCATCGTCATGCGCCTGTCGAACCGGTCGGCGAACGCGCCCGCAACCGGACCGAGCAAGATCGCGGGCATCAGCTTGACGACCAGCACCCCGCCGAGCGCGTAGTTCTGCGCCTTGTAGCCGTGCGCCAGGCTCGTCGCCAACGCGGTCGTGGCGAGCAGCCCCAGCCAGTCGCCCAGACTCGACAGCGCGGTCGAGTACCAGAGCCGGCGGAAGGGGGTCACGCGCAGGACACCACGCACCGCAGCGACGGTTGAGACCGCCGCCGGATGGCTGTCCGCCCGAACGCTGATCGCTAACCTCCTCGCGTCACACGGTACGGGTCGGTGCCGTCAGAATTGCTTGGCTTCGCCGCCTGCAACAAGGATCGCAGGGCATCGGCGAGTTCGGCGCCGCGACGCCAGTCCAAAGTCGACAGCAGTTGCTGTTCGGTGCGCAACAGCGCGACGAAGGCGGCGTCGACCCGCTGCCGTCCGCTCTCGGTCAGCCGCACCCGCACGATCCGCCCGTCCGCAGGATCGGGACGGCGGGTGACGAACCCGCGCGCGACCAGCCGGTCGAGCCGGCTGGTCATGGTCCCTGAGGTGACGTGGGTGAGCGCGGCCAGCTCGCCGGCGGTGCGTTCGAACGGCTCGCCGTTGCGGCGCAGCACGGACAGCACGTCGAACTCGTGCCCCTGCAGCCCGTGCCCGACGAAGGCGTCGGCGCGGCGCACGTCCAGGACGGCCGCGAGTCGACTGATCCGGCTGAGCACCTGCAACGGTTCGACGTCGAGGTCAGGACGTTCGCGGCGCCAGGCAGCGACGATCTCGTCGACTTCGTCGGCCATGCCCCGCATCATATCTCTTGACGTCGAGATATCTTGGCAGGATGCGTTGGGATCCGGATCAGTACCACCGGTATGGGGACGAGCGGGCGCGCCCGTTCCACGATCTGCTCGGGCGGATCGGCGCGCCGGCGCCGCGCCGGGTGGTCGACCTCGGCTGCGGCCCGGGCACGACGACCGCGTTGCTCGCGCAGCGCTGGCCGGGCGCTACGGTCGAGGGCATCGACTCGTCGCCGGAGATGATCTCGCAGGCGCGCGCCGTGCCCGGGATCTCGGTAACGCTGGGCGACGTGGCCGACTGGGACTCCGGCGGGTCGGTCGACGTCGTCGTCAGCAACGCCACGCTGCAGTGGGTGCCGGAGCACGAGAAGCTGCTGGCCCGCTGGGCCACGTCCGTGCCCGACGGAGGCTGGCTCGCGTTCCAGGTGCCGGGCAATTTCGACGCACCTGCGCACACCGTGCTGCGATCGCTGGCCGCACGGTGGGGCGTGGAGCACGTGCTGCGCCATCACGACGCGGTCGGCTCGCCGGCGTCCTATGCCACGTTGCTGCTCGACGCGGGGCTGCAGGTCGACGCCTGGGAGACGACGTACATGCACGTGCTGCCGGGCCAGGATCCGGTGCTGGAGTGGTTGCGCGGCACCGGCCTGCGACCGGTGCTGTCGGTGCTGTCGGACTCTGACGCCGCGCAGTTCTGCGCCGAGCTGGCCGACGCGCTGCGGGCCTCCTATCCCCCGGGCGCCCACGGCACGCTGTTCGCCTTCCGGCGGATCTTCGCGGTCGGGCACAAGTCGCGGTGAGCGTCGAGGTGTACGTCTCGGTGCTGGGCCCGAGCCTGTTCGAGCCCTGGGCCGAACTGCTCGCGGACGCGCTCGATCCCCGTCCGGGCTCGACGGTCGTCGACGTCGCGAGCGGACCGGGCACGGTGGCTCGGGTGCTCGCCCGGCGCGTCGGCGCGATCGGGCACGTGTACGGCTGCGACCTGAGCGCGGAGATGCTCGCCGCGGCGACCGAGGTGCCGGCCGCGAGCGGCGCGGGCGCGATCGAGTACCTGGCCTGCCCGGCCGACGAGCTGCCGCTGACCGACGCCAGCGTCGACGCGGTGGCCTGCCAGCAGGGGCTGCAGTTCTTTCCCGATCAGGTGGGCGCGCTCGCCGAGATGCACCGGGTCGCACGTCCCGGTGCCCGGCTGGCCGTGTCCGTGTGGCGCACGATCGACCGGATGCCCATCTATGCCACGCTGGTCGAGGCGGCCGAGGAGGTGCTCGGCGACGCCGGCGGGTTGCGCACCGTCCCGTTCAGCCTGTCCGACGCGGCGCGGCTGACGTCGCTGGCGCGCGCCGCGGGCTGGACGGGCGTCGGTGTCGAGGCCCGCGACCTGCCGGTGGAGTTCCCGAGCGTCGCAGCCGTGTTGCGCGCGTACGCGGTCACCCCGGTGGCCGAAGCCGTGCGCGCGCTGCCCGCCGAACGCGCAGATGCCCTGGAGGCTGCTTTGCGCGCGCGGCTGGCTCCGCTGATCGATCCGGACGGAGCGGTGCGCAGCACGACCGGCGCCCACTTCCTCACCGCCACCGCGTGATCGCTTCAGCCCGGCTTGGCCTCGTAGCGGGGCGACACGCCGCGCGAGACCCTGCTCAGGGGCCAAGACGGGCTGGCTAGGGTCAGGGCGTGACGGTACGGAACTGGGCGGGCAACGTCACCTTCGGTGCGCGCGAGCTGCACCGACCGACCAGCATCGAAGCGCTGCAACAACTCGTCGCCGATGCGCCCCGTATCCACGCGCTGGGCACCGGGCACTCGTTCAACCGCATCGCCGACACCGACGGCGACCTGGTCACCGTCGCCGACATCGCCACCCCGATCACGATCGACCCCGACGCGCAGACCGTCCGGGTCGGCGGCGGCACCCGGTTCGGCGAGCTCGCCGTCGCGCTTGACGAGCAGGGCTGGGCGCTGCCGAATCTCGGCTCACTGCCGCACATCTCCGTCGCGGGCGCCTGCGCCACCGGCACGCACGGATCCGGCGACGCGAACCGGTGCCTGGCCGCCGGTGCCGTCGGGGTCGAGTTCGTGCGGGCGGACGGCGAGCTGGTGACCCGCACCGCGGACGATCCCGACTTCGCCGGGAGCGTGCTGGCCCTCGGCGCGCTGGGCGTCGTCACGGCGCTGACACTGCGCGTCGTGCCGAGTTTCGAGCTGCGCCAGGATGTCTGGCTCGACGCCCCGATGGCGTCCGTCCTCGGCAACGTCGACGCGATCATGTCCGCCGGCTACAGCGTCAGCATGTTCACCGACTTGTCGCGCAGCGACGTCATGGACGCGATCTGGGTCAAGACCCGCTCGGACGGCGCGCTCGCGGACGGACGGGACTGGGGCGCCCGCCCGGCCACCGTGCCGCAGAACCCGATCAAGGGTGCGGACCCGAGCGCCGCGACCGACCAGCTCGGCAGTTACGGACCGTGGCACGCCCGGTTGCCGCACTTCCGCGCCGAGTTCACCCCCAGCGCCGGCCACGAGCAGCAGTCGGAGTACCTGATCAGACGTAGCGACGGCGCCGCCGCGATCGCCGCCGTGTCCGAGCTGCCGGTGCAGCAGGCGGTGCAGGTCAGCGAGATCCGCACCGTCGCCGCGGACGAGCTGTGGCTGAGCCCCTGCCAGGGGCGCGACACGCTCGCGGTGCACTTCACCTGGGTCGACGACGATGCGCTCGTGCAGCCCGCGGTGAAAGCGGTCGAGGCCGCGCTCGCGCCGTTCGACCCGCGACCGCACTGGGGCAAGGTGTTCGGCGACGCCTTCCGGCACGTGGAACTTGCCCGGCACTACCCTCGGCTGGACGAATTCCGGGCCCTCGCCACCGAGCATGATCCGAGCCGCTGCTTCAGTAATACCTTCTTGACCGAGCTCATTTATTGACGCTCAGTGCCGACCGGCGCGGGCCCGCCTGCCGGCGAGCGCGAGCAAGCCCAGCGCGACTGCGACGGCCAGCCCCCAGCCGCCCGCGGCCGACGTCGACACCGGTGCCGACGGTGACGCCGAGGGACAGGTCGTCGCACTGCTCGAAGACGGGTCGGAGCTGCCGCTCGGTGCCGACGGCGAATCGCTAGCCGCTGCTGATTTCGAAATCAGAGGCGGGGTCGATGTTTCTGATTCCGGCGCAGTGCTGCTGGAATCAGTTGCAGCGGTAGGCCTCAAGCCGCTCGGACACGCTGCTGCGCTGCTACTCGTCGCCTTCCCCGTTACCGACGCGCTCGGGACGGGTGCCGTGCTGGTCGCGTGACTCGGCGGGGCGGACGAGCTCGAGGCAACCGGTGGTGGCGATGCGACCGTCGCCGACGTCGACGCGCGCGGCGGTTCAGTGGTCGGTGGCGGCGGGTGCGGCACAGACGTGCTCTGGGGCGGCGTGGCAGTCGTCCTCGCGCTGGTCGAACTCGCGGCAGGCGGTTGTGGTGCCGGCCGGCCCGCGCGCGTCGGGTCGGGCTGCGCCGGTGAGGACGGCGACGGCGGCGACACGGCCAGCGGGGGCGGCTCGGCCAGCACCGGCGCGCTCAGGATCACCGGGACGACCGAAGTTCCGCCGGCGTAGAACGTGGCCAGCGCGAGCACGGTCTGCACGTAGGCCGTCGAGTGGTTGTAGGTGAGCACCGCCGAGATCTGCCCGGCGCGGGTGCCCAGGTCGTATCCGGTGGCGCAGAGCAGCGTCGCCGCCGCCAAGGCGGCATCGTTGATGTCGAACGGGTTGCGCACCCCGTCGCCGTCGCCGTCCGCGCCGTAGTAGGCCCAGGTCGACGGGATGAACTGCATCGGCCCCACGGCGCGGTCGAAGACCGGGTCGCCGTCGAGGCGGCCGTGGTCGGTGTCGGTGATTCGTTCCGTGCCCCTGCCGGTCAGCGCGATACCGATGATGGGGAAGCTTGATGTGCCGTCCGTGCGCAGCTGCGCGCCGGCGAACCGGCCGTGGTCGGACTCCACCCGACCGATGCCCGCCAACAACGTCCAGGACAGGTCGCAGGCGGGATCTGTCTTTGCCAGCAGGGCGGCAGCGCGTCGGTAGGCGATGAGGGCGACGGTGGGGATGCCGTCCGCCGCCAGGGCCGAGACGGTTGCCGGCGCCTCCGGCGGCAACCGCCGTGGCACTTTCGGCGCCGGCACGGCGACAGGCCTGAGAACGTCGGTCGGCGGCACGGTCGGCAGGGGCGACGCCACCGGTGGCCGGGCCGCGATGATTGGGGGCCCGAGCGGCGACCGCAGGGCATCCGAGCCGGTGCCGGGCCGTTGGGTCTGGCCGGGGCGGGCGGCAACCAGTTGCGTCACGACAGCGAGGAGTACGGCGATCACGCCGAATCGACGCAGGACGTGCAGCGCACCCGTCCGGCCCATCGCCCCTCCCCGCTCGCATATCGGGCGCGTCCGGCGAGGACGCGCCGCGCAGCGCCAAACTAGGTGCCGAGTCTGTGGAACGAGCGGTCGATGACAGGAATGTCACGACCCCGTAATCAACGACTACTCAGGCTCAGGGGTCCACTCGCCCACGACCGTGGCACTGCTTGGCCCGACAGCAGGGTCGGCATCGGCGTGTCGCCCTGCTCAGGGGCCAAGCCGGTCAGGGCTTCTTGGCGGTCGTCTTCTTGGCGGTCTTCTTGGCGGTCTTCTTGGCGGTCTTCTTCGCGGGGGCCCTCTTCGCGGCCTTCTTGGTCGCCTTCTTGGCCGGGCCACGCGCCCGGCGGTCGGCGAGCAGTTCGGCCGCCCGCTCGTCCGTCAGCTCCTCGACCGAGTCGCCGCGGCGCAGCGATGCGTTGGTCTCACCGTCGGTCACGTACGGGCCGAACCGGCCGTCCTTGACCACCATCGGCTTGTCGGTGGCCGGGTCGTTGCCGAGCTCCTTCAGCGACGCGGCGGCCGCCGTGCGCCGGCCGCGCTGCTTGGGCTGGGCCAGGATCGCCTTGGCTTCGTCCAGGGTGATCGTGAACAGCTGCTCCTCGTGCTCGAGGGAGCGCGAGTCGGAGCCCTTCTTGATGTACGGGCCGTAGCGGCCGTTCTGCGCGGTGACGTCCTCGCCGTCGAGCTGCCCCAGCGTGCGCGGCAGCGTGAGCAGCCGCTCGGCCTCCTCGAGCGTCACCGTGTCCAGCGACATGGTCTTGAACAGCGACGCGGTGTTCTCGCCGTCGGTGACGTACGGGCCGTAGCGGCCAGAGCGCGCGGTGATCTCGCGGCCGTCCGCGGTGCTGCCGAGCGTGAAGTCGCCGGACGGTGCCGAGAGCAGTTCCTCGATCTTGTCGATGGTCAGCTCGTCCGGGGCGAGATCCTCGGGGAGGGACGCGCGCTCGTCCTCGCCGCGTTGCAGGTACGGTCCGTAGCGGCCGACACGCACGACCACCCCGTCGTTGCCGACCGGGATCGAGTTCACGCCCCGGGCGTCGATCTCTTCCAGTCGTGACTCGATGAGCCGCTTCAGGCCGCCCTGCGCCGAGATGCGCTGCTGGTCGGCGACGTCGTCGGCACCGAAGTAGAACCGGCGCAGCCAGTCGACCCGCGAGCGTTCGCCGTTGGCGATGTCGTCCAGGTCGTTCTCGACCGATGCGGTGAAGTTGTAGTCGACGAGCCGGGTGAAGTACGACTCGAGCAGGCCGACGACCGCGAACGCGGTCCAGGTCGGGATGAGCGCCGGACCCTTCTTCCACACGTAGCCGCGGTCCTGGATGGTCTGCATGATCGAGGCGTAGGTGGACGGACGGCCGACGCCGAGCTCCTCCATCGCCTTCACCAGCGACGGTTCGGTGTAGCGCGCCGGCGGGCCGGTGCTGTGCCCGTCGGCCTCGAACCCGCGCGGGTCGAGCGCGTCGCCGCGGGCCAGCTGAGGCAACCGCTTCTCCGCGTCGTCCTTCTCCCCGGAGTCGGTGTCCTCCACGTACGCGCGCAGGAATCCCGGGAAGGTGATCGTGCGCCCGCTGGTGGTGAACACGACGGCCTCGTCGCTCGCGGACCTACCGCCGATGCGCACCGACACCGTGGTGCCGACCGCGTCGGACATCTGCGAGGCCAGCGTGCGCTGCCAGATCAGCTCGTAGAGGCGGAACTCCTCGGAACTGAGCTGCCCGGCGACCTCGCCCGGAGTGCGGAACGCGTCACCGGCCGGCCGGATCGCCTCGTGCGCCTCCTGGGCGTTCTTCACCTTGCGGTTGTACATGCGCGGCTCGGCCGGCACGTACGCATCGCCGTACAGCTCGCGGGCCTGACTGCGCGCCGCGGTCAGCGCGGTCGTCGACAGGTTCGTCGAGTCGGTACGCATATAGGTGATGAAGCCGTTCTCGTAGAGCCGCTGCGCCGTGCGCATCACCTGCTGGGCCGACCAACGGAACTTGCGGCCGGCCTCCTGCTGCAGCGTGCTCGTCATGAACGGGGCGTACGGGCGGCGGCGGTACGGCTTCTCCTCGACGCCCTGGACGGAGAATTCGCGGTCTGCCAGACGGGCGGCCAGCCCCCGGGCACCGGCCTCGTCCAGGTGCAGGACCGACGCCGGGGCGCGCCCGGTGGCGGGGTCGAAGTCGCGTCCGGTGGCCAGCCGCATGTCGTCGACGCTGACCAGCGTGGCGCTGAACGTGTCGGGGTCGTTCGGCTTGCGATCGACCGGGGCAAAAGTGGCCGCGACGTCCCAGTACTCGGCCGTGTGGAAGGCCATCCGGGCCCGCTCGCGCTCGACGACCATGCGGGTCGCGACGGACTGCACACGTCCGGCCGACAGGCGCGGCAGCACCTTCTTCCACAACACCGGGCTGACCTCGTAGCCGTAGAGCCGGTCCAGGATGCGCCGGGTCTCTTGCGCGTCGACGAGCTGATCGTCGATCTCGCGGGGATCGGCGACGGCGGCCGCGATCGCGCTGGGCGTGATCTCGTGGAAGACCATCCTGCGCACCGGCACCTTGGGCTTGAGCGTCTCGACCAGGTGCCAGGCGATCGCCTCGCCCTCACGGTCCTCGTCAGTGGCGAGGTAGAGCTCGCTGGCGTCCTTCACCAGCGTCTTGAGCTTGCTGACCTGCTGCTTGCGGTCGGAGCTGACGACGTAGATCGGCTCGAAGTCCTGCTCGGTGTTCACGCCGAGGCTCGCCCACGGCTGGCCCTTGTACTTCGCCGGAACGTCGCCGGCGTTGCGCGGCAGGTCACGAATATGGCCGATCGAGGCCTCGACGACGTAGCCGTCGCCCAGATAGCCGCCGATCGTCTTCGCCTTCGCCGGCGACTCGACGATCACCAGCTTGGTGCCCGTCTTCGCCACAACCGTCTCCTCATGAGTGCCACGGGTCCGCCGTCGCGGACGGTACAGGACGCCCGCAAACGGGCGGTGTCACATCCGAACTTCGCTCTCAGCCGCGCGGCCAGTCCGC
>DASXJR010000046.1:0-11303 GCA_036497285.1 Jatrophihabitans sp.
GGCTCGCCCGCCGAGGACGCGATCGTGGCCATGTTCGCCCGCGCGTGGGAGTCGGCCGACCTCGACGCGCTGGTGGCCCTGCTGACCGACGACGTCTTCATCGCGATGCCTCCGGAGCCCTTCGGATACGAGGGCCGAGAACTCGTGGCCCGCTACTGCGCCCGCCAGTTCGCCGCGGGCCGCAGGTTCGACCTCGTGCCGGCCCGAGCCAACGGCCAGCCCGCGTTCGGGGCCTACCTGCGCGGCCCGGCCGGAATCCGCCACGCGACCGCCTTCTACGTGCTCACCCTTGCCGGCGGCCGGATCTACGGCATGACCCGCTTCGAGGCCAGCGTGCTGCCGTGGTTCGGGCTACCGCGATCGCTCCCGGCCCGGTGACCAGCCTTGGAGCAGCGATAGCGACCAGCAGCGGTCCTGGCCGGGGAACGCGCCAATCGAATTCCAGAGGTTGAGCAAGATCCGCGGCCGTCCGCCGCTAACGCCAATGGCCATTCGATTGTGGGCCGACCCCGATTTCGGGACGCCAGCTCGATACCGGTCAACGAAGATCGACCCCGCGAGGAGGGCACCATGCATCCAGATATCCTGCGGCAGCTCGCCGCCGAGCACACCCGGGATCTGATTACCGAGGCCGGTCAGGCGCGGCGGGCCCGTGAAGCCCGCCACACCCAGCGGCGTCGGCTGGCAGCTCACTTGAGGCGGTCAACCGGGCTGGTAGCGCAGCAGCCCGGGTCCCGCCGAGGATCCAGGACCTCGGTCACGCCGGCCGCGGACGGCCCGGTCGAGGCGTCCCGGTAGCCCTTGACGAAAAATCCAACGGCTCAGCACACAAGCGAAAGGAACTCACCGACCATGACACGTGACGCCGTCACCAGTGACCAGCTGCCAGCATCGGGCCTGCCGTTCTCGGTGGCCGTCCGCGGCGGCGGGCTGCTTTTCCTGTCCGGGCAGGTGGCCCAGGACCCGGCCACCGGCGAGCTGGTCGACGGCGACATCGCCCACCAGGCCGACCAGATCCTGCGCAACATCGCGGCGACCCTGGCGCCGATCGGCAAGGACCTGGACGACGTGATCCGGGTCGGGGTCTACCTGATCGACATGTCGCAGTTCGGCGCGATGAACGAGGCGTACGGCAGGCACTTCGCCGAGCCCTACCCGGCCCGCACCGCGATCGGCGTGGCCGCCCTGCCGCTGGGCGCGGCGGTCGAGATGGATGTGGTGGTGGGCTGAGGTCACGGCCGGCGGGACGCGTAGCTCAGGCACGGTCGTCTGACGTCGGCGGAATCTGCAGGCGCGGCATCGCTCGCTCGTTTGGCTGCTCGGCCCAACTCAGCAGGCCCGCGACGTCGAGGTCGTACTGGGAGGTGTCGATGTACGGGGCCAGCCCAGCCGCCGCGCGATGCAGCAGCCGGTCAGCGCCAACCGTATTGCCGCGCAGCTGGTGCGTGCGGCCGACGGCCAGCTGGGCCAGGGCCTTCCACAGATTTGCTTCGGGTGCATCGCGCGATGCCTTCCAGGCGTCCTCGAACACCTCGTGGGCGTGGAATGGCCTGCCCGCGTCGAGCAGCTGCTGCGCTTCCTGCAGCGTCTGGTCAGGCGTGCGGGCAACGCCCTCCGACTGCCGCGGAACGCCGGCCGCCCCGTACGGGAGCGGGCGTCCGAGGCCGTCGCGGGGGCGGGCGCTGCGGGGGCGACCCGATTCGTCTCGGTCGCGATCCATTGATCCAGTCTGCCGCTCGGCCAGCGGCGTATCAGACCGGGTGGTCCTGCGACGGTTCGCGGGTGATCGCGTACTCCACATCGCCGAACTCGTCGCCCCGTATCGGGAAAGGCCAAGGCTGGTGGAAGGTCCGGCCGGTAGCCGCAGAAACTCCTCCATGCGCAGACTCTGAAGCGGACAAAGTAGCCAGGGCGGCTGCGGGAAGATCACTGCAGCGCGGTCGGTCGCCTGCACCGTGAACGCCGACGACCGGGCGCTCGGGGGAAGGGCGCCCGGTCGTCGGTATTCAGTTGTTGAACGAAATTCAGATCACCTTGGTCAGCTTCGCCACGTCCGGGGCACCGATGCCGGTCACCAGGTCGTAACCGGGCGTGCAGACGTACGTGCCGTTCGCGCCCGCGACGATGTCGGTGTAGCCGGGCACTGCCGACGGGTTCGGTGACGGGACGACGACCGGCAGCCCGACCGGGTTGCTCACCGGCGTACCGGGGTTGACCTTGTCGTACACCCGGTACAGCGCGATCGAGGCGAGACCGAGCGAGTTGCGGTGCGCCGATTCCATCCGCGCCCAGAAGGCGAGCATCATCGGCGAGGACAGGCTGGTGCCGCCGACGTAGCTGATCGTCTTGCCCACGTACACCTTCACCGGCGTAGCCACGTTCGGGTCGGCGTCGAGCGAGATGTCGGGAACGGCGCGTCCCCCGGTCACGTACTGGCCGGCGAAGGCCGGGTCGCTGGCCTGGGTCCACCAACCCGGGTTCTCGACGTCGCTGATGCCGCCGCCGCTGCCGAGCCAGCCGAGTTCCTGGATGCGGTTGCCGTCCGCGTCGCTGATCAGGCTCGTTCCGCCGACGGCCGTGTCGAACTCACCGGAGGCCGGCCAGTTCACGCCGGGCACGCCGGCGGGTGCACCGATCGCCGCGACATACATGCACGCGTCGCCGTTGTCGCCGGACGAGGCGAACAGGCTCTGCCCCTGCATCGCGCCCTCTTGCATGAGGACGTCGGTCGCAACTTCAGACCCGTCGAGGTAGGCGTTGATCTCGCAGCCGCCGATGCTCGCCGAGATAGCACGCGCCTTGTTCTGCGAGACGAACTTCGCGAAGTCGGCCTCCACCTCGGAGTCGACCAGCGAGCCGATGTTGTACATGTACAGCCGGCTGACACCACCGGACGTGATCGTCGAAACCTGCGAGTCCATGTCGAACTCGTCCGCCCCGGCGGTGTCGGACGACTGCGGGCCGACCTTGACGACGGTGACCGGGACGACCGGCGCGTGCTCCTTCTGTTCCGCGTAACGCAGCGAGGCGAGCGTGCTGGTCTGGTCGCCCTCGGTCAGGATCGCGACGGCGGTCTTCCGGCCGGTCGTGGTCGACTTGGCGTTGTAGGTGGTTTCGAAGCCCGCCGGGAACAGCCCGCTGGTGCTGGGCGACCCGGCCGCGGCCGGGCGCGCGACCTGGGTCTTGATGTTGTTCAGCGGCAGGTTGTTGAGACCGAGGACCGACGAGACGGTCCCGCCGAGCGCGGCCGGCACCTTGGCCGGGCTGGTGTTGCCGAACGCCGAACGTCCGCCGAATCGGTAGCTGACGAGGCTCGTCGAGAAGGCCCGTTCGGCCTTGGCCGCGGTGCCGCTCGCGGATACGAGCAGACGGTTGCCGGACACCGTGATGCCGGTGAAGCCTTGTGCGCGCAGGTAGTTCTCGACCGCGGCCACTGCCGCGGTGCTCGGCGCGTAGCGTGCCCGCCATTGGGCGGTGGTCAGGTAGTGATGGAAGGTGCTGCTGCCGGGTGTGTAGATCGCCCGCATCGCGCGGCTCATCGCGGCGGCGTTGCGTGGGTGCAGTGCGACGCCGATGTGTAGCGGGGTGCTCGCGCTGGTGGCGCCCAATGCGATTCCGCGGTAGGTCACGGCCTTGGTCGCCGTGGACACCCACCCGGTCGTCGCCGCGTGGGCGGTTCCGACCACAGAGGCGACGCTGCTGACCACGACCGCGGTGGCAGCCGCGGCAGCGCGCCAGCTCCGATTTCCGACCGACAAGCCCATGGACACTCCTCGTGTCTCGTGCTGAAGACGTGCCCGGTAGGGCCGCATGATCACGAGAACGAGACACCGAACGATCAGGTGACGATCGCGGTGCGAATCCGGCAAATCGCCCGTCAGCCGCCGCTGTGCGCGAGCTCGGCCTCGAACGGGACGGCGCGGCTGTGGCGGCTGGCAAGCCACCCGTCGGGCAGCGCGACCGTACGGGCTGCCGAGGTACGCCCGCGCGGCTGGCCGAGCACGGCGTCCGGGAACGGCTGGTCGAGATCGAGCTGGGCGATCAGGTCGTCGAACTCGGCCAGCGAGGACGCTTGGGCGAGCGCGCTGCGCAGGTCGCCACCGACGGAGAATCCCTTGAGATACCAGGCGACGTGCTTTCGGAAGTCGGTGACACCCCACCGCTCGTCGGCGGCCCAGTCCACGAGCAGTTCGGCGTGCCGGCGCATCACTCGAGTGACCTCGAGCAGCGGCGGACGGACGCGTTCCGGCCGTCCGTCGAACGCGGCGCCGAGATCCGTGAACAGCCATGGCCTGCCGAGACATCCCCGGCCGACGACCACGCCCGCGCAGCCGGTCTGCTGCACCATGCGCAGCGCGTCGTCGGCCTCCCAGATGTCGCCGTTGCCCAGCACCGGGATGTCGAGCAGCTCGGCAAGATCGGCGATGGTGTCCCAGTCGGCCGTCCCGCTGTAGAACTGCAACGCGGTACGCCCGTGCAGCGCCACCTGCCGCACGCCGGCATCCTGCGCGCGCAGCCCCGCCTCGCGGTAGGTGATGTGATCGGGATCGATGCCGACGCGCATCTTCACCGTCACCGGCAGCCCGTCCGCATGGCGCACCGCGCTGGTGACGATCTCGTCGAAGAGCCCGATTCGCCACGGCAACGCCGAGCCGCCGCCCTTGCGGGTCACCTTGGGCACCGGGCAGCCGAAGTTCAGGTCGATGTGGTCGGCGAGATCCTCCGCGACGATCATCTTGACCGCTGCGCCGACGACGCCCGGGTCGACGCCGTAGAGCTGGATGGAGCGGGGCTGCTCGCCGGCGTCGAAGCGGATCAGCTTGAGCGTCTTCGGATTGCGCTCGACCAACGCGCGGGTCGTGATCATCTCGGACACGTACAGCCCGGACGGCAGGTAGGACCGGCACAGCGTGCGGAACGCGCTGTTGGTGATGCCGGCCATGGGAGCGAGCACCACGCGCGAGCCGAACAGAGGCGTAACGATGCGTGACACGCCCACCACGATAAGCATTGGCGTCACGCGTTCTTCCGAACCTCCTGCTTTTCGGTAATGGGCGGTGCCGGTGTCGTCCTACTGCGGAGCGCCTGCAGCGTGGCCGGCCAGCCGAGGGCAATGGCGCCGCCGAGCAGTGCGCCGGCGACTGCGTCCGAGAGCCAGTGCGCGCGCAGGTACACCCGCGACAGCGCCATCAGAAACGCGAACGCGATCGCCCGCGCCTCCCATTTCCAACGGGCCGGACCGGGCGGTACCGCGACCAGCACGATCCCGACAGCGGTGACCGCCCCGGCGATCGCATGGCCGGACGGGAACGACGCACCGGAGGTCGCGACGAGCGCGCCCGGCGGGCGCGGTCGGTCGTAGGCCGCCTTAAGCGTCCCGATCAGGATCTCGGACGTCAGCACCGCCAGCGCGAACGCGGCGAGCTGGAGGAACTGGCGCCGCACGGCGAGCACGACGAACGCGACGATTCTGATCGCCCAGTTGATCCACACCCCGCCTATCCAGGCGAAGGTTTCCGCGATCAGCGTCGTGGGCCGGTTCTGCACGCGCACCGCGAACCGTCGCACCGCTCCGTCGACGTCATGCACGTACTGCCGGGTTGCGGGTACAGCGACGAGCGCGCCCAGCAGGACTGCGCCGGCCAGCAACGCACCGGCCAGCACCAGTGCGCGACGGTTGTTGACGATCACGACACGGGCCGACCGAACGCCAGCCGGGCGAGCCCTCCGATGGCCAGGCCGAGGGCGGCCCCACCGACCACGTCCAACGGCAGGTGGGCGCCGACGTAGACGCGGGCCAGGCAGACGAACACGGCGACGCCGACGGCAACCCAACGCCACCGCTTGCCCAGGTAGGGCCAGACGAGCACGGCGAGCAGGGTAACGACGGCCGCGTGACCGGATACGTACCCGCGCCCGAGTGCCGACGCGCCGCGCAGCCGCACGTCGTCGAGCAGGCTCGCCGGACGCCCGCGCACGACGATGTCCTTGACGACCTTGGCCAGGAAGTACGCGGCGATGCCGGCGGCGAGCATGGCGAGGGCCAGCCGGAACCGTCGTAGCACCGCCGCGATCACCGCTGCGATCGGCACTGCCACGAAGTTTCCGAGTTGCATGATCGGCCAGACCACGACGAACGGCAGCACGGTGTGATCGTTGATCGCCCGGAACACGTCGGTTTCTGCCGGCGAGACGCTGTATTGGTGCACCGGCAGTGCGCTGAGGACGAGCACGACGGCCCCGATCACGACCAGGACCGCGTCGTGCCAGGTCCGGGTCACCCTGCGCCACGGCGCCGTCGGTCGGGCGTGGACGGTGGTCATCGCGTCGTTTCCGGCACGAGGGCGGTGCGTGGAGCCCCGTTCGGCGGGCGGCGCCAGGAGCGATTCCGCTTGTAGAACAGGTAAGTGGCCAGGCCGAGCGGAATCGGCACCACGTACGTGAGCCCGCGGAACAGCAGTACTGCTGCGGCCACGTCGGCGCGCGCTCCGCCGGCCGCGGCCAACCCGGTGATGAGTGCCACCTCGACCACCCCGAGACCGCCGGGGGTGATCGGGATGGCGGTGATAAGGCGGGCGAACGAGAACACGGCCAGCGCCTCGATCCAGGTGACCTGCGACGAGGTCACGCCCACGAAGCGCAGACACAGCAACAACACCAGGAACAGCGAGAGGTGGCTGACCAGAGTGGTGACCGTGATCCGCAACCAGCGGGCGTGCACGAGCAATTGGGTGCGGCTGCGGAACTTCATCGTGGCCAGTTCCCAGCCGTGCACCGGCGGCCGCTTGAGGATGCGCAGCAGACGGTTGGCCACCGCTGCGGCCGTCAGCCCGAGCCGCCGCGCGCTTTCCTCGCTGCGCAACAGGGCGGTCAAGCACAGCAGCGCGACCAGCAGCGCACCGAAGCCGATGCTCGCGGCGAAGACCCTTCCGAAGGTCGGCGTGCCCTGCAGCGCGAGCAACGACAGGGCGAGCACGGGCATGCCGAGCTTGACGAAGTTGTTCCACAGCCCGGCGACGACGAGCGCGACGGAGGTCCGCGATCGAGAGAACCCCCACGTACTGAACATCGAATAGGTGAGCGCGATGCCGATAGCGCCACCGCCGGGCAACGTGTTCGCGACCGACGTGGAGCTTTCGGTCGCCACGAATGCCTGTCGATGCGTCAGCCCCGGCGCGACCGCAACCATCACGAAGACGTACGTGGCCAGGTTCCAGATCGCGGCCAGAGCGAGAATCGCGACTTCTCCCGAGGTCATCGCGCTTATTTGGTCCGCGACCTTCGACATGCTGGTGAACTGCGGCAGGAAGTACCAGAAGACGCCCACGACGATCGCGAGCGAGACCGCGACCGAGAGCACCGAGCGCAGCCACTTGCGGCGGCTTCGAACTGCCGCCGGAGCGACGAGCGGATTCGACGACACGCCAACTCACCCCCCGTGTGACGGATCGAGGTGGAATCGTCCGTTGCTGTAAGCGTCGACGTAGCGGCGCAGCGCATCGCGGTCGATGAAACCAATCGCACGCGAGATTGTCCGAATAGCTTCGGGCGCCGCCGCGCCGCGCACGTCGAACTCGTACGCCACGCAGCCACCGTCGAACGTGTAGTAGCGGGTGCCGTTTTCCCCGGAGGCGTCGACCCGAAGATCCTCGAAGCGCAGCGTGCCGGGTTCGTCGGTCAGGGTGCGGCGGGTCGTGCCGATGTCGCAGGTCTGGGTGAAGGTCATCGTGACTGCGTTCTCGTTCTCGGCGCCGAGATTGAGCCAGAACTGCGTGCGCCCTTTGTTCGCCCTGAAGTCGCGGAACGTCCAACCCGCCGGCAATCGGTGCAGGCACGGAACGAGCGCTGCGCTCGGCACCGATTGCGCGCTGATCACGAGTGAACCGTCCAGGCTGCTGAAGTGTCCGCGATCGGTGCGCACGCAATGCGGCTGGTCGCCATTAGGGCCGCTGAGCTCCAGGGAGGCTGTGCATCCGGACGTGAGCGCGACGAGCGCGCTCACTGTGGCAAACGTCCGGAGCCGGCTCATATCGGGCTGGTCACGACCAGTTGGACCGCCATCGTCGCGGCGAGGATGCCGATCACGAGGACGGTGACGGTCAGCGCGGTGCGGCGCAGGCTCCACCGCTGGATCCGCACCGGTGGCAAGCGATACGGCAGCAACGCCACGAACTGCGCGTGCAGATCCTGGCCTTGCGCGCGCAGCATGTGGCGCAGTTGCGACGGCATGCTCAGCCCGCGGGTGGCAGCGAAGGCTTCCGCGATCTCGGTGTCGGTGAAGTACAGCCGGGCGCGCGCGTACACCTGCTCGGCGCTGGTCCGCAGGCCGAGCACGAGCATCATGTTGGCGAGGTCCACCGCCTGCCGCCACGGGCTGGGGCGTAGCTGCGCGAACGCCGAGTCGATGAGGTGCACTTTGCCGTCGCGAACCATGACGTTGGCGGGCTTGATGTCGCGATGGGCCAGCCCCGCCTCCCACATGTTGCGCACCACCTGCAGGCCCTGATCGATGATGGCGTCGTCAACGACGGCATCGCCGATCTCCGTGGCGTTGTCGAAGAACTGCATGACCAGCAGGTATTCGCGCTCGGGTGTGAGTTCGACGATCCCGTACGGCCGCGGCACCGGCAGCCCTGTGTCGTAGAGCAGCCGCAGCACGTAGTCCTCGTACTGGACGAGTCGGCGCACGGCGTTGAAGGGCTTCTCGTCCTCTAGCCGGCCGTACATCAGGGTGCGACCGAGTTTGTACCAGCGATCTGCGCGCAGATGCGTCGCGGTGTACAGCTTGCCGAAGACGTAGCTGTCGGTTTCGGCCTTGAGTTTGATCCGCAACGGGGTCGAACCGCCGGACCCTTCGAGGCCGAACGGCTTCACCTCGTCCGGGATGAGCCCGAGTTGATCGCCCAGCCCTCGTTCGATCGCCGCGTAACGCAACGGGTCGATCGCCACGTGGGCCGCCCGTCCCCTGCGGTAGGTCACCGGAAACACGTCGGTCGGGACGAAGACCCGGAAGGCGATGAGCGCGCAGGCGACGCCGAGCACGGCGCCGATCACGGCGTCGCTGGGCGATTCTTGAGCCAGGTACAGCCGGGCGGCGACCACGACGGACAGCAGCACTGCCAGCACCGGCTTGAGCCGCTCGCGCATCCAACCCGCCGGTGCCAGCGCGTACAGCGAGCTGACGAGGAAGGTCGCGAGCACCGCAACCGGAATCGACGGCATCGCGAATCCGGACCAGTTCCCGAGGATTTCGATGCCGAGCGGCCGGGGGCGCGCGACGATGTGCGAAACCGTCAAGCAGACGTTATCGACGACCAGCCCGACCCCGAGCCACACGATCAGGTGCCGCCAGCGACGCCAGATGACGAGGGGCACGAGGTTGGCCAGCCAGATCAGCTGAAGTCCGAGGCCGGTGGCCGGCGTCTCGACGACCTTGGCGACATCGGTCAGCCATGAGGTGCGGATCGCGGCGAACCATTCGAGCACCGCATGGTCGACAACTTCGACATGGACGTACAGCTCGCCGAACACCGAGGCGAACACGGCGAATACGCACAGCACGACCGCAGCAGCGAGCCACCATATGCCCGACTTGTTTATCTGCTTCGGGAGCGGCGGTGGCTCGCCGGACGGCCGCCGGCGGGGGCGTGCGCGAACGAAATCGTCGGGGGGTCTGAGTGCGGGTTCGGCGGTCATATGCGGCCTACTCGACTCGAACGACAAAAACGGTTCGCGAGGGCCCGCTGAGAAGGCCAACGTACGCCGGGTGCCATTTCGAGGTCAAGACGATACGTATCGTCTTGTAGTCTTCGACCGCAGCAACGGGGATGAGGCGCCGATGGCCCGCACCAAGCACGACGAGACCGCGCCGGGTGAATACGGGCGCACCCTCGGCCGCTACCGGAACGTGCGCTCGCACCGCGCAATTCTCACTGCGACGAACCAACTGATCGCCGAACTCGGCTACGGGCGGCTCACCATCGAAGGCGTTGCGGCCCGCGCGGGCGTCGGCAAGGCGACGGTCTACCGCTGGTGGCCGTCGAAAGGCGCACTGGTCGTGGACGCGCTGAGCGAGAACCGTGCTGCGCCACCCGCGCACGACACGGGCAGTCTGCGCACCGATCTGGTGCGGGCAGTCGAGTACGTGATCGACGTCCTGACGGCCAGCCCGGAGGGATCGATCATCCCCGCTCTGACCGCGGACCTCGTAGGCGATCCGACGCTGGCCGAGATGTTCCGCACGCGGATCCTGCGACCTCGGCGCGTGGTGGTCGAGCAGATGCTGCACCGGGCGGTGGAGAGGGGCGAACTACCGCCCGATGTCGACGTGGCGCTCATCCTCGACAGCTGCGTGGGAGCGGTGTTCTACCGGCTGGTGGTGAGCGGCGAACCGGTCGACGACACCCTCGCTGCGCGCCTGGTGGATCTGGTGCTGGCCGGTGTCAGCAGCCGACGAGACGAGCCGCCAGGTGAGCCTCGACCTGGTCGAGCGGGACGCGCTCCTGGGTCATCGAGTCGCGCTCGCGCACGGTGACGGCCCGGTCGTCGAGGGTCTCGAAGTCGACGGTGACGCAGAACGGCGTGCCGATCTCATCCTGACGTCGATACCTACGGCCGATCGCCTGCGCATCGTCGAACTCCACGTTCCAGTGCTTGCGCAGCTCGGCCGCGAGGTCACGCGCGACCGGAGACAGGTCGGCGTTGCGCGACAGCGGCAGCACCGCGGTCTTGACCGGGGCCAGCCGCTTGTCGAGGCGCAGGACTGTGCGTTTCTCCATCACGCCCTTCGCGTTCGGCGCTTCGTCCTCGCTGTAGGCGTCGAGCAGGAACGCGAGTACCGCGCGGGTGAGGCCGGCCGCGGGCTCGATGACGTACGGCGTCCAGCGTTCGTTCTTCTCCTGATCGAAGTACGTGAGGTCGGCGCCGGAGTGCTTCGCATGCGTGGTGAGGTCGAAGTCGGTGCGGTTGGCAATGCCCTCGAGCTCGGCGAAATCGGTGCCGCCGAAGCCGAACCGGTACTCGATGTCGACGGTGCGGGTCGAGTAGTGCGACCGCTTCTCGGCCGGATGCTCGAAGAAGCGCAGGTTGTCCGGGTTGATGCCCAGATCGACGTACCAGTGCCACCGCTGCTCGAGCCAGTACTCGTGCCACTTCTCGTCGGTGCCCGGCTCGACGAAGAACTCCATCTCCATCTGTTCGAACTCGCGGGTACGGAAGATGAAGTTGCCCGGTGTGATCTCGTTCCGGAAGCTCTTGCCGGTCTGTGCGATGCCGAACGGCGGCTTCTTGCGCGCGGTCGTCAT
>DASXJR010000047.1:0-5280 GCA_036497285.1 Jatrophihabitans sp.
CCCACGCACGCGTCGACGCGCTCGGTTGCCAGCGCAGCCAGCACGGTGACGGCCGCAGATGCCGACATCGAGTGCGAACTCATGCCGACAACGGTAGGAATCAGAGGGTCATTGCCACAACGGCTGCGATGAGAACGAACATCGTCCCCAAGCTGAGAAAGGACACCTCGAGCACGTTGCGCTGCATCCAGGAACGCGCCGAGTCAGGACGAACTGCGGTCATGCGGAATTACCCTCCCAAGATCAAACGCGCCCACGTTATGTGATCCAGGAAGGTATTTGCTAAAGCAAACTTCCAGGCTTCATCAAGTCAGCGCCGCCGCGCATACATGACCAGCAACACGCCGATCCCGACGCCTAGCAAGATCCACAACAGGTTGCGCAAGACGGCGAACAGGACGAAGCCGATGACCACGCCCGCGACGAGCGTGGCGACCTGGACCTCACGCCGTGCCATAGGACGAGGTTACTCAAATCCAGTGCGCACCGAACCCGATGAGCACGGCAGCGACCAACACACACAGGCAGCCCACACCGATCAGCGTCATGCCGATCTGGCCGTTCGGGGTGGTGCGCGCCCAGCGACGCATCCGTCGGACTCTGCGAGCCATAAAAGATCATCCCTCCGTCGCAACGGTACCCGAACTGCGAAGCATCTTGTCCGGGAGGCAAATGCGAAGGGTCACAATCGACAGATGGCCCGATTTCCTGATCGGACGACGGCCGGACGGGAGCTCGCCCGCCTGGTCGCACAGCGCGGCGTCGACCAACCCGCAGTCGTGCTGGCGCTGCCCCGTGGCGGAGTGCCCGTCGCCCTCGAGGTGGCCCGCACGATCGGCGCCCCGTTGGACGTGCTCGTGGTCCGCAAGCTGCGCACCCCGGGACACCCCGAACTCGCCTTCGGCGCGGTCGCCTCGGGCGGCGTCTGCTGGATCGACCCAGCCGCGCACCGCCGCGACGAGCAGGAGATCGCCTATGAGCTGGACCAGGTCCGTGAACGAGAGCAGCGCTACCGGCCGCCGGGATTCCAGCCCGTCGACGTACGGGGACGGACGGTGGTGCTGGTCGACGACGGCATCGCCACCGGCGCCACCGTGCAGGCGGGGGTCGAGTCGGCCCGGCTGCTCAAGGCCGCGACGGTGATCGTCGCCGCCCCGATCGCTCCGCCCGGCGCCGTACGCATGCTCGACCACAGCGCGGACCGGGTCGACGTCGTCGAGATCCTTCCCGGCTTCGGCGCGGTCAGCGTGCTCTACGACGACTTCCGCGAGGTGCCCGACAGCGCGGTCGTCGCGACGCTAGCGGCGACGCAGCCGCCACCACAGCACGACGCAAGCGACGAACCCAGCGATGCCGACCAGGTCTGACGCGGTCAGCCCGTTGTAGCTGGTGAAGCTGATCAGCACGTCACCTTCGAAGTCGCTGTCAAGGGTGAGCCACACGAACGAAAGCAGTGCCAGCACGACGATCGCCAACCGCTGCCGCAGACCGAGCACACCGCACAGCACCATCGAGGCGAGCAGCGCGAGCACCGTGAGCACGATGCGCAGGTCATGCATCTCGCGACTGTAGACACTCGGCCAGCGCATTTTGCCAAGCGCGCGGCGCCGGCAGCCCGGCGGACGTCCACGACGACGTCGACAGCACCGACCAGGCCGGACGGAGCGCCGGCCGGGGCACCGCGGACGTCGGCACCGCCCGCACCCGAGAAGGGTCGTGCCCGCTCAGCGAGAAAGTCGCCTGCGCCAGGTCGCACCATGACGCCTGGCCGCCGTTGACGAAGTGGAACAGCCCGCCGCGCGGTCCCAACGCGATCAGTCCCGCCGCCAGATCCCGCACCCAGGTGGGCGAGCCGACCTGGTCGGAAACGACGTCGACGAAATCCTGCGCCGCCGCCAGCCGCAGCATCGTGTCGACGAAGTTCGGCCCCGGCCCGCCGTACACCCACGCGGTGCGCACCACCGTTGCCCCGGCCGCCAGCGCCAGCCGCTCGCCGGCGAGCTTCGTACGCCCGTAGGCCGTGCGCGGCGCCGGCTCGTCATCGACGCAGTACGGACGGGTGGCAGAACCCGCGAACACGTAGTCGGTCGAGACGTGGATCAGCCGCGGCCCCGCGACGGAGGCCAGATGCCCGACCGCCGTCGCGTTCACGGCAAACGCCGAGGATTCCGACGATTCCGCTGCATCGACGCCCGTCCACCCGGCCGCATTGACGACCACATCGGGACGGACGTCTGCGACACACGAACGCACCGCAGACTCGGACCTGATGTCGAGCGACGCATGCGTGACCCCGACCGCGGACGGTCCGAGCAGCGCCACAAGGTGCGAGCCCAGCTGACCCCCCGCGCCGGTGACGAGCCAGCGCATCAGAGCGTGGCGCGGGCGCGCAGCGGCTCCCACCAGTCGCGGTTGTCGCGGAACCACCGCACCGTCAGCGCGAGCCCGTCTTCGAAAGGCATTTGCGGCGCATACCCGAGCGCGGCGAGTTTCGAGTAGTCGACCGAGTAGCGCAGGTCGTGGCCGGCGCCACGCGGGTCGACGATCGGACGCACCAGGCTCCAGTCCCGGTCGGTCGCCGCGACGAGCAGCGCGGCCAGCGACCGGTTGGACAGCTCACGCCCGCCGCCGATGTTGTAGACCTCGCCCGGCAGTCCCTTCTCGAGCACCATTGCGAGCGCCCGGCAGTGATCTCCGACCCACAGCCAGTCACGGATGTTCTCGCCCTCGCCGTACAACGGCACCGACAGCCCGTCCAGCAGGTTCGTGATGAACAGCGGGATGACCTTCTCGGGGAAGTGGTAGGGGCCGTAGTTGTTCGAGCAGCGGGTGATCCGCACGTCCAGGCCGTACGTGACGGCATAGGCGCGCGCGATCAGGTCGCCGCCCGCTTTCGCTGCGGAATAAGGGGAATTAGGTTCGAGCGGGTGGTCCTCTGTCCACGAGCCGTGCTCGATCGAGCCGTACACCTCATCGGTCGACACGTGCAACACGGTGCCCACGCCGTGCCGCAGCGCCGCGGCGAAGACCTGCTGCGCACCGAGCACGTTGGTGGTGACGAAGTCGGTCGCGGCCCCGCCGATGGAGCGGTCGACGTGCGACTCGGCGGCGAAGTTGACCACGATGTCGTGCCCGGGCAGGGCGGCGTCCAAGGACGAAGACGAGCAGATGTCGCCGAGTACGAACGCGTACCGCGGACTGTCGACGACCGGTGCGAGGTTGGACAGGTTTCCTGCATATGTCAGCTTGTCGAAGACCGTGACGTGCGCGCCTTCGAAGGCGGGGTACTCGTCGGCCAACAGCGCGCGCACGAAGTGCGAGCCGATGAAGCCCGCGCCGCCGGTGACGAAGACGCGAGTCATATCGCGCTCAGTGTCGGTGCGTTGGCGTCCTTGGCGGAGAGGACGGGCACGAGCGGCCACTTGATGCCGAGTGACGGGTCGAGCGGATTCACCGCGACCCCCGGCAGGTCGGGTGACCACTCGGTGTCGAAGCAGTACAGGTACTCACAGCCGTCGTCGCTGGTGGCCTGGAAGCCGTTGCACACACCGGGCGGCACGAGCACCTGCGTGCCCGGCACAAGGTCGCGCTCGACCACGACCCCGTACGTCGGTGAGTCCGGACGCGCGTCGACGTAGGCCGCGTGCGCGGTGCCGCGCACCACGCCGACAAGCTTGGTCATCGTTTCGCCGTGCAGGCCGCGCAACGCACCGCGCGCGGTGAAGGTCAGATTCATCTGCGCCCACCGCGAGGGCACCGTGACGCCGGCAGCACCGAACGCAGACAGCCGGAACAGCTCGCGCACCTGGCCGCGGTCGTCGTCGACGGTCTTGGGGTGCAGCACGAGCAGCCCGTCGATCGCCGTCTGCTCGATGCGCATCGGCGTAACGGTCATCGGCTTCACAACGACTTAGCGTAAGCGAATCGCAGCCGCGACGCCTGCGCTCGCGCAATTATGGTGACGGTGCCTCGGCTGTGTTCTCGTCGCAGTGGCCGGGATGGGTGTGGTGCCGCAAGCAGAACTGCCCGCCGCAGCCCGGGCAGGCGCTGCGTGCCGTTCGCGGGCAGCCGTCGGTCTCGCAGTCGCCCCAGGCACTCTCATCGGCGAAGGTCCGGTACTGCGCCGGGCTCGGGTAGCCGGCTGACCTGGCCCGCTTGGCCGTCACGGTGCTGACGCCGTATCTGCGAGCTGCGCCGCGCGCAACGGCGCGCCGAGAGCATGCAGGTATCGCAGGGCCAGCGCGTACGAGGCGATCAGGCTCGTCTCGGTGTACGCGATGTCGTGGCGCGCGCAGTACTCGCGCACCACCCGTCGGGCTCGGCGCAGTCTCGCTCGCGGCATGCTCGGGAAAAGGTGGTGCTCGATCTGGTAGTTCAGGCCGCCGAGTAATTGGTCGACCAGCCAGCCGCCGCGCACGTTTCGCGACGTACGCACCTGCCGACGCAAGTAGTCGACGTTCTCGTCCGCGCCGATGATCGGCATGCCCTTGTGATTCGGTGCGAAGGAGCACCCCATGTAGAACCCGAACACCGCTTGGTGCACTGCGGCGAACGCGAGCGCTTGCACCGGCGGAAGGACGAGGAGAATCCCCGCTGAATACGCCAGCGCATGCCCGGCCAACAGCGCGATCTCGGTGCGGCGTAGCCGGGTCGATCTCGCGCGGAGCAGGTACGCCGCGCTCGCGACATGCAGGTTCAACCCCTCCAGGGCGAGCAACGGGAAGAACAACAACGCCTGATTGCGGGTGATCGCGCGGGCGACCGGGCCGCGCCGCTGCGCGGCCTGCAGGGTGGTGAAGGCCAATACGCCCTCGCCGATGTCCGGGTCGTGGCCCTCCTTGTTCGGATTGGCGTGATGCCTGTTGTGCTTGTCGACCCACCAGCCGATGCTCAGCCCGGTCAGGAGGTTCCCCGCAATGAGACCGACTGCCGTGTTGCCCCTGCGGGTCTTGGTGATCTGTTGGTGGCCGCCGTCGTGGCCGAGGAACGCGATCTGGGTCGAGGCGAGACCGAGCAGCCCGGCCACGATCAGTGCGAGCCACGAGCTTCCGACTACGGCGAGGGCATACCAACAACCCGCGAAGAACCCGCACGTGAGAACGGTTCGCAGCAGATAGGCCCACGGGGTGCGGTCGAGCAGCCGAGCTGCGCGCACCGTGCGGCTCAACCCGGCGTAATCGCTGCCTCGTCGGGCGGAAAGAACGGACGTCACCAGCTGCTCCTCGAGGGTTGTATCCGACCCCCGGGAATTCTCCCGCCGGATACTTCAGGGTCGCACAC
>DASXJR010000048.1:0-15865 GCA_036497285.1 Jatrophihabitans sp.
CGTGCCCGCCGACGGCTACCTCGCGCAGCGCGACCGCCTCGAGCCGGACATCACCGCGATCGCCGCGCCGATCCGTCGCCCGCGCGGCGTCGCGGCGGCGCTCAACCTGCTCGGCCCCACTTACCGCATCGACGAGCCGACCGCGCACCGGTACGGCCGGATCGTCTCGGCAGAAGCGGCCCACGTCAGCGGCCTGCTGGGCGTGCTGCGGTCCGGGGTGACCGCGAAGGAGGCACGGTGATCCGGTTCGACTCGGTTACCAAGAGATATCCCGACGGCACGGTCGCCGTGGACAACCTCGACTTCGAGGCGGCGTCCGGCGAGATCACCGTCCTGGTCGGCCCGTCCGGCTGCGGCAAGACGACGTCACTGCGCATGATCAACCGGATGATCGAGCCGACGTCCGGCCGCATCTGGCTCGACGACAAGGACACCGCAAAGATCAAGCCCGCTCAGCTGCGCCGCGGAATGGGTTACGTCATCCAGCACGCCGGGCTGTTCCCGCACCGCACCGTCGTCGACAACGTCGCCACCGTCCCGCTGTTGCTCGGCACCGACAAACGCACCGCACGTAAGCGCGCGATGGAACTGCTCGACCGCGTCGGCCTGCCGAGCAACCTCGCCCGGCGCTACCCGGGGCAGCTCTCGGGCGGCCAGCAGCAGCGCGTCGGCGTCGCCCGCGCGTTGGCGGCCGATCCGCCGGTGATGCTGATGGACGAGCCGTTCAGCGCGGTCGACCCGGTCGTGCGCGCCCAGTTGCAGGACGAGTTCCTGCGCCTGCAGCAGGACCTCGGCAAGACCATCGCCTTCGTCACGCACGACATCGACGAGGCGATCAAGCTCGGCGACAAGGTCGCGGTGATGCGGGCCGGCGGCAAGCTCGCGCAGTTCGCCGAGCCCGCCGAGCTGCTCTCGCACCCCGCCGACGCATTCGTTGCCGGCTTCGTCGGGCGCGATCGCGGCTACCGCGCGCTCGGCTTCGCCGAGTCCGGTGGCCTGGCGACCGCCGAGGAGGACGTCGTGCGGCTCGGCGAGCCGCTCCGGGCCACCCGCGACCGCGCGCAGGACGGGTGGGCCCTTGTGGTCGACGACGAGCGGCGCCCGCAGGGCTGGATCGCGGTCGGCGGCCTGGCCGACTCGGCGCTGTCCGGCGAAATCACGCCCGACCTGCTCAACCTCGGCGGCACCCTGGCCAAGCAGTCGGGCACCCTGCGCGAGGCGCTCGATGCCGCGCTGTCCTCACCGAGCGGGCGGGGGGTGGTCGTCGACGACGACGGACGGTTCGTCGGCACCCTCAGCGCGAGCGAGGTGCTCGCCCACATCGAGTCGCGGGCGGCGTCGATCCGCCACGACACGATGACTTCACCCGGACGCGGTGCGTTCACGAGCGGCGTGCCGACATGACGTCCGTCTGGGACTACTTCACCAGTCACCGCAGCGAGATCATGAGCTGGCTCGGTACCACGCTGTGGCTCGCGGCGGTGCCGCTCGTGCTCGGGTTGATCATCGCGCTGCCGGTCGGGTGGCTGGCCAACAGGTACCGCTGGTCGTATCCACCGATCACCTCGGCCGCGGGTCTGCTCTACACGATCCCGTCCCTCGTGCTGTTCCTGACGCTGCCCGCCCTGTTGGGAACCAAGATCCTCGCGCCGGTCAACGTCGCCGTCGGACTGACCTTCTACACCGTGGCCCTGCTGGTCCGCACCGTCGCCGACGGACTGAACTCGGTCTCGTCCGACACGCTCAACGCGGCCGCGGCGATGGGCTACACCGGCCGGCAGCGGTTTTTTGCCGTGCAACTCCCGCTTGCCGTCCCGGTCATCGGCGCGGGGCTACGTGTCGCCGCCGTGTCGAACGTGAGCCTGGTGTCGGTGGCGTCGGTCATCGGCGTCACCCAGCTCGGACAGCTGTTCGTCATCGGCTACACCGAGAACTCCGTGCCGCCGACCATCCTCGGGCTCATCATCTTCGTCGTGCTGGCGTTGCTCTTCGACGTGATCATCCTCGGCGCGGTCCGATTGCTCACGCCGTGGCAACGGGCAGGGATGCGATGAGCGGGACTGTGCTCGCCGACGCCGGGCTGCCGGGCATCGGTCGGGTCGGCGTGTGGTTCAACGACCCGCAGAACTGGTGGGGCCCTTTCGGGCTGCTGGTCCGTATCCGTGAGCACCTCATCTACACCGGCATCATCCTGGTGATCGCCATTGCAATCGCGCTTCCGCTCGGCCTGCTCGTAGGCCACACCGGCAAGGGCGTGTTCCTCGTGGTCGGCAGCGCCAACGGTCTGCGCGCCATCCCGACGCTGGGGTTCGTCGTGCTGCTCTACATCTTGTTCTCGTCGTCGATCACCACGACCTTCCAGATCCCGTACGTCGTCGACCGCGGCGGCCTCGCCAGTTTCGTCGCCGTCCTGATCGTGCTGGTCCTGCTCGCGCTTCCACCGATCCTGACCAGCACGTACGCCGGGGTGCAGAACATCGACCCCGCCGTGCGCGACGCCGCGCGCGGCATGGGCATGACCGGCGGTCAGGTGGTGCGGCAGGTCGAGTTCCCGATGGCGCTGCCGCTGATCATGTCGGGCATCCGCAGCGCAGCTCTGCAGGTGATCGCCACGGTCACGGTCGCCGCGTACCTGCCGTTCCTGGGCGGGCTGGGCCGGTACATCAAGGACGGCGCGGGCGACCTGTACAACCTGCAGGACGGCTACCCGGCGATGCTGGCGGCCGGCATCACGGTCGCCGTGCTCGCCATCCTCGTCGATGCGATGTTCAACGTCGTCCAGCGCTACGTCGTCTCGCCCGGGTTGACCGGGCGCGCAACCAGAACTCGCCCGGAAGCCACGGGCATCACCACCGATCAAGCGACGGAGGCGCAGTTGACCAACGCGTGAGCCGCCCCCGGTAGCCCAACAACCTTCCCGGACCGCAGGTCCCTCCCAAGGAGATTGGCATGAAACGGATCTACCTCGCCCTGGTCGCCGTAGTCGGGTTGCTGTCGCTCGCCGCGTGCGGCAGCAGCGGCAGTTCGGCTCAGGGCGGCAGCACGCAGGCCGGCCCCAGCTTCAACACGGCCACGACCGCCCCGTCCTCCGCGGCGCCGTCCGGGCTGCCCAGCCAGCCCGGCTCGATCACGATCGGATCGGCCGACTTCGGCGAGAGCGAACTGCTCGCCGACATCTACGGCGACGCCATGGCGGCCAAGGGCGTCAAGGTCAGCAAGCACCTCAAGATCGGTGAGCGCGGTGTCTACATGGCCGCGATGAAGGACGGCTCGATCACCGCCGTGCCCGAGTACACCGGCTCGATCCTCCCGTTCCTGCTCGGCAAGTCGACGAGCGCGAAGACACCCGACGAGGTGTACTCGCAACTCGGGACGGTCGCCGCGAACAACGGCTTCGCCGTCAGCAAGTTCTCGGCTGCCCAGGACAGCGACACGATCACGGTCACGCAGGCGACCGCGACCAAGAACCACCTGAAGTCGATCGGTGACCTGAAGTCGGTGGCGAAGAACCTCACCTTCGGAGGGCCGGCGCAGTTCAAGACCCGTCCGGACGGCATCCCTGCGCTGAAGACCGTCTACGGCGTCCAATTCGGCCGGTTCACCGTGACCGACGCCGGGGGCTCGGTGACGGTGAATGCGCTGAAGAACGGCAGTGTCGACGCCGCCGACGTCTTCTCGACCGACCCGTCGATCGCCGCGAACCACTTCGTCTCGCTCGCCGATCCGAAGAGCATGTTCGCCGCCCAGAACGTCGTCATGCTCTTCTCGAAGAAGTCACTGACCCAGCCGATGCTCGATGCGAGCAACGCGGTCTCGGCCAAGCTCGACACCGCGACCCTGGCGAGCCTCGACGCCAAGCTGAGCTCGTCCGACGCCGACACGGTGGCCAAGGCGTGGCTCAAGCAGGAGGGTCTGACGTGACGCTTGGTCGTTAGAAACAGCTCCTGAGAGCGGCGGGCCCGGGACGCAATTGTCGCGGGCCCGCCGTCGTCAGCGCGGCACCGATGTGCGCAGCTCGGCGGCCAGCGCCGTCGCGATAGCCGCGTAGCCCCGGTCGTTCGGGTCGGCGGCGTCAGCCATCCACTCGGGATGACCGGTCAACGGATCAGCGGTGTCGAGGTAGGTGCCGCCCGCCGCCTGGACCCCGGCGCGGACCGCCACGTCGACCTTGGTCAGCTTCGGCGGGTGCGCGCTGTCGCCCCAGAACGGCGCGACGGCGACCAGCCGGGCTTCGGGCAGCTTCTCGTGCAGGTCCGCGAACAGCGTCCGCGCCGCGCTGTGCAGCGTCGCCGGGTCGTCGGCGACGTCGTTGCGTCCGCCGCTGACGATCACCACGCCGGGGTGGGCGGCGACGACCTGGCCCACGAGGCTCTGGTACGAGCCGCCGTCGATGCCGCGCGCTGCGTAACCCGCGCCGGGCTGGGCGGCCGTCGTGGCGTGCACCCGCAACGCCCGCGCGAGCCGCGCCGTCCAACCGTTGCGAGCCGACGAGGCGCCGACACCGGCGGTGTAGTCGTCGCCGAGGAAGGCGACGCCCGGCGCCGGCGCCGCCGCGGAATTGCTCGGGTCGCCGCTCGAGCGCGACCCGGACGGTGTTGCTCCGGGAAGCGACGGATCCGTTGCGAGTCGAATCCCCGGCGTCTGGCCCGCGCGGGGAACCGAGTCGTGGGCGGTGACCACGTATCCGGCCCCGGCCGCGACAGTCGCAGTCAGAAGCAACAGCAGAACCGTCCAGAGCCGACGCACGAGGAACATCGTAGGGTTCTGCGCGTGAACTTCTCCGTGCTGTGCGTCTGCACCGGCAACATCTGCAGATCGCCGGCGATGGAACTCCTGCTGCGCGCTCGAGTGCGCGGGCTGCCGATCGAGGTCTCGAGCGCGGGTACGGGCGGGCTTTCAGGACACGAGATGGATGCGCCGTCGGCCTATGCGGTGCGCGAGTACGGCATCGACACCTCGACCCATGTCGCGCGGCGACTCGCCCCCGACATGATCCGCACGGCCGACCTGATCTTGACCGCCGATTCGACCCACCGTTCGGTCATCGTGCAGCAGGAGCCGTTGGTGTTCCGGCGGACGTTCACGATCCGCGAGTTCGCTCGCCTGGGCGCCGGGCTGGGCCCGCTCGGCGCTGAGCCGACGCCGGAGCGGTTGCGCGCCAGGCTCACCGACGTCGCGGCACAACGCGGGATCGTCGATCCGGGTGCGGACGACATCGCTGATCCTCTCGGTGGAGGGGTGGACGTCGGCCGGGCCACCGTCGCGACGATCGCCTCGGCCGTGGACGGTGCGGTGCTCGCGCTCGGGCTGCAGGACGTGCCGGCAGCGTCCTAGAGCTCTAGATCGCGTCCGGAGCGGTGCGGGCTGCCAGCGGCACCGTCGAACGGGCTCGCCTTGCTCGGCTCGGGACCGTCGCCGTTGTGGCCCGCCGCGTAGCCGTTCACTGCGGTGCCGTTGCTCGAGGTCGGACTGCTGTCGCCATCGACGTGGTGTGCGCCGCGCTTGCCGTCGCCGCTGCGGTCGGGACGGTAGGCCGTGTAGTAGTAGGAGTACTCGTAGTCGTAGCGGCCCGCGGTGCGCGTGATCATGTTCAGGATGACGCCGACCGGACGCCGACCGACCTTGTCCAGCGCCTTGATCGAACGGGCCGCCTGATCGCGAGTGGTCTTGGACGCCCGGTGCACGAGCAGCGTGGCATCCGCGACGGTTGCCATTTCGGCGCCGTCGGTCACCGGTAGCAGCGGGGGCGTGTCGATGATCGTGAAGTCGACGTTGCGCGACAGGTCCGCGATCACCTGTCGGGCGTGCTGGCTTATCAGCAACTCGCTGGGGTTGGGCGGGATCGGCCCTGAGGTGAGCACGGCGAGGTTTCGACCGGCGTTCTGCAACACCGTTTCGACCGGCGCCTTACCGATCACGACGGTGGTGAACCCGACGTCGCCCACCAGACCGAGGGCCTTGGCGATGGACGGGCGGCGCAGGTCGGCCTCGACCAGACATACTCGCGCGCCGGCTTCGGCGAGGGCTGCTGCGAGGTTGATCGCCGTCGTGGTCTTGCCCTCACCCGGGATCGCGCTGGTGACTGCGATGATCCGCGGCGGGTTGTCGACGTCGACGAACTGCAGGTTCGTGCGCATCTGCCGGTAAGCCTCGGACCGTCCGCTGTGCGGGTCGCTGCGGAAGGCGATCGGCGAGCGCGGCGTGCGCTTGTCGAACGGCACCAGCCCGAGCACGGCCAGGCCCATCTCTTCGAAATCGCTCGGACCCTTGATGGTGTTGTCGAGGACCTCGCGCAGCACCGCGACGCCGACTCCGATCAGCAGGCCGACGACCAGGCCGAGGCCGATGTTGAGCACCTTGTTCGGCGTGACCGGAGAGCTTGGCACGGTCGCAAAGTGCGGAATGTTGACGGTGATGACCGACCTGCCCTGCGCGTCCTTCAAGACTGTCGAGGGAAGATATTTCGACATCTTCTGGGCCAGGGTGTTGGCGAGCAAGGCGGCCCGGGTCGCGTTCGTGTCGGTCACGTGCAGGTTGATCAGCGTCTTGTTCAGAGGCGCGTCGGCGCTGACGTTGACCTTCAGTTGCGACGAAGAGTAGTCGCCGAGATCGTTCGGTGACGCTTGCTGCGCGGCCTTGATCGCACCGTCGAGGACCTTGTCGTTCGTGGCGTACGTCGTCAGCGACTGCACCTGGGTCTGGGCATAGGTGGCGCCGGACCCGAGCGTGTCGATGCTCGATGCCGGAACGTAGACGTACAGCTGAGCGCTCGCCTCATACACCTTGGTGGTGGCCAGGGTCAGCCCGACCCCGGCGCCGATTCCGACGACGACGAAGGCCAGGATCGACGCCCAACTCTTGCGCAGGATGCGCACGTAGTCGCGTAAGTCCACGAAACGCCTTTCGGACGGGGCGGAGCGGGGTCAAGTGCGCTGATCACCCTACCTCTGCGTCCGATCCAGCCCGGTTCGTCGCTTGCGGGGCGCCCCGGGCAGGTTGGATCCGGACACATCAGGAATTCCCGGAATATGGCCCGAGAAATGATCTCCAGCCGGCCTCGACCTGGAACTGCCGGGAAAGCAGGTGAATTTGACGAGCGCCGGTTTTGCTGAAAGATCGGGAGTAGCGGGGCCCACCGGGTTCCCGCCACAATTGTCTCGTTTCGAAAGCGACCGCTGGCCGTCGTAACGGGAGGAGGGCATGAACGCGCGTGCAGCCCCCCGACGTCGCCGATGAAATTCACGCGGCAGCCTCCGCAGCTGCTGCTGCCCTGGCGGCACCAACACCCACCGCTCGCGCTGACGGCGCGGATCTCGCCGCCCGCGTTCACGACAGCGCTGTCCTCTCACCGTTGTGGGCGGTGCGCTACCGGATTGCGTTGTTCACCCTCGACCTCTGCTGCATCATCGTGGCGACCGTCGCCGGTTACGAACTGAGATTCGGCAACAACTCCCAGGCCGACCGGGCCGTGTCGTATCTGCTGATCGGCCTGGTGATCCTGGTCGGCTGGATCGTGATGTTGCAGTGGGTCGGCGGCTACGAGATCCGCCACCTTGCGACCGGCCCGGAGGAAGCCAAGCGCGTCTTGCGGGCCAGCGCCCTGACGGTGAGCGTGCTGGCGATCGCCTGTTATGCGACCAAGACCGATGTGGCGCGCGGCTACGTCGTCGGCGTGATCCCTGTCGGCGTGGCGCTGTTGCTGCTCGGACGCACGGCAGTTCGCGCGGTTGTACGGCGCCGACGCGCCAGGGGCCAGTGGTGCCACCGAATCCTCGCGGTCGGCACGACCGAGTCCGTCACCCATCTGCTCGAGGTCACCGAGCGGGCCAGCGGCGCCGGGCTCAAGATCGTTGCCGCCTGCGTCCAGGACGCCCGACCCGGTTTCGAGATCGCACCCGGCATTCCCGTGGTGGGCGACGTGCGGGCCGCAGCGGAGTGCGCAGCCCGCGTCGGCGTCGATGTCGTCGCAGTCACCGGCAACGGTATGGGCCCGAGCAGTGTGCGCGAACTCGGTTGGAGCCTCGAAGGCAGCGGTCGCGGCCTGGTGATGGCACCCGCGCTCACCGAGATCGCCGGTCCGCGCGTGCACGTGAGTCCGGTCGAAGGGCTGCCGCTCTTCTGGCTCGAGCAGCCCCAACTCGGCCGACTGCCCCGGCTGATCAAGCGCACCGTCGACCTGGCCGGTGCAACAGTGCTGCTCCTGCTCGCGCTGCCGGTGCTGCTCGTCACGGCGCTGCTGATCAAGGCCACGAGCCGCGGCCCGGTCTTGTTCCGGCAGCGGCGACTCGGCGTGAACGGCACGGAGTTCACGATCCTGAAGTTCCGTTCGATGTACGCCGACGCCGAAAGGCGCCGCGCGGTCATCATCGATCAGAACGAGCAGGACGGCGGCGGCGTGCTGTTCAAGATCCGGCGCGACCCGCGGGTAACGCCGGTGGGGCGGTGGATCCGCAAGCTGTCGATCGACGAATTGCCGCAACTGATCAACGTGATTGCCGGCTCGATGTCGCTGGTCGGTCCGCGCCCGCTCGCAGCTATCGACTCGACCTACACCGGTGCTGCCCGGCGCCGGTTGCTCGTCCGTCCCGGGATCACGGGGCTGTGGCAGGTCAGCGGCCGTTCAGAACTGTCGTGGGACGACGCGGTCCGGCTGGATCTGTATTACGTCGAGAACTGGAGTCTTGGGCTCGACATCAGCATCCTGTTCCGGACGATCCTTGCGGTGCTTTTGCGCCGAGGAGCGTATTGAGCCATTAGCCCTTTAGGTCCGCACGAGATCGCCTGCCGGGAAAACGTAGGCCGGTTCTCGGGATCCGACTATGCAAATCGGACGATCAACAGTTACCGTCATTACGGTCCCCTGATCATCTTGAGCTCGGGGATGGCAAAGGGGAGAAAATGAGAAGGACCATGCCCAGGATTTTCGCCGCCGCAGGCGCGCTCGGCGCCACCCTCGCCGCGGTACTGCTGTTCGCCGTCGGCGCGAATGCCGCCACGACCGGCCCGTCTCAAGGCGGCGGAACCGGCGGCGTTCACGTGAACAATCCGCATCCGCACGCCGGTAGCACGATCGTCGTCATGGGCGAGGGTTGTACTGCCGGTGCGAAGGTCACAGTCTTCTTCGACAGTTCGCCTGTTGCCACCGGTTCGGTGAATCCGGCGGGCAAGTACCGCATTCCGGTCAAGATCCCCCCGGGCACCGCGTCAGGGCATCACCAGATCAGCGTGCAGGTGGCCGGTGGCAGTTGCCCGGGATCGGCTGTGCTGGGCATCGAGGTCGTCGCGTCCGGCACCAGCAGCAGCAGCGACCTCGCCGGCACCGGTGTCGCGGTTGTCGGCATCGGCGCCCTCGGAGTGGTGCTGCTCGTCGGCGGTGGCCTGATGCTGCTGGCCGGCAGGCGCCGAAACGGTACTCACGTCTGAGCTAGGACACCCAGTCCGAACTACGATCGGGGCGGTCCATCCGGGCCGCCCCGATCTGCTGCGCGGAGCAAGATGAGTGACGAGCCCGTGGTCGAGGACAGCGCCACCAGCGAGCCGGAGCGCAGCACCCCGTTCGACGCGGGCTCGACCGCGCTCGACGGCGCCGGCTGGCACCACGAAACGCACGGCGGGCGGGTCCGGGTCCGTCGGCGGCGTAAGCGCCGCAGAGCGCGCCGCCGGATTCTGATCGGCGTCGGTGTGCTCGTGCTGGTGCTCCTCGCCGCGGTCCTCTGGCTGCTGTACAGCGGATTTCGCGCTCGCACCCAACTCGAGGCCGTTCGCGCCGGCGTCCATTCCCTGCGCGCAGACATCGCTGCCGGCGATCTGGCCGGTGCCCGCGCCGACGCCCACGAACTGCAGCAACACGCCGACCAGGCCTACGACCTGACGACCGGGCCCGTGTGGGCAGGGGCCGCAGCGTTGCCCTACTTCGGCGATCCGCTCGACACCGCCCGCGAGATCACCTCCGGTGTGCATTCGATCGCCGACCAGGCTCTGCCCGCACTCGTCCGGGCTGCGGACACACTCAACGCCGACTCGCTGCGCAAACCGGACGGCTCGATCGACGTGGCAGCGATCCGCGCGGTGTCGCCGGGACTCGACGCCGCGACCGGTGTGCTCACCCGGGCGACCTCGGCGATCGACGCGTCGTCGGGGCGTACCTGGCTCGGCAGCGTCAACTCGGCGCGGTCGGACCTGCTCGATCAGCTGGAGGGGCTGCGCACATCGGTCGCCGCCGCGAGCGCAGCGGCAGACGTCGCGCCACGAATGCTGGGCGCCGACGGCCCACGTACCTACATGGTGACCTTCGAGAACGACGCCGAGCTGCGCGGCACGGCGGGCCTGCCGGGCGCGTTCGCGATCATGCGTGCCGATCAGGGCAAGATCAGCTTTCTCCGCTTCGAAGCGGACAACGAGCTGTCCGCGACCGCCTCCGGCGTCAGGTTGGGAGCCGACTTCGACCGGCTATGGCGCGCCGACCCGACCGGGGCGTACGTCAACAGCAACCAGAGCCCGCACTTCCCGTACGCGGCGCGGATCTGGACCGCGATGTGGCAGCACAAGAGCGGTCAGCGCCTGGACGGCGCGATCGCGCTCGACCCCACCACGCTGAGTTACCTGCTCGAGGTGGCCGGCCCGGCGACCATGCCGGACGGCACGAAGATCACCGCGTCGTCGGTGGTGGCGCAGACCCAGAGCCAGGTCTATCTGCGCTTCGCCAAGAACAACGACGCACGCAAGCGCTACCTGCTCAATGTGGCGCGGGCGGTCAGCCGGACGCTGATCCACAGCGACGCCGATTTCACCGCGCTCCTGCAGGCTGCCGGAAAGGCAGCGTCAGAATCGCGGCTGCTGGTCTGGACGAGCGACGGCGTGGCCGAGCGCGGCATGGCGCGCTATCCAATCTCCGGCGTCGTCCCGCAGGCCAGCATCCCGTACGCCGGGTTGACGCTGGTCAACGGTGGCGGCGACAAGCTGAGCTACTACCTGCATGCGTCGTTCGACTACCGACGCTCAGGATGCGGCGCCGTCCGCGAGGTGACCGCGACGGTCACCCTGCGCAACGACGCGCCCCGGCACGGCCTGCCCCGCTACGTCACCGACGTGAACGCCGGCGCCGCGCTCGGACTGCAGCAGATCAACGTCGTGTATTACGCCTCGGCCGGCGGCCTGATGCGCCAGGTGACCCACAACGGCACGCCGATCGCCGTCAACTCAGGGACGGAGCGGGGGCATCCGGTGACGGTCTTCCGGGCCGATCTGCCCATCGGCACGACGCAGACCTACGTGCTTCATCTGAGTGAGCCCGCCGGGACGGGCGCGCCGCAGGTGCGGGTGCAGCCCATGGTGCGGCCGATGTCGGTGAAGGTCGTCGACCAGGTGTGCGGAACATGACCGTGCTCGACGAGGTCCGGGCCCCGGAGCGGGACCGATCGTGGGTACGGCGCGAGGCACACTGGCTGGTCCCGATCGCGGTCGGCGTGGCCGACGCGATCGTGTTCGCCGCGCTCGCCCCCAACGTCAACGACATCTTCGCGGCGACCGCCCGCGCGTCCGCGGTGCTGCACGGGGTAGGGCTGGACTACTGGTTCGGCTGGTTCGGCGGCGGCTCTACGCCGGGTAACTACTCCGTCCTGACCCCGTACGTGTCGGCGCTGGTCTCCGCGATCGGGCTCGCCGCGATCGCCGCGGCCGCGACCACGCCGCTGGCCTGGCCGGTGCTGCGCGGCACCCGGCACCCGGTCGCCGGGCTGTGGATCGTCGTGCTCACCGCCGGGCTGAACATGTGGAGCGGTCGCGTGCCGTTCGCGCTCGGCTGCCTGACGGCCGTGATCACCGTGTTCTTCGTGCAACGGCGGCGCGCCTGGCTCGCCGCGTTGTTCGGGCTGCTGACCGTGGCGTCCTCGCCGGTGTCAGCCGCGTTCGTCGCGCTCGTGCTGATCGCTGTGTTCCTCAGCCGGCCGGAATGGCGGCGCACCTGCGTGCTTGCACTGGTTCCGATCGGCGTCAGCATGATCGGTGTCGCGGTGCTGTTCGGAGAGCCCGGCCCGGAATCGTTCACGCTGCTGCAACTGCTGCAGTTGCTTGTGGCCGCCGTTGTGATCCTGTTCGCGGCCACCCCGGACTGGCTGCGCACGACGGTGTGGTTGACCATCCTGGGCGCGCCGCTGGTCTTCCTCGTCCCGAACGGGTTGGGCGACAACCTGCTGCGGCTGGTGACCTACTGCCTGCCCGCGGTCGTCGTCGCGACCTCGGCACGTCGGGTCTCGCTGGCGCTGGTCGGGGTGTCGGTGGCGCTCGTCCTCTCGACCAAGCAGAGCGTGGGAGACGTGTTCGAGGCCGCCGAGCCGACTGCGTCCCCGGCCTACTACACCAGCCTGATCGCCGAGCTGGACCGGCTGCACGGGCAGCTGCTGTCCTGCCGCCTCGAGGTGGTCGAGGACGGCACGCACACCGCGTCCTACGCCCTGCTCGACGACGCGATGCTCGCGCGCGGTTACGAGTACCAGGAGGACAACGAGCTCAATGCCGTGCTCGCGTCGCCCTCGCTCGACGGCGTCCAGTACAAGGTGTGGCTGGACAACAACGCGGTCTGCTTCGTGGCGATCGCGAGCACCTACCGGCGCCAGATCACTCCGGAATTCCGGCTCGTCGCGCGGCATCGCCCCGGCTACCTGCACCGTGTCTGGCACGACGCTGCCTGGACGATCTACCGGGTGGCCGACGCGAAGCCGATCGTCTCGCCGCCGGTCCAGGTCGTGCGGTTCAGCCAGTCCAAGCTCGTGCTGCGGGTGCCGTGTGCGTGCACTTTCGGTGTGCGGGTGCGCAAGCCCGAGCATCTACGCGCGGTGACCATCCCTTCGACGGCGCCGCCGATCCACGCCCGGCTCGAACCGGACGGGTTCGGCTGGACGCGGATGACCACGCCGACGCCTGGCGTTTACACGCTGTCCGGCTGATCGCGTGTGACTCAGCTCATAGTCCATTCGGGAACTTGAGCCGGGTCGACTCAGTTCTTTTGACAGTGGGCTTGGCCGGTCGGCACGATGGTGTCACCGACCTGCCCGAACTGAAACAGCCCGATCTGAAGGAGTAACCAGACCATGGCACGTGCTGTCGGTATCGACCTCGGTACCACCAACTCCGTCGTCTCCGTCCTGTCCGGCGGGGAGCCGGAGGTCATCGCGAACTCAGAAGGTTCGCGCACCACTCCCAGCGTCGTCGCGTTCGCCAAGAACGGCGAGGTGCTCGTCGGCGAGGTGGCCAAGCGCCAGGCCGTGACGAACGTCGACCGCACGATCCGCTCGGTGAAGCGCCACATGGGCGACCCGAGCTGGAAGGTCGACATCGACGGCAAGTCCTACAGCCCGCAGGAGATCAACGCCCGCGTGCTGCAGAAGCTCAAGCGGGACGCCGAGAGCTACCTCGGCGAGACCGTCGTCGACGCCGTCGTCACCGTCCCGGCGTACTTCAACGACGCCCAGCGTCAAGCGACCAAGGAAGCCGGCCAGATCGCCGGTCTGAACGTGCTCCGCATCGTCAACGAGCCGACGGCCGCGGCGCTCGCCTACGGCCTCGACAAGGGCGAGAAGGAGCAGACGATCCTGGTCTTCGACCTGGGTGGCGGCACCTTCGACGTGTCGCTGCTCGAGATCGGCGAGGGCGTCATCGAGGTCAAGGCGACCTCCGGTGACAACCACCTCGGTGGTGACGACTGGGACCAGCGCGTCGTCGACCACCTCGTGACGCAGTTCAAGAACAGCAACGGCGTCGACCTGTCCAAGGACAAGATGGCCGTGCAGCGTCTCCGCGAGGCGGCGGAGAAGGCGAAGATCGAGCTGACGAGTTCCACCGAAACCACGGTCAACCTGCCGTACATCACGGCGTCCAACGAAGGCCCGCTGCACCTCGAGGTGAAGATCACCCGGGCCGAGTTCCAGAAGATGACGTCCGACCTGCTCGAACGGTGCAAGGGCCCGTTCCAGCAAGCCATCAAGGACGCCGGTGTCGCCCTGTCCGTGATCGACCACGTCGTGCTCGTCGGTGGTTCGACGCGCATGCCCGCCGTCGTCGACCTGGTGAAGGAGCTCACTGGCGGCCGCGAGCCCAACAAGGGCGTCAACCCGGACGAGGTCGTCGCCGTCGGCGCCGCGCTTCAGGCCGGCGTGCTCAAGGGCGAGGTCAAGGACATCCTTCTGCTCGACGTCACGCCTCTGTCGCTCGGCATCGAGACCAAGGGCGGCGTGATGACGAAGCTGATCGAGCGCAACACGACCATCCCGACGAAGAAGTCGGAGACGTTCACCACGGCGGAGGACAACCAGCCGTCGGTCGAGGTGCACGTCCTCCAGGGCGAGTCGGAGATGGCCGCCTACAACAAGACACTCGGCAAGTTCCAGCTCGTCGGCATCCCGCCGGCGCCGCGGGGCATGCCGCAGGTCGAGGTCACCTTCGACATCGACGCGAACGGAATCATCAACGTCTCGGCGAAGGATCTCGGCACGGGCAACGTGCAGCAGATCCAGATCCAGGGCGGCTCCGGTCTCTCCGAGACCGAGGTGCAGGACATGATCCGGAACGCGGAGTCGCACGCCGACGAGGCGCGCAAGCTGCGCGAGACGGTCGATGCGAAGAACAACGCCGAGACGCTCGCGTATCAGACGGAGCGTTCGCTCAAGGAGCACCGCGAGAAGCTCGACGAGTCCGAGGCCTCGACGATCGAGGGCCGGATCATGGAGCTGCGCCAGGCGCTCGAGGGCGACGACGTCGGCGACATCAGGGCGAAGACCGAGGCGCTGCAGGAGGCCTCGCACAAGCTGGCCGAGGCGGTCTACGCACAGGCGACCGCGCAGGCTCAGGCATCCACCGGCGGCAACGGCGCGACCACACCGGACGACGAGGTCGTCGAGGAGGGCGAGTACGAGGTCGTCGACGAGGAGGCGAAGACCTCCTAATGGAGCAGGAGCGCGGAACGGAAGCGGTGCCTGACACCGCTTCGCAGGAGCACGAGCGCGGAACGGAAGCGGTGCCTGACGGCGACGAGGCATCGAGCCTCGTCGCCGTCACTGCCGAGCGTGACGAGGCGATCGACCGCTGGAAGCGCACGGCCGCCGACTTCGACAACTACAAGAAGCGTGCGGCACGCGAGCGCGGGGAGTACGTCACGCTCGCGAACGAGCGGTTCGTGAAAGAGCTCCTGCCGATTCTCGACGACCTGGAGCGTGCGCTCGCCGCAGTCGGTGAGCACCAGGAGGCCGCAGTCGAAGAAGGCGTGGCTCTCGTCCACCGGTCGCTCGCAACGCTCCTCGAGCGCAACGGCGTCAAGGAGATCGACGCGGAGGGCAAGTTCGATCCGCACGTGCACGAGGCGCTCCTCTCGCAGCCGTCGGAGGCGGAGGAAGGCTCCGTGATCGACGTCGTGCAGAAGGGCTACACGCTCGGCGATCGCGTCGTGCGACCCGCGCGCGTCGTGATTGCGGCCGCCTCGCAGGAGAGCGATGGCTAAGACGCTCTACGACACGCTGGGCGTGGCGAAGGGCGCGTCGCAGGACGAGATCAAGAAGGCGTATCGCAAGCTCGCGCGCCAGTACCACCCGGACAAGAACCCCGGCGACCAGGACGCGGAGGACCGCTTCAAGGACGTGCAGGGAGCGTACGACGTGCTCTCGGACGAGGAGAAGCGCAAGCAGTACGACCGCTTCGGCGCGACGAATGGACGTCCGGGCCCCGGCGGCCAGAACGTCAACTACGACTTCAGCGGCTTCGACGTCGGCGATCTCGGCGATCTGTTCGGCGGGATCTTCGGTGGCGGCACACGTGGCGGCACGCGCGCGCAGCGTCAGCCGGTGCGCGGCGACGACGTCATCGCAGAGGTGCATCT
>DASXJR010000049.1:0-22533 GCA_036497285.1 Jatrophihabitans sp.
CCACGGTCACCTTCGTCGCCGCCGCAAACCCCCGCGCATCCGTAATCGGCCGCGACAAATACGCGATGATCGGCATCCCCACACCCAACGTCTGCCCATCACCGAACTTCAACGACACATGCACCGGCTTCGCCGGCTTCGGAGGCTTCGACGACGACGGGTCGGACGACGCCGACGACGAGCTGCTCGTCGCGCCCGACGCACCGGCCGTCTTCGTCACAATCTGCGTCTTGGCCGGCCCGACTTGGTCGGAGCCACAGGCCGTCGCGACGAAAGCCAGGACACTGAGCGCCGCGACAACGGTCGCGGCAGGGCGGATCCGACGGACCGGGGGCGTAGAAGTCACCCAGACACCCTAGGTGAGCCCGCGAGAATAGCCGCCAACCGCAGTAGACATCTCACAGCTTGCCAACCCGCACATCCACTGCTCGGCGGTGGTGTGTCCCGACAGGCCCTAGCCGGACGGGGCGACCGGCTCTTCGACGGCCTCGTTCTCGCGCAACCGCTGGCTGATGACCTGGGTCACACCGTCGCCGCGCATCGTTACGCCGTACAGCGCGTCCGCGATCTCCATCGTCCGCTTCTGGTGCGTGATGATGATGATCTGGCTGTTGCCCCGCAGCTGAGCGATCAGTTGTAGCAACCGGCCGAGGTTCGTGTCGTCGAGTGCCGCCTCGACCTCGTCCATGATGTAGAACGGACTCGGTCGAGCGCGGAAGATCGCGACGAGCAGGGCGACCGCGGTCAGCGACCGTTCGCCGCCGGACAGCAGCGAAAGCCGCTTGACCTTCTTGCCCGGCGGGCGCGCCTCGACGTCGATGCCGGTGAGCAGCATGTCGTCCGGATCGGTGAGGACGAGGCGTCCCTCGCCGCCCGGGAACAACGCGGCGAACACGATCTCGAACTCGCGGGCCACGTCGGCGTAGGCGCTGGTGAAGACCTCGAGGATGCGCTCGTCGACCTCCTTGACGACCGTCAGCAGATCCTGCCTGGTCTTCTTGAGGTCCTCGAGCTGCGTGGACAGGAACTGGTGCCGCTCTTCGAGCGCGGCGAACTCTTCGAGCGCGAGCGGGTTCACCTTGCCGAGCAGCGCGAGGTCGCGCTCGGCCCGGCCGGCTCGCTTCTCTTGCGTGGGCCGGTGGAACGGACCGGGTTGCGGCGCGATGACCTGCTCGCCACGGTCCTTGGCCTGCTCGTACTCGGCGATCTCGATCGCCGACGGCGGCGTGGGCTGGTCGGGTCCGTACTCCGCGATGAGCGCCTCGATCTCGACGCCGTACTCGTCGACGGCACGCTCCTCGAGCTGCTCGATGCGCAGCCGCTGTTCGGCGCGCATCATCTCGTCGCGGTGCACGGCATCGGTCAGCCTGGTCATCTCCTCGGCCAGCGCTCGGGTCTGCCCGCGCAACTGGAGCAGCTCGCCCTCCCGCACCACGCGGTCCTGCTGCGCGACGTCGCGTTCCCGGGCGGCTGCGGCGACCGACTGCTCGATGCTGGTCAGCACCCGGCGTGCCGCGTCGCGGACCCGCGCAGCCACCGCGGCACCGCGCGCCCTGGCGGCGCGTTTGGCTTCCTGACGTGCGCGGGCAGCGCGCTCGATCTCGGCGGCACGCAGCAGTTGGTCGGCACGACCGGACACCGCACGAACCCGCTCCTCGCCGGTACGTACCGCGAGGCGGGCCTCCATCTCCGCCTGGCGGGCCGCAGTGACCTCGGCCTGCACCGAGTCGCGCTCACCCGTGTCGGGCTCGGTCGGCTCGTCCGACTGCGTCTCGGCCAGATGCAGCCGCTCCTCGAGGTCGGACAGGCCGGCCAAGTCACGGTCACGGGCCGTCTCGGCCGCTGCGCGCGCTTCGTCGAGCCGGGCCGCCTCGGCCGAAGCCGACCGCGCGGACTCACCGAGCTGCGCCAGCCGCTCGGCGACCGCGGACAGCTGGGCATCCGACTCGTGCAGGGCCTCGAGTGCGCGACCGACTTCCCCCTCGAGCGTGGCCGCGTGCTCGCGCGCCTCGCCGAGCTGCGCGTGCAGCCGGTCGTGGCGCGCGGCGGCTTCGTCGGCCTTCTGTGCCGCTTCGTCCACCGCGGCGCGGATCTCGATCGCGCTCGGCGCCGAGGACGACCCGCCCTCGGCCCACCCGGACCCGAGGATGTCGCCGTCGCGGGTCACGACGCGCGCGGAGCCCTCGCGCGCCGCCGAAAGCGCCGCGGCCAGGTCGTCCACCACGACGACGTCGGACAGGAGCAGCGCGACGCTGCCGCGGTAGGGCTCGGGGACGGTGACCAGCTCGACCGCGGGCCGGGCACCGGTCGGCAGCGCAGCAGCGGGTGCGGCCGAGTGCGCGACTCCGCCGACCAGCAGGCCGGCCCGTCCGGCGTCTTCGCGTTTGAGGTGGTTCAGCGCGTCGACCGCGGCGTCGAGCGACTCGACGGTGATGGCATCGGCCGCGGCGCCGAGCGCGGCCGCGACGGCGCCTTCATAGCCGGGCTCGACGACGAGCAGCGCGGCCAGCGACCCGGCGACGCCGGGCAGGCCGGCGCCGAGCACGGCACCGCCGCCGTCCTTGCGGGTGAGGCCGAGGGCCAGGGCGTCCGCGCGCGCGGACCAGGTCGAGCGTTCCCGTTCGGCCTCGCGCTCGCCGCCGGCCAGCTCTCTCACGCGCTTCTCGGCCTGCTCGAGCGCGGCGACCGCGCTCTCGTGCCGCTCGTCCAGGCCCAACTCACCCTCGTCGAGTGCGCCCACCTCGGCCTGCACCCGCTCCAGATTCGCGCTCGCCCCGTCGGCGCGTTCCCGGGCCTGCCCCGCGGACGAGGCCAGCCGGGCGATCTCCTCACCCGCCGCGGTGGACCGCGCCCGTAGGGCGTTGACCTGCCCGGCCAGCCGGGCCAGGCCCTCGCGGCGGTCGGCGACGGCGCGGGCGGCGGCGACCAGGGCGCGCTCGGCCTCGACGAGGCGGCGCTCGAGATCCTGCCGCTCGGCTACGACCTCCGACAGCGCCGTCTTCGCCTCGGTCAGACTTGCCTGCAGTCGCTCCTCCTCGACGCGGACCTCCGCGGCCTCGGCCTCCATCGATTCGGGATCGCGTCCCGCGACCCGCTCGTCCTGCTCGGCCGACAGCAGCCGGGCACGTTCGGCTGCCACCGACGCGGTGCCCCGGAAGCGCTCCTCGAGCGCGGACAGGCGGTACCAGGTCTGCTGAGTGCGGTCGACGGTCGGCGCATCGACGGCAATCGCCTGCTCGAGGTCGGCCTCCCGCGCCCGGGCGCGCCCCAGGTCGGCCTCGACCTCGGCGCGGCGGGCACGGATCTCTTCCTCGTCGGCGACCTCCTTGCGCAGGCTCTCGCGCAGCGCGACGAGGTCGTCGGCGAGCAGCCGCAGCCGCGAGTCGCGCAGTTCGGCCTGGACGCCCTGCGCCCGGCGGGCGATCTCGGCCTGCTTGCCCAGCGGCTTGAGTTGGCGGCGCAGTTCCGCGGTGAGGTCCGTGACGCGGGTCAGGTTGGCCTGCATCGCGTCGAGCTTGCGCAGCGCCTTTTCCTTGCGCTTGCGGTGCTTGAGCACACCCGCGGCTTCCTCGATGAACCCGCGGCGGTCCTCGGGACGGGCCTGCAGGACGGCGTCGAGTTGGCCCTGGCCGACGATGACGTGCATCTCGCGACCGATGCCCGAGTCCGACAGCAGTTCTTGCACGTCGAGCAGGCGCACCTGCTCGCCGTTGATCTCGTACTCGCTCGTGCCCTCACGAAACATCCGCCGGGTGATCGACACCTCGGTGTAGTCGATGGGCAGCGCGTTGTCGCTGTTGTCGATCGTGAGGGTGACCTCGGCCCGGCCGAGCGGGGGACGTCCGGCCGTCCCGGCGAAGATGACGTCTTCCATCTTGCCGCCGCGCAGCGCCTTGGCGCCCTGCTCGCCGAGCACCCAGGCGATGGCATCCACGACGTTGGACTTGCCGGATCCGTTCGGCCCGACGACGGCCGTGATTCCCGGCTCGAAACGGAGCGTCGTGGCCGAGGCGAAGGACTTGAACCCTCGCAACGTCAGCGACTTGAGGTGCACGAATCTCCCGAACCGCAGCGACAAGATTGCTCGTGGAGAAACTTACGTCATCGCCCCGCCCCCACCACGCAGGCGCCCCACCGTTCGCGAACCCCGTGCCTTGACGAATGCATCACTGTTGCCCAGGCGAACCCATAGGTAGGCAAGAACATCACTGATGCAACGGCGTCAGACAACGTTGGAACGCAGACCCGCCGTGCACGCGGGCGCAGCGAGCTTGCGCTGCGGATCGCAGAATGGCCCCGAGCGAAGCGAGCGGGTCAGAAAAGATCCGCCTTCGGCGGATCAAATACGGATCAGACGAGTTCGGTCTGGGACAGCCGGTGCAGATCCAGTTCCAACTCGGCGTGCTGGCCCTCGCGGACCTCGGCGAGTTCGGCCTCCAGTTCGGCGACCCGCCGGCGCAGGCGCCCCACTTCCATCGCGAGGACTTGCTCGTTGTTGTTGTTTCCTACATAGCCGACCAAGGCGCGTGCCATGTGGCAGACCCTTCAGTTCTCCCCGGGGACCGGCTCGATGTCACACACCGAGATTCGACGATCCATGTTGTCGACGAGTCGGGGCTTTGCGCGACGGATCGGGATCCCACAGGTTCTGAATCGACCGGGTCCGTCACCCCGCCAGGTCACTCAATGGTTGCACTGCGATAACAAACGGTCAACATGGTCCCCGGCTACCGGGCGGTAACGCTGCGCGGAATTCGCTGGCACCGGGGGCAGAAGAAGCTCGACCGATTCATGAACGCGACCCTCCGGATAGCCGTACCGCAGCGTGGACAAGGCTTTCCCTCGCGTCCGTAAACCGCCAGCGACCGGTCGAAGTACCCGCTCTGCCCGTTGATGTTGACGTAAAGGGCGTCGAAAGAGGTCCCGCCTGCTTGCAGGGCCGCACCGAGAACGTCGCGCACGTGCCCGAGCAGGTCCGTGACCTGGCCCCGCCGCAGCGACTTGCCCAGCCGCTGACCGTGCAGCTTGGCCCGCCATAGGGACTCGTCGGCGTAGATGTTGCCGACTCCGGACAGCAGCGTCTGGTCCAGCAGGGCCCGCTTGACGGCAGAGTTGCGCCGCCGCAGCCGCTGCGAGAACTCATCCGCGTCGAACAACGGGTCCATCGGGTCACGGGCGATGTGCGCGATCGCGGCCGGCACGCGCTGGTCCGGCTGGTCGGTCGTGGGGACGAGGGCCTCGACCTGGACCCCGCCGAAGGTCCGTTGGTCGACGAAGCGCAGTTCTGGCCCGTCGTCGGCGAAGCCGATCCGGACGTGCAGGTGCTTTTCGGGCGGGGCGTCAGGTTGCTGGACGAGCAACTGCCCGGACATGCCGAGGTGGGCGACCAGGCACTCGTCACGGCCGTCGAGGGGCAGCCACAGGTACTTCCCGCGCCGGGACACCCCCTCGATCCGGGCGTCCACCAGCCGCGCGATCAGGTCCTGCGCACCGGCCAGATGGCGCCGCACCGCGCGGGCGTGGGTGACGTCAACGGATGCGATGGTGCGGCCGGCCACCCAGCGTTGCAGGCCGTCGCGGACGGTCTCGACCTCAGGCAGTTCAGGCACTCACGCCCACCGTTGACAGATTCGCGTGGCGATCAGCTGGTCGCGGACTCGTCAGTGTCGGACACCGAGGGGCCGCGCCCGGTCAGGGCCTGCCAGGCGGTCTGCGCGGCGGCCTGCTCGGCCTCCTTCTTGCTCCGGCCGGTGCTGGGCGCGAACGTCTCCCCCGCCACGATCGCCGCCGCGGTGAAGATCTTCTGGTGGTCCGGTCCGCTGGAGGTCATCAGGTAGTCCGGGACGCCGAGCCCACGCTCGGCGGTGAGCTCCTGCAGGCTGGTCTTCCAGTCCAGCCCGGCGCCGCTCTCGGCGACGTCCTTCATCAGCGTGTCGAACAGCTCGTGGATGATCCGGGCGGACGTGGGCAGACCGTGCTCGAAGTAGATGGCGCCGAGCAGCGCCTCGAGCGCGTCGGCGAGGATGCTCGACTTGTCCCGGCCGCCGGTGGCCTCCTCGCCACGGCCCAGGTGCAGGTAGCCGCCGAGGCCGTCGAGGCCGATGCCGCGGGCGACGTCGGCCAGGGCGCGCATGTTGACCACGGACGCGCGCAGCTTGGCCAGCCGCCCCTCGGGCAGGTCCGGGTGGGCCCGGTAGAGGGTTTCGGTGACCACGATGCCGAGCACGGAGTCACCGAGGAATTCGAGCCGCTCGTTGTGCGGCAGTCCGCCGTGCTCGTAGGCGAACGAGCGGTGCGTAAGCGCACGGCGCAGCAACTCGGCATCGAGTTCGATGCCGAGTGCTGCGAGAAGCCCCGCCTGGTCGGTGGGGCGCGAACGCGATGTCATGCGGACGGACGGATCCTCGGACCCGTCAGACTGCAAGAACCTGCTTGCCGTCGTACTGGCCGCAGTTGGCACACGCCGTGTGCGGCAGCTTCAGCTCGCCGCAGGCCCGGTTGGGGCAGACCACCAGGGTCGGAGCGCTCGTCTTCCACTGCGACCGGCGGGACCGGGTGTTGCTGCGCGAGGTCTTCCGCTTCGGGACGGCCACGTCAGGTACTCCTTCTCGAGACTGTGCGGCTGATGGTTCAGCCGTCGGTGTCCCCGTCGACCAGCGCTCGTAGCGCTGCCCACCGAGGGTCGATCGTGTCGTGCGTGTGGTCGTCCGGAAGCTGGTCGAGCCGCTCCCCGCAGGTGGGGCACAGCCCGGCACAGTCCGGCCGGCACAGCGGGGTCCAGGGCAGGCCCAGTACCACCGCGTCACGCACCACCGGTTCGAGATCGAGCAGGTCGCCCTCGAGCCGGTGGACCTCATCCGCACCGGTCGTCTCGTCCGTCGCGCTGTCCGGGTAAGCGAACAGCTCGACGATGTCGACGACCAGCTCATCGGTGATCGGATCGAGGCACCGCGCGCACTGGCCGTGCAGTGGAGCGGTGACCGTGCCTGTTACGAGCACTCCCTCGGTCACCGACTCCAATCGCACGTCGACTGCGAGCGGAGCACCTTCCGGAACCCCGATGAGTTCACTGCCGAGGCCCGCAGGCGCGGGAATCCGACGCCGCTGTTCCCGCATCGAGCCGGGACGTCGACCGAGCAGCCGGACGTCGAAGACGTACGGGCTGCGCGGATCGGGTCCGGTGCCGCGGTGCTGGGTCGGTGTCGAGTTCTCGGGCATACGAAACAACGGCCGTGATCGGTTGGGGCCGTCGGACAGCTTAGCCGAGAGCCCCGCCTACCTCGAAATCGGAGCGAAGCGCTCCACTCAGGCGGAGACCTGCTGGTCGAGATTGTCGCCTTGCTGTTCGCCGGCCCCGTCGGTCCGCTCGCCCGCACCGTCCGCACCGTCCGCACCGTCCGCGCCGTCGCCGGCGTCAGCCGCTTCGCTGCGCTCGGCCTCGTCCGCGGCATCGTCCCATTCCTCGACGGGCCCCTGCGGCGCACCGGGGTGCGCCGAACGGCGGTGGGCCAGGGCGACGCGTCCCTGCTCGGCAGTCGCCGCGGCCCGCTGCAGGGTGGTACCGAGCTCGTACAGGGTGCGGTCGGCGTAGTCCTCGCTGTCGGCGGTGAGCTTGGCGGCGTAGCGCTCGGCCTCGCTTCGGATGTCCGCCGCGTACCGGTCGGCCTCGGCCAACGTGCGCTGGTGGTACTCGTCGGCCTGCTGGTGCATGTCGCGCGCGTAGCCGTCGGCCTGCTCGCGCACCTCGCCCGCCGCCCGCGCCGCCGACTGGTGGATCGTGGTCGCGGACACCAGCGAGGCGTGCTCGACCTTGCCGCGTTCGACGATCTCGTATGCGCGGACCTCGGCGTCGTGGACGATGTCCGCGGCCCGGCCACTCGCGTTCTCGGTCATCGCCTCTGCCTCGGCCGCGGCCTTCTCGCGCAGCGATGACGCCTCGGCGTAGGCGTCGTGCAGCAGCGCGTCGCGGTTCGCGATGATCTTGCGCGCCTCGTTGATCTCGGGCGGCAGCACTTCGCGCAGTTCGTCGAGCAGATCGAGCACGCGCTCGCGAGGCAGCACGCACGACGAGGACATGGGCATGGAGCGCGCGGTCTCGACCTGCTCGACCAATTCGGTCAGCAATTCGTCGGTCCGCCGCAGGGACTGGTCAGCCATCCGGCACCTCCTCGGCGCCGGATGGCAAAGCCTAGGCGCCGTTTGTGCGTTCGATGAGGCGTTTGAGGACGTTCTGCGGGACGAGCGACGAAACATCGCCGCCCCACTTCGCGATCTCCTTGACAAGGCTAGAGGCGAGGAAGCTGTATTCCGGGTTAGTCGGCATGAACAGCGTGTCGATTCCGGCCAGGCCGCGGTTCATCTGAGCCATCTGCAGCTCGTAATCGAAGTCGCTGACCGCCCGCAGGCCCTTGACGATGACCGCGATGCCGTTGGACTTGCAGTAGTCGACGACCAGGCCGTGGAAGCTGTCGATCCTGACGTTGCCGTACGGCGCGGTGACCTCTTCGAGCAGCTCGCGTCGCTCGTCCACGCTGAACAGGCTGGACTTCGACTGGTTGACGAACACTGCCACCGTCAGCTCGTCGTACAGCTGTGCCGCGCGGGAGATGATGTCCAGGTGACCGTTGGTCACCGGGTCGAACGACCCTGGGCAAACCGCTCGGCGGATCACGTTGTCAGCCATGATTGGCGCGACCGTACCAAAGCTGCCCCTCTCCGTACCGCCTGTGTGTGACGAGCACTATGCCCGGTGGCCACGCCAGTTCGTTGCCGCGCGCCGAGCGCTCCACGACGACCATGGCATCGGGCACCAACCAGTCGCCGGTGACCAAAGCGGTGAGGATGTCGCCGAGCTGGTCGTCGGGCAGCTCGTACGGCGGGTCGGCGAACACCAGGTCGAACCGGTTGCCGGCCGGGTCGTCCAGGACGGCGGTGACCGCACGGCGGTGCACCCGGGTTCCGGGCAGGCCGACGGCGTCGATGTTGCGCTGCAACAGGGCCGCGGCGGTGCGGTCGCGCTCGACGAAAACCACGCGGCCAGCACCGCGCGAGAGCGCCTCGAGGCCGACCGCTCCGGTGCCGGCGAACAGATCCAGCACGTTCGCGCCGCCGATGTCCAGATGCGTGCGAAGGGTGTTGAACAGCGCTTCGCGGGCCCGTTCGGACGTGGGGCGGGTGCCGCGCTCGGGGACGACCAGCCGACGCCCCTTCGCCAGCCCGGCCACGATCCGGGTCACGCCTTGTCCAGGTACTGCGCCTGCTCCTCGGCCACCATCGCGGCCGCCTGGGCCGCGAGTTCCGGATAGCGGACGAGCTCCGGGTCCTGCGCGACCAGATCGGTCGCCTCGGCTCGCGCGGCGGTGATGAGGTCCTCGTCGTGCAGCAGCGACAACAGCTTCAGCTGCGAACGCCGGCCGCTCTGCGCGACCCCCAGCACGTCGCCCTCGCGGCGCTGCTCGACGTCGAGCCGGGCGAGCTGAAACCCGTCGGTGGTGGACGCGACGGCATCGAGGCGCTCGCGCGCCGGCGCGCCCTCGGGCAGTTCGGTGACGAGCAGGCACAGCCCCGGATGCCCGCCCCGCCCGATTCGGCCGCGCAGCTGGTGCAGCTGCGACACCCCGAACCGATCGGCGTCCATCACGACCATGACGGTGGCGTTCGGCACGTCCACGCCGACCTCGACGACGGTGGTGGCGACGAGCACGTCGATCTCACCGGACGCGAACGCCGTCATGGTGCGGTCCTTGTCGTCCGGGGTGAGCCGGCCGTGCAACGGCGCGAGCCGCAACCCGTGCAATTGCCCCTCGGACAGCATCGCGAGCACGTCGCTGACCGCGAGCGGTGGACGGCGGCCCGCGACCTGCTCGTCGGGCAGGTCGATGTCGGCCATGTCCGCTTCGAAGTCGGCCATGTCCGCACCGATGCGCGGGCAGACCACGTATGCCTGCCGGCCCGCGGCCACCTCCTCACGGATGCGCTGCCAGCCCCGGTCGAACCAGGCCGGCCGCTCGGTGACCGGGACGACCGAGGTCGCGATCGGCGAGCGTCCGGCCGGCAGCTCGGTCAACGTCGAGGTCTCGAGATCGCCGAACACGGTCATCGCGACCGTGCGCGGGATGGGTGTTGCCGTCATCACGAGCAGGTGCGGCGGGGCGGCGGACTTCGACCGCAGCGCGTCGCGCTGCTCGACGCCGAAGCGGTGCTGCTCGTCGACCACGACCAGACCGAGTTCGGCGAACTGGACATGCTCCTGGATCAGCGCGTGCGTGCCGACGACGATGCCCGCCGCGCCGGATGCTGCGTCGAGCAGCGCGGCCTTGCGGGCAGCCGCCGGCAGCGAACCGGTGAGCAGCACGACCCGGGTCGCGATGTCGGCGCCGCCGAGCCGGCCGGCTTGGGCCAGCGGTCCGAGCATCGCCTCGATGGTGCGCGCGTGCTGCGCGGCGAGCACCTCGGTGGGAGCCAGCAGCGCCGCCTGCGCTCCGGCGTCGACGGTCTGCAGCATGGCCCGCAGTGCGACCACGGTCTTGCCCGAGCCGACCTCGCCCTGCAGCAGCCGGTGCATGGGGTGCCGTTCGGCCAGCTCGGAGGCCAGCCGCTCGCCGACCTCGCGCTGGCCCGCGGTCAGCTCGAACGGCAGCTGCTTGTCGAAGTCGTCGAGCAGGCCGCCGTCGACCGGCGGGCGGGGCACGGCCGGGTTGACGGTGGCGGCGTGCCGACGTTGCGCGAGCACCAACTGGACGGCAAAGGCTTCGTCCCATTTCAGCCTCTGCTTGGCCTGCCACCAGTGCTTGCGGTCGTCCGGCTGGTGGACGCCGCGCAGCGCCGCGTCGAGGCTGAGCAGGCCGTGCCGTGCCCGGATCTCGGGCGGGACGGGATCGGGCACCTCGTCGATCAGCCGCAGGATCTGCGCGATCGAGTTGGCGATCGTCCAGCTGCGGATGTCCTTGGTGGCCGGATAGACGGGCAGGAGAGCGCGCGAATAGAAGTCGGCCTCCTGCTCGGCCAGGGCATCGTCCTTGAGCAGATGCCATTCCGGGTGGACGAGCTGCCGGCGCCGGTTGAACTCGCCGACCTTGCCGGAGAACATCCCGAGCATCCCGGGGGTGGCCGAATCGACCCGCCAGCGGCTGCGACGGCCGAAAAAGACCAGGTCGAGCTCCCCGCGGCCGTCGCCGACGGTGACGATCGCCCGCTCGCTGTGGCCGTGCCCGAGCATCGTGGCCTTGCGGACGGTCGCCAAGACGGTCACCTCCTCGTCGAGGCGTAGCTCGTCGAGGTTGGTGAGCTCGCCGCGCTCGGCGAGTCGACGTGGGTAGTGCCTGAGCAACTCCCCGACAGTGCGCAGCCCCAGGCCGCGTTCGATCGGCTTCGCGGTGCGCCCGCCGACGGCGTCCTCCAGGCGGGAGTCGAGAGTGATGCTCATTCGACTCCCTGAATCGCTGCGCAAGCGTCGCTCATTCGACCCCGATGACCAGCGGGTGGCCCGGATCGTCGACGTCGTAGACGGTGATCTCGGTCAGCGGGGAGCGGTCGCGGACGTGGCGGCGCACCGTGTCGCCGAGCCCACGCTGCGCGCCGCCGCCGACCAGCACCGTCATGAGTTCGGCACCCACGCCGAGCAGTCGGTCGCACACGGCGAGTGCGACGGCGAGCAGGCCCTGGCCGATGACCACGACCTCACCGTCGATCATGCCCAGGATGTCACCGGCCTGGCAGATGCCGGCCGAGGTCAGCGACTGGGCCTCGGCGATCGTCACCTCCGCGAACCTGGTGGCGGCGGCAGCTTCGGCCATGGCCACGACGTCGTCGTCGAAGCGTCGCGACGCGTCGTGCACCGCGATCGCCGCGAGGCCCTGCACGGGCGAGCGGGTAGGGATGACCACCACCCGGATGCCCTGGCTGCGCAGGTGTTCGGCGGCGTCTTCGGCGGTCGTAGCGAGATCGGGGTGGTTGGGCAGCAGCACGGCCTCGCGCGCGCCGGTGGCCAACACGGCATCGACCGCCGCCGAGTGGCCCGGACGCAGGGTGCCTGCCGTGACGACCTCGACACCCTCACCGGCGAACATCTGCGCGAGCGCGGTACCCGGGACGACGGCAACAACGGCCCCTGGCTTGGGCGCGTGGGGGTCGTCGACGAGCGGGGCGACGGTGATCCGGTACGGGCGGCCCATCCGGATACCCGCCTCGACCACCGCACCGGCATCGTCGGTGTGGACGTGCACCGACCAGGTGCCCTGCCCGGTGCCCACGACGACCACCGAATCGCCGAGCCGGAGCAGTTCGGCGCGCAATTGCTCCGCCGCGCTGTCGCTGAACACCGGCTCGGTGTCGAGCAGGTACTGAACCTCGAACGCACCGCCATCGGGGGCAAACCGATGCGGGAGCGGGGCTGCGGTGGGCACGGGGGTGATCGCTGAGGCGTCGCCGCCGAGCGTGCGCACCAGCGCCTCGAGCAGCAGCACGTAGCCCTGACCGCCGGCGTCGATCACGCCGGCCCGGGTGAGCGCGGTGAGCTGTTCGCGGGTGCGGCCGAGCGCCTCGTCGGCTGCCGCGAGTGCGAGCCCAGCGACCTCGGCCGGGCTCCCGGCGGTGTCGGGGACGGCCGCGGCCGCCGAACTGGCCACCGTCAGGATCGTGCCCTCGACCGGGTCTGCGACTGCGTGGCGGGCTTCGAGCGCGGCACGCCGTAGTCCGGTGCGCAGCGCGGCGGCGTCCCATTCCCCTGCGGCGGTCGCGGCGTCGGCCATGGCGCGCAGCATCTGCGCGACGATGTTGCCCGAATTGCCGCTCGCGCCGAGCACGGCGCCGCGCGCGAGCACGCGCAACGCCGCAGGGGCGTCGGCGGTAGCGTCGGCGTCGAGTGCGGCGAGCCCGGCCCGCAACGTCGTCGCGAGGTTGGTGCCGGTGTCGTTGTCGTGCACGGGGAAGACGTTGAGCCGGTCGATCTCGCCACGGTGCGCGTCCAGCGAGGCGTACGCCGCATGGGCCCAGTCGCGCACAACGACTGCGTCAAGCACCGTGCCCGCCTGCTCGCGCACCTTCACACACCCCCGAGCGCTCCCCCGCGCACATCGTGCGCGTGACCATACTTGTCGGTGCCGACCGTCCTGTGCACGGACGGGAGGCATTTTGCGGCGGGCCGAACCCACCGGTTAGACTCGTCGGGTTGCCCGGAATCGGGCCAATCCAATGATCGGCACGTCCAAGGAGGCCACAGTGGCCAGCGTCTGCGATGTCTGCGGCAAGGGGCCCGGCTTCGGCATGTCCGTCTCGCACTCCCACCGTCGCACCCACCGCCGGTGGAACCCGAACGTACAGAAGGTGCGCGCTCTCGTCGCACCCGGCACGCGTCGGCGGATCTCGGTGTGCACGTCCTGCCTGAAGGCCGGCAAGGTCGTGCGCGGCTGACACCGCCGCGGCAGATCCAGCCCGCTTCCGTTCCGGAGGCGGGCTGCGTCGTTTAAGGACCGTTTCCGTGGCAGTGCCGATGAACGCTGACCAATGCAGCCGGAACGATGCCCAACCCGCCCGATTCTTGCGATCATCATCGACGTGCCCCCACGCATCGCCGGACGGACTGCGGAACTCGCCGAGCTAGCCGCCCTGCTCGCAGACGACCGTCCCGTTGTCGTGATCGGCGAGGCCGGCGTGGGCAAGACGACCGTGCTCCGCGCCGCTGCCACCGCAAGCGGACGTTCGGTGTTCGAGGGCGGCGCGCTGTCGACGCTGTCCTGGATGGAGTACCTGCCGCTGGAACGGGCTTTCGGTGCCTCGATGCGCGCCGGCGACCCGACCGCTGTTGCGACCGACATGGAAGCCCGGGTGGGCAGTGGAGTGCTGCTGCTCGACGACCTGCACTGGGCCGACCCGGCCACGCTCGAGGTCGTCGGAATGCTCGCCGGACGGGTCGGTCTGCTGGCCGGCGTCCGCCGCGGCGACCCCTCCGCCGACACCGCCCTCGATCGGCTGCGCGAGGCGGGGTTCGTCGAACTTGCCCTCACCCCGCTGTCGGCCGACGACTCGGCACGCGTGGTGCGCGAACTGCGCCCCGACCTCGGCGAAGCCACCGTGCGACGGGTGGTCGACCGCACCGGCGGCAACCCGCTGCTGCTGCGCGAGCTGACGGTGACCGGCGAACCGAGCCCCAGTCTGCGTCTCGCGATCGCTGCCCGGTTACGACAACTGGACGCGGCCGGGCGCGACACGTTCGCCATGCTGGCGCTGGCCGGCCGGCCGATGGCCGATGCCGAGCTGGACGAGGCCGGGGTGAAGAGCCTGCTCGCGGCCGACCTGGTCGTGCGCGTACCGACGGGCGTGGCGGTGCGGCACACCCTGCTCGCCGAGGTCGTGATCGAGCAAGTACCCGGGGACGAGTTGCGCGAACTGCACCTGCGACTGGCAGCGGTGGTGGAGGACGAGGGCGAAGCCGCCCGTCACTTTCAGCTCGCCGGGCGCCCGCAGGACGCGTTCGCGGCCGCGATGCGGGCCGCCGCGGCCACCGGCCGTCCGGGCGAGCAGGCCGCGCACCTCGCGATCGCCGCCGAGTGTGCGAGCGGCCCCGAAGCCGACGACCTGCGCCTGCGTGCCGCGGAGGCCCTGGAGCGGACGCACGACTGGGACGGCATGGTCCGCGCGCTCGACCGCATCGACCCGGACAACACCGAGGCGCAGGCGTTCGCATGCCTGCTACGTGCCCGCGGCGCCTGGACTGCCGGCGACAACGAGGGCCTGCGTCGTCAGCTCGAGCAGGGGCTGGCGCTGGTCGGCGGGACCGGTAGCGATGTGGAGGTGCGGCTGCTGATCGAGCAGTCGCGGGTGCCGATCTTCCTCGACGTCGACCTGCAGGAGGGCCTGCGGGCGACCGCTGCTGCGCTGGATCTTGCCGTTCGCACCGGCATCGACGTGCCCCGTGCCGAATACCTGCGCGGCACGTCGATGTCGGTCTCAAACGTGCCCGGAGCTGAAGCCCATCTCGAGTCCGCGATGGCCGGCGCGCGGGCAGTGGGTGATGTCAGCACCGAGTTTCTCGCCGCGAACAATTTGATCAGCCATTACGAGTCGAGCGAAAACCCGTCGGCCGGGCGGGTGGTCTGCGAGGACGTCATCCGACGTGCCCAGGAACTCGGGCTCGGCGAGTGGGAGATCAGCTTCGCGATCGTGCAGACATCGCTCGAGTTCCACGCCGGTGAGTACCGACAGGTGCTTGCCGTCGCCGAGGACCTGCTCGGCCGGGTGCGTGAGCGGCGTGGGCACGACATGATTCTCGAAACCCTGTGCATCACCCTGATCGACGTCGGCCGAATCGACGAGGCCCGGCGTCTGGGGGCCGCCGCGGAGTTCGCCGATGATTACCGCGGCCGCATCCAGGCCAGCTGGGTCGAGGCCGAGGCCGCGCTCTGGGGCGGGCGCCCGGCGCGCGCCGTCGAGGTCTGCGACCGGATCCTGGCCTATACCGAGGACGATCCCAACCTCGAGTTCTTCCGGGTGGCACGCGCCTGGGCGTGCAGCGATCTCGGCACCGATCCGGGCCCGACTGCACCACCGCACCCGTACAAGATCCTCGAAGGGGTCCGTCCGGAGACCGAAGGCATCCGAGCGCTCGTCGCCGGCGAGGACGCCCGCGCGAGCTTCCGCCAGGCCGTCGACTCGTGGGCGCCGTACCACCGGCGGGGCGAACTGCGCTGCCTGTGGGCTCTCGGCGAGGCGAGCCGCCGTGCCGGGGACACGCGCGGCGCGATCGAGGTGCTGGAGCAGGCCGAGGCACGGTTACTCGAACTCGGCATGCTGCCCCTGCTCGCCCGGGTGCATCGGTCGCTGCGCGCCGCCGGGGTGCGCCGCTCGGCCCCGCGTACCCGCACCGTGGGCGACCTGCTGACCGGCCGGCAGCGCGAGCTCTTGCGCTTGGTCGGAAACGGCCTGACCAATGCCGAGATCGCGCAGCGGCTCGGGATCTCGCGGCACACCGTTGTCTCGCAACTCGCCTCCGCCGCGACCAAGCTCGGCGCCACCGGCCGTACCCATGCGGCGGCCCTGGCCAGCGGGGAGTGAGCTGAGATGGCCCGATTCGTCGTCCTGGAGCGCGCCGAGGCCGCGGTCGCCCGCGAACTCGCAACCGGCTTCGGCGGTCCGCTGGTCGAAGGCTGGAACGGTCCGGCCCCTGCCGGGGCGGTGCGGGTCGGCGTGGTCAGCGATGCCGAGTCGGCCGCACAGGCAGTGCTCGCCGCGGTGCGCGGGGCAGATCTGGTGGTGCTGGGCAGCGCCGAACGCGCCGTCATCGACCAGCTGTGCGACGACCTGCGCCGCCTCGGCCAACTCGATCACCAGGTGGAACCGGTTGTCGCGAACTCGCTCACCGTCGAGGAGCGCGCGTTGCTCGCTCGGTTGGTCGGCGGGGCGACGCTGGGCGAGGCCGCAAAGACACTGCACATGTCCCGCCGCACCGCCGACCGACGACTGGCGTCGGCCCGCCGCGCACTGGGGGCGGCGAGCACGTCCGAGGCGGTCGTGCTCGCCCGAAGGCACGGCATCGAACCCGCCTGACCCCCGGCGCCGCCCGGCTTGGCCTCCCAGCAGGGCGATTCGCGGCGTGTCGCCCTGCTACGGGGCCAAGCCGGGCGGTACCGCGCCGCAACGTGGCGCAACTGTGGGTCGAGCCGCAGTCCCTCCAGCCCGCAGGCTGTCGGCAGCGTTCAGCACGGACGCGCTCGACACCGGAGGGACCGCAATGATCCGCACCATCCTGACGATTGCCCTTGTCCTCGGGCTGGGCGCCGGCGTCACCGTCACCACGACGGCAACTGCGCAGGCCACGGGCGTCAACTCGACCGGCAGCATCCTCTACGTCAAGAACCATGACGTGTACGCGATCACGCCGAACGGCGCGCACGTCCGGCGGATCACGCACAACGGCTCGACCGCCACCCACAACCGCACCGGCGGAATCGGCTACGACGCCCCGTCCGCGTCGAACAGCGGGAAGATCATCGTCGCACTGCGCAACCAGAAGGTGTCCGCGGTCAACACCCAGGGCTGGCTGCACGTGATGAACCGCAACGGCCGGGCCATCCGGACGTTCAATCCGCCGCAGTTCAAACACCTCGTCGTCGACACCGCACCGTGCAAGTCGGTTCAGGAGCCGAGGGGAATCATCGACGCGATCGTGTCCCCCGACGGCAAGCACATCGTCTACACCGTGCTCAGCCGCGACTCGTTCCCGGACTGCAGCGCCGGGGTCGGTTACAGCACGTACGTGGTCAAGATCAACGGGACGGGCGGGGCCATGATCAAGCGCGGCGGTGGCAACGGGGCCTCGATCGAAGCCGGTCAGTGGGTGAACAACCGTCGGCTCCTGCTCGACGACGTCGACTTCGGCAGCACCGGGTTCTGGTACGCCGACCTGCCGAGTCGCACCGCGCACAAGTGGACCCAGGCCTACGCGTACGGCACCGACGCCGTCTACGGGATGCCCGCGCTGCACCGGGGCAAGCTCGCCTCGGTCGGGTTCTCCGAAAACACCGGCTCCAACGCCCTGCGGCTGTGGTCGTCGAGCGGTCCGCCCGCGCGGCCGAACCGGCGCTGCGATCTGGCCACCCCGGTCGGCGGCGACTTCTCCGACCGCCCGTCCTGGTCGCCTCGTTCTGACGCCGTGGCGTACTCGGTGAACGACTCCAAAGCCGCAGTGCGCAACGGTGAAGGCCTGTACGTGTTGCCGACCGCGACGCTGTCGGGCACGACCTGCCGGTCGCCGCGGATGCTCATGCGTGGCGCGACGGCGCCGTTCTGGACGCCCGCCGGGTTGGCCAGGTAATCAGCGCGCGACGATACGCACGCCCATCAGCGAAAGTGTTCGTGCCCGCCCTGGGGCCAGCGGCGTCCGTCCACCCGGACGCCGTCGCCCTCACCGACCAGGCCGATGACGCGCCAGGTGTCCGGCAGCCGGGTGCCGTTGGGGAAGGTGGCGGCGAGGGCGTAGTCGTCGCCACCGGTCAGCGTCCACACGAGCGGGTCGACGTTGAGTGCGGCGCCGACCTCGCGCAGCTTCGCCGGAACCTCGAGGGCGTCGCCGCGCACATCGATCCGCACCCCGCTCGCCTCGGCGATCCGGCCGAGATCGGCGACGAGACCGTCGCTGATGTCGGTCATCGCCGAGGCGCCGAGATCGGCCGCGATCGGCCCTTCGGAGTAGGGCGGCTCGGGACGCCGGTGCGCCGAGACGACAGAGACCGGCGAGCGGAACCCGCGTGCGAGCACCGCGAACCCGGCCGCGGCCCACCCGAGCCGGCCGGTCACGGCCACGACGTCGCCGACCTTCGCGCCGTCCATCGTCACGGGCTCCCGGCCCTGCAGATCACCGAGCGCGGTGATGCCCAGCATCACCGTGTCGGCTTCGGTCACGTCGCCGCCGACCACCGCGGCGCCGAGTTCGCCGCACTCCTCGCGCATACCGGTAACCAGCGCGTCGACCCAGTCGACGGCGAGCGAACCCGGGCCGGCGAACCCGACCAGCAGCGCGGTCGGGACGGCGCCCATCGCCACGATGTCGGCGAAATTGCGGGCTGCGGCCTTGTGCCCGATGTCATTGGCGCTCGACCAGTCGCGGCGGAAGTGCCGATTCTCGACGAGCAGGTCTGTCGACGCCACGACCCGTCCGTCTGCGGCGGCGATGACGGCGGCGTCGTCGCCCGGGCCGACAAGCGTGGTGGCAGGGACGGAGCCCGGCGCGGACATGCCCGCGGTGACTCGTTTGATGAGCCCGAACTCGCCCAGTTCAGAAACGGTGATGACGCTCGCCTTCCTTCGATCCGCGCGCAGGTGCACGCAGGTGCCTGCGCTACGTTCTACCGGTCCCGACGACGCGCCGACGAGAGGACACACCTCCGCATGAGTGTGAATGCCTACATCCTGATCCAGACCGAGGTCGGTAAGGCCGCGTCGGTCGCCGAGGCTATCGCTGAACTACCCGGTGTCACCAACGCCGAGGACGTGACCGGGCCCTACGACGTCATTGTCCGGGCCGAGGCCGAGACGGTGGATGACCTGGGCAAACTCGTCGTCGCGAACGTCCAGGCCGTCGCCGGCATCACCCGGACGCTGACCTGCCCCGTCGTGCACTTGTAAGGCCCCCGCGATCGACCCCGCCACCCGCCGCGCGGCCCTGATCGCGACCGCGGTCACGGTCCCGCTCGTGCTGATCGTCGGATTGCTGTTCGCGGGGGCGGGCTCGAATTCGCCCGGCCCGTCGCCGTCCGCCTCGAGCGGGGCAGTGCTGCCGCCCGTCTCGGTGAGTGCGCCGCCGGACACGTCGGCCGCGACGGTCGCCACCTGCGCCAGGGTGATCAGCGCGCTGCCGTTGCAGCTGGCCGGGGCGGACGTGCGGCGCACCGAGTCCGATCCGCCGTCCGCCTCGATCGTGGCGTGGGGCGATCCCGCGATCGTGCTGCGGTGCGGGGTCGCGCGGCCGGCCCGGCTCAATCCGTCCTTGACCCAGCAGGTGTTCGCGGTCAACGGGGTGCTGATGCTGCCGGCGCGCACGTCCGGGCAGACGGTCTTCACGGTGATCGACCGGTCGGTCTACCTCGACGTGAGCGTGCCGACGTCTTACGCACAGCCGCCGCTCGGACCGATCGCCGACGCTGTCAAGAAGGTGCTGCCGAAGCCGGTGTGCGTCCAGGACCCGACCGCGCCCCGCTCGAAGCTCTGCACCCGCCGCAAGTAGGAGTCGAGCCGGTGTCGAGCGGGGTTAAGCGTCGCGTTCCAGGCCGCGTCGGGCGGCGCGGTCGGCCGCGCGTCCGAAGGCGCTGACCAGGCCCTGCACGGCGAGCGGACGCAGCCGGCCGAGCATCGCCACCACCTGCTCCGAGTCGATCTCGCCGCGCTGGTAGGGCCCCCAGATGGCCCGGATGAAGACCTCCGTCAGCCCTTCGGCCACCGCGGTGGCGTGCTCCTCGATGATCGCTGCGGAGTCGTGCAGGACGGACGTGGGCACCGGCAGCCGCATCAGCTCGACTGCGTGCCCGAGCGCGGCTGCCGAGGCGCGGTACTCGTCGTCGCCGACCAGTTCGAGCGCGCCGACCTGGGCGAGGTAACCGATCTCGGCGTCGGTGATCCGGCGGCCCACCCGACGCTCGAGCCCGGCCCGGTCGAAGTGCTCCGGCTGTTCGGGCAGCCAGGGCGCGAGCACGGCCGAGTGCAGCGCGTACTCGGCGGGCGACGCGTCGAGCGGCACGCGCGCAAGCACCCGTTCGATCGCGGCCAGGGTGTAGCCGTGGTCCTGCAAGGTACGGATCAGCTCGAGGCGCATCCGATGCACGGGACCGTAATAGGCCATCCGGCCACGGCGCTCCGGCGGAGGCAGCAAACCCTCGGTTGCGTAGAAGCGCACCGTGCGTACGGTCAATCCGGTACGGGCCGCGAGCTCGTCGATCGTGAACTCGTCGGCAGCAGCGGGTGCGGCCATGAGGTCACTGTAGACGTAGAACACCTTCACTGGCGCGTCATGACTGTGCCAGTAATACTGGCACGATCGGCATCCCACCACTCGAGGACGGAAACCAGATGACCGAAGCGTTCGTCTACGACGCCATCCGCACCCCACGCGGGCGCGGCAAGAACACCGGATCACTGCACGGGACCAAGCCCGTGTCGCTCGTGGTCGGCCTGCTCGAGGAGTTGCGCAAGCGCAACCCCGGGCTCGACCCGTCCGCAGTCGAGGACGTCGTGCTGGGGTGCGTGTCGCCGATCGGCGAGCAGGGCGCCGACATCGCACGTACCGCCGCTCTCGCCGCGGGCTACGAGACCTCCGCGCCCGGCACTCAGGTCAACCGCTTCTGTGCGTCCGGCCTCGAGGCCGTGAACATCGCCGCGCAGAAGGTGCGTTCGGGCTGGGAGGACCTCCTGGTCGCCGGCGGCGTCGAGTCGATGTCGCGGGTGCCGATGGGCTCCGACGGCGGCCCGTGGGCCATGGACCCGCAGACGGCCTACGACACCAGCTTCGTCCCGCAGGGGGTGAGCGCTGACCTGATCGCGACGCTCGAGGGCTTCAGCCGCACCGACGTCGACACCTACGCCGCCGAGTCGCAGGACCGCGCGGCGAAGGCGATCGCCAACGGGAACTTCGCCCGGTCGGTGGTCCCGGTCGTCGACATCAACGGCCAGATCGTGCTCGATCATGACGAGTTCCCGCGCGCCGGCACCACGGTCGAATCGCTCGCCGGGCTCAAGCCGTCCTTCGCCGCGATCGGCGACATGGGCGGCTTCGACGCGGTGGCGCTGCAGAAGTACCACTGGGTCGAGAAGATCAACCACGTGCACACGCCGGGCAACTCGTCCGGCATCGTCGACGGCGCCGGACTGGTGCTCATCGGCAGCGAGCAGGCCGGCGCCGCCAACGGACTCACTCCCCGTGCGCGCATCGTCTCGGTGGGCGTGGCCGCGACCGAGCCGACGATCATGCTCACCGGCCCGACGCCGTCGGCCCAGAAGGCGCTCGCCAAGGCGGGTCTGAGCGTCGAGGACATCGACCTGTACGAGCTCAACGAAGCCTTTGCCGCGGTGGTGCTCAAGTTCATGAAGGACCTCAACATCCCGCACGAGAAGATCAACGTGAACGGCGGCGCAATCGCGCTGGGCCACCCGCTCGGCGCCACCGGCGCGATGATCCTCGGCACGCTCGTCGACGAACTCGAGGCCCGCGACCTGCGCTACGGCCTCGCGACGCTGTGCGTCGGCGGCGGCATGGGCGTTGCAACGATTGTCGAAAGGGTTTGAGCATGACCGACACCATCGGTTGGGACCAGGACGCTGACGGGATCATCACGCTCACCCTGGACGACCCGAACCAGCGCGCCAACACGATGAACGACGACTTCCGCGCGTCCCTCTCGTCGACGGTAGACAAGCTGGTCGAGCAGAAGGATTCGATCACCGGCGTGATCATCACCTCGGCGAAGGACACGTTCTTCGCCGGGGGTGACCTCAAGCTGCTGGCGCAGGTCGACGACTCCAACGCGGCCGAGTTCGCCGCCGGCGTCACGAGGATCAAGTCGGATCTGCGTCGCCTCGAGACGTTGGGCAAGCCGGTCGTGGCGGGGCTCAACGGCGCGGCGCTCGGCGGCGGTCTCGAGATCGCGCTCGCCTGTCACCACCGCGTCGCGCTCGACAACCCGAAGTCGCAGTTCGGCTTCCCCGAGGTCACCCTGGGCCTGCTGCCCGGCGCGGGCGGCGTCGTGCGCACCGTGCGCATGCTCGGCCTGGCCGACGGCCTGATGAAGGTGCTGCTGCAGGGCCAGCGCTACAAGCCCGCCGACGCCGCCGGTCTCGGGCTGGTGGACGAGGTCGCCGACTCCCCCGAGGCCATGCTCGACGCGGCCCGCGCGTGGATCAAGGCCAACCCCGAGCCCGTCCAGCCCTGGGACGCCCAGGGCTACCGGATGCCCGGCGGGGCCCCGTCCAACCCGAAGGTCGCCGGAGTGCTGCCGGCGCTGCCCGGCAATCTGCGCAAGCAGCTCAAGGGCGCGCCGATGCCGGCCCCGC
>DASXJR010000050.1:0-14562 GCA_036497285.1 Jatrophihabitans sp.
CGAGTTCGATCCGGCTGCCGCCGTGGCGCACCGCATTGGTGACCAGTTCGCTGACGACAAGGAGCACGTCCTCGCTGACCGTCGTTGGCAGCACCGGCAATGCGCGGGCGACCCAGGCGCGAGCCTCGGCGGGGGCATGTAGCCCCTCAGCCAGTGGGAGACGCTGCTCAGACACGTACCGGGCCGATCCGATCGTCGCGACGGCGGACCGTCGCTCGTGTCGCGCACGACCGGCGGCGTGGACCGCTGTTTCGGATGCGATGGCGGACAGGCGGCCCTGAACACCGTCCTCCCTCGATCGGTGGCAGCCTGCCCACGTAACGACGGTTTGAAACCAACCGTGGGACGCTGCGATCCGAGGTCGCAGAATCTGCGCTGAACACGGCTTCCGGACACCGATCCGGGTGGCTACGCGACACCTTCGCCGACGACGTCCGCGATCATCGGCAGCAGTCTCGGATCGGTCTGGACGAGCAGGGTGGTGATCACCGTGCGCCGCCACAGGGACAGCTCGTCACGGATCTTCGCCAGCGGCCCGACGAGGGCGACGTCCTGCACCAGGGTCGTCGGCACGGCTGCGATCGCCTGGCTCTTCTCGCCGGCGAGGTAGAGCTCCTGGATCTTCTGGACTTCGCCCTCGTAGCCCATCCGGGAGAACAGGTCGGCGTGGAAGTTCATGGTCTTCGCGCCCATCCCGCCGATGTAGAGCGCCAGCGACGGGCGCATCCGGTCCGCGGCGGCCTCGACGTCGTGATCGATGATGACGGGTACGAACGCCGGCACCTCGAAGTCTTCGAAGCCATGCCGCGCCCCCGGACGTCCGAACCCGTCACTGAGCGCGGCGCGGTAGAACTCGTCGGTCTTCGGTGAGAAGAACATCGGCAGCCAGCCGTCGGCGATCTCCGCGGCCAGCGCGACGTTCTTCGGGCCCTCCGCGCCGAGCATGATCGGGATGTCACTGCGCCGCGGGTGGACGGTCGGTCGCAACGGTTTGCCCAGCCCGGTACCGCCGGGGTACGGGAGCGGGTAGGCCGGGCCCGGGCTGGTCACCGGCGCCTCGCGCGCAAGCACCTGTCGGATGATGTCGATGTATTCGCGGGTGCGCGCCAGCGGCTTGGGATAGGGCTGGCCGTACCAGCCCTCGACGACCTGCGGACCGGACGCGCCCAGCCCGAGCACGAATCGGCCCTCGCTCAGGTGGTCGAGCGTCAGCGCGGCCATTGCGGTCGCGGTCGGCGTGCGTGCCGACATCTGCAGCACATCGGTGCCCAGCCGAAGCGTCGACGTCGCCGATCCCCACCAGGCGAGCGGGGTCAGGCAGTCCGAGCCGTAGGCCTCGGCCGTCCATATCGAGTCGAAGCCGAGCTTTTCGCACAAAGCGATCGCCTCGGTGACACCGGCCGGCGGCCCGCTCGACCAGTACCCGGTGTGGTACCCGAGCTTCATGAATCGACTGTAACGAGTTCTATCCTCGCCCGCCGCGCGGGTGCCAGGTATTCTCGCAACACCCAGCAACCGTACGGCCGGGTGCGGTGCCCCGGGAGGCTTACCGGATGTCCGAGTCTGAACAGAGGCTCGAGATGCCGTCACCAGGCGGTGTCGCGTGGCTCGATGTGTCGGCCCAGACCGCCGACTCGTGGCCTGGGCGCTTGCGTACAGGCCCCTTAGGGCTGCAAATTTCACCTCTCGCCGGTGCCCGCGCCCCCTACTTCTTCAAGGGCGCCCGCTTGCGCGGGACCCGCTGCATCTGGTCGGCTGCGACCGTCAGCGGCGCGGAACTGTCGCGGCGGGCCCGACCGCCAGGCAGCGCCACCGACTCGTCGGTGCACATCCTGGTACGCGCCGAATGCGCCGGTTCGGTGTTCGACCCGGTCGGTCAGCTGAGCCGGGGCACGTTGCGGGTACTCGATCCCGCGCAAGAGATCCGGGAACAGTTCGTGAGCAACACCCACCTGTTCACGCTGAACGTGCAGCGCGGAACGATCGGCGTCGAACCGGCGACGCTGGCCGAGATGCTCGACGTGTCGTGCGAGCTGACACCGTTCCAGGCGCAGTTGTTGCGCTCGGCCGTCGGGCTGCTGCTCACCGGCGGTGACGAACTCACTTCGGCGGCGAGCCTGGTCGGGGTCGACCGCTATCTCGGCGCGATGGCCGGACTGCTGCTGCGGACCGCGGTCGTGCGTCCGGGCACGGACGTCGAGCAGATGGAGTCGATCCGAAGCCGCACCGACACGATCATCTTCGAGCAGGCGGCGGATCCGATGTTGTCGCCCGCTTCGATCGCGGCTCAACTGAACATCTCGCTGCGCCAGCTCTACCGCGCGTTCAACGGTGCGGAGAGCCCGGCCGCGCGGATCCGGCGCCGCCGGCTCGAGCACGCCGCCGAATTGCTCGCCGCCCGTTCCGCGCCGGCGCAGGTCGACAAGATCGCCCAGGAGTGCGGGTTTGTCTCCGCGGAGTACTTCTCGCGTGCGTTCCGTCGCGAGTTCGGGCTGAGCCCGAGGGCCTATCGCTCAGCACACCGCGACCGTCCGCTCGCCGCGCCGCCGCAGAAGGTCGAGCGCGCCTAGTGACGCCGGACGGCTGGCACCGGCAGTCGACCTGCGTCAGCGCTGCTGGTCGCGAACGGCTTCGATATCGGTAGAGACGACGCGCAGCGCGTCCGCCATCCGGTCCATGCAGTGCGCGAAATCCTTGCGCAGGTCCTCCGGGACGGCGTCCTCGATGGCCTTGCGGAAGTGCTCGCGGTACTCGTCGAGTGCCCTCGCGCCGACCTCGGTGAGCACCACGATGACACTGCGCCGGTCGTCGGGGTTGGGCTCACGCCGGACGAAGTTGGCCGCCTCGAGGCGGTCGAGCATCGGAGTCATCGTGCCGGAGGTGACCAGCACGCGTGCGGCGATCTCGCTCGGCTTGAGCCGACGCCCGTTCGCGGCGAGGTAACTGACGACCAGGCTGTCGTTGATGGTGATCCGGTAGCGGTGGGCGAAGGCGGTACGGACGCGGTCGATGGCAAGGTCGAGGCTGCGCAGCGCCGCGACCACGAGTCCCGTCGACTCGTCCATCACACCGGTGATCGTCATGCCTCCGAACAGTACCTGGAACATCGTGTATTTGACCCGATGACAGCTTGATTACAAGGCATATTTGATTGCGCATCAAGATACTTGGTAAACTAGACAGACCGCGCCGCGGCCCACCTCCCTCCCTTGGGCCGCGGCGCGGCCATTCGCCGCCAGATCTGCTTGGAGTACGTCGAACCGCATGTTCAGGGCATTGGCAGCGCGCCGGGCGCGGAATCGATCGGCGCAGCGATGCGTCTGTGGCGGCGACGGAAACAGATCTGATTTGCCCGCTTCCCGTGTCACGCTGATCGACGAACAGTTGCGCTGGATCAGCCTGGACGGTGTGGTGCTCGACCTCGCGTCGGGCGACCCGGACACCGCGGCTTTGTCGCCGCGCCTGCATCCCCGCGACGCGCGGGTGGCCAGCGAGATCGCCGCGGGTGCTCCGGTCCGAGAAGCGCTGACCACCGTCGACGGTCGGAACATCGAGATCGACGCCGTCCCGGTCCGGCACGGTGAACGCGATGTCGTGGTGGGCATCGCCCGGCAGGCTCGTACCGACGCCACCGACGGTGCAGCCGCCGAACCGCGCTCCGGGACCGACCGGCTCGCCGTCGAGATCGCGGTCGCCGAACTCGTCCTCGCCGAGGAAAGCTTTCGGGCCACGTTCGACCAGGCGCCGGGCGCGGTCGCGATGGTTGCCGGGCCCGGCGAGGTGGGCGGCCGCTTCCTACGGGTGAACGCCGCCTTCGCCCGGCTGCTCGGTTACAGCGTCGAGGAGTTGCATCTGCGCGAGATCGCCGAACTCACCCATCCTGACGATCGCGACCTCGAACCGGTTGCGGCCGGCGACGGGCCGCGCGTCGTGTGCAAGCGGTACCTGCACGCCTCCGGGCGACCCGTGCAGGTCGAGGTTCGGGTGTCGGAGGTCCGAGACGCCGTCGGCGTGCTGTCCTACTTCATCAACCATGTCGTCGATGTGGACGCCCAGACAGCCTCCGAGCGCATCCGTCGCGACATGGTGTCGACGATCTCGCACGAGCTGCGCACGCCGCTGACGAGCGTCCAGGGATATCTCGAGATGATCGCGGGTGAAGACTTCGGCGCGCTCAGCGAGGACCAGAGGCGCATGATCGACATCGCGATCCGCAACGCAGCGCGCCTCGAGGAGTTCGTCGCGGACCTGCTCATGCTCGCCCGCCTCGACGCAGCCGAACTCGACCCGATCGACTACCGGCCGGTCGACGCCACCGCCGTCGTCGCGGACGCGCTCGACGCGGTCGGCGGCGCGATCACCCGGCGCCGGCACGAGTTGCGCTTCGACGGTGCGGGCACGGCGCTCACAGTGACGGGCGACGCCGGGCACCTACAGCGGGCGGTGCACAGCCTGCTCGCCAATGCGATCAAGTACACCGCCGATGGCGGACGGATCACGGTGACCGTGCAGCACGCGGCGGACGGCGTCGAGATCGCCGTCGTCGACACCGGCATGGGCATCGACGCGACGGACGTGGCCCTGCTGGGCAACCGGTTCTTCCGCGGCACCGATGCACACCGGCGCGCGATAGGCGGCACCGGGCTCGGCCTTGCCATCACGAAGACGATCGTCGAGCGGCACGGCGGCCGACTGCGGTTCGAGTCGGTGCCGGGGCAGGGCTCGCGATTCGCGATCGTGCTGCCGCATCCCGGACCTGATGAGGATGCGGCGACCAGTGGGGCGGGTGGGGCTTGAACCCACGACGGGCGGATTATGAGTCCGCTGCTCTGACCAGCTGAGCTACCGCCCCGGCCGCCCAAACCTAGCGCAGCGCTCGGGGTGCGGTGCGACCCGAGCAGTGTCCCGGGTCTGTGCCGATTTCGGCCGATTAGACAACCGGAGTTACCTGCTTCACACTCAATTTACAAAACTAAGGCCACAACCAGAAGGCATCGAGGGAGGGCCCTCTCGGCATGACGATGACGCGACGCCTGTCGGGCGTCACCCGGATGGGGTCCTCGCGTCTCGGCGCGAGGCGCGCCGCGTTGTCGAGCGCCCAATTGCGGACCGCGCTGCAACCGATCATCGCGGTGTCCACGGGTAGTGTTCTGGCCGTCGAGGCCCTGGCCCGCTTCGCCGACCAGGACAACACCGAAGCGGTCTTCTCGTCCGCGCACACCCGCGGGCGCGGTCACGAACTCGAAACGCAGTGCCTGGCCGCCGCGCTGCAACGGCGTGAGGAACTGCCGGATTCGATGTTGTTGTCGGTCAACGTCAGCCCCAATGCCCTGCCGTACGTCGAAGAGCGCGGGGTGTGGCCGGACGATCTACGCGGCGTGATCGTCGAGATCACCGAGTTCGAGGTCAACCAGGTCGTGGACCTGACCGCGCACCTCGACCTGCTCCGCGAGCGGGGCGCGGCCATCGCCATCGACGACGTCAGCACGGGTTACGCCGGGCTGCTGCGGCTGGCGCAGATGACGCCCGACTACGTCAAGATCGCCCGTCAGGTCGTCAGCGGAGTGTCCGACGACCCGATCCAGGCCGCCGTCCTCGAAGCGCTGGTAACGCTGTCGCACCGACTCGGAGCCGCCGTGATCGGCGAGGGCGTGGAGAGCCCCGACGACCTGATCGCGCTCGGCGAGTTCGACGTCGACTACGCACAGGGCTTCGCGATCGCGCGTCCGGCTGACACGGGTGTGGCAGTTTCCGGCGACGTGGTCGCGGCCTGCAGGGAGAACCGGCGTCGCGTGCTGGCCGGTGCCGCCACCAAGACGAGCGGGGTGGCCCGAACGCGCGACGTCTACGCGGTCACTGCCGCGCTCGCCTCGGCCGACCGCCGGCGCGATATCGATGTCGCCGTCACCGCGACGGCGAGTGACATCGAAGTCGATGTGATCGGGGTGTCGATCCTGTCCGGGACGCTGAACCTGCGCGAGATAGCCAGCACCGACGAACTCGATCCACGCGTCTACGCGCTGTCGGATTATCCCGCGACGCAGGCGGTGATGAACGGACGCGAGCCGCTCGAGATCCAGCTGGCCGACCCGGGCGCCGATGTTGCCGAGCGTGAACTCATGACCGAACTCGAATACGCCAGCATGCTGCTGGTTCCGGTCAGCGACGGCACGAAGACCATCGGCGTGCTCGAGTTCGCCCACCGCACGCCGCGCCGATGGACCGCGCACGACATAGCGCACGCCCGCGGACTGGCAGATCATCTGGCGCCGGCGCTGCTGCGCCTCGGCGTGGGCACCGGCGGGTTCGGAACACTCGTGACGATGGACTCCGCGGCGCGTCGGTCGCCGGGCGAGATCAGGCGTGCAGCAGCGCAGGCAAGGTGAACAACATCGTCGTCGACCACACGACGTGGGTGATCGACGACGCGAGGATGCCCCCTGACGCGCGGCGCTGCAGTCCGAGCACGGTTCCCAACGTGACCGCCGCGAACACCAGCATCGGGTTGCCGGTAGCAACCGTCACGCACGCGTAGAGGATCGTCGAGATCAAGACGGGGTGACGGCGGCCGATCGCCGCGAACAGAGCACCGCGGAAGAAGACCTCCTCGGCGACACCGTTCACGATCGTGACGAAGGCGACCAGTGCCAGCGAACCCTTGCGGGCGTGCTCGAGCACGCTGACGACATAGTCGCGCAGCGGGCCGATCTCGCGCACGATCAGCGCGCCGGCCAGGAAGACGACCGACGCGATGACCCCGATGACAACAGGAGTGACGATGGGTCGGCGCTGGGCGCCCCGCACGATCTCGTAGCCGAGATGCAACGGGCCGGACAACAGCCCGCCCGCGACCCACGTCGCCGCGACGGCGAGCGTGAGCGGATAGAACAACGCGTCGCCCGGTTTGATCGCTAGCGAGAAACCGAGCAACGTCGCGCCGACGACGAGCACGATCGCCACCACGGTCCGACGCCGACGAAACTCACTGTCCGGCTGGTCGTGGTCGCGCGGCACCTTGTCGACGAGCGCGGGAGCGACGGCTCGTTCCAGCCGCGCGCCGAGAGTGCGCACCGGATTCACGAAGCGCGCTCGCGGGCCCGGTCCAGAAGGGCTGCCCGCACGGCATCGTCGTAGTTCATCAAGTCGCCGGGCACCAATCGCTCGATCGAGTGGTCACGCACGATGACCTCGGTGGTCATCGACTCGACGAGGTTGCCGGCGGTCGCGACGTCCACGTCGGTGACCAGCGCAAGCCACTGCGAGGACAGCTTGGGGGACAGCAGCGGCACGCCGACACTCGGCAGCCGCTTACCCTGAATCGCGGCGACGCGCTTGAGCATGTCGATGTAGCGCAGCACCTCCGGGCCGCCGATCTCGAAGACCTGGCCCCGGGCCTCGGCGAGATCGAGCACGCCTACGAGATAGCGGATGACGTCCGGCAGCGCGATCGGCTGGGTGCGGGTGTGGACCCAGCGCGGGGTGAGCATCGCCGGCAGGTGGTCGACGAGCTGACGGGTGATCTCCCACGAGATCCCACCGTGCCCGACAACCACCGCCGCACGTAACACCGTGACCGGCACGCCGGCTTCGCCGAGCAGGCGTTCCACCTCGCGCCGGGATCGCAGGTGCGGCGACAACTGTTCGTTCTCCTCGCCCAGCCCGCCCAGATAAACGATCTGCTCGAGGCCGGCCTCGCTCGCCGCCGCGCCGAAGTTGCGCGCGGCGTCGGCGTCCTTGTCCTCGAAGTTGGCCGAGTCCAGCGAGTGAACGAGGTAGTACGCCGCGTCGACGTCACGAACCGCCCCGGCCAGCGACTCCGGATCGGCGACGTCCGCGTGCACAGGCGCACCCGGCCCGCGATAGTCGCGCGGTCGCCGTGTCATCGCGCGCACCTCGTGGCCGGCATCGAGCAAGGCCTGACTGAGATGCCTGCCGATGAATCCTGAGGCGCCGGTGACGAGAACGCGCATGCCCATGGAACCAGTCTTCCCGACAGTCGCTGCCTGAATCGCACCGTGACGTGATCAACGCTCGTGCCTCATTGTCGCTCTACAAGTGCTTGACGGGTCCGCTGGGTTCAGTAGTGTGATTCCGTGCCAGCGGGTCACGACCTGTTCAATGCGTGCGTCTATCTGCTCGATCGCCGCATCGAGCAGGGCGATGCACATCGGCTTGCGCTGACCGGCCCTGCCGGCGATCTCACCTACGGGCAGCTGCACGACCGCGTGCTGCGGCTCAGCGCCGGTCTGCGCGCGATCGGTGTCGAGCCCGAGCAGCGCGTGCTGATGTTCATGGTCGATTCGCCGGATTTCGTCGCGGTCTATCTCGCCGCGATGCGGATCGGCGCGGTGCCTGTGCCGGTGTCGACGATGGTGCACGCGGACGGGCTGGCCGAACTACTGCAGGATTCGCGGGCCCGGGTACTGGCGATCACCGCACCCTACGACGAGGTGGCGACCGAGGCCTTGCATCACGCGCCGGAGGTGCGCACGGTCATCACTGCGGGCGCTGCTGTCGACACGCCGTTGCCGGTGCACGCGCTGAACGACCTGGCCCAGTCAGAGCCCGACCCGACGGTCTACTCGACCACGGCCGATTCACCCGCGTTCTGGCTCTACACGTCCGGCACAACGGGATCGCCGAAAGCGGCGATGCACCGGCACGGTTCGATCCGCGTGGTCTGCGAGACCTACGGCGTGCAGGTCCTCGGTATCACCCCGGACGACCGATGCCTGTCCGCCGCGAAGGCGTTCTTCGCTTACGGGCTGGGCAACTCGCTGCTGTTCCCGCTCGCCGTCGGCGCCGCGACGGTGCTCGAACCCGGCCCGTCCAAACCGGATGTGATCGCCGACCGGGCCCAGAACTACGGCGCCACGTTGTTCTTCGGCGGCCCGACGTTCTTCGCGAACATGCTGCGCGCCGACCTGCCCGGCGACGCGTTGGGCCCCGTCCGGTTGGCGGCATCCGCGGGTGAGGCGTTGCCCGCGGCGCTGTACCACCGCTGGACCGAGCATTTCGGTGTCGACATCATCGACGGCATCGGGATGACCGAGATGCTGCACATCTTCCTGTCCAACCGCGTGGGCAACGTCGTGCCGGGCACGACCGGCGTCGCCGTCCCCGGTTACGACCTGCGCATCATCGACGAGGACGGGCACGAGGTGGCGCACGGAACGCCAGGAACCCTGATGGTTCGCGGCGCATCGGCAGCCACGGGTTACTGGTCGCGCTACGACGCATCGCGGCTGGTGTACCAGGGCGAATGGCTGCGCACCGGCGACACCTATGTGCAGGACGAGAACGGAAACTACGCCTGCCTGGGCCGCACCAACGACATGCTGAAGGCGAGCGGCATGTGGGTGTCGCCGGCCGAGGTCGAGGCTCGCCTGCTCGCCCACGACGCCGTCGCACAAGCCGTGGTCGTCGCCGCGCTCGACACGGACGGTCTGGAGAAGCCGGTCGCGTACGTCCTGCTCGCCGCAGGTAACGAGGTGACCGAGAAGGAACTTGTCGACTTCTGCCGCGACGGACTGCCGTCGTTCAAGCGGCCGCGCCGGGTGATCTTCGTGGATTCCTACCCGACCACCGCAACCGGCAAGATCCGTCGTGTGGAGTTGCGCGCGCAGGCTGCCGGCACGCTGTCCTAGGGTCGACACATGCTCGACGGACATCGGTTGATCGACGTCCACCTGCACCCCGCCAAGCTGTCGGGGCTCAAGCTGTCGTGGGACACCTGGGTGCAGTCGTTCGACTCGCCGGAACTGCGCGCGATCTACACGGACGGCGTCGTCGACCCCGCCGCGTTCGATGCGCACCTCGACGAACAGGGTGTCGACGTCGCGGTGGTTCTAGCCGAGTACAGCCCCAAGGTCACCGGCACTCAAGCGGTCGAGGACTTCGTCCCGCTCGCGAAGCACAACCCCGAGCGGATCAAGTTCGCGGCCAACGTCAACCCACACCTGCACTACCCGATCGACGAGGAGTTGGTGCGGCAACTCGACCTCGGCGCCGTCGCGCTGAAGGTTCATCCGGTGCACGGCGGCTTCGCAGCCAACGACCGCGTGCTGTACCCGGCGTACGCGATCTGCCAGGAGCTGGGAATCCCCGTCGTCGTGCACTGCGGCACATCGACCTTCCCCGGAGCGCTGAACCAGTTCGGCGACCCGATCCTGCTCGACGACGTGCTGCGCGACTTCCGCTCGCTCGACGTCGTCCTCGCCCACGGCGGCCGCGGCTGGTGGTACGACGCGGCCGCGTTTCTGGCGCTGACCAACCCCAGGGTGTGGATCGAGCTGTCCGGGCTGCCGCCCTCGCGGCTGCAGACGTACTACGCGCGGCACAGCTGGCGCCGGCTGACCCGGCGGATGATCTTCGGCACCGACTGGCCGGGAATCCCCGGCATAGCCGCGAATGCCCGCGCGGTGGCCAGGCTGATGCCCGACGACGAGACCCTCGAACTCGTGCTGGCCGGAAACGCCGCGGCGGTCTACGGCCTGTAATCACCGAAACTGTCGCTCGATAGATCCATACTCGACGACGCGATGAGACTTCTGCACACCTCCGACTGGCATCTCGGCCGTGCCCTGCACGGCGAGCCGATGCTCGACCACCAGCGCGCGTTCCTGCGCTGGCTGGTCGAACTCGGCGTCGAGCGCAAGGTCGATGCGGTGCTCGTCGCCGGCGACGTCTACGACCGGGCAGTGCCGCCCACCGACGCCGTCGTCCTGCTCGACGAGACCCTCGCCGCCTTCGCCGCCGCGAGCATCGACATCGTGATCACCAGCGGAAATCACGACTCGGCGATCCGGCTCGGCTTCGGCAGCAAGCTCGCGCAACACGCCGGCGTGCACCTGCGCACCGGGCTCGAGGCACTCACCGACCCGATCGTGCTCGAGGACCTCGCGATCTACGGCATCCCCTACCTGCTGCCCGATGCCGTGATGGCTGAGCTGGGTGCCGAGCGCTCGCATGCGTCTGTCCTCTTGCACGCGGTCGAGCGCATCAAGGCCGATGCCGACCAACGCGGGCTCGACAAGATCGTCGTGCTGGCACACGCCTTCGTCACCGGCGGCGCAGCCTCCGAGTCGGAGCGCGACATCCGCGTCGGTGGCATCGGCGATGTACCGGCCGGTCTGTTCGCCGGGCTCACCTACGTCGCGCTCGGGCACCTGCACGGCGCGCAGCAGGTCGCGCCCAACGTCCGCTATGCCGGGTCGCCCATGCCGTTCTCGTTCTCCGAGCGCAACCACCACAAGTCGGTGGCGCTCGTCGACGTCACCGGCGACGACTCGGTCGAGATCGAGTTGGTACCCACGCCGGTGACCCGTCCGATGGCCTCGGTGCGGGGCCGGCTCGACGACCTGCTCGCCGCGAGCGACGGGCCGCCGGCCGAGGCCTGGCTGCAGGTCGTGCTGACCGATCCGAGCCGGCCGGCCGCGCCGATGGAGCGGCTACGCGAACGCTGGCCGCACACGCTCGTGCTCGACTTCCAGCCCGATGTCGAAGCCGTCGAAGCGGGGGAGGATCTTGCCCGGTTGCGCCAACAGAGCGACCCGGTCGAGGTGTGCGCATTGTTCGTCGAGTGGGTCGACTCGACCCTGCCCGATCGACGGCAGCGCGACGCTTTGGAGGCCGCCGTCGAAGCGGTTCGGCACACTGGCGACGCTTGCGGAGCGACGGCATGAGACTTCACTCCCTGCGCATGCGGGCGTTCGGTCCGTTCGCGGGTGACCAGCACATCGATTTCGAGCCGCTCGGTGCCGGCGGGCTGTTCCTGCTCGACGGCCCCACCGGCGCCGGCAAGTCGACCGTGCTCGACGCGATCACCTTCGCCCTGTTCGGGCCCGGTGACGGCGGGGGATGGGGACGCCTGCACTCGCACTTTGCCGCCGCCGGCGTAGAGCCGGCGGTCTCGCTCGAGTTCTCGTTGCGCGGGGTGCGGCAGCGGGTGACCCGCTCGCCCGAGTACCCCCGTCCGAAGCGGCGTGGCGAGGGCAGCGTGCTCGAGCGCGCGCAGGTGCATCTCGAACGGTTCGAAGACGGCCGCTGGGTCAGCCGGTCCTCGCGCAAGGACGAAGTCGGCGAGATGCTGTGCGACGATCTCGGCCTCACCCGCGACCAGTTCACCCAAGTCGTGCTCCTGCCGCAGGGCGAGTTCATGCGCTTCCTGCGCGCGGGCGACGACGAGCGTCGCGCCCTGCTTACCAAGCTGTTCGGCACGCAGCTCTACGACCGAATCACTGACGAACTCGACCGGCGCCGCAAGGAGGTTTCCGGCGACCTCGACGAAGCCGCAGCCCGGTTGCGCGCGCGGGTGTCGGCCGCCGGCGAAGCCGCAGGCCTCGACACCGAGGCGCAGGACGAGCTGGCAGCGTTGCCGCCGGCCGATCGCGATGTCCGGCTGGACACCATCGGCGTCGAACTGGCCGCGGGCGCGTCGGCGGCCACCGCCGCAGCCTCTGGCGCCTCGGACGAGCTGGCGCAGGCCCGCGGTCGGGCGCGCACGGCTGGGGCCGCGGCCGACCGGTTCCGTCGGTTCGCCGACACCGCGCGCCGCCGGGCCGAGCACGAAGCATCCCGTGCGCTGTACGAACAGGCCGCGGGTCTGTTGGCTGCCGCAGACCGTGCCGAACCGGTCCGGCCGCTGTTGGCTGCCCTCGACGACGCGCACGCCGCCGTCGACAAGGTGGAGTCGGTTGTGCCGAACGTGGCGCAGCTGGTCGGCATCGACTGGACCGCACAAGCGCAGCGCTCGAGTTCTGCGGCAGCGGAGCTGAACCACCTGGTCGCGATCGAGGCGCGCCTACCGCAACTCAAGGACGCCGTTTCCGAGGCACGTCGCGAGCTGCGGCGCTCCGATGAGCTCGCCGAGCAGCTGGCGGTCCGCGCGGCCGCGCTACCGGCCGAACTCGATGCCGCGCGCGCGGCCGAGGCCGACACCCGCATGCGCGCCCAGACACTCGAGGCCGCGCAGGCCCGCCTCGCACAGCTCACCGCGCACGCCGAGGCACAGACCGCGCTCGCCGCGACCGAGCACGTCCACGACGATGCGCGCCGCCGCCGCGATCGTGCCGCGGAGCACTACATCGAGGCCGCTGACGAGCACCTGCGCCTGGCCGACGCGCGCATTCGCAACATGGCCGCCGAGCTCGCGTCCGCGCTCAGTGCGGGCGAGCCGTGCGCCGTCTGCGGAAGTGTTGAACACCCGCGCCCCGCCGTCCCGGCCGACGACGCGGTCGGCGCTGCCGCGGTCGCTGCCGCATTGGACGAGCGGCGCGCCGCGGAGCAAGAACGTGAGCGCTGCGAAGCGGCGTTGACGAGCATCGAGCTGCAACGGGCGGGCCTCGCCGAGCGTGCTGGCGACCGCGACCAGGACGAGTTGCAGCACGACACCGACGCCGCGCATGCCGAGGTCGCCGCAGTGCGGGCGGCAACGGCGCGGCTGCCCGAGCTGGAAAGGGTCAAGGCTGACCTCGAGGTCGAGAGTGCGCGACTGGCGAACAACCGCCAGGTGGCCGTCGCGCGGGCTGCCCGCGCGACCGCGAATCTCGAAGCGGCGCAGGCGGAACTCGCCGAGACGGCGGACCGGCTCGAAGTCGGTCGGGGTGGGCACGAATCGGTGTCCGCGCGGCGCACCGACTTGGTGGCCGAGGCTGCGGCCGCGACCGGCTGTGCGACGGCCGTCCGCGACTTCGAGGCCGCGCGGGCGGCGCACGTGGCTGCCCGCGCCCGCGCGATCGCCGAAGCCGAGGCGACAGGTTTCGCCACGCTCGACGACGCGGCGTCGTCGGTGTTGCCGGCTGCGCGCCGCCAGGAGTTGCGCACGCTTGCACACGAGTGGGAAGCAGCGGGTTCGGCACTGGCCGCCACGCTCGCCTCGGACGAGTTCGCCGGGCTCGCCCTCGCGGAAGCCGACCAGGTTCTCGCGGCGGCCGTTGAGGCCGAGCGTCTCGCTGCGGTTGCCGAGCAGCGCGCGCAGGCCCTTGCCGTCGAGGCCGAGCGCGCGCGCTCGATTGCGGCACGGTTCGAGCGGGTCCGGGAGGCCGTCGCCGACGCGGCAGCCACCCATGAGGCGCTCGAGCACAGTGCGGGTCCGGTCGTCCATCTCGCTCGGCTCGCGCGCGGGGTGGCCGGGCAGCGCCGCGTCAATCTCACGACCTACGTGCTGCGGCAGTGGTTCGAGCAGGTGGTTGCGGCGGCGAACGTACGGCTGGCCGGAATGTCGAGCGGCCGGTACGAACTCGTGCGCGTCGACGAAGGCGCATCCAGAACGGAGCGCGCCGGGCTCACCCTGCAGGTACTCGACAGGCACACCGGTGAACGCCGCAACGCGCGCTCGCTTTCCGGCGGTGAGACGTTCTACACATCACTCGCGCTCGCACTCGGCCTCGCTGACGTGGTGCGCGCCGAGGCCGGCGGTGTCGATCTCGACACCTTGTTCATCGACGAGGGCTTCGGCTCGCTCGACGCGGACACCCTCGACCAGGTGATGGCGGTGATCGACGAACTGCGTGATCGCGGACGTACGGTCGGCATCGTGAGCCACGTGCACGAACTCAAGGA
>DASXJR010000051.1:0-5176 GCA_036497285.1 Jatrophihabitans sp.
TGCCGGACCAGCGCGCGGACGGCGGCGGTGTTGCCATCGGCCGAGCGGACGATGACGTGCCGGTTGCCGGTCGCTGTGGCTGCGGCGGCGGGCGATGCCTCGACCACGGCCGCGGCAAGTGCGGCTGCGGCGAGCGCGGCAGCGGCACCGGCGGTACTGCGGCGGACAACGCTCATTCCGAGCACTCCGACCGCTGGTCGGCAAACGTCCACGAGTGCGACTCGGGAATCGGGTTCGGTGCCATCGAAACCACTCCACGAAATGCGGGGTCGGTTTCACCACTGACTCCCCGCCCGTGGTGTCCTCAGCGGGGTCGAGGACGTAGGTGACCAGTTGGCCACGAGGCGGATCGTTGTCTCCCTTGTTGCACCTCGGACTTTACGAAAGCTTCACACACGCTCGCAACCGGAGCGGCGAATTTGTTTCCGCACCCGCGTCTGCTACCTGCCGAGCCAGATCGGGTTGCTGAGTGCGGCCATCGGGCCGAGCGGCGGGGTGGCGGTGACCGCGTTGCCGTTGCCGGGCGAGCCGTCCGGCAGCGGGTGCCGCACCTCGACGCGCACGTACGCCGACTGCTGCGGCGTGGTCAGCCAGGTGACGGTGCCCTGACCGCTCGACGGCAGCTGCTCCATGTGCAGCTGCCCCTCGTCGGTGATCACCCGCACCACGCCGGACGGCACTGCGCTGACGTCGACCGAGACGGTGACCGGTGTCGACGGGGACACAGCCAGCCGGTCCGCGATCCCGGCGCTACGCCCGCCGCCGGACGCGGTCACCGCGAGCTGCACCGTGCTCGACTCGGCCAGGTACGACCGTCCCGCCGCGATCGCCTGGAGCAGACCGTCACGGGACAGCGAATCGGCACGCACCACGGTCTGCGGCAGGCCGATCACCTGCGGCTCGCTGTGCGCGTCGCTGTTGCCGAGCGCCGGCAGCCACCGGTCACCGGTCCGAGCGGCGGCCACCAGCAGCCCGTCCCAGATCTCGACCGACGACTCGTCATCGAGCGTCCACGGACCGTTCCAGACCTCGATCGCGTCCGCGTCGGAGTAACCGAACTTCCAGCGGCAACCGACGAACGCGCAGCACGGGTGGGCCGGGACGATGATCCCGCCGTCCTTGTGCACCTCGTCGGCGATGTCGGCGAACTCGCCGTCGCGGGCCCGGTAGCGCCAGTCGATCCAGTGCCCGGGCGTGACGCCGAGGGCGAGGACGTGCCCGTTGCGGGTGGTGATCTCTTCGCCGGTCACGATCAGCAGGTCCGGGCCGGACAGCGGTCCCCACACCGCGTGCGAGGAGGACGTGTTGTGGTCGGTCGTCACCATGAAGTCGAGCCCCGCGGCCCGCGCGCCGGCGGCGACCTGATCGGGGGTGCGCCGCCCGTCGGAGTAGACCGTGTGCAGGTGGCTGTCGCCGCGATACCAACCCTTGCCCGTGCCACGCACCTGCTGCGGCGGGTACTGCGGCGTGAACCGGCCCGCGACCGCGCCGTAGGTCAGCGTCACCGTCACCGTGTAGTTCAGTCCGGACGGGCACACCTGGTACGGGCCGAGGATCACATTCCACCGGCCGGAGTTGATCGACCCGGGCAGGTACCCCGGCGTCGCCTGATCGGCCGCGATCGAGAACGCATTGCGGAACCCACCGGACCAACCGCGGAACCCGTCGCTGTTCAAGGCTGTGCCGCGCTCGTCGAAGATACCGATGTCGCAGGAGTTGGTGACCGTTCCCGCGGGCTCGCTCGGCTTGTCGTAGCTGTAGCTGACGTCGATCTGCCGAACGCCGCGCGGCACGTCGACCGGTAGGTAGACCCAGTCAGCCGCCCCCGGGTCGAGGTGCCCGGTGATGGTGCGCGTCTGGGTGCCCGTCGTCCGGGCCGATGCGAAGGTCAACGGTTCGAGGGTAAGTGCCAGGCCCGTTGCGAGCACGCCACCGAGGACGGCTCGTCGTGACAATTCGGTCATAACGCCAGTCAAGCGCATGGAGCCGCCTCGGGGAATCGAACCCCGGACAACCTCATTACGAGTGAGGTGCTCTGCCGACTGAGCTAAGGCGGCGCGCGCACCGTGAGGCGGCGCAGCGACAAAGTCTAACCGGTCGCGCGGATCAGTTCTGCGGGCCGGGTGTCGGCTTGATGACCGCGAACCCGGCGCCGGCCGGGTCGGCGAGTCCGGCGTGGCGGCCGTACGGCATGTCGGCCGCTGGGCGCTGGACGGCGCCGCCGAGCGCGACCGCGCGGTCGACGATCGTGTCCACGTCGTCGACGCAGAAGTACGTCAGCCAGTGCGGCGGCACCTCGTCCGGTACCTCGGCCGGGAGCAGGCCGAGCCCGCCGACGGTGCCGCCGTCGACCTCCACGGTCGAGTACCGGAAGGCCTCGTCGCCGATCTCTGTGTAGGTGTAGCCGAACACCGACGTGTAGAACTGTTTCGCGCCCTCGTAGTCGCGGGTGAGCAGCTCGTTCCACATCAGCGCGCCGGGCTCGTTCACCAGCTCGGTGCCGATGTGCTTGCCCGCCTGCCAGAGGCCGAACGTCGCGCGGGACGGGTCCGAGACGACGGCCATCCGGCCGAAGTCCATGACGTCCATCGCCGGACCGACGACCGTGCCGCCCGCGTCTGCGACGGATTTGCTCGCGGAGTCGACGTCGGACGACGCGAGGTAGGTCGTCCAGACGGCCGGGTGGGCGCCTTCCATCATCATCGGACCGACGCCGGCGACCCGATGACCGTCGCGCAGGGCGATCGCGTAGAAGCCGGTGTCCTCACCGCCGACCTGGTAGTCCCACCCGAACAGCTCGCCGTAGAAGTTGCGCGCGGTCGCGGGGTCCGGGGTCATCAGATCGACCCAGCACGGAGTGCCGTCCGGCCAGGCGGTGTCTCGGGTAGGCATGGCTCAACCGTAGGCGCTCCCACTGTCAGGAGCGCCTACGGCTACCGAGCTGTCAGGAAACCTGCAGGGGAGCGGTGCGCTTGAGCGCGTTTCCGTGCGAGTCGATCGCCACCAGCTGGACGAACTTCGGGTAGCTCGACAGCCGGAACGCGGTGTCGTAGCCGTTCCAGTTCACCCGTCCGATGATGTGCAGCGAGGTGCGACTGGCGCCACCGAGGATGCGCCACCGGTTGACCGTGCTGGCGCCGTTCCACAACGCGTCGATCTGCCGCTTGCCGTTCGGCGTGCTGGTCTTGGCGGTCGGCGACCAGGTGGGCGTGCCCACCCACGCCGACTTGTACGCGCGGTAGGAGTCGTAGAGGGTCGGGCTGGTCGGGAACTGCGCGTCGAAGATCATCTGCCTGTGCGCGTTGAACTCGGTGATGTGGTCCTGCTGGCCCCAGTCGACGAAAGTGTGGCCCGCCGGCAGCGTCTGCGCGTTGCCCTGCGAAGGCGCGGACAGGTTGTTGGTCGGGTACACGATATGGCCGAGGTTTGTGGCGGTCTTGTTCTTCAGATTCAGCTGGATCGTGATCACCCGCGATTGCGGATGGGTCGGTGGCACACCCGCGTCCGTGGTCGCCGCGTTGTCGAAGATCCGGTAGGTGTTGTTGCCCAGCGGCTCCGGGTCGTGTTGCCACGAGAACGCCGCACCGCGTCCGATCGTGAACGTCGACTTCTTGCCACCGAGGCTCCACATGATCTTCTTGGTGGTGCGGTTGACCTTGTAGACCGTCCAGGTGTGCCGGCTCGAGATGATGAAGTTGCCGTCGGTGTCGACCTTGACGGCGTTGATGTGGAAGTAGTCCCACGGCGTGGTGTTGTTGGCCGGCAGCGCCTCGTAGCTGTTGGCGACACCGACATGGTTGAGGCTGTGCCACTCGAAGTCGACCTTGGACGTCTTCAGGTTGACCTCTTGCACGACCCCGTCGAAGACGGCCTGATTCGCAGGGCCACCGGCCCTAGTGGCGTCGGTCGTCGTTTGGTGATAGGAGACGATCAGAGCGTGCACGCCGTCCGGCTCCAGGTTGAACTCGTGCTGGTCCGCCTTGTCGGTGCCATGCCAGTGCACGACCCGCAGCACCTTGTAGTGCTGGTCGACGATGTAGTCGTCACCGACGCCGATGCCGGGGTTGGCGCCCGTACCGCCGAGCCAGTAGGTCATAACCCGCTTGCCGTGGTAGGTCTGCACCCGCACGTCGGTGGCACGATCTGCGGCCTGGGTGTTCATGAAGTACACCGGCCGACCCCTGCCGTCGAGAATCATCGGGCCGACGGGAGCACCGCTGGGCCGCGGGCCGTCGATCTTCGGGCCCGCGAAGATGTAACCCGGCGCGGGCTTGCCGATGCGCTCGGTCACCGTCATCGCCGGGTAATTCGACGCGTTGGGCGCCACCGTGGTCACGGTGACCGCACGCTGTGCGCTCGCCGCGCCGGCGTCCGTCCCGGTCATTACTGAACCGAGTGCCAGACCGCCGATGGCTGTCGTCACCCAAAGTGTCCGTCGAATCATGTGCAATGACCTCCGTCTAGTTCGGCGTGGCGATACTAGACGACGGTGGCGGGCATCACGTGGCAGGCTCGACCGGGCGGATGTCGGCGGCTATCGATCTCGGACGATGTCGTCGCGGGCTTCGTACGCCTTGCGGGACGAGCAGACCGACGCGAGCGCGCAAGCGGTGCGCCGACCGTCCGCGGCCATCCGCACGACGACCTTCTCCCCCGGCACGTTGTGCCCGACGACCGTCCCGTCCCCGTCGGGGGTTTCGACCTCCTCGCCGAGGCCGGGCGCCTTCTCGGCGAAGTCGTTGTACAGCGGGTGCTCGTATTTCAGGCAGCACATCAGCCGCCCGCACGCGCCGGAGATGCGCAGCGGGTTGAGCGGCAGGTCCTGGTCCTTGGCCATCCGCACGCTCACCGGCTCGAAGTCGACGAGGAAGGTCGAGCAGCACAGCTCGCGTCCGCAGCTGCCGATGCCGCCGGTGAGCCGGGCCTCGTCGCGGGCGGAAAGCTGGCGCAGCTCGACCCTGCCGTTGAGCGTGGCGGCCAGATCACGCACCAGCGAGCGGAAGTCGATGCGATGCGGCGCGGTGAAGTAGATCGTGGTCTTGCGGGCCTCGGGCTCGTAGTCGACGCCGGACAGCTTCATCGGCAGGCCGTGCTCGCGGATCAGCCGTTTCGCGGCGACCCGGGCGGCGGCGCGGCGCTTGCGGCTGTGGGTGGCGCGCTCGAGCGCGTCCGGGTC
>DASXJR010000052.1:0-29669 GCA_036497285.1 Jatrophihabitans sp.
ACCACCCCGCATGATCGCGGTGTGGTGCCCGGACTGGCCGGTCACCACCGCCCGGCTCGACGCCGGCCTCGCCGCCGACACGCCGATCGCGGTGCTGTCCGGCAACGACATCGTCGCCTGCTCGCACTCCGCCCGGCAGGCCGGGGTGCGGCGCGGGCTGCGCCGACGCGAGGCCCAGGCGCGCTGCCCTGACCTGGCCGTCCTGTCCCGTAACGAGGCCGCTGAGGCCCGCACCTTCGAGCCGGTGGTGGCCGGGCTGGAAACCATCGCGCCGGGCGTCGAGATCACCCGTCCAGGCCTGGCCGCGATCAACGTGAAAGGGCCGACCCGGTACTTCGGCGGCGAGACGGGCGTGTTGCATGCGTTGTCGCGCGCGGTGATGGGGCTGCCGCAGCTCGGTGGTGCCGACGTCCTGATCGGCATCGCCGACGGCGCGTTCGCCGCCGAGCAGTCCGCGCGGCGCGGGGTGATCGTCGATCCCGGCGGCTCGCCGGAGTTCCTCGCCGGACTGCCGATCGAGACCCTCGACCCGTTCGGCACGTCCCCGTTGGTCGATCTGCTGCGCCGGCTCGGCATCATGACCCTCGGCGCGTTCGCGGCACTGCCCGCGCGGGACGTACTCGCGCGATTCGGGCCGTTCGGCGCCTGGGCACACCGACAGGCCAGCGGCGCCGACGACCGTCCCGTGGCGGCGCGCCGTCCGCCGGTCGAGTTCACCGTAACGCTCGATCTCGAGCCGTCGGTCGACCGCGTCGACACCGTCGCATTCAGCGCGCGCGGGGTGGCCGAGCAGTTCGTCGCCGATCTCGGCGCGCACGGGCTGGCGTGCACCTGTCTCGAGTTGCAGGCGCTGTCCGAGAACGGCGAGGAGACGGTGCGCCGGTGGCGGCATGCCGGGGTGCTCGGGCCCGTCGATGTGCTCGACCGGGTGCGTTGGCAGCTGGAGGGCTGGCTCGCCCGCGCCGACGGGCCGACGGGCGGGATCAGCCGGCTGCGGCTCGTCCCGATCGAGACGGTGCCGACCGGCACGCACCAGCAGTCGCTGTGGGGCGGGTCAGGCGTCGAGGACGAGCGGGCGCACCGCGCGCTGGCCCGGGTGCAGACGCTGCTCGGGCACGGCTCGGTGCTCGCGCCGGTGCTTGACGGCGGGCGTGACCCGGCCCAACGCACCCGGCTGGTGCCGTGGGGCGACGAGCCGGTGGCGGTGCGCTCGCCCGAGCAGCCGTGGCCGGGGGCGTTGCCGGCACCGGCGCCGTCCGTGCTGCTCGATCCGCCGCGGGCGGCGCGGGTACTCGACGCGGGCGGGCGCTCGGTCGTGGTGACCGAACGCGGTGCCGTGCCCGCGCCACCGGCGCTGTTCGCGATCGGCAGCGAGAAGCCGGTGGCGATCACGTCGTGGGCCGGTCCGTGGCCGGTCGACGAGCGGTGGTGGTCGCAGGCCGCCCGGAGCGTCGTGCGATGCCAGGTGGTGGACGTGCGCGGGCGCGCCTACCTGGTCAGCGGCACGATGCCCGCGGGCGAGTGGACCGTGGACGCGGTCTACGACTGAGGGTGCCGGCGCTTCGGTCCGGCGCGCAGGTAGCGGCGTTCGCTGCGATCTCGTGCGCAGCGGTCCGACCGTCCGGCCAGGGTGAACGCGGTGGTGACGGCGACAGGAACAGTTCTCATGACCGCAAAGCTAGGAGTCTGAGGTCCCCGTCCGCCTCGGCAGAACTCCCTATTTCCGCCCGACCCGCAAGTCAGTGGTTAGTTAAGGCTGTCAGTGGTTAGTTGCAACTGACCACTGTGGCCGAAACTGACCACTGTCGGACGGCGGACGTACGGTGCCGGACATGGCCACCTGGGGCGAGTTCGCCGCGGCCGCGCCGCGCATCGCGACGATCTTCGAGCGGCGGCACCGGGCAACCGGCAACCTGTGCCTGCTCGCCACGCTGCGGGCAGACGGGTTCCCACGCATCAGCCCGATGGAGCCGCGGTTGTTCGAGGACGAGCTGTGGCTGGTCGGTATGCCCGACACGACCAAGTTCGCCGACCTGGCGCGCGATCCCCGGTTCAGCCTGCACACCGCGACCGTCGACACGCAGGTGGGCGACGGCGACGCGAAGCTCTGGGGCACGGTGCACGACGTCCGCGACGAAGCGCTGCACCAGCGCTGGGCGCAGGCGCTGTACGACGACACCGGCTTCGACCTGCGCGGCGAGACGTTCCCGCAGTTCCTCGTTGCCGACATCGCGGGCGGCTCGAGCGTCGAGGTGCTCGACGGCCATCTCGACATCACGGTGTGGACGGGCGGCGACGAACGGGTCGTGCGCAAGCACTAGCCGCCGCCGCGAAACGGTGTCCTGGAACGGCGTCGTGTCCGCATCGTGAAGGTTCGTTGATCCCACATCTGCGCCAACCCTGTCCGCCTGCGGCCGCGCGCGTATCCGGGCACGGCATCCCGCGCTCATGACCTGGCGACAACGGGTCAACCCAGAGCTGAAGGGACGAACAATCATGAGCGATGCAACGGTCACCAGGAGCACGACCAAGCCCGCAGTCGGCGCGGCAGCGGAGATGAAGACGATCCATTCCGCCTTCCGCCGCGAGCTGCGCCTGGCGCCGGCCCTGGTCCGCTCCGTCGAGTACGGGGACCGGCTGCGTGCCAACGTCGTGGCCACACACCTCGACCTGATCGACCGCTTCCTGCACCACCATCACACGATCGAGGACGAGTTGCTCTGGCCGAAGCTGCTCGAGCGGGTGCCCGGCGAGGTTGCCCCGGTGGTCGAACTGATGGAGGCCCAGCATGCCACCGTCGCCGACCTCTTGGCGCAGACCGTCGCGCTGCGGGCCCGGTGGCGCCAGGACGCCGACGCCACACGCGCCGCGCACCTTGCCGCGATCTACGCCCGCCTGCACGACGCGCTCATCGAGCACCTCGACGCCGAAGAGGAGCAGGTCATGCCGCTGGTGGAGTCCTGCGTCACGCACAAGGAGTGGACCAGGATCGGCAAGGCCGCTCAGCGCGGCACACCTGTCAAGGACGGTCCGCGCACGCTCGGCATGCTCGCCTACAGCGCAGACCCGCAGGTCGTTCGCGAGATGCTCGGCGCGGTTCCGGCGCCGGTGCGTGGCCTGGCTCTAGCGGTCGGACGACGCGCATATGCCAAGCACGCGAACAGGGTGTACGGCACACCGACCCCATAGGGCGAAAGGAAAACTAGAGCTCGAGCAGCGACGCGCACACCGTCGCGGCAAGCTCCCACACCGCCTCGCGGTCGTCCTTGTCCGGTGCCTCGGACACCACCACCGGCTCGTGCACGCGCGTCCACCCCATCGCTTTGGTGATCGACTCCGCTGCACGCACCGCACCGTCGGCGCCCTGGTTGCCGTGCACGTACAAGCCGTACGGCGCCCCGACCCGCGCGGTCAGACACGGGTAGTACACCGTGTCGAAGAAGTGCTTCATCGCCCCGGACAGGTATCCGATGTTCGCGGGCGTGCCGAGCAGGAACCCGTGCGCGTCGAGCACGTCCGGCGCGGTGGCACCGAGCGCGGGTCGCACCGTGACCTCGATCCCGTCGAGCCCCTCGGCTCTGGTGCCTTCGAGCGCCGCCTCGAGCAGTTCCTGGGTCGCGGGCGAGACGGTGTGATGGACGACGAGCAGCCGGGGCATACCTGCGAACGTAGCCGCAGTCACGCCACCGCCTCTGAACCGGCGACCAGTTCGGTGATGCTGCGCCGGCCCAGCCCGACCAGCGCCAGCGCGAAGGCGAGCACCGCGGCGATGGCCAGCCCGGCCGCCGCGATGAGCAGACTGGTGCCCACGCCCGGGCCGGCCAGACCGAGGCCGAGCCGCGGCCCGATCTCGACGAGCACGACCCGGCTCAGCGCCCACCCGAGCGGCACGCCGCCCAGCACCGCGAGCGCGGCCGTGAACACCGTCGATGAAGACGTGGCCAGGATCAGTTGCCGTCGGGTCATGCCGATCGCCGCGGCGATCGCGAACTGCGTGCCGCGGCGGCGCACGAGCAGGCCGACGTGTTCGCCAATGAGCACGACGAGCCCGACCAGCAACACGATGACCAGCAGCCGCGCGGGCGCGGACAACTTGCCCAGCGCGACGATCGCGCTCGGCGCGGCCGGCTCCTCGATCTCGACGCTGCGGGCCAGTTCCGCGTGCAGCGCCGCTGCGGCCTCAGGATCGACCGCGCCGACGAGCAGGTTCGAGTACCCGGTCGAGATCGCCGACTCACGTATCGCGGGCAACGGCATGATCACGTTCCGTCCCAGCGGCTCACCTTCCAGGGTGGGGGAGACGACGATGCCGGTGACGGTCCGGACGTACTTCTGCCCCAGTAGGTCGACAAGTTCCACCCGATCGCCGACGTGCGCGCCGAACTCATCCGCCAGGCGCGGGCCGAGTGCGATCTCGTCGTCGCTTTCCGGCAGCCGTCCGGATGTGGTCGTGTACGGCAGCTGCCCCTTGAGCGGCGCGCGCCCGTAACCGGTCACGCGCACGATCTGTCCGCGATGCAGGAGGTGAACGGGTGCGTCGATGATCTTGTCCACGTCGCTGACGCGCCGGTCGTGGAGCAGCTGCCGGTCGACGGCCGGGGTGCTGCTCGCGATTCCGAAGTCCGCCGTCCAGCCCCATTTCGCGGGTGCGCTCTCGAGATCGGTGAGCCGGCTTCCGAGCGTCACGACGAGCACCAGCATGGCCAGGCTCGCGGTCAGCCCGATGATCGTCGCGCGGGAGCGGACGGCGCGGCCGCGCGCCCCGCGCGAGGTGGCCAGCGCCGCGGCGAAACGCAGCACCGGGGTCAGCGCGAACCGGCTCGGCGAGCGCGACCGCGAGTGCGCCGGGTCGGTCCCCGTCCGGGACGAGCGCAGCACCGCGGCACGAGTGATCATCACCGCGCCGGCGAGCAGTACCAGCACGACCAGCGCGCCGAACACCACGGTGCCGGGCTGGCCCAGCCAACCCGGGTGCGGTTCGAAGCGGTTGAGTGTGCCCGGCGGCTCGAGGTAGCCACCGAGCAGCGCGCCGGCCGCGCTCAGCACGCCCGCGATCACGATCGCCGGCAGCGCCGCGAACAGCCGGGCGACGACCTGCTCACGGGTACGCATGCCCAACGCGCGCTCGACGCCGTGGTCGGCGCGGCCGAGCACCGACCACCGTCCGGACAGCTGCAGCGTCAGCACGAGTCCGCCTACCGCTATCACGATCGCCAGCAGTCCGAGTCCGGAGCGCAGCACACCTTCGGTCGGGCTGATCGCCGGGTCGGGCGACTGCCGCGGCTCGACGTAGTCGACATAGTTGTAGAAGCCCGGCCCGAACTGACGCGACATCTCGCGGTCGAGCCGGATCGCCTGCTCCTGCACACTGCCGAACACCGGTGATTCCTGCGTACGATCCAGCCGCAGGCACAGGATCTCGCCGATCGCCGCCGTCGCGTCGTACTGGTTCGCGAAGGCGGGGCCCGCGATGATGCCGCCGAAACCGGGTCCGGCGTCGGCGACCCGATAGATGCCGACGACGACGAGTTCGACGTGGCCGGCCCGCGGGGTGCCGAGCGAACCGCTGACGTCGCGCACCTGATCCGACCGGTAGATCCCCACGCCGATGCGGTCACCGACCTGCCACCGGTTCGCCTTGGCGTCCTGCTCGTTGACCATCACCTCGTCCGGTCTGTCCTCGGCCGGCACCCGCCCGTCGGTGACGACCGGGGTGTCCAGTCCGTCCCACTGGTGTCGCGGCGCCCAGATACCGACGTACTCGACGGCCCGCCCGTCGAGGCGTGTGTATACGGCCGTCAATTGCTGCGAGGCCACGACGTCGGTGCGCTTGAGGATGCTGCCCCGGATCAACGCCAGGTGCCGCAGTACCGAGTCTTCGAGATTGACCTCGTTGTAGATGTTGTAGGTGCCGACGCGCGCATCGGCGAGGCCGGTGGCCGACACCATGCGCTCGTAGGCGGTGTCGGCGCGGACGAGCACGGTGACGGTGGCAAGCGCCCCGCCGAAGAAGATCCCACTGGCGATGCCGAGCAGCACCACGCTGCGCCATCGGCTGCGCAGTTCGTGCCGCGCCAGCATCCGCACCGCCGACCACGCCGTCGACCTGCTCACGGCAGCGCCCTCATGACGGCACCGGCACGTCGACCAGCACGGCCGTCCCCTCGCCCGGGGCCGACTCCCAGCGCACCGTGCCGCCGAGCGCACCAAGACGGTCGGCCATGGTGGTGCGTCCCATTCCGTCGGTCGGGTCGGACGCGTTGAAGCCGGGACCGTCGTCGCGGATGCTGACGTGCAGGGCGTCGTCGTCCGCTTCGAGGTGGACGACCACGGTGGCGCCCGCCGCGTGCTTGGCGGCGTTCTGCAGCGCCTCGAGTGCACAGAAGTACACGGCGGCTTCGAGGTTCGGCGGGTAGCGACCGACGTTGACGGTCTCGATCTTGACCGGCAGCGGGGCGCGTCCGGCCACCGCACGTAGGGCCGGTTCGAGCCCGCCGTCCATGAGCAGTGCCGGGTAGATGCCTTGCGCCAGTTCACGCACCTGGGCGATGGCGGCGCGCACGTCGTCGCCGAGTTGACCGAGCATCTCCTCGACCTCGTCGGGCGATTCGCCCTCGGCGACCATCTGACGCACGAGGCCGACGGTGACCGCGAGCGCGAGCAGGTGCTGCTGCGCGCCGTCGTGCAGGTCGCGCTCGATCCGGCGGCGTTCGGCGTCGGCGGCGGTGACGATGCGGGTACGTGAGCGCTGCAGCTGCTCGTTGGTGACCTGCAGGTCGGCCAGGCTCTCCTCGAGGGCGTAGGTGAGCTGCCGGTTTCGCACTATCGCGGCGAGCAGGCGGCACGCTGCAGCCAGGCTGTCGTCGTCGTCGAAGTCGTAGCGGGGCGCGCCGGGCCGGCGTCCGACGACCACCATGCCGAGCAGCTCGCCGGCCTCGGTGATGGCACCGACCCGCAGCGGCGCGCGCCGCGGGTCGAGCGGGTCCTTCGGGCCGAGCAACTGCGGCACCCAGCGTTGCGCCCAGCCCTCGCCGGCGACGCCGATCCGCGAGATGACCGTGCGATCGCGTTCGGAGAACTGCGGCGCCGGGTCGATCACTCCGAGCGTCACCCACCGCACCAGGTCCTCGGTCGGCGAGTTCAGCCAGATCTCGACCCGCGGGCTGTCGAGCCCGGTGCGCATGGCCTCGGCGGCGCGGCGCAGCAGCTCGTCCACCGGGAGGCGCTGGGCAGCGGACTCGGCGATCCGGCGGCTGATCTCCGACGGTGCCCGCCGCAGGCCCGGGACGACCGACCGGATCCACTCGCGCAGCGCGGGCGCTGCGAGGATGCCGATCACCACCGCGACGACGATGCCGATGGTGACCGGCGCGACCGCGGCGCCGCCTGGCAACTCACCGTGCACGAGCACGGCGATGACCAGGCCGACCAGCGTCGCGCCGAGCGCGGCCAGCGCCACCGACACCGGCCACAGCAACCGGCGCATGACCGGCCCGGAAAGCAGCGAGGGCAACGAGGGCACGTCAGCTCGCTCCGACGATCTGACCGTCGCGCAGGTGCACCGTTCGGTCGGCGGCCGCGGCCACCGAATCGTCGTGCGTCACAAGCAGGATCGTCTGGCCCTCGTCGTGCAGCTCGCCGAGCAGGTCGATGATCTCGGCGGCGCCGGCCGAGTCGAGCGATCCGGTCGGCTCGTCGGCGAGCAGCAGGCTGGGTCGGGCCGCGAGCGCGCGGGCGATCGCGAGCCGCTGCCGCTCGCCACCGGACAGCGTGACCGGGTAGTCGGCCGCGCGGTTGAGCAGGCCGAGCTGATCGAGCAGGTCACCGGCCCGTTCGTGCGCGGCGCGCGCCTTGACGCCGGAGATCTGCGCGGCGAAGGCGACGTTCTCTAACGCGGTCATCTGCTCGAGCAGCCGGAAGAACTGGAACACGATCGCCACGTGCCGGCGGCGGAGCTCGGCGCGCTGGTCGGCGTTCGACCGTCCCAGGTCCAACCCCGCGACCAGGACCAGTCCGTCGTCATGACGTTCCAGCCCGGCGACGACCGACAACAGGGTGGACTTTCCGGACCCGGACGCGCCGGCCAGGGCGACGAACTCACCGGGCGCGATCTCGAGGTCGACACCGCGCAGCGCACGCATCGGCGCCGTCATCACGTCATAGGTCTTGCGCACGTCGCGCAGCTGCACGAGCGGTGCGCCGGCTGGTACTTCCGGCCAGTCGGCGACCGTCTTGTGCCTCCCGATCATTGCGACACCTTATGGGCCGGACGCGCTGCGCACGCGGCATCGACTGCGATACACCGGTCAGCCACATTGGTGTGGGGGGGTGCTACTACCACCACGCTCGGGATGGGAGCAGGTGAGTTCCGCCGGATCTGCGAGGAGTGCCCGAGACGCTGCTAGCGTGCCCCACTGTGACGATCCGCGTGCTGCTCGCCGAGGACAACGCGCTGCTGCGCCAAGGTCTGGAACGGCTGCTGCAGCACCAGGACGGCATCGAGGTCGTCGGCGAGGCCGGCAACCTGCCCGAACTGCTCGAATCGGCACGTTCCGCCCGCCCCGACGTCGTGCTCAGCGACATCCGCATGCCGCCGACGCACACCGACGAAGGCATCGCGGCCGCCGCCAAGCTGGCCGAGGAGCAACCGGACATCGGCGTCGTGCTGCTGAGCCAGCACGTGGAGGCCGACTACGCGGTGCGCTTCCTCGAGCGTGGCTCCGCGCGCCGCGCCTACCTGCTCAAGGAGCGGGTCGGCGACGCTCGCGAGCTGATCAACGCGATCACCACCGTGGCCGCCGGCGGGTCGGTGATCGACCCGATGGTCGTCGAGCACCTCGTCCAGGCCCGCAGCACGCGTCCCGACTCGGCGCTGGACCGGCTCAGCCCGCGCGAACGCGAGGTGCTCGAACAGATGGCACTCGGCAAGAACAACGCCGCGATCGCGGCCACGCTGTTCCTCACCGAGCGCGCGGTCGAGAAGCACACCAACGCCATCTTCGGCAAGCTCGGCTTCTCCGAGGAACCGGATCTGAACCGCAGGGTCGCGGCGGTCTTGATGTTCCTGCAGAATCCATGACCGAGATGTCGACGCCCTCCCTGCCGACCCGGGCGCTGCGCGTTGTCGTGGTCGACGACCAGCTGCCGTTCCGGATCGCGCTGCGGCGGGTGCTGCAGCGCGCCACCGACGTCGACGTCGTGGCCGAAGGGGCCGACGGCGCCGAGGCCATCGACCTGGTCGACACGCTGCACCCGGACGTCGTGGTGCTGGACGTGCGGATGCCGGGCACCGACGGTCCGACCGCCGCGCGCGTGATCGCCGACCGCTGGCCCGAGGTCACCGTGGTGCTCTGTTCGAGCCATGCCCGCGACGACCTGCCTGCCGACCTGGCTGCTCCGTACGTCCCGAAGGAGCTGCTGAGCGCCGACGTGTTGCAGCGCGCCGTGCGGGAGCACGCATCACCACACTGACCCGGCGGCTGGGCACCGGCGACGCGGTTGTCGTCGGACTGGGCGCGATGCTCGGCGCCGGGGTGTTCGCTGCGCTGTCCCCCGCGGCGCGCGCTGCTGGTTCAGGCCTGTTGATCTCGCTGTGCCTGGCCGGGATCGTGGCGTACTGCAACGCGACGTCCTCGGCCCGGCTCGCCGCGCTGTACCCGGAATCGGGCGGCACCTACGTCTACGGCCGGCGTCGGCTCGGACCGTTCTGGGGCTACCTCGCCGGATGGGCGTTCGTGGTCGGCAAGACGGCCAGCTGTGCAGCGATGGCGCTGACCTTCGCCTCGTACGCCGCTCCGGGGTTCGCCCGGTTGGCCGGTGCACTGGCGGTCGTCGCGCTCACCGCGCTGGGGTGCTTCGGCGTGCAGCGGTCCGCCGCCGCCACCCGCGTGATCGTCGCAGTGGTGCTGGCGGTGTTGGCGGTCGTCGTGATCGCCTGCCTGTTCGGCGGGACGGCCTCGGTCGACCACCTGCGACCGTTCCCGGGCTCGTCCGCGTACGGCGTGTTGCAGGCGGGCGGCTTGCTGTTCTTCGCCTTCGCCGGGTATGCGCGGATCGCGACGCTCGGCGAGGAGGTGCGCGATCCGGCGCGCACGATCCCGCGGGCGATCGGCGTGGCGCTGGCGATCACGCTGGTCGCGTATCTGTTGGTGGACGTTTCGGCGCTGCTGGCGGTCGGCGCGCCGGAACTCGCCGCGTCGCCGGCCGCGCTGCAGCATGCGGTGGCCGCGAGCAGCCTGCATGCGTTGGCGCCGGTGGTGCGGGTCGGTGCGGCGGTCGCGGCGCTCGGCTCGTTGCTGGCGCTGCTGCTCGGGGTGTCCCGCACGACGCTGGCGATGGCGCGCGACCGGTTTCTGCCCACGCAGTTGTCGACGATCGCTGCGCGGCACGGGGTGCCCGCGCGGGCCGAGGTGGCCGTCGGAGCCGTGGTGCTCGTGCTGGTGCTCACGACCGATCTGCGCGGGGCCATCGGGTTCTCGTCGTTCGGGGTGCTCGCCTACTACGGCATCGCGAACGCGAGCGCTTGGACGTTGCGCGCCGACGAGCGCCGGCCGCCGCGCTGGATCCCGGTGCTCGGCGTGCTCGGGTGCGCCGTGCTCGCGGTGAGCTTGCCGTGGGTTGCGGCGGTCACGGGCGCCGCGGTGCTCGTTCTCGGCGCGCTGCTCTATCCCGTCCTGCGCGCCCGCGTCACCAGCTCGCGCGACAGTGGTTAGTTCGGACGGTCAGTGGTCAGATGCAACTGACCACTGTGCACGAAACTGACCACTGTCGGGCCGAACGGGCGTCCCGTCCGCCCACCGTAGAAGACGCGTGCCTCGACGTCCTCCTTGGGCACCCACACCATGCGCCAGTCGGCCACGCCGTCCGACTCGTCGAACTCGGCAGGCGTGAGCTCCCGTCGCATGGCCGACCTCCCGCTATGATCGAAACTTCTCGATCAGTCGAACCTAGCGGGGTCGTAGCGGAAATGTCGAGCGAGCAGACCCTCCCCGACTACCCGCTCGAGGACCTGCGCATCGTCTCCTCGCACCAGGAACTGCGCGCGCTGTTCCATGACCTGCGCGGCACACTGGTCGAACTCGTCCTGGAACGTGCAGCCACCGTCAGCGAGCTGGCCCAGGCGGTGGGCCGCCCCAAGAGCACCGTCGCCTACCACGTCGGACTGCTCGTCGACGCGGGGCTGTTCAAGGTCGTGCGTACCCGCAAGGTGCGCGCGATCGAGGAGCGCTTCTACGGCCGCACGGCACGAATCTTCTACGTCGGCAAGGTCACGCCCGACCAATTGCCCTTGACGGACAGCTATTTGGCGGCCGCGGCGAAGGAGTCGGCGCCGGCCCACAAGGCGGACACGCTGCGCGCGATCATGCGTTACGCCCGGATCCCGGACGACCGCGCCGCGCAGTTCTGGCGCCGGGTCTTCGACCTGGTCAACGAATTCTCGCAACTGCCCCGCACCGGCGAGAAAATGTACGGGTTCGTCGCCGGCCTGTACCCGGCCGAGCACCCGAGCCTGCCGGAGCCGGACGAATCGTGACCGCGAGCTATTGATCCAAGCTTCTCGATCGTTCTAGGATTACTGAACAATCGAAGCTGATCTGAGGAGGCACCATGGCCGAACTAGTCCTGTTCCATCACGCATTGGGGCTGACCCCGGGCGTGACCGCCATGGCCGACGAACTGCGGGCGGCCGGCCACACGGTGCACACGCCGGACCTGTTCGAGGGACGGACGTTCGGCGGCATCGCCGAGGGCGTCGGTCACGCCGAGCAGATCGGCTTCGGCGAGGTGATCGAGCGCGGCACGCGCGCGGTCGAGTCGCTGCCCGAAGAGGTGTTCTACCTCGGGTTGTCCCTCGGCGTTGTGCCGGCGCAGAAGCTGGCCCAGACCCGTCCGGGCGCCCGCGGCGCGGTGTTCTGTTACTCCTGCGTGCCGGCGTCCGAGTTCGGCACCTGGCCCGCTGCCGTCCCGGTTCAGGTTCACGGCATGGACGCCGATCCGATCTTCATCGACGAGGGTGACGTCGACGCCGCGCGGGAACTGGTCGCGCAGTCCGACCACGGCGAGCTGTTCCTCTACCCGGGCGACCAGCACTACTTCGCCGACAGCACGCAGCCGTCCTACGACCCGGCCGCCGCGAAGTTGCTGATGCAGCGCGTACTCGACTTCGTCGCGTGACACTGATGCGGTGAGTGTCGCCGCGGTTCGCCCGGTCGACGAGCAGCTGTGGCCCGCGCTCGAAACGTTGTTCGGACGCGGCGGCGCCTCGAACGGGTGCTGGTGCATGTACTGGCTGCTCGGCGCGGAGTACCACAAGCGCGACCGCATCCTGAACAAGGACGCCTTGCGCGCAGCCGCCGTCGACGGGCCTGCCCCCGGGCTGCTGGCGCTCGACGAGGACGGGCGGGCGTTGGGCTGGTGCCGGGTGAGCCTGCGCGCCGAGCTGGGCTGGCTGAACCGTCGGCTGCCGAAGGTCGACGACCTGCCCGTCTGGTCGGTGCCGTGCTTCTACGTCGGATCGCGGTTCCGCGGCCAGGGCGTGATGACGGCCCTGATCGCCGGCGCCCTGGCGCACGCGGCACGCCTGGGCGCACCCGCGCTGGAGGCCTACCCGATCGACACCGCGGTGCCCGGCAGCACGCACAACCTGTTCCCCGGCACCGTCGCCACGTTCGCCGCGGCCGGATTCCTGGAGGTCGCGCGTCCCGCCAAAGACCGGCCGATCATGCGCCGCACCCTGTAATCCGCTTGTCGGCGTTGGCAGGGTCGGCAGCGTGCAGCAGGGCGAGATCTGGAACGACGACGCCGCCGTCCGCTACGACACCCCGGGAACAGGCATGTTCGCCCCCGAAGTGCTCGACCCGGCCGTCGACCGGTTGACGGCCCTGGCCGGCGACGGCCCCGCGCTCGAGTTCGGCATCGGGACGGGCCGGGTGGCCGTGCCGCTCGCCGCACGCGGCGTGCCGGTGACCGGGATCGAGCTGTCCCGTCCGATGCTCGCGCAGTTGCGCACCAAGCTGGACGAGGCGGCGCTGCCGGTCATCGTCGGCGACATGGCCACGGCCGCCGCACCCGGGCAATTCGCGCTGGTCTACCTCGTCTTCAACACGATCTCGAACCTGCTCACCCAATCCGAGCAGGTCGAGTGCTTCCGCAACGCAGCCCGGCACCTCCGGCCCGGGGGACGGTTCGTGATCGAACTGTGGGTACCCGAACTCCCGCCGCCCGGCCGATCGGCGATCGTCTTCGCCACCGAACCCGGATACATCGGCCTGGACACCTACGACGTGGCGAACCAGCAGGTCGTCTCGCATCATTTCCGGTTCGGCGAGGGCACCGACGCCAAGCTTTTCCGCAGTCCGCACCGCTACATCTGGCCCGGCGAGCTCGACCTGATGGCGCGGACGGCCGGATTCGAGCTCGAGTCGCGGCATGCCGACTGGACGGGCGCCGAGTTCGTCCCGTCCTCGCGCTCGCACGTCTCGGTGTATCGCCTCGTTGCGTGACTCGTCCGCGCCGCGCATGCCAAGCTGGCGCCATGGCGATCTCCGGGGCGCACGTCGTCATCTACAGCACGGCCCCCGAGGCTGACCGACTGTTCTCCCGGGACGTGCTCGGGTATCCGCACGTCGATGCCGGCGGCGGGTGGTTGATCTTCAAGCTGCCGCCTGCGGAGCTTGCAGTCCATCCGAGTGACGGCGCAACCGGCCACGAGCTCTATCTGATGTGCGACGACCTCGAGTCGACGATGAGCGACCTTCGGGACAAGGGCGTCGCCTGCGGCTCCGTGACCGAGGCCCGGTGGGGGCTGATCACGAGCTTCCGACTCCCCGGCGGTAGCGAGATCGGGCTCTATGAACCGCGCCACCCGCGTGCCACCGAGCTGGAAGTTAATAGTTAGTACCCACTAACTTATGGTCATCGATGAGCACCGCCTCGGAATCGGACGCCGATAGTCCGACGGTGACCGAGCCCGCGGTCGCCTCAGCGGCGCGATTGCTCGGCTTCGTGGTCGTTTTCATAGGCCTGGTCGTCGCGGTGATCGGCAGCCTCGGCGCGCCGTTGATCACCGCCGTCGCCGGTCACTACCACGTCTCGCTCGCGGCAGCGCAGTGGACGTTGACGGTCGCCTTCCTGACCGGCGCGGTCTCCACCCCGGTCGTGGCGCGGCTCGGGTCCGGACCGCGGCGACGCACGGTGGTGTTGGCAACGTTGGCCGTCGTCGTGGCGGGAAGCGTGGTGACGGTCGTCCCGTTGCCGTTCGCGATGCTGCTGGTCGGCCGCGGCGCGCAGGGCGTCGGCGGCGGGCTGATCGCGCTGATGATGGCCACCGCACGCGACCACCTACCCGAATCCCGCTCGGCCGGCACGATCGCACTGCTGTCGGTGGCCTCCACGGCGGGTATCGGCGTCGGCTACCCCCTCGCAGGTCTGCTCACCGATCTGTCGGGCATCCGCGCCGCGTACGCCCTCGGCCTGGCCATCACCGCGGCCGCCTTGCTCTGCGCCGCGCTCGTGCTTCCGCCGGCGCCGCACCGTCCGTCCGGCCGGGTCGACGTGCCCGGCGCAGTGCTGCTCACGGTCGCGCTGCTCGCCCTGCTCCTTGTCATCAGCCAGATCGACGTGTGGCAGCACCACACAGTGATCGCGGTCGTCGTCCTCGCCGCGGCGCTGCTGCTGCTCGGGATCTGGGCCTTCCTCGAGACCCGCATCGCCAACCCCCTCGTCGACATCCGGCTGCTGCGCCACCCGGCCGTCGCGTCCGCCAACCTGGTGATGCTCACCGGCGGCATCGGCATGTACCTGCTGTTCAGCCTGATCACCCGCTACGTGCAGACCCCGTCCGAGGCGGGTTACGGCTTCGGCCTCGACACGTTCCAGGCCGGTCTGGTCCTCGTCCCGTTCTCGGTCCTCGGGTTCGGCGCGGGCAAACTCATACCCCGGCTGCGCGGCCGGGTCAGCGCGCGCGTGCTGCTCGCGGGAAGCACCGCCCTCGTGCTCATGGCGTTCCTGCTTTTCGCGATTTCCCGCGCGCATCTGGCCGAACCGGTTGTCGCGATGGGCGTCCTCGGCTTCGGGGTCGGGGCGTTCTCGGCGGCCATGCCTGCCGTGATTCTCGCCGCTACTCCCAAAGCCGAAACGGCCAGCGCCATGAGCGTCAACGCCGTGGTGCGCACCGTCGGCTTCTCCATCGGCAGCGCGCTCAGCGGTCTGATCCTCGCCCACTACACCAGCGACCTGTTCCCGCGGGAATCCGGCTACACGGCCGCAGCCTGGACGGGTGTCGCCACGACGGCCGCGACCCTGGTCATCATCGCCGCGATCCGTCCGGCATCGGAAGCCCGGAATTCCTAGGCGTTCCGGGCGAGGTCGCAAGTCTCGGGCAGTTGCTGGAAGCCGGCCGACGCGTAGGTGGCGGCGGCGCCGAGGTTGGCGCTCGGGGTACAGACGGTCGCGCTGGACGAGCCCAGCTCCTGGAGTGCTGCCGCCGCAGCGACAGTGATCGCCGTGCCGTAGCCGTGACCGCGGTGTTCCCGGTGCACGCCCATCGGCTCGAGCAACCCCGGCTTGCCCGGGCCGGCCGACCACACCGTTACCGCCGCCACTGCGGTGCCCCGGTCGTCGTACCCGACCAGGCACCGGGCGTCGGCATACGGCAATCCTGCTGCCATCGCCTGCCACCGCTCGTCCGTGAACGTCGAACTGTCGAACGATGCCCGCTGCACAGCCGCCCGCACCTCCGCCTGCTCGCGACCTACCACCTCGATCCGCAGGCCCGGATCCTTCACCGGCTGACTGAGGTCGCGACGAAGGGGCGTCCACGGCTCGTCGGCCTTCCAACCGGCCTCGGACAGCCGGTCTCGGATCAGCGCGCCCCTCGGCGCTTCGACGAAGATCTTCCCCGCCGGCAGGATGCCACGCTGCGGCTCGGTCACGTCCGCAACCAGCTGGTGCGCCAGCTCGTCGTCCTGCGGCGCGTCCGGCGCGATCGCCAGCCGCAACACCTCGGGAGCGTCGAGCAGGCCGACGGCGAGAATCCGTCCGTCCCGGCGCCAGGTTCGCACCGCCGCGGCTGTCGCCTCTGCCCCGAACCGCCAGAACCAGCCCACGTCGCCCGGATGCAGTTGCATCGGCGCGCCGTCGTGCTGCCAGTTCCGCAGCGCGTCGACCGCCTCGCCCAGTTCGCCGGCCTCGGGCGTGCCCAACAGGATCGTCATGTCGCGATCACACACCACGCCAGCCCGGGCCGACAGTGGTTAGTTCGCGCCACAGTGGTCAGTTGCAACTGACCACTGTGGCCGGAACTAACCACTGTTGGTCGAACGTGTGTTCTAGAATGGTCGAATGGGGTTCGACAACCCGCAGATTCCGTGGCGCGAGCTGGAGCGTCGCCTGTCCGGGCGTCCGTCCCTCAAGGCTGATGGCGGCGACTCCCCCGCCTGGTCGCGTAAGCGCGACGAGTACGAACCGCTCGGCCTTCCGCGGATCGAATCGCGCACCCCGTACGCCGAACTGCACACCCATTCGTCGTTCAGCTTCCTCGACGGCGCGTCCTCGCCGGAAGAACTCGCCGAGGAGGCCGCCAGGCTCGGCCTCTCGTCGCTGACGCTCACCGATCACGACGGGTTGTACGGCATCGTCCGCTTCGCCGAGGCGGCGGAGAAGATCGGCCTGGCCACCGGGTTCGGCGCCGAGTTGGGACTGGACGTGCCGCTGCCGCGCACCCAGGCAGAGAAGTTGATCGCCGCGCGGGTGGGCGTACCCGATCCCCCCGGGCAGCACCTGCTCGCGCTCGCCCGCGATCCCGATGGCTATGCCTCGCTGTGCCGGGTGATCAGCAGGGCGCAACTGCGCGGCGGCGCCAAGGGCCGTCCCGTCTACGACATCGACGAGATCACAGATGCGGCCGACGGGCACTGGGTGATCCTCACCGGCTGCCGCAAGGGTGCGGTGCGGCAGGCGCTCGAGGCCGGCGGATCACCGGCTCGCGCACTGGACGAGTTGATTGCCCGGTTCGGACGCGACAACGTCGTCGTCGAGTTGTCCCACGAGCTCGACCCGGTCGCCGACGAGCGCTACGACGTGCTCTACGAACTGGCGCAGGAGCGCCGGCTGCGGGTGGTCGCGACGACGTCAGCGCACTACCACGCCCCATCGCGCCGCCCGCTGGCGACCGCGCTTGCCGCAGTGCGAGCACGGAGCAGCCTCGACGAGGTCGACGGGTGGTTGCCGGCGTGGGCCGGGCAGCACTTGCGCAACGGTGACGAGATGGCCGAACGGTTCGCTCGCTGGCCCGGCGTCGTCGAGGCCGCGCATCGGCTGGGCACCGAGATCGCCTTTCCGCTCAAGCTGATCGCTCCTGACCTGCCGCCGTTCCCCGTCGCGCCCGGACACGACGAGATGTCCTACCTACGCCACCTCACCTACCGCGGCTACGACGAGAGGTTCGCCGGCAAGCCGCATGCCGAGCAGGCCCACGAGATGATCGAACACGAACTTGAGATCATCGAAGAGCTGCACTTCCCGGGCTACTTCCTCGTCGTGTGGGAGATCGCGAAGTTCTGCCGTGAGAGCGGAATCCTCGCCCAGGGAAGGGGATCCGCGGCGAACTCCGCGGTCTGCTACGCATTGCGGATCACAGCGGTCGATCCCGTTTACTACGGGCTGATGTTCGAACGCTTCCTCGCACCGGAGCGTGGCGAGCCGCCGGACATCGACATCGACATCGACTCCGATCGTCGCGAAGAGGTCATCCAGCACGTCTACGCGACGCACGGGCGCGAGCACGCCGCCCAGGTCGCGAACGTGATCACGTACCGGCCGAAGTCGGCGGTGCGCGATGTCGCGCGAGCACTCGGCTACTCGCAAGGGCAGCAGGACGCCTGGAGCAAGGAGATCGAGCAGGGCTACTACTGGTCTTCCGAGGTGACCTTGGGAACCGAGCATGGGCACGAGACCGAGAACGACACCAAGGCGATCCCGCCACAGGTTGTTGCCCTTGCCGGTGAGTTGCAGGATTCGCCGCGACATCTGGGGATCCACTCCGGTGGGATGGTGATGTGCGACCGTCCGGTCATCGAGGTGTGCCCGGTCGAGTGGGGCCGCATGCCCGGGCGCACCGTGCTCCAGTGGGACAAGGACGACTGCGCCGAGATCGGCCTGGTGAAGTTCGACCTGCTCGGGCTCGGCATGCTCTCGGCCATCCAGTACTGCCTGACGATGATCCGCGACTTCCACGGCGTCACGTACGAACTGGCGACGATTCCGCAGGAATCGCCTTGCGTTTACGACATGTTGTGCGATGCAGACTCGATCGGGGTGTTCCAGGTCGAGTCACGTGCACAGATCGCGACACTGCCCCGGTTGAAGCCGCGATGTTTCTACGACCTGGCGATCGAGGTCGCACTCATCCGTCCCGGACCGATCCAGGGCAACTCGGTGCACCCGTACATCCGCCGCAAGAACAAGGACGAGCCGGTCACGTATCCGCACCCGCGCCTGGAGGAGCCGCTGCGCCGCACGCTGGGCATCCCCTTGTTCCAGGAACAACTGATGCAGATCGCGGTGCACGTCGCCGACTTCACTCCATCCGAAGCAGACCAGTTACGGCGGGCAATGGGTTCCAAGCGGTCCCGGAACAAGATCGAGGCGATGCGGATCCGCTTGTACGACGGGATGAAAGCCAACGGCATCACCGGCGCGATCGCAGACGAGATCTACGAGAAGATCCAGGCATTCGCCGCGTTCGGCTTCGCCGAGTCGCACTCGATCAGCTTCGCGTTGCTGGTGTACGCATCGTCCTGGTTGAAACGGCACTACCCTGCCGCGTTCTGTGCCGCGCTGCTGAACGCGCAGCCGATGGGGTTCTACTCGCCGCAGTCACTCATCCATGACGCGAAGCGGCACGGTGTCGAGGTGCGCAGGCCGTCGTTGGCACTGTCGCGCGCGGGGGCGTCGCTGGAACCGGGCAACGGCAAGGTGCAATGTCCGTGCGTCGACATCGCGCAACCGGCGGTGCGGCTCGGGCTGTCGTCGGTGCGCACGATCGGCACCGAACTCGCCGAGGCGATCGTCGAATCCCGCGAGCGCGACGGCATGTTCACCTCGATGGCCGATCTCGCACGCCGCGTCGGTATGTCCGCCGATCAGGTCGAGGCGCTCGCCACCTCGGGCGCCTTCGACTGCTTCGACCGGCCTCGTCGCGACGCGCTGTGGGGTGCCGGAGCAGCCGCCACCGCCCGTCCAGGCCAACTGGACATCGCAGCATTCGACGAGGCTCCACCGGTCGGCATCCCTGCGATGACCGAGCCGGAGCAACTGATCGCGGACATGTGGTCGACCGGCATCACGCCCGACTACTACCCGACCGCGCTGATCCGACCGCGGCTGGACGCCCTGGGGATCATCCCGCACGACAAGCTGCTCGAGATCCCCGACCACACCCGGGTGCTGATCGGCGGAGTGGTCACCCACCGGCAACGGCCGGCGACCGCGCGTGGGGTCACCTTCCTCAACCTCGAGGACGAGACCGGGCTGACCAATGTGATCGTCGACGAGGTGATCTGGCAGAAGTACCGGCGGGTGGCGCGTGAGTCGGGCGGGCTGATGATCCGCGGGATGCTCGAGCACACCAAGGACGGTGTCGTCAACGTCATCGCCGAGCGCATCGAGAAGCTCAACCTCGGCCTGCGCACCAAGTCCCGCGACTTCCGCTGAACTCGCAGGAAGGTCAGGCTTCTTGGTCGGTGGGACGGATCAGGATCTCGTTCACCGCGACCCGACGCGGACGGGTGACGATATAGCCGATCGCGTCCGCGATGTCCTCGGCCTCAAGCCGCTCGACACCCTCGAACCGTTTCATCGACTGCTCGCGGATCTCGGCCCGGATATGGCTCGACAACTCGGTCGCGACGGCGCCCGGCTCGACCAGCGACACCCGTACATTCCGCTTGGTGACCTCCTGCCGCAACGACTCGCCGAACGCGCCGACGCCGTGCTTGGTCAGGTTGTAGACACCGCTGCCGTTGCGCGCCACCCGTCCGGCCACGCTGCTGATCAACACCAGATCGGCGACGTTGCGCGGCTCGCCGGACGCCGCCGACAGCAGGTGCGGCAACGCCGCGTGCGCGGTGTAGAGCAACCCTTTGAGATTCAGGTCGACCATGCGCTCCCACTCCTCGACCGGCGCGTCGACGATCGTGCCGAGCAGCATGACGCCGGCATTCGCAACGACCGTGTCGAGCCGGCCGAAGTGCGTTGCGGTCTGCTCCACCGCATCACGCGCGGCGGCCTCGGACGTCACGTCCGCCTCGATCACGAGCGTGTCCTCGCCGAGTCGCTTGGCCAGGTCTTCGAGCCGGTCGCGGCGACGAGCCGCAATGGCCACGCGAGCGCCCTGCCGGACCAGCTCTTCGGCGCTCGCCTCGCCGATACCGCTGCTTGCGCCGGTGATCAGGGCAACCGTTCCGTCCAATCGATCAGTCATGGGTTTCACGCTACTGATCGGCCCCAACCGCGAACGCGTCGATCAGTGCGCGCAGCACCGATCGCACCTCCGTCAGGGCGGCCGCGCGGTCCGCGTGCCGCACCACGTACAAGGTCGCCTCGTCCAAAGCGCCGATCAGCACGTGCGCGAGCGGCGCCACGGGCTGCTGCACGATCCGTCCCATCGTCATCGCCTGAGCGAGCAGCGCCTGCACCATCCCCATCCCGTACTTCAGCCCGATCTCGCGCCAACGCTCCCAGCCGAGCACGGACGGTGCGTCCACAAGCATGATCCGGCTGATGGACGGGTCCGAGCAGGCGTCGAGCCACGTGTCCGCACCGAGTTTCATCAGGTCGATCACGTCGGCCAGACCGGAGGTGGCGACCGCGACGTCGATGCGCGACATGACGTCGGCCTCGACCGCCTCGACCACGGCCGCGAACAGCTCGGTCTTGTCCGCGAACTGGTGGTAGAGCGCGCCCCGGGTCACGCCGGCGGCGCGCACGATCGCCTCGGTGCCGACACCGCCGTAGCCGTGCTCGGCGAACCGCTCGCGCGCGACCTGGACCAGCGCGTCCCGGGTGGCCGCGGACCGATCTGTCTGCGTTCTCCTCTTGGCAGTCATACAGGCTGTATGTATGTTAGTGACGACACACCATGAAGCTACCGCGAGAGGAGCCCGAAGTGCCGACGATCGAACTTCCGCAGGGCCAGGTCGAATATCGCGCCGCCGGACCGGCGGACTCGGCGGCGCCGCCGGTCGTGTTCGCGCATGGCCTGCTGGTCGACGGCCAGCTCTGGACCGGCGTTGCCGACCGCCTTGCCGAGCGTGGCATCCGCAGCTACGCGCCGAACCTGCCGTTGGGCTCGCACAAGATTCCGCTCGGACCCACGGTCGACCTGACCCCGCGTGGGGTCGCCCGGCTGATCCTCGACTTTCTCGCCGCTCTGGACCTCACCGAGGTCACGCTGGTCGGCAACGACACCGGCGGCGCCTTGTGCCAGTTCGTGATCGACACCGACAGCTCGCGGATCGGACGGCTGGTGCTGACCAACTGCGACGCCTTCGACAAGTTCCCGCCACCCCCGTTCGGGCTGCTGGTGAAGGCCGGGCGCAGCCGCGCGATGCTCAAACTGATGGCGGCGACCACCCGGCCCACGTTCCTGCGCCACTCGGCCATGGGCTTCGGCCCGCTCGCGCACAATCTCGACCCGGTCGTCACCCGGAGCTGGATGACCACGCTCGACCACGACAAGGCGATCCGGGCGGACACGGCCCGGTTCATGGCGGGCATCGACAAGCGCGACCTGCTCGACGTCTCGACCCGACTCAACGCGTTCAGCAAGCCCGTCCAGCTCGTGTGGGGCGACGCGGACCGGTTCTTCAAGCTCGAGTTCGCCGAGCGGCTGGCCGAGACGTTCCCGGCTGCCGAGCTCGTCACCGTCCCCGGCGCCCGGACCTTCGTCCCCCTCGACCAGCCCGACATCGTCGCCGACGCGGTCGCCGCGGCGAATTCTGGACACGCGAGACGCTGAATCCTTAACTAAGATCGACTCCTGCCGATACTGCCCATGAATCTGGGCAGGAGGGTGACTTGGTCAGGAAGAGCGAGTTCTCGCTTCGCACGCTGACGTTGTCGAGTGCCGCCTGGTACGCGACGGTGCCGGCGGGCTGGGCGGTGATCATGCTCGCCCTCTATCACCTGGTCACCGTTCCCTCGGTCGCCGAGGTTCCAGCCTTCGTAATGACCGGCAGCCTGCTGATCCTGCTCGAGCTCCTGCCGTTGGTCGCGGGCCGTGGTCATGACCCGCAGGGCGTGGTCATGTCGACCGCCTTCGTCTGCGCGATGTTGTACATCTGGGGCGTCTGGCCCGCAGTGATCAGCATCGCCGTGGCGTCGCTGGCGGCCGACCTGCGGGCGCGCAAGAGCTGGTGGAAAGTGCTGTTCAACCCGGCTCAGTACGGGCTGTCGGTCGGCGCCGGCTACCTCGTGATCCTGCTGATGCACGGCCCGGTCGATCTCGCCCACCCGTTGCCTTTGCGCCACCCGGCCGACCTGGTCTGGATGCCGCTTGTGTGGCTGGTCTACTTCGTCGCGAACCTGTTGATCGTGGATGCCGCGATCAGCTTCAGCAAACCGTTCAAGACGGTCGTTTTCGAAGATCTCGGCCACTACTCGGCCATGTCGTTCTCGGTGATGGCGATCTCGCCGATCATCGTCGTGGTCGCGAAGTACGCGTGGGTTGTGCTGCCGCTGCTGCTGATCCCGCTGCTGCTGCTGTACTACACCGCATCGATGTCGTTGGAGCGCGAGCACGCGGCCGGACACGACGCACTGACCGGTCTGCCCAACCGCAACACCCTGCAGTTCGAGCTCGACGCCGCGCTGACCACCTATGAACGCGACGGTTTTCCGTTCGGGCTGATGCTCATCGACATGGACGACTTCAAGCGGGTCAACGACACGCTCGGGCATCAGGTGGGCGACCGGCTGCTGATCGAGTTCGCGGCGCGGTTGCGTGACGGCGTCCGGCCTGAGGACTTCGTCGCCCGGCTCGGTGGCGACGAGTTCGCAGTCATCGTCTACGAGACCGACGAGGCCGAGGGACGCCGGGTCGCGGAGCGGCTGCGGTCGTCGGTCTCGCACTCGATCGACCTCGGCGGCCTGAGCCTCGAGGCCGAGGCTTCCGTCGGCCTGGCGTTGTGCCCGGCGCACGGCACCGACGGCACCACCCTGCTGAGGCGGGCCGATGTCGCGATGTACAGCGCCAAGGCCACCCGGATGCGGGTCGAGGTCTACTCGCCGGAGCGCGACCTCAACTCGGCCGACCGCCTCGGTCTGCTCAGCGAACTGCGCCAGGCGCTCGCCGACGACTCGCTGGAGCTCCACTACCAGCCGAAGGTGTCGACCACGCAGGGCACGCCGATCGGTGTGGAGGCGCTGATCCGTTGGCGGCACCCGGTGCGCGGCTTCGTCCCGCCGGACGAGTTCATCCCGCTCGCCGAGAACTCGGGCATCATGCCGCTGCTCACCGAGCGGGTGGTCAGCCTCGCGCTCAAGCAGATGGCGTCCTGGCGCGACGAGGGCATGAATGTGCCCGTCGCGGTCAACATCGCTCCCACCGACCTGACCAGTTCGGCGCTCGCCGACGTGATCGCCGAGGGGCTGCGCGAGCACGACCTGCCGGCCGGCATGTTGCAGCTCGAGATCACCGAGCGCATCGTCACGCACGAGATGGACGAGGCCAAGCGCAACCTTGCCGACCTGCACCAGCTCGGCGTGACGATCAGCCTCGACGACTTCGGCACGGGCTATTCGTCCCTGCTGCGGTTGAGCTCGTTGCAGGTCGACGAGATCAAGATCGACCGCGGATTCATCTCCGCGATGTCCCAGGGCGATCGGGCGGTCGGCATCGTGCGAGCGCTCATCGACCTGGCGCACACGCTCGGGATGCCCTCGATCGCCGAGGGGGTCGAGACGGCGGCCGAGATGCGGATGCTGCAGTCGCTCGGCTGCGACGGGGTGCAGGGCTGGCACATCGCCCGGCCGCTGCCTGCCGACGAGGTCACGCAGTGGTTGCGTGAGCGCGCGCCGCTGGCCGTGACCGTGCTGCGGACCGAGACGAGCGAGACGCCGACCCTGCGCGCGGTGTGAGCCGCGGCAACCCCGGGCTTGTCATCGCCGGTGAGCTGACTACGGTCAGAGCTAGGTGTAGGTCGTCGTCAGCTTTCTCGTCAGCCATGGAGCGCAGCCGTGCACATCTCGGACATCCTGCGGCACAAGCAGGACAACCACGTCTGGACGATCACTGCTGACGCCACCGTGGAACAGTTGCTGGAGCAGCTGGCCGAGCACCACATCGGCGCGCTGATCGTGAGTAGCGGTGACGCCGTGGAGGGGATCGTCTCCGAGCGGGACATCGTGCGGCAGCTGCACAAACGTGGCGTGGAGGTGCTGGCTGCGGCGGTCGGCGACATCATGACGCGCGAGGTCGTGCACTGCAGCCCGTCCGACCCGGTCGACGCGGTGGCGACGTTGATGACCGAGCGCCGGATCCGGCACCTGCCGGTGCTCGACGACTCCACCCTGATCGGCGTGGTGTCCATCGGCGACGTGGTGTCGAGCCGGATGCGCGAACTGCAGCAGGACCGCGATCAGCTGGAGCGCTACGTCACCGGCTGAGTCGCCGGCAACGCCGAGAATCGCGACCTTGCCGACCACCCGTCAACACAGTCGGCCGCCCCAGTCGATCCGCCCGCGCCGGCGGGCCGCAATTACGGAGCGGTGCTGGGCGTCGCTGTTGGCGTGGCAGCCGGCGCGGCCGGCGCAACCGGTGCGACGAACACGTCAAGCTGAAGCGTCATCGTCGTTCCGCCCGAGCCACCGCCCGACCCGGTGGCGGCCGACCCCGTCGCGAGCTGGACGCTCGACGCCAGCGCGATTCGCGGTCCCTGCTGCTGGACAGCCCGCGCGAACGCGAGGTCGTTGCTCTGCGATCCGTTGACTGAGAGGGTCACCGCGATCGAGTAGTTTCCGCTGGGCGCCGCGGAGGTGGCAGCGCCTGCGACAGGCGCTGCCGATGACGAGTCTGTCGGTGCCGGCGCGGTTGACGCCACTCCAACCGGAGCCGGGTCGGTCGCGGTGAATTGCGTGATCGAGACGTGGTTCGCACGTGCCTGCGCACTGAGCTGGGTGGTCAACGCCGACATTCCGCTGTCGGACGGCAGTTGGGCCTGCGCCTCAGCGAGTTGCTTCCGTACGGTGGCGATGCGCGCGTACTCGTCCTTGAGCTTCGACACGTTCGCATTGAGGCTGAGGTTCTGCGTCTGCGCGTCGGAGGTTTGAGAGCGAAGCGAGTCGACATGACTGAGCTTGGGGCTCACCACGAAGCTCCACGCTGCGCCGGCAACGAGCAGCGCCACCACCGCGCCGCCACCGATCCAGACCTTCTCGTTCTTGTCGCGAGCCATCACTTGCCTCCGGTCGGCGTCGTCGTGACCATGTCGAAGCGGTGGGTGAGCAGCGCGTCCGTCAACGTCAGCTGAATCGTGTACTGAACGGAATGGTTGGCGCCCGTCTGCGAGCTCGGGAACACGCCGACGATGCCCGACGCGGAGCCGAGTTGGTTCACGTATGCGGCAACCGCGGGCATGTTGGGCGCGGTGCCGGTGATGTTCATCGTGCCGATGTGTGTATGGCCCGAATTGTCGAACACGCTTGCGCCGCCGTCGGTCGACGGTTGGGCAGGGTCCGCGACCAGCGTCGCCTGGAGCTGCGTTATGGTCCCGCCATGTGGCTGGCGGGCGGTCACAATGCCGACCAGCTTCGCTACGTCGACGTCACCCGTCATCAGGGTCGCGAGCTGTCCCTTGACCTGCGCGATTGATCCGCTGATCGTCACGACTTCCTGATACTTCTGCTGTTGGGCCACCAACTGTGCAGTTTGTGCTTGCTCGGCCGCCAGCGCCGACTCGGCGTCACCCTGTTGGTACATGCCGTAGCCGTAGCCGGCCGCGCCGAGCACGACGACGAGCACCAGGGCCGCGACGATCATCTTGCGCACAGTCTTGAGCCGTCGCGCGGCGATGAGCTCCGGCGGGAGCAGGTTGGCCGTTATTCCCCAGCCAGGCATGCTGCTCCAGAGCCGGGATGCGGGGGGCGCGGTGAGTGTCATGCCACTGCTCCGATCGCGAGTCCGACCGAGACGGCTGTCGCCGCGGTGTCATTGGAATCGCCCTTCGAGTTGTATCGGTTGCGAATGTGTCGCATCGGAGTGACGACCTCGGTCGGCACGTCGAGCTGATCGGTGAACGCCTGCGCGATTCCGGGAAGCTGCGCACTACCGCCCGCCAGTGAGACCTTCTCGAGGCGGACACCCGGATTTGTCGAACCGAAGTATTGGATCGAACTCCGGATCTCGGCCATCAGCGGGCGCAGCGCCTGTCCGACCATCGTCCTGATCGACGAGTCGGCATCCGTGAGACCGACTGTCCGTTTCGCGCTCTCGGCGGCGGCGTCGTCCATGCCGCCCTTGCTGATGAGGATCTCGGTCCATTCGTTGCCGCCGCGGGTGACGGTCCGGACGACCTTCGGGATGCCATGGTTGTGAATGACGACCGTCGTCAGGTGAGCACCGATGTCGATGACCGCTTCGACACCCAGCCGCTCGTCGGCGATCGAGCGCAACACCGCGAACGACGACAGATCCACTCTCGCGACTCGCAGTCCCGCCCGTTCGACCGCCTGGACGGCCGACGAGATCGGCTGCCTCGGGGCCGCGACGAGCAGGCCGGTCACCGTGTCGGTCGCTTCGTCCGGGGGGCCGAGCGGTGTGAAATCGAGCAACGCCTGATCGAGCGGGATCGGGACCACCTCGCGCGCCTGGAACGGCAACGCCTTGGCCATCTGGTCCGGTCCGAGGTTGGGCAGCGTCAGATCCCGAACCACGACCTGCTGATTGCTGACGCCGAGAATGACGCTCTTGCACTCGAACTTGTTCGCGTCCCACAACGCCTTCAGAGCGCGACTCACCGCCGCCTGATCCGAGACGACGCCGTTGACGACCGCGCCGGGCGGTAGTTCGTGCTGGCCGAGGCCGTTGACGGTGACCGACGGATGGCCATCCATCGTTCCCGGGGACACGATCGCTGCGCGTACGGCAGTGGCGCCGATGTCGATGCCGATCGCGTGCCCGTCCGAGTTGAGCACGCCGATCTTGCCCATACCGACTTGGCGGTGCTTTCTAGTTTTCGGCGCGCTGCGCTTTCCTGCCATTTCAGCTCCCGGTCGAGATTGCGACGGTGTTCCAGGTCCGCGAGCTGGTGCTCGGGCGGTTTTGCGGATTGGGCACCCACGGCACGCGCAGGCCACCCTTGAGCTGTTGCAGCTGCCGCATGTTGTCGTAGGTGTAAGTGAGGGTGACGCCCGGCATCTTCGTGGTCGAACCCTGATACGGGCGTCCCTGGTAGGGCAGGCTGGTCGGCCCGCGGTGGTACTGGTACAGGCCGCCCGTCACGGTCGCGCCTGCGCCGATGTTGCCGCGATAGAAGTTGTCGATCATGAAACTGCCGCGCAGGGTGAAGACGGTCGCGTAGAGGTTGCCCTGTCCACTGCCGGTCGACGATCCGGTCATCGACGGTGCGTTGTCGGCCTTGTACTTCAACGCCGGGAAGTTGTTCGGCAGCGGCCACGACAACGGAGTGTTGTAGACGCCGGTGAGGTCGTTCGGGCAGTAGCCGCCGGTCGTCGCACCAGCGGTCCCGTCGTCGGTGCACGTCATCGGCCGATAAATGCGGGCGTTGTGGTCGGCGACGAGCGCGAGCCCGTCCGACGTGTTGCTGACGTTGGTGTTCGTGTAGGTGATGTCGTTGGTCGCGACGATGTCGTGCTCGGCGACGACGGTCATCTCGCCGGTGAGCTGGCCCTGGACGTATACGTCACCCCAGTTGCTCTGGTACTGGGTGATGTCATTGTTCATGTCGGTGTAGGTGTTGGCACCGGTCTGCGCCCCGAACCACGGCCAGGTCGACGTCGAGTTCGTCGGGCTGTTCGGGGTTGCGGTCGTGCGGCTCAGCGCGCCGGTCATCTCGTCGGCGGAGGAGAACTTGTTGTTCCCGTTCGTGTCGCACCCGCCGCTCGAGCTGCACGCGTACCGGGTGATCTTCAGCGTCCACGAGTTCGGGGTCGAGGTATAGCCCTGGCCGGTGACCGATTGGTAGAAGGTGTCGGTCTGCGTATCCGGCTTGACCGTCGATGACGTGCCGGCAGTGGGTCCGGTGACGGTCACGACGTACTTCACGTCGTTGTTGCTCATCGTCGTCGGGGCGGCGTCGAGCCAGCGGCTTCCCGCGAAGAGCGGCTTCAGGTTGTTCTTCAGGTCTGCAGCGAGGTTCGCATCGGTGACGTTGCTTGTGAGTTCGGCGGAAACCTGCTGCTGGACGGCGGTGTAGAGATCGGGCGCCGTCGTCGCATTGTTCGCGGTGGCCGATGCCTCGCAGTCCACATTTCGGCGCGTCAGCGGCGAGCTGCTCGCGGCGCACGCCGACGTGCCCGAGTAGGCGCCGGCGGCCCACGCGCCGGTAACGGTCGACGAGGGCGACGTACCGGACGGCGGCGTCACCGTCGCGGCCAGGCTGAAGATGGGGTTGGCCTTCGTCGCGACCGGGTGCGTGCTTGCGGTCGGGTTGGCGACGTAGATGATCGTGTTGTTGACGGGCACCTGCGCGTTGGCAACGCCGGTGCCCGTCACCGAGTTCGTGTTCGCGAAGTTCCCGGTGCTCGTGTAGCAGTAGCGCGGGCCGATCGGCATCGGCGAGGTCGGCGTCATCGGGCTGGTGACGTAGGCGATGCCCTGCTTCATCAGGATGCGGGTCGGGCCGGTGTATGTGCAGGTGGCGAGGCCCTTCGCGATGTTGGCGTTGGCGGGCAGCTCGAGCTCGTCGGTGGTGTAGACCGGCTGTGGCGACTGAGTCGTCGAGATCTCGCCGTTCGTGCCCGGGTAGGCACGCGCGTAACCGTTGTTGGGCCCGACAGCCTGCCGCACGCCGTTCGTCGTCCCGTCCCACATCGAGTACGCGGTGTCGTTGAAGATCGGCATGCTGTTCTTGGAGTTGCCGGTGTCCTTGCCCCGGTCGACCAGGTACGTGTCCTGGCTGTAGATCGGTCCGTCCATGACCATGTTCGGTTCGAACGACGAATCGCACGTGTCCGTGTGTGTCTCCGAGACGGCGCCACCGGCGCTCGGTGTGAACGTGCCGTGCTCGTTGTAATACGCGAACGTGCTGTCGGTGCCCATCGTCGCGAGTGCGTTGGCCGGGCGCCGATTGACGTTGTCCCAGGCCGTGTCAGTGCCGCGACCCGGTCCGTTGTCGCTCGGGAAGTACAGATCGTCGCAGATGTTCGTGCTGTAGTCGGAGACGGTTCCACCACTCGGAGTGCAGTGCGAGAGATCGTTGGGATCACCTGAGGTGCACGTGCCCTGCCAGTTCAGCACGCCGGGGCTGGTGAGCGACGAGCCGCTGGTGCTGCCCGAGTTGATCTGCACGCTTCGCGCTCCGTAGAAGCTGTTGACGAAGTCGGACGGGAACGTCTCGAACTTGGTGAAGTACTCGAAGTTGTTGAAGCTCGGCGTCGCCTGGATGTCCGCGACCAACGTCTTGGTTCGGAAGCCGGAGTCGAACGGAACC
>DASXJR010000053.1:0-43767 GCA_036497285.1 Jatrophihabitans sp.
ACGTCGGAGGGGAAGATGATGCAGGTCGGCGCGTGCTCGGACTCCGCGACGCGGATGGCCCGGTCGATGAGATTCGGCAGCTGCTGGGGCACGGTGCACATCTGCACGTAGTCGCTGCACACGTCTTTGAACAGGCTGAGCAGGTCGACTTCCTGCTGGTACGACCCGCCCATCGCGCTGCGGTTGGTCTGCCCGACCAGCGCCACCACCGGCACGTGGTCGAGCTTCGCGTCGTACAGCCCGTTCAGCAGGTGGATGCCGCCCGGCCCGCTCGTCGCCGCGCACACGGCGACCTTTCCTGAGAACTTGGCGTACCCGACCGCTTCGAAGGCGGCCATCTCCTCGTGCCGGGCCTGGACGAACTGGGGATCGTTGTTGGCGCGACCCCAGGCCGCGAGCAGTCCGTTGATGCCGTCACCCGGATAGCCGAAGACCTGGCCCACTCCCCATTCCCGCAGCCGCGCAAGCAGCACATCGGCGACCGTGTCAGCCATGTTGTCGTTCCTTCCTCAACCGTCGGCATTGACGTTCGGACATGGCCGGATGCGGTTCTGATTGACCGTCTGTCCGGCGCCCTTAGTGCGGGTCTACCCAAATGTCCTGTGATCCGGTCTAGCGCGAATGTTTGCACTTTGCAACGAGTGGGCAAAAGATCGGAGTGTGACGAATCGAGCGGACGTCGTCGGTTCGCGCGAGAGGTTGCGAACGCGTGAGATCGACGCGGTGCTGGCCGCCTGCCGGCTCCTCGTCGCGGTCAGCGTCCGCTCAGCCGGCGCGGTCGCCGACCAGGTCAATCTCCTCCAGTTGCGGATCCTCGCAGTGGTCTCGAGCCGGCCGGGCATCGGAGTCCGCGATCTCGCGGGAGCGACCGGCCTGCACGTGTCGCGCGCGAGCCGGGCATGCGAGCGCATGGTCGAGGACGGGCTGCTGTGTCGCGAGGAGGATCCGCGCGACCGGCGGGGGGTGCGACTGTCGGTCACCGCCGAGGGGCGCTCGCTGGTCAACCAGGTGGCGAGCGCGCGCAGACGAGCGGTCCGTCCCGCATTGCAGCGGATGACCGCCGAGCAGCGGAACGCACTGGTGGAGGCGCTGACAGCGTTCGCGGGCAGTGCCGACCAGCCCGCCGACGTCGACTTGTGGGCCGCGGGCTGGACGACCTAGCCCCCAGTACGAAAGGAGAAGTCAGATGGCCAGAACAGTGGTCGTCACAGGCGCAAGCGGCGGTGTGGGCCGTGCGAGCGCAGTGGCATTCGGACGACGCGGCGACACCGTCGCACTGTTGGCCCGCGGCGAGCGCGGCCTCGCAGGTGCCGCCCGCGAGGTCGAGGAGGCCGGCGGGCGAGCGATCCCGATCGAGGTGGACGTCTCGGACGCCGACGCCGTCGAGGACGCCGCGCGCCGCGTGGAGGAGCGGGCCGGGCCCATCGACGTGTGGGTCAACGTCGCGTTCAGTTCGGTGTTCGCGCCGTTCTGGGAGGTCTCGGCCGAGGAGTACCGGCGCGCGACCGAGGTGACCTACCTCGGTTACGTCTACGGGACCATGGCAGCGCTGCGGCGCATGCGGGCGCGCGACAGCGGCACCATCGTGCAGGTCGGTTCTGCGCTCGCCTACCGCGGTATTCCGCTGCAGACCGCGTACTGCGGCGCCAAGCACGCAACGCAGGGATTCCACGAGGCGCTGCGCTGCGAGTTGTTGCACGAGAAGTCCTCGGTGCGCGTGACGATGGTGCAGATGCCCGCGCTGAACACCCCGCAGTTCTCATGGGTGCTGAACCGCTTGCCCCGTCACGCCCAACCGGTGGCGCCGATCTACCAGCCCGAGGTGGCGGCGCGCGCCGTCGTCCATGCCGCCGACCATCCGCGTCGCCGCGAGTACTGGGTCGGCACCAGCACCGCCCTCACCCTGGCCGCCAACGCGATCGCGCCCGGACTGCTCGACCGGTACCTCGCCCGCACCGGCTTCAAGGGGCAACAGACCGACGAGCCGGAGGATCCGAACGCGCCCGCCAACCTCTGGGAACCCGCCGACGACGAGGACGGCAAGGACTTCGGCGCCCACGGCGAGTTCGACGACCACGCCGTGAACCGCGACCCGCAACTGTGGGCCTCGCATCACCACGGCCTGGTCGCGTTGGCCGGCGGCGCGCTCGCGACCGGCGCGCTGCTGTTGGGGATGGGACGGCGCCGGTGAGCTCGGCTGCGACGCGCCGTCGAACTTTCGCGGTGCCGCCCGGCGTGCTCGGCGCGGCATTGCTCGCCCGTCCCCGCGCGGTCAGCACCGCAGTGAGCCGCACCGGCGCGCGTCCCGCGGACTGGATCGTGCGGCTGCTCGGGGCGCGGATGGCCGGGCAGGCCGTGCTGACGCTCGCCCGCCCGACCACCGCGGTCGCCGCGCTCGGTGTCGGGACGGACGTCAGTCATGCGGCGAGCATGGTGTGGGTGGCGCAGCGAATGCCGCGGTATCGCCCGGCGGCTGTCGCCAGCGGGGCCGTGGCCACCGCCTTCGCAGGCGCCGGTATCTTCGCGGCTCTGACCGGGCGGCACCACGGATGACCGATTCCGCGCTGCTGAAACCGCACGTGTTGCGCGAGTACGCGCTGCTCGGCGACGGTGAGCGCGGCGCGCTGCTCGGGCCGCGCGGCGACATCACCTGGATGTGCGCGCCGCGGTGGCACAGCGCGTCCGTGTTCTCGACCCTCGCCGGCGGCGTCGGCACCTATGCCGTGAGCCCGCGCGATCGCTTCGTGTGGGGCGGCTACTACGAGCCGCGCAGCTTGATCTGGCGCAGCCGGTGGGTCACCACGAGCGGGGTGATCGAGTGTCGCGAGGCGCTGGCCTATCCGGCGGACGAGCACCGGCTCGTGCTGCTGCGCACGGTGCACGCGCTCGACAGGACGGCCGACGTCGATGTGACGTTCCGTCCCCGCGGTTCCTACGACACCGCCCAAGCGGAAGACGTGCGCTCGGACAACGGGGTCTGGAGCTTCCGCTGCGGTGATCTGTACGGACGATGGACGAGCGGTCCGGGCGCGCAGCACCGCGATGACACCTTCACGCTGCGGCTCGACGTGCCACCGGGCGGCCACCACCACCTCGTCCTCGAACTGTCCGACCAGCCACTACCGGACCGTCCCGCAGATCCGCACGCGACCTGGCAGGCGACGGAGGCGGCGTGGCAGGCCTACGCCGATGTCCCCGAAGGCACCCTCGCGGCCGGCGACACCGTGCACAACCTGGCGGTGCTGCGCGGGCTCACCAGCCGATCCGGCGGCATGGCGGCCGCAGCGACGACCAGCCTGCCCGAGCGGTCCGAGGCCGGCCGCAACTACGACTACCGCTACGCCTGGATCCGCGACCAGTGCTACGCCGGCCAGGCCGCCGCGGTGTCCGGCGCGCGCGACCTGCTCGAGTCCGCTGTCGGCTTCGTGACCGCGCGGGTACTCGAACACGGGCCCGACCTGCGGCCGGCCTACACGGTCACCGGCGATACCGTGCCCGACGAGCGGCACCTCGACCTGCCCGGTTACCCAGGCGGTACCGATGTGGTGGGCAACCGCGCCGGTGTGCAGTTCCAGCTCGACGCGTTCGGCGAGTCGCTGCTGTTGTTCGCGACCGCTGAACGCCTCGGCGTGCTGGACACGGACGGCGCCCGGGCCGCCGAGGTTGCCGTGAAGGCCGTCGCCGACCGGTGGGCCGAGCCGGACGCGGGGATCTGGGAACTCGACGAACGCGCCTGGACCCACAGCAGACTGATCACCTCAGCGGGACTGCGCGCAGCAGGCACAGCGCGCCACGACTCCGCGGGCGCGAGCTGGCTGACCCTCGCCGACCAGATCGTCGCCGACACCGCACAACATGCGCTGCATCCGGACGGCCGCTGGCAGCGCGCAGCCGACGACCTCGGGCTCGACGCGGCGCTGCTACTGCCACCGCTGCGCGGCGCGGTGCCTCCCGGCGACCCGCGCACCGCAGCCACCCTCGAGGCGTACCTGCGCGAACTGACCGTGGACGGTTATGCGTACCGGTTCCGCCACGACGAGCGGCCACTGGCCGAGGCCGAGGGATCGTTCCTGCTCTGCGGCTTTTTCGTCGCACTGGCCCTGCAGCAGGCGGGCGACCCGGTGGAAGCGCGCGCGTGGTTCGAACGCACCCGGGCGGCGACCGGCCCGCCCGTGCTCTACAGCGAGGAATACGACTCGCGGCAACACCAGATGCGCGGCAATCTGCCGCAGGCGTTCGTGCACGCGTTGATGGTGGAGACCGCCGGACGACTTGGAAAGGAACTCACGTGATGCAACCCATCCCCCAACCTGACGTGTTCGATCTCGAGCGGGCGATGTCCGATGAGCGGGAAGGGATGAGTGTCGACCAGCACCGCGCCCGCGCCGCCGAAATGAGCGAGGCGCTCAAGGCGATGTCCGAGTACGGCACGATGCTTTGGGAGCATCTCGACCTGGCTCGCAACTACCTGTACGAGAGCCTGCCGTCCGACCCGCGCGCCCCAGGGTCGGACCCGCACGTGTGCGCATCGCCGACCGGCCCCGACGACGAGCGTGGCTGGGCCCGCTGGGTGTCCACCTACTCGCTGGTGACCTCGGCGTTGGCCGGACCGCACGGCGACTCGGGGTTCGGGGCCGGCGAGGCCAAGCGCGAGTCCGAACTGCGCCGCGACGCGCCCAACCTGGGCGTGATGGCAGAACTGCGCCAGGCGCAGCAGGCGGACGAGACGGGTGACGAGCCGCCTGCCCAGCCGGCAAGGGCTGAACAGGCAGCACCGTCACAACGCGGTCGCACGATCAAGTCAGTCGGCCTCGGCGTGTTGGCCGCTTTCGCGATCCGCGGCCTGTTCGCCGGTCGCCGCGACTCGTCGTCCTAGGGTCGGCGCTTCGGCGTCGTCTTGATCACCTGCGCCGGGTCGCGGTTGACGACGTCGCCGAGCGCCTCGTCGATGCGCTTGAGCACCTCGACGTCGAGGCGCACGCCGCTGGCCTTGACGTTCTCGCCGACCTGCTCGGGGCGCGAGGCACCGATGATCGCGGCCGCCACGTTGTCGTTCTGCAGCACCCAGGCCACCGCCAGCGCGGCCATCGACAGCCCGAGGTCGTCGGCGATCGGCTTGAGTTCCTGAACCCGGCCGAGCACGTCGTCGGTCATCCAGCGCGAGATCATGTCCGCGCCGCCCTTGGTGTCGGTCGCCCGCGAGCCCTCCGGGGCGTCCTTGCCGGGCAGGTACTTGCCGGTCAGCACGCCTTGCGCGATCGGCGAGAACACCACCTGGCTCATTCCGAGGTCGGCGCAGGTGGGGACTACTTCGTCCTCGATGATCCGCCAGAGCATGTTGTACTGCGGCTGGTTCGAGATCAGCCGGACACCGAGTTGCTGCGCAAGTTCGTGCCCGGCGCTGATCTGCTCGGGCGCCCACTCCGAGACCCCGATGTAGAGCGCCTTGCCCGAGCGGACCACGTCGGCGAAGGCCTGCATGGTCTCTTCGAGCGGGGTGAACGAGTCGTACCGGTGTGCCTGGTACACGTCGACGTAGTCGGTCTGCAGGCGACGCAGCGAGTTGTCGATCGCCTCCATGATGTGCTTGCGCGACAGGCCGACGTCGTTCTTCCCCTTGGGTCCGACCGGCCAGTAGACCTTGGTGAAGATCTCGATCGAGTCGCGGCGCTCGCCCTTCAGCGCTGCGCCCATGACCTCTTCGGCGGCGCCGTTGGCGTACACGTCGGCGGTGTCGAACGTGCTGATGCCCGCGTCCAGGGCCGCCCGGACGCACGCGGTCGCCACTTCGTTCTCGACCTGCGAGCCGTGCGTGAGCCAGTTGCCGTAGATGATCTCCGAGATCTGGAAGCCGGAGTTGCCTAGATAGCGAGAGTCCATACGTCCATCATTCCAAGTCAGTGTCGGTGGGTGGCGTCGGCATGGTGCGGGTCGGCCGGGTGCTCGAAACCGGGCAGCAGGCGCACGTCGGTGGCCATCCGTTGATCGAGCCAGTCGCCGAAGGCCCGATCGTGTGCCGCGGTCCGCAGCAACTCGGTGATGTCGGCGTGGGCGTCCGCGTAGTCGATGCCCCGGTCGGCGTAGCGGTCGCTGTTGCGGTCGTAGTAATCGCGCACGGTCGCCTCGTCCGGTTCCGGCGCGGCCACGATTCGGGCGGCATCGGGACGGACGGCGAGCAGCGCCGCCGCTACCCCGCCGACGCCCAGGGCGCGCGCGATCGTCAGCCGGCCCCCGGTCGCAGCTGCGGTGCCGAGTTCGGCGGCGACCAACCGCTCCGCGCAGACCAGCTGGGTGACCCACCGGCGCGCGTTGCGTCCTTCAGCGGTCGAGGCGTCGGGCAGCCGCGCGCCGAACCCGGACATGCGCACCCGCGCCAGCCGCGCCTCGATCTCGGCGGCCGTGACCGGTTCGCCGCGCACGAACGCAGCGGTTGTCAAGATCGCACCGTGAGTTCGACGGGCTCGGTGTAGTGCAGCGCGCCGGCGACGGCCACCTTGGCCAACGCCCACCACGACCCGGTCTCCGCGGCGGCCCGGGCATGCACGGCGAAGGTGACCCGCGCCGTGTCGCCGGGCTCCACGGTGACGCCGGTGTCCCAGGTGTCGACCAGCTCCCACGTGTGCCACGGGCTGATCAGCTGCACCCGGGCGCTCACTGCGCTACGGGCATGGTTGGTGACGGCCGCGACGATGCGGTCGTCCTGTCCGGTCACGAGCGGGTCGGGGCCGACGAGCTCGACCTCCACCTCCGGCGGGTCGACCGCGCCCAGCAGCACCCGGGTGACATCCTCGACCGACTGCCCGCCGGACTCGATCCGGCTACGCACCCACCAGATGCCTGCCTCGGCATCGGCCGCGGGTTGCACCCGCACGCTCGCTCGGTGGTGCCCGCCGGGCGGCAGCGACACCGGCACGCGCGCCGGTTCGGCCGTCCAGCCGGGCGGCACGAGCACCTCCACCTCGGTGTCGACGGTGGCGTCGGTGCGGTCCGAGGACACCATGACCGTCAGGTCGAACGGGTCGCTCGCCCCTGGGGCCCGCTCGACGACTGAAGGCTCGGCGTGCACGGTCACCGGCATGTCCCCGATCGGCGCCGGCCCGGTGTTGTCGAGCCAGTACCGCGAGTAGGTCGGCTGGTGCGGGTCGCGCTCCTCGACGAGGACGGCCTCGGCCTCGGCCTCGGCTGCAGTGACGCCGACGCGCACGGTGGCGACCTGCATCGGCGTCAACGCGATCGCCCCGGCCACGACTGCTCGCTCGCGCTCGACCAGGTCGAGTTCGTGCACGCCGTCGGTGGGAAACGCCGTGCTGAGCGTGCCGTGCTGCGTCGTGCCCAGCGGCTCGATCAGGCGCACGGTCAATCCTTCGACCGGTCCCGGTGCGCGGCCCTCGGCCAGCGGGTTGCCGCTCGCCTTCACCGCGCTCACCACGACGTCCGCGCCGTCCACCCCGAGGTAGCGGTCCCGCGCCGGGGCGCCTGCGGCCGGTGCAGCCTGCGACGAGCGCAACGGATGGTTCACCTCGTGCCCGGTGCGCACCAGCCCGTTCCTGCGCCAGTCGCCGGCGCCGGCGACCAGCTCGTACTCGAAGTGGTGGGTCCAGTGCTGCTGCTGGAAGTTCGAACCGTCCGGGGCAGTGCGCCGCGGCGGGTCGATCCACACGCCCGACGGCCAGCCGGTGCACGAGCGCAGCACCGCGGTGGTCAGCGTGCCGTCGCTGCCCACGTTGAAGCTGGGCATCCCGGTGTTGACCAGTGCGACCGTGTAGTCGTCCAGCGCCGGTTCACGGGACGCGGCGGCATCGGCCGACTGGTTGACGTCGATCGTCGCGTCGGCGAGGTCGTCGATCAGCGCGTCCACCTCGCCGGCCCCGATCACCACGAGCACAGGCAGGTCACGCACGCCCGACAGGTCGGCGCTCGGCTGCCACACGTCCACCAGGGCGCGTCCGGCCGGAACCCACACCCGGGCGGTGCCGGACCCGGCCAGTTGCTTGTCGATCTCGATGCGGTACTGCTCGTCGGCGTTGTCGAGCACGAGCGCGGTGAACGGGTTCTCGTCCGGCCCGCCGATCGCGATGCGCACGTCCGGCAGGTTCGAGTCGATCGCGAGCTTGCCGTATCGGGACCCGGCGCCGACCGAGGTCGTCGCCGTGACGCCCTGCCCGGCCAGCGCCACCGCGAGCGGGCGCAGCGTCCCGGCCGCGTCGAGGTCGGCAGCGACGAGTTCGGCAATGCCGATCGCGCGCTCGACATGCGCGCCGTCGGGCGGGCTGACCCGCACCCGCGCCGTCGAGGTCAGCGCGAACCAGTTCACCGCCGGGTTGTCGAGCGTCCACGGGTGTTCGGCGACGTCGCTGTTACGGAAACCGAAACCACGACCGACCACCGCGCTGCCCACATCGCTCGCCGGCAGGGCGCCCGGCACGTCTGCGGCCCAGCACACCCGCACGAGCTGGTCGGCGCCGGTGAAACCGTCGAGCGTGGTGCGGCACTCGACGCGATCGGTGCCCGCGCGCAAGGTGATCGTCTGGACGTAGGTCGCGTCAGCGAGCCGGCCGGAGACCACCAGTCGGAGACCCAGCGGGCTGCGCTGCGTGACGACCGAGGTCGCCGGCCGGTCGGTCGACCTCGCGAGCACGGTGCCGGTCGGGACGAGGTGCCACGGCCCCTCGTTGAACTCCGGGTGCGCCGGGTACTCCTGCTCCACGACGAGTTCGTTGCCGAACGCGCCGACGCGCACGACCTCGCGTCCGGCTGCCTTGTCCAGCAGCCGGCGTACCGCGCCGCCGGCGGACGGGTCGACCTCGACGAGATACCGGTCGTTCTCGATGCTGGTCGTGCCGTCCGGCTCGGTGCGCCAGCCGGTGTCCTCGTCGCTGGTTCGTACGGACCAGCCGGCGCTATGGCCGACGCCCGGCACCGCGTCGGCGAGGAACCGCACCTGGGCCGACGTGATCGCGCCGTCGGCATCGGTGACCGCGCTCTCGACGACGCTGGGCACAACGCGCCCGTCCGGTGCGACAACCTGCAGCCCGCGCGCCGGCAGGTCCGGTGTCACGTCGACGGTGACGACGTCGGTGCGGGTCCAGTTGGACGGGTTGAAGACGGTCACCGGGACGCCGGTGTCGGGCGCGCCCGGCAACCGCGCCGCGAGGTGATCGAGCGCGGCGCGCAGCACGCTGCGGCCGATGTCGTGCGCCTCACGCCAGGTGGTGACGAGGTCGAGGTACACCTGGTCGGACTCCGAGCCGGTGATGGCGTCGTGGTGCGCGCCGAACACCAGTTGGCGCCAGGCCTTGTCCAATGCGGCATGCGGGTACCGCGCGCCGTACTGCGAGGCGATCGCGGCGAACATCTCCGCGTCGACGAGCAGGCTCTCGGCACGACGCTGCGCCTGCTTGGTGTCGATGAACGACACGTCCTTGCCGGTGTAGACCGGGTTCATGTCGCGGGTCTGCGGGGCAGGGGTGCGGCCCAGGTCGGCGAGTTCGCTGCGCACCTGGGCGAAGAACTGCTTGGGCAGTGCGCACTCGAAGCGCGGCGAGCTGTACCGGGCGTTCCAGTCGCGCTGGATCTCGGTGGCCCACTTGCTGGGCGGGGTGTAGTCGGTGCCTACGGGCAGTAGCACGTTACGGGTGGCGGCGACGCGCTTGAGCAGCGTGAACAGCTCGTACACCGCCGCCTGCGCCTCGCCCAGGGTCGGCTTGGAGTCGATCTGCCAGCCGGCCGAGTAGTGCGCCGGCATGTAGTGGGTGAGCACGCCCTTGCCGGACGGCGAGATCCATTCGAACTCGGCGGGGAACTGCATCACGGCCGGGTCGCCCCAGCCCGCTGCCGGGCTCGGCTGCGAGAGCATCGGACCCCACTGGTGGTGCGGGCCGCGCGCCCACGACGACGACGTGAGCCCTGCCTCCGCGGCGAGGCCGGGGAACTGCGGGTCGTGGCCGAACACGTCCAACTGCCATGCGGTGTGCGGGTCGCCGCCGAGCACACCGTGCTGGAAGCCGAGGCCGTGCACGAAGTTGCGCACGGTCGTCTCGGTGGTGGTCAGGTTGGTGTTCGGCTCGTTGTAGGTGCCCCCCATGATCTCGAGCCGGCCGTCGGCGAGCAGCCGGCGCAGGAAATCACGCTGCTCGGGACGCGCGTCCCAGTACGGCTTGAGGTAGTCGACCTCAGCGAGCACGAACTTGTAGTCGGGGTCGCGGCGGGCGGTCTCGAGATGTGCGTCGACCAACGCGAAGCCGGTCTGCTGGAACGCCTGCCGGAACTCCTGCGCCTGACCCGGCAGGTCGTCCCACACCGCTGTGTAGGCGGCCTGGGTGTTCCACCACACCGGGTCGTAGTGGAAGTGCGAGATCATCCACACGGTCCAGCCCGGCTCGGCGATGGTGAGCTGCATCGTTTCGACGAGGCCTTGGCCTGCCTCGACCCGTAACTCCTCGGTGCTGCCCGGCGCGCGCCCGGCCAGCCCGGTGAGCGGCACCTCGACGCGTCCGGAGTCGCAGCGCGCGGTGCCGACGACCTCGCCGGCACTGAACACGTTGACGATGCTGTGCCCGTCCGGTTCGACGAGGGCCACTTCGAGCACCTGGGCCTCGCCGCCGTCGGACGTACGGACGAAGCGCTCAGTCGAAAGAATCTCCGAGATCTGCATGTGTTGCCTTTGCTTGTCGAAACGGGCGCTGCTGGATCAGCCCTTGACGCCACCGGCGAAGTTGAACGCGCCACCCAGGTATTTCGAGAGCACGCCGTAGAGGAACACGATCGGCAGCGTGTACAGCACCGAGAACGCGGCGAGCTGTCCGTAGGCGACCTGGCCGTAGGACGAGAAGAACGTGTAGATGGTCACCGAGAGCGGCTGCTTGTTGGGATCGAGCAGCAGGATGAACGGGATGAAGAAGTCGCCCCACTGCGTGACGAACACGAAGATGCTCACGACCGCGACACCGGGCGCCATCAGCGGCAGCACGATGTGCCGCAGCCCCTGGAACCAGCCGGCACCGTCCGTCCAGGCCGCCTCCTCCAGCGAGACGGGCACGCCGTCCATGAAGTTCTTCATCATCCAGATGGCGAACGGCATGGACGTCGCCGACATGAAGAACACGGTCGACGGGACGGAGTCGGTCATGTTGAAATGCGCGAACATCGAATAGACCGGCACCATGATCGCCGTGATCGGCAGGCCGGTCGAGAACACGATCGTGTAGAGGAACAGCCGTCCGAACCGCAGCCGGTACCGCGAGAGCGGATACGCCGCCAACGACGCGCAGATGACGGTGATGATCGTGGTGCCGCCGGACAGGATCAGCGAGTTGCGCAGCGGGATCCAGAACGTCGTCGGGTTCAGGACGTCGCTGTAGTTGCTGAAGGTCCAGCCACCGCCGAGTGGCACGGTCAGCCCGGGATTGCGGTGCAGCGATCCGAGCAGGAGCCACAGCATCGGCGCGATGAACAGGATCACGATCACGGCCAGCACCAGCCGGGCGATCGTGCGGGACACCTTCACCCGCGGCGAGGTCATCGACCAGCGGGACTTGGTGCGCGGCAGTTGCGCCGATACGGCGGTCATGGTTCATCCACCCTCACGAAGCGCAGGTACACGAGTGAGAACAAGGCCCCGATCACGAGCAGCACCAATGCCATCGCCGTGCCGTAGCCGAGGTTGTAGAACTTGAACGCCTGCTCGTACATGTAGACCGGCGTGGTTGCGCTCTTGTTGCCCGGCCCGCCGGCCGTCAGCACGTAGATGGTCGTGAAGACAGCGAGGGTCTGCAGCGTGATGAGCATCAGGTTCGTGACGATCGAGCGGCGGATCATCGGGAACGTCACGTACCACAGTCGCCGCAGCCCGCCGGCGCCGTCGATCTCGGCGGCCTCCTCGACATCGGGCGGGATGTCGGACAGCGCCGCGGAGTACACCATCATCGAAAAGGCGGTTCCCCGCCACACGTTCGCGAGGATGACCGCGAACATCGGAGCCGAGTACAACCAGTTCTGCGTCGCGCCCACGGCCTTCAGCCAGTGGTTCAGCGAGCCTTCCGGATTCAGATAGGCGTACCAACAGAACGCAGCCACGATCTCGGGCATCACCCAGGCACCGACGATCACCAGCGCGACGCCTGCCTTGACGGAGCGGTGCCGGTTGCGCAGCAGCAGCGCGATCGTCATGCCGAGCACGTTCTGCCCGATCACCGCCGAGCCGACGACGAAGACCACCGTCAGCACGAGCGACTGGATGAAGATCGGGTCGTCCCACATCCGGCGGAAGTTGTCCAGCCCGATGAAGCGTGGGCTCGACGCTCCCGCGCCGGACAACGACTGGTCGGTGAACGCCGTGTAGAAACTCCAGATCACCGGGCCGGCGAAGAACAACAACAACAGTACGAGCGCCGGCGCGATTGGCGCGACCTTGCGGGCCAAAGACCGTCCGCGCCGGGCCCGCCCGCGACGCTGCGCGGGCGGGGACGGCGCCGACTTGGTCAGCGTGGTTGCAGAAGCACTCATGGGGCTACTGCGAGGTGGTCGCGCTGTCGCCGAGGTCGCTCTTCACCGTGCTCGCGAACGTACTCAACGCGGAACCGACCGACGACTGGTTCGTCATCACCGCTTCCATCGCGGTCTGGATCGCGTCCGAGACCTTCGGGTAGTCGGAGTAGGCCGGACGGAAGTGGGTGTACTTCACCAGGCTGGTGAAGAACGGCGTGAACGGGTCGCTGTTCTTGTACGCCGGGTCGTTTGCGACGTCGGCCCGCTCGGCGATCTGACTCGCCGCGTTGTCGTAGAACAGCGTGTTCGGCTTGTTCAACGACATCGCGATGAAGTCGAAGGCCGCCTGCGGGTTCTTCGCGTGCGCGCCGACCGACAGCAGCCAGCCGCCGGACATGCTCGTGAAGCCTGGCGACGAGCCGTCCTGGGTCGGCATCATCGCGGTACCGAGCACCTTGCTGTACTGCGGCCACGGCTTCTCGCCGGTCTTCTTCCAGTTCCCGCTCTGCCACGATCCGTCCAGGTCGATGGCGATCTTGCTCTGCGGGAGGCCCTGCGTGGAGACCTTGGTGCCCCACTGAGTGTCGAGTTCCTGCTGCGGGCTCGGGCCGAGCCCCTCGGCGAAGATCGAGTGCAGGAAGTTGAACGAGTCGGTCAGGCCCTTGCTCGACACGATCCACTTCTTGGACGAGGGGTCGTACAAGGTGTTCTTGGTGCCGTAGAGCAACATCTCGAGGCCCTGCATCGTCGCGCCCTCACCGGCCGACTTCGCGGAGTAGATCTGGAACGGGATGACACCGGGCACCTTCTGCTTGATCGTGCGCGCGGCACTGAGGATGTCGTTCCAGTTCTTCGGCTGCCAGTTGGTGGGCAGGCCGGCCTTGGCGAAGATCTGCTTGTTGAAGTAGAGCCCGCGGGTGTCGGTGCCCATCGGCACGCCGTACGTCTTGCCGTCCTGGCCCTTGCCGGCACTCTTCGCCGTCGAGCTGAACTGCGACCAGTCCTTCCACTTGCTCAAGTACTGGTCGATCGGCTTCAGATAGCCGGCGCTGATGTCGGAGTTGACGAGGAAGGTGTCCTCGTACAGCACGTCCGGCGCCGTGGAGGCGGACCGGTTCATCAGGTCGAGCTTGGTGTAGTAGTCGTTCTCGTCCGCCTGGATCGGCTCGAGCTTGACCGACATCTTCGGGTTGGCCTGCTCGTACTCGGCCTTGACCTTCTTCATCAGCTGGTTCATCTGGGTGAAGCTGCCGAAGTTCTCGTAGGCGACCGTGATCGTGTTCGACGATCCCGAGCCGCTACTGGAGCATGCCGACACCGCTCCCGTGGCCAGTGCTACTGCCGCGATCGTTGCCAGCAGAGTGCGTCTTCTCATGACATTCCTCTCGGACGGGATGGGTCAGTACAGCCGGTGGTAGTCGGTCGGGCGCCAGGCCAAGACGGCGAAAACCTGGGTCATCGCCGCCTGTTCGATCATCTGGACGTGCGGGTCGCCGGCGGCGAAGTGGAACAGCCCGGTGGCGGCATCACGACGAGTCGTCCACATCCGGTCGGCGTAGTTCGCAAGCTGCTGGCGGTAGGTGTTGCCGCCGGCCACCGATTGCAGCAGCAGCAGGTTCTTGAAGTAGATCGAGTTGAAGTACGGCGGCTGCTTGTCGAGCCCGCTCGCGCCGTAGAAGGCGAGGCTGGCCTGCGCGATCCGCTGCGCCTCGGCGAGGTAGCTGTGCTCGTGCGTGATCTGGAAGAGCAGCACGTTCACGCCGACCGGGACGCCCTGGTTGTACGACCAGATCGTCTTCTCGACGTCACCCTGCAGGTTGATGTGATCCCAGTACAGCCCGTCCGGCCGCTGCAGGTAGGTGTTGGTCCAGTGGTACATCCGCAGCGCCCACTGCAGGTACTCGTCGTTACCGGTCAGTTGGTACAACCGCAGCCCGAGTTCGGCGCCGGGCATGTTCGACACGGTGTTGCGGTCGCTGCTCCACGGGGCCTGCGTCCAGAACACCCCGCCGGGATCGGCGTGTGACGAGTCGGTGTCCCAGCCGGACTCGACCAATGCGAAGATCGTGCGCGCTTGCTGCAGAGACGCGGTGTCGTGGAAGAACGCGTAGTGCTGCACGTCCTGCAGGCCGACCCACTCGTTGTCGTCGTAGAACAGGTCGCCGCCGCCGGCGTAAGGCGGCACCGCTCCGGACGCGAACCCGGCCTGGCCGGTCTTGCTGGTGTCCTCCCAGTAGTGCATTTGCGCGGCGTCACGGTCCGCCAGCGCGCTGCGGTATGCGTCGCCGTTGCCCGCCATCGCAGTGAGGTCCAGGGTGGCCACGTGTTCCTGCGAGAACGGCCATTCGTAGGAGTACGTGTTGTCCGTTGCCTCCACCGGGTACTGCTCGCGGTAGAGGCCTGACCCGTCGGCCGCGGCGAAGTGGCTCTGCAGCGCGGCGTCGGTCTGCGCGGCACGCTGCGCCCACGAGGAGCCACCGGCAGCGGCCGCCGAATCGCACCCGACCCAGCCGAGCAATGTCGCCGACAGGATCGTCGCGGTCGCGGTCCGGAACCACCGTCGGCGCCTGGTCATCAGCTCCCCAACATGTCCCGATTTATGGCAACGTTTCCGTTTGGAAACGTAACCACGATTATGCTCCAGGTCAACGATTTGCACGCAAATGCCCGCTCTGCCGGGTTACGTCACGTCTCGATTACGATGCGCTCCGGAAGGGCGGGTCAACGTGGTGGCAACAAGGGAACCGACCATGCGCGACGTCGCCGAGCGCGCGGGGGTGGGAGTCGGGACGGTCTCCCGCGTCGTCAACGGTGGGGTGTCGGTGCGCCAGGTCACCGCCGCCCGTGTGCAGCGCGCGATCGACGAGTTGGGCTTCCATCGCAATGAGGTGGCCCGCGCGCTGCGTCCCGGGATGACCTCCAGCACGATCGCGATGCTGCTCGGCGATCTGTCCAATCCGTTCTACGCGGCGATCGCCAAGGGCGCACTCGATGTCGCACGTTCGGCCGGCTACGCGGTGATGCTCAGCTCCGTCGACGAGGACGCGCTGGCCGAGCAGCGAGCCGCGCGCGAACTGTTCTCGCGGCGCATCGCCGGCATGATGCTCGTCCCGGTGCGGCGCGACACCGCGTTCCTGCAACGCGCGCAGCGCTCCGACACGCCGATCGTGCTGATCGACCGGCCGGCGCACGGGGTCGAGACCGATGCTGTGCTCGTCGACAACGACCGCGGCGGCTACCTCGCCACGCAGCACTTGCTCGCGCACGGGCACATCCGCATCGCGATGCTGGTCGCGCCGTCGTACTACACGACGGGCCAGCGCACGAACGGTTATCGGCGGGCGCTGCGCGCTGCCGGGATCCCGATCGATCCGACGCTGGTCGTGGACCTTCCCGAGGGGTCGGTGCAGGCAGCCGAGGTCGCTACCCACGACCTGCTGCGGCGACGCGGCGGTCCGACGGCGATCTTCGCCAGCACGAACTTCCTGTGCGAGGGGGCCATCCGTGCTATGCATCAGGCCGGCCGGCAGGTGGCCGTGGTCGGGTTCGACGACTTCCGGCTCGCCGATCTGATCCCACTGCCGGCGACGGTCGTGACCGCCGACCCCGGCGACGTCGGCCGCCGCGCCGCGTCCTTGCTGTTGCGCCGCATCGGCGGTGACCGCGGCCCGGTCGAGCGCGAGATCGTGCCGGTGCGGCTGATCCAGCGCGGGTCGGGCGAGCTGTCGCCGGGAGCTACTCGAAAGGGGAACACGGCATGCCCAACGCAGTGATCTACGAGCACACCGGCGGACCGGACGTTTTGCGACTGGTCGACAAGCCCCTGCGCGACCCGGGTCCCGGCGAAGTGCGGGTGCGGATCCACCGTTCCGGGGTCAATCCGACCGACTGGAAGTCCCGCCAGGGCGGTTCCGCGTCGAGGTCGGTCAACCCGGCCCAGGTGCCCAACCATGACGGCGCCGGGGTCGTCGACGCGGTCGGCTCCGGCGTGGAAGCGGCCCTGCGCGGGTTGCGGGTGTGGACCTGGGAGGCCGCGCACAACCGGCCCGAGGGCACCGCGCAGGAATACGCGATCGTGCCCGCGCGGCACGTCGTGACGCTGCCGGACAGCGCCTCGTTCGATCTCGGCGCCGCGCTCGGCGTTCCGTTCATCACCGCGCACCGCTGCCTGACGGTGATCGAGGAGGGGCCGCGGCGGCTCGGTCCCGGTGCCCTCGCTGGACGGGTCGTGCTGGTCGCGGGCGGCGCCGGCGCGGTCGGGAACGCCGCGATCCAACTGGCCCGGTGGTCGGACGCCACCGTGATCAGCACCGTCAGCAGCCCGGCAAAGGCCCAACTGGCGGCCGCTGCCGGCGCCGACCACGTCATCGACTACCGGCAGCAGGACGTCGCCGCCGAGGTCCGCAAGATCACTGCGCGCGGCGTCGACACGATCGTCGAGGTCTCGGCCGCGCAGAACGCAGCGATCGACGCGGCCGTCCTCGCCCCGAACGGATCGGTCGCCATGTACGCCGACGACGGCGGGGACGAGGTGCGGCTGCCGATCCGTCCGCTGATGGTGACCAACGCCCGTTGGCAGTTCGTGCTGCTCTACACCGCGCCGGGTCGCGCCAAGGTCGAGGCGATCGAGGACATCGCCGACGCCGTGCTCGACGGCGCGGTGCGGGTCGGCGATGCCGCGGGGCTGCCGCTGCACCACTTCCCGCTGGACAAGGCGGCCGACGCGCACGAGGCCGTCCAGAACTCGATCACGGGCAGGGTGCTGATCGACGTGACATGAGTCAGGCCCCGAGAATCTCGGGGGCCTGCATGGTGGCGGGTGTTGGGTTTGAACCAACGTAGGCTGAGCCGGCGGTTTTACAGACCGCTCCCTTTGACCACTCGGGCAACCCGCCGTGTGACGCCCAGCAATGTTACCGGACTAGGTTGGACGACTTAGCCACGCCCAGGAGGTACCCACGATGGCCGACTCGTCCTTCGACGTCGTCAGCAAGATCGACCGGCAGGAGATCGACAACGCGCTCAACCAGGCCGCCAAAGAGGTGTCGCAGCGTTTCGACTTCCGCGGGACGAACGTCTCGATCGAGTGGTCCGGGGAGCTGGGCGTGACGATCAAGGCGGACACCGAGGAGCGCGCCAAGGCCGCCCTGGACGTGTTCAAGGAGAAGCTGGTCAAGCGCTCGATCTCGCTGAAGGCGCTCGATGCCGGCGAGCCGAAGGCGTCGGGCAAGCAGTACGTGATCGCGTCCACGCTCAAGCAGGGCATCGGTCAGGACGAGGCGAAGAAGATCTCGAAGCTGATCCGCGACGAGGCTCCGCGCGGGGTGCAGGCGCAGATCCAGGGCGATCAGCTGCGGGTGTCCGGCAAGAAGAAGGACGACCTGCAGGCGGTGCAGCAACTGCTGCGCACTGCCGACCTCGACGTGGCGCTGCAGTTCACCAACTACCGCTGACCCGCTCTCGACCACGCCTTGCTGCTCGCTGTTACCAGATTTGGGGCCCGATTTTCGTCGCACGGAGCAGCATGTGGACGAGCGGTCGTAGTCCACAGGTGAATCTGCGCCGTTAGCCCCGGCCTCCCTAGCGTGCCCTGGATGCAGATCAAGTTCGATGGCCCGGCGCGCGAGTGGCAGAACTCTTGGGCCGATGTCGCCGGGAAGTTGGCTACCTCCGATGTGCCGGCGGTCGACTTGGCATTGCGCCAGGGCTTCGTGCTGACACACGAGCAAGCCCGAAGCGCCGGCTGCTCCAACGCTGACCTGCGCCGGCTCGTCTACCGGCGCGAATGGTCGGTTCCGCGTCGGGGCGTGATCTCTGTGCTGCCACCTGGAGACGGGTCGTTGCCCGGCGGAACGCGTATCGAAGTGCTGGCGGCGGCCGCAGCGCTGGTTCGCCCGGGTGCGGTAATCAGCCACACCAGCGCGGCGTCGGCATTCGGGCTGCCGTTCTTCGGGAGGTCACGCCGGCCGGAGTTGACGAGCGGACATGTTCCCGGCACCGCCGATCGAGGCGGTGCACGGGTGTACGCGGCGAAGGTCCGTCCGACCGAGATCCACCGGTGGTTCGGCGCACCGATCACCTCGCCGGCACGCACCGTCGCGGATTTGGCCCGGCACGGTCGACGGACCGGCCTCATGACGGCAGAGGCCGCACTCCACGAACGGCTCGTGTGCCGTGAACAATTGCTGCGAGCCGTCGAGCTGGCGAGGGGGTGGCCGGGCGTCCGTAAGGCTCGCGCGATCATCGACTTCGCATCGGAAGACGTCGAGTCTGCCCTTGAGTCGCTCACCCGGTTGCTGTTGCACGACAGTTCTGTGCCGATTCCGGAACCACAACGCTGGGTCTTCACGGCGCACGGGTGGTACCGGGTGGATGGGCTCTGGGCCGCCCGGAAGGTCGTGCTCGAGTGCGACGGTCTCGTCAAGTACCGCGACCACGACGACGCGCTGTCGCTCGAGAAGAAACGTCAGGAAGCGCTCGAGCGCGCCGGCTTCCGCGTCGTGCGCGTGACATGGGACGACGTCGTCAACAACCCGGTCGAGACCATCGCGCGAATCCTCGCCGCTCTTCGCCGAGGTGGTCGAGGCGTGCCTTACTGCTCCCTCTGACGAAAATCAGGCCCCAGAATTCGTAACACGGAGCAGCAAGGCCGCGAAAAGTTCAGGGGCGGTGGTAGCGGGGGTCGCCGGCGGCAAGTTGCTCGAGGCGCTCGATCCGCTTGTCCATCGGCGGGTGGGTCGAGAACAGTGACTTCACCGCGAACGGGTTGGCGATCATCATCGACGACGTCGGCTCCAGCTGCGGCGTCTTGCGCAGCGGACGGGCGGCCGTCCCCGCCTCGAGCTTGCGCAGCGCCGACGCGAGGGCCAGCGGGTCGTTCGACAGTTCCGCGCCGGACTGGTCGGCCTGGTACTCACGCGAGCGGCTGATCGCCAGCTGCACCAGCCCGGCGGCCAACGGTCCGAGGATCGCCATCAGCAGCGCCGCGAACGGGTTGCGGTCGCGGTCGTTGCCGCCACCGAAGAACAGCGCGAAGTTCGCCAGCGTCGTGATTGCCGCGGCGATCGTGCCCGCCACCGACGAGATCAGGATGTCGCGGTTGTAGACGTGCGAGAGCTCGTGTCCCAGCACGGCACGCAGCTCGCGCTCGTTGAGGATCTCGAGGATGCCGGCGGTGGCGCAGACCGCAGCGTGACGCGGCGAGCGTCCGGTCGCGAACGCGTTCGGCGCCTCGGTAGGCGAGACGTAGAGCCGGGGCATCGGCTGCCGCGCCGTCGTCGCCAGCTCGCGCACGATGCGGTACATCGTGGGTTGCTCGGCCTCACTGACCGGACGCGCCCGCATCGACCGCAGCGCGATCTTGTCCGAGTTGAAGTACGAGAACGCGTTGATCGCGACCGCGATGCCGAGCCCGATCAGCAGGCCGGATGCACCGAAGAAGTAGCCGCCGAGACCCACGAGCAGAGCGCTGAGCACGCCGAACAGGACGGCGGTCTTGAATCCGTTTGCAGCGCTTCTCACATCCGGTTGAACGTGCACCGACTGCGCGGCGTTCCCTGCGACAATCGGGCGGTGATGAACGCCCAACCCCGCCGTAGGCTCGCAATCGTCACGTGCATGGACGCCCGCCTGGACGTCCTCACCGGCTTCGAACTCGACCTCGGCGACGCGCACGTGCTGCGCAACGCCGGCGGTCTGATCACCGACGACATGCTCCGCTCGCTCGCCATCAGCCAGCGCGCACTCGGCACCACCGAGGTCGCGGTGATGCACCACACCAAGTGCGGCATGGAGGGCTTCGACGACGTCGAATTCCGGCTCGGGCTGACCCAAGAGACCGGTGTCCCGCCCACCTGGGACGTGCCCGGATTCATCGATCTCGAGCATCAGGTGCGCCGCTCGGTCGAGGCCGTGCGCGCCTGTCCGTGGCTGCCGCACCGCGACGCCGCGCGCGGCTACGTCTACGACGTGGCGACGGCCTCGGTCACCGAGGTCGCAGCGACGATCTGATCGGCGGGCGTCCAACCGGCGACGGTCGGCAGCCCGGCCCGACTCCAGGCCAAAAAGCCGCCCACCACGTCGGTGGCCGGCAGGCCCAGCGCGTTGAGCGCGTCCGCGGCCAGCGACGAGGTGTAGCCCTCCGAGCACAGCACCACCCAGCGCTGCCCGGGTCGGGCCTGCGGCAGCCGGGCGGACGAGGTCGGGTGCAGCCGCCACTCGAGGTGGTTGCGCTCGACGATCACCGAGCCCGGCACCTCGCCCTCGCCGGCGCGCTGCCACAGCGGACGGATGTCGACAAGCAGCGCCCCGTCGTCGATCAACTCGGCGGCCTGGCGCGGCCCGACCCGGGCCAGCCGCGAGCGGGCGTCGTCGAGCATCTCCTCGACCGTCGTGTACCTCAAAATGTCGTCTCCTCGTGACCGCTCGCTCCGCAAGCGTCGCTCACTAGGACGCCACCCGCAGTGGGACGGACGGCTCCGGGTCCTCGGTGGCCATGGTCTCGACGGCGACGAGGTCCCCGGCGCGCACGTCGTAGAACGTCATCGCCGACAGCGGCGGCGAGTACGCGTGCACGCTGATCGCGGCCGCCTCGCTGGTGTTGCGGACGTCGTGGATGTAGTGCCGGCCGAAACGCACCGACGCACCTGCCGGGCGCTCGTCGTCGCGGATGCGCACCCGTCCGTCCGCATACCCGCACGGGACGGACTCGGTGAGCGTGCCGGACAGCACGGTGAACGCTCCCGACGAACCGCCGTGGTCATGCAGCTGCGTGCCCTGGGTGGGCAGCCAGCTGATCAACCAGATGTCGATGCGCGGGTCGCGGTAGATGCGCTGGTGCCAACGCTCGTCCGCATCGAAGTCGACGAAGGGGTACTTGCCCGCGCGGACCTCGTCGGCGAAGAACCGGCTGAACTCGACCAGTTGCCGCGGATCGACCGGACGGTCGGTGCTGTGAAGGCGACGATGACTCACTCCACCAGCATTGCCGAGAAAGGCGACTTTGTCTACCGGCGCGCTAGAGTTACCTCAGGCTGCCCATTTGAACGAGCGCATCAGGTCTTCGACCCGCTCGACGACCTCAGGATCGCGACCTTCCGGCATGGCGAACTCGGCAAGCAGCGCCAGCCGGCCGTTCGGGGTGGGCAGGACGAACCGCATCCCGAACTCGTCCGCCTCCGGGTCGACGAGCTCCGCGGCAACTTCGCCACCGTCGACGGGACGACCGCACGGGGTGTCGTCGTCGACGAGCCCGATGGTCAGCACCCCGCTCGCCGGCGTGAACCTGTCCGAGCCGATCACGACCGTGCTCAGCATCGCGAGCAGCGGGGTGCCGGCGATCTCGTCCGGGATGCCACCCTCGTCCGGCGTGACGACGACCCAGTCGCGGCAGTCCATCTCGAACGACGGAAGTGTGAGGTCCTGCATCGAAATCTCCTCGAAGCTCGGGCGTGGACTGAGTGGTGACTCCCCCGAGTGACAACTCAAGAATTACTCAAGGCGTAGAAAGGTTGTACCCGCTCCGACAAGCGATCAAGCAGCCCGTCACCGAAAGTAACGGCGAATCGGTGTAGTTGGTGACGGCCCTGAACTGGCAGGTTCTTCGCAGCAGGAAATGGCCAAGTCCGAATTGCGCGGCGTGTCAGGTTCGCCGGACGAATCGCCATCGCGCAGGGCGTCCTGTATCACTCGCGTGAGCATCGCGGACGTGCGCTCGCCTACGATGGTCGGGTTGCACGCAAGATTGCCGGGAGGCGACCCAAGGGATGTCGAAGAACGTCGAGCAGCTCGACCGCGTAGTCATACGGATCGCGGGAGACTCCGGTGACGGAATGCAGCTCACGGGCGACAGATTCACCCAAGAAACCGCAATATTCGGCAATGATCTGGCGACTTTCCCGAACTTTCCCGCCGAGATCCGGGCCCCTGCCGGAACTCTTGCCGGCGTCTCGTCTTTCCAGCTGCATTTTGCCGATCACGACATCCTGACGCCGGGTGACCGGCCCGACGTCCTGGTCGCGATGAATCCGGCCGCGCTCAAGGCGAACATCGCCGACGTGCCCAAGGGTGCCGCGCTCATCATCGACACCCACGACTTCACCGACCGCGCACTGGCGCGCATCGGATGGACGTCCAACCCGCTCGAGGACGGCACCCTCGAGGGGTACAACGTGCACGCGCTCGACCTCACCGAGCTCACCCTCGAGGCACTCAAGGATCTTGAGCTTTCGCGCAAGGACGCCGGCCGGTCGAAGAACATGTTCGCCCTCGGCCTGCTGTCGTGGATGTACTCGCGGCCGACCGACGCGACCCTCGCCTTCATCACCGCCAAGTTCGCGAACAAGCCGGACATCGCGGCCGCGAACACCACCGCGTTCAAGGCCGGCTACCACTTCGGCGAGACCACCGAGGCCTTCGCGGTCTCCTACGAGATCAAGCCCGCGGCGCTGCCGTCCGGCACGTACCGCAACATCACCGGCAACCTGGCGCTGTCGTACGGGCTGATCGCCGCGTCGAAGCGGTCCGGGCTGCCGCTGTTCCTCGGGGCGTACCCGATCACGCCGGCGTCGGACATCCTGCACGAGCTGTCCAAGCACAAGCGGTTCGGCGTGCGCACCTTCCAGGCCGAGGACGAGATCGCCGGCATCGGCGCCGCCCTCGGTGCGGCCTTCGGCGGTTCGCTGGCTGTTACCACCTCGTCCGGCCCGGGCATCGCGCTCAAGGGCGAGACGATCGGTCTGGCGGTGTCGCTCGAGCTGCCGCTGATCATCTGCGACATCCAGCGCGGCGGCCCGTCCACCGGCCTGCCGACGAAGACCGAGCAGTCCGACCTGCTGCAGGCGATGTACGGACGCAACGGCGAGGCGCCGGTGCCGATCGTGGCCGCGCAGTCTCCGGGCGACTGCTTCTCCGCCGCGGTCGAGGCGGCGCGCATCGCGCTGACCTACCGCACACCGGTGTTCCTGCTCTCGGACGGGTACCTGGCCAACGGGTCCGAGCCGTGGCAGGTGCCGTCGGTCGACGACCTGCCCGATCTGTCCGTCGAGTTCGCGACCGAGCCGAACGGCGAGAACGGCGAGTTCCTGCCGTACCTACGTGACGGCGAGACGCTGGCCCGGCCGTGGGCGGTGCCCGGCACGCCCGGGCTCGAGCATCGGGTCGGCGGCATCGAGAAGGCCGACAAGACCGGCAACATCAGCTACGACCCGGACAACCACGACTTCATGGTGCGGACGCGCCAGAACAAGGTGGACGGCATCGCTCGCTCGCTGCCGCCTCTTTCGGTCGACGACCCGGACGGCGACGCGCGGGTACTCGTGCTCGGTTGGGGTTCGACGTACGGACCGATCGGCGCGGCGTGCCGGCAGGTGCGGGCGGCGGGGCTGTCCGTGGCGCAGGCGCATCTGCGCCATCTCAACCCGTTCCCGTCGGACCTCGAATCGATCGTCAAGCGGTACGAGCGGGTCGTCATCCCGGAGATGAACATGGGCCAGCTGGCTCAGCTCGTCCGGGCTCGTTATCTGGTCGACGCGATCTCGGTGACGCAGGTGCGTGGCCTGCCGTTCAAGGCCGACGACCTCGCCGAGACGCTGCAAGGAGTGATTCAGCATGACTGACCTTGGTTTGAAGCCGAAGGATTTCAAGACCGACCAGGAGGTGCGCTGGTGCCCCGGGTGCGGTGACTACGCGATCCTGGCCGCGGTGCAGGGCTTCATGCCGGAGCTCGGGATTCCGCGCGAGAACATCGTGTTCGTCTCGGGCATCGGCTGCTCGTCGCGCTTCCCGTACTACATGAACACGTACGGCATGCACTCGATCCATGGACGTGCGCCGGCGATCGCCACGGGCCTGTCCACGTCGCGTGCCGATCTCTCGGTGTGGGTGGTGACCGGTGACGGCGACGCGCTGTCCATCGGCGGCAACCACCTGATCCACGCGCTGCGCCGCAACGTGAACCTGAAGATCCTGCTTTTCAACAACCGGATCTACGGTTTGACGAAGGGGCAGTACTCGCCGACGTCCGAGCTGGGCAAGATCACCAAGTCGACGCCGATGGGCTCGCTGGACAACCCGTTCAACCCGATCTCGGTGGCACTAGGTGCTGAGGCGACGTTCGTGGCGCGCACGCTCGACTCGGACCGCAAGCACCTGCAGTCGGTGTTGCGCGAGGCGACCGCGCACAAGGGCACGGCGCTGATCGAGATCTACCAGAACTGCAACATCTTCAACGATGGCGCGTTCGACGCGCTCAAGGACAACTCGACGCGCGACGAGTGGACGATCCCGCTCGTGGATGGTGCGCCGATTCGATTTGGTTCGTCGAAGGCGGTCATCAGGTTGCCTGATGGTTCGCTGGCGATCGAGGAAGATGTCGCTGACGACGACCCGCGCGTGGTCGTGCACGAGGCGCACCGCCAGGACCCGTCGTACGCGTTCGCGTTGTCGCGGCTGCAGTCGCTCGACTCGCGTTATGCGCCGATGGGCGTGTTCCGCTCGGTCGAGCGCGCCACGTACGACTCGCTGATGGCCGACCAGCTCAGCGCCGCGGCCGAGAAGTCGCGCGGCGACGAGGGTGCGCTGCAGTCGCTGCTCAACGGCAGCGACACCTGGCAAGTCGCCTGACCGCCGCCACCTGCGAACTGCCGCCACCTGCGGCTTTGCATCCGGCAATGTCGTTCATAGGGCAGTTTCGAGCGCCTATAGCAACATTGCCGGGTGCAAAGCAGGGCTGGACACAGATTGTGGACGGGCTTCGCCGTTGTGGACGGGCGGCGACGCCTGACCGGTGATCCGCGCACCCTGCGTGCATGCCGAACCGAGAATTGCCTCACGGACCATTCACTACTGCCACTGCTGCCGAGTCCGGGTGGACACCCGCCGCTCAGCGACGGGCCGTTCGATCCGGCGAGTGGGACCGATTGCAAGCCGGCGTGTTCGCGCCGAGCGCATCGCCCGATCCGGCGCGCTATCGGCGCGCGCGGAATGCGAACCTGCGCGCAGCACAAGGCGCCGCGACCGCCTGCGAGCGAGCGGTGCTCAGCCACGCATCGGCCGCGATCGCGTGGGACCTTCCCGTAGTGGGCCGCGCGGTCGAACAGCCTTGCCTCACCGTCCAATCACGTACGGCACTGCGATCGCTGGCCAAGGTGCATCTGCATCGGGCCACGCTCGATGAGATCCTGCAGGTCAGCGGCTACGGCGCTACTCCCGTCGCGCGCACGGTCGCCGATCTGTCGCGCGAACACGGCATCGACACGGGCCTCGCCGCTGCCGATGCCGCGTTGTACTCCGGGCTCACGACGAAGGAGGAGCTGCTCTCGGTCGTCGCGCGACAGAGCCGATGGCCGGGTGTGAAGGCCGCACGCCGGGTTGCCGAGTTCGCGGACGAGCGCAGCGAGTCCCCGCTCGAGTCGATCAGCCGACTGCGTATGGACAAGCACCACCTCCCGCCGCCTCGACCTCAGGCGCTCATCTGCGACGAGTGGGGCGTACTGATCGCGCGCTCCGACTTCTACTGGGACGAGTACGGGGTCATGGGCGAGGCCGACGGGGCGATGAAGTGGGAGCACGACCCCAAGGTCCGCGACGCGCACGACGAGCAAACTCGGTTCCTGGAGTCCCTCGGGCTGATCGTCGTGCGCTGGGGCTGGGCCGAGCTGCGCGCGTTCGACAGCGTGGTGCGCCGGTTGCGTCTCGGTTTCGCTCGTGGCGCCCGTCCCGGATCACCGTTGCGACGCTGGCAGGTGAGGCACAAGTGACCCGCAGGCGTCCGCTTTGCATCCGGCAATGTCGTCGGCGAGGCCTCAAACCGCCGTTACGACGACATTGCCGGATGCAAAGCCGGCACGGGACACGTCACTGACCCGGGGCCGTACCGTCGAGGGCATGGCTGAGCCCAACGCTGCACAGATCAACATGAACCTGCCGCCCGAGCAGGAAGCCGGCACGTACGCGAACTTCGCCGGGGTGTGGCACGGGGCGGACGGGTTCGTGCTCGACTTCGCTGTCGTGACCCACCCGCCGCAGACCGCCGACACCGGGCTCACCGAGATCAACGCACGGGTCGTCAGCCGGGTGCGGATCCCGACCAGCCAGGCCTGGGAACTGATGCGCGCGCTGAACGAGCAGCTGGCGCAGTGGGAGTCCGAGCACGGGAGCGCGTCGGCCTGACGCCTCCACGCTTGCTCATACCGTTGCCAGCACCGCCGCCGCACTCCCGTTGCGCCGCAGTACAGCGAACCGGGACGAGATCCGGTCGTCGTAGTCGGTCAACCACTCGATGACCGGACGGGTGAGCGGAACGCCCAGCCGAAGCAACGCGATCACCGGGTAGCGCACGAGCGCACCGTGCAACCGCACCTGCGATTCGGGGAACACCGAAGCCAGGTCGGCCAGGCGCCGCTCGTCGAGCGGCGTGCACGAAAGCCCGGGCCGCTGCCGGTCGACCGTGGCCCGCGCGAAGTCGTGCAGCCGTGCGTGCCACGGGTCCGCGGCGGCGAACCGCCCGCCCGGGCGCAGCACCCGCCGCGCCTCGCGCAATGCCTGCGCCACGTCGGTGTGGTGCAGGCAGCGTTCCGAGATGTACGCATCGATCGACGCGGAAGCGATCGGCAACGCCTCGCCGGTCCCGAGCACCACCGTCAGCGAGTGCGCCACACCCAATTCGTCGGCCAGGCGCAATGTCAGCGCGGCCTCCTGCGGGACCGGCGTCACGTGCACCGCCCGCCCGGCACCACCGATGAGCGCCTTCAGCGCCTCCTTACCGGTGCCGCCCATCTGCAGCACCACACCTCCGCCGGTGATCTTCGGTGCGAGGTGCTCGTAGATCTCACGCTGTGGAACGGAGTCGTACAGGTTGTCCAGCCACATGGGCATCGGCTCGCCCCATTGACCGCGCAACGGCAACAGCCTCGTCAACAACGCGAGCAGCTCGTCATGACGCTGCGCACCTTGCGCGAGCGCCCCGTAATGCGCTCTTGGATCGATTCGGCCGCGGCTGGTCACGTGAACATCACCTGGTGCACACCTCGATCAAACAGGGCTGAGAGCTTGCAAGCTAAACCGGAATGTAGCGATCACTACTCTTTACCGAACTCCCCCGTTTCGACTTGTTCCTGAAACACCGCCTCGTTAACGTCGGTGGTTCGAGCGCGGCGGGTCCAACACAAGGACTTGCCGTCCACTTTGCTCGGCGACGGGTTGCGAAGCACGCGCCCGTCGCACTGGTCGGCGCCTGCGGGGGATGCGCTGGCATGGGGGCGCACCCGCGTCGGTGCGCGGCAATCGGCTTGCCGCACAGGGGTTTTGGTGCGCTCTCGCATGCTCTGCACCGTACGAAGGTCAGCGAGGGAGGACTAATGACCAACGGCGTCGACAAGATCGTCGCCGAGATGCGAGAAGTGGCCCCTCCAGGGCAACACGATCTCGATCTCGCGACCACCGAAGAACTCGGTCGGCTCACCGACCTCTTGCTCGAGGCGGATCCGACCGCCATCGACGAGTACGAACGGTATCTCGAGGTAATGGACAGGGAACTTGACATCAGCGGTACACGGTCGCGGTTGCTGCTCGCCTACCGCGGCCGGCGGGTGCTGGTGACAGGTGGCACCGGATGCATCGGCTCGATGCTGATCCGTGAGCTGATGCACTATCAACCGGCCGAAGTGTTCTGCTTCTACACACTCGACAACGACTTCGAGCCCGTGCCCGGCGTCGTCTACACGGACGTCGATCTGCAGGACGAAGCCGCGACGCGCCAAGCGATGCGCGAGGTGCATCCCGACGTGGTGTTCCACTGCGCGGCGCAACGCTCGCCATGGCTCGCCGAGCGCGAGATCGCACTTACCGTGCGGTCGAACGTCCTCGGCACCCGCAACGTGCTGCGCGGCGCGCGCGACAACGACGTGATCAACTTCGTGTACGCCAGCACCGGCAAGGCGATGCGCTACTACACGACCGACGTCTACGCCGCGAGCAAGAAGGTCGGCGAGTGGCTTGTGCACGAGTACGCCGAGGAGGGCCGCTGCACGGGAGCCGCGCGCTTCACGCATGTCGTCGACAACGCGGTGCTGCTCGAGAAACTGCGATCGGTCGAGGGCGATCCCGACGGCGTGATGCGCGTGCACGGCGAGGACGTCGGCTTCTACGTGCAGTCCGCGATCGAGTCGGCACAGCTGATGCTGATCGCCGGGCTGCAGACGGGCCCCGGGCTCCAGCTGCTGGCGATCCGCGATCTCGGCTACCCGCCGGATCTGCTGCGCGTCGTGCTCGGCCACCTGCAGGCACATCCCGGCTCGGCCCATCCGGCCATCTACCTCTCGGGCCACGACAAGGGCTACGAGCCGGGCAACCCGCCCGGCCTGTACGACCCGTCGACGGCCACCGAGCTCAGCCCGCTGATCAACGGCATCGAGGCGAGGACGGCGCAGCCCATGCCCGACGTGCCGGACGTCGACGCGTTCCGGATGCGTTTGCCGAACGATCCGTGCGTCGGGACGATCGTCGACGACCTGGCCACGCGGTGCGACGACGGTGATCCACTCGACATCGCCGCGGGACTCGCCGCCGCGGTACAGCACCACGCCGAAGCAGTCTTCGACGCGTGTCCCGACGACCTGTTCACCCGCCTGCAACACCTTGCGAGCACGTCGGGCGCCACCCTGCCGACCACCCGTCGGCCGGACGATCGCGACGCACCGCACCACGAACTGCGGCAGCGACAGGTCGCATGACGCCCGGCACTGACCACCGCCCGACAAGAGCGAACGGAAATCTGCCAATGCCTGCACGTACCCGCCCGGACAACCCGCGGGTGAGCATCGTGATCCCCGCCAAGAACGAGGCACACAACCTCGAGGTGCTGCTTCCGGACCTGCCGGAGGTGCACGAGACGATCCTGGTCGACGGCAACTCCACCGACGCGACCGTCGAGGTGGCGCGCACGATCCGTCCCGACCTCAAGCTCGTGCAGCAGACCCGCAGTGGCAAGGGCAACGCGCTTGCCTGCGGATTCGAGGCAGCGACCGGTGACGTGATCGTCATGTTCGACGCCGACTGCTCCGCCGACCCGCGTGAGATCCCGCGCTTCGTCGACGCCCTGGTGGCCGGCGCCGACTTCGCCAAGGGCAGCCGGTTCCACGCCGCCGGCGGCAGCGCCGACATCACCAGGCTGCGCGCTGCGGGCAACCGGGCCCTGAACGTGATCGCCAACCGGATGCTGCGGGCCCGCTACACCGACCTCTGCTACGGCTACAACGCGTTCTGGGCAGACATCCTGCCGGACCTGGACCTGCCGTCGACCGAAGTTTCGGCGATGGACGGGACGATGCTGTGGGGCGACGGCTTCGAGATCGAAACCGTGCTCAACTGCCGCACCGTGGCCGCCGGGCTCGAAATCGTCGAGGTCCCCAGCTACGAACTGTTCCGCGTGTTCGGCGACAGCAACCTCAACGCGGTGTCCGACGGGCTGCGCGTGCTCAAGACGATCGGCACCGAACGCCGCCGCGTGACGCGCCGGAAGGCGAAGCGCCGCCAGGAGGCCGTCGAGCGCGCCGAGGAGTACCAGAGCCGGCGCGGCTGGCTGCGCGACCGTCACCGCGAGATCGCCTGACGATCGCTCGTCCGGAAAGGAGACCCATGACCTACGCACCACCCACGGTCAGCGTGGTCGTCTGCGCCTACACCGAGCGGCGTTGGGACGACCTGCACACCGCCTGCACCACGGCTGACGAACAGCTGCACGACGGTGACCAGCTGCTGCTCGTCGTCGACCACAACGACACGCTGCTCGACCGGGCCCGCGATTTGCTGCCCGGCGTCGAGGTGCTCGCCAACACCCACCAGCGCGGGCTGTCCGGCGCCAGGAACACCGCACTCGAGAAGGTCACCGGCGAGATCGTGGTGTTCCTCGACGACGACGCCGTGCCGCGCGCGGGTTGGCTGGACGCGCTGCGCGCGCCCTACCGCGACCCGCAGGTGTTCGGGGTCGGCGGCTGGGCGGTGCCCGCCTGGCCGCACGGCGATCGCCCTGAGCACCTCCCGCCGGAACTGGACTGGGTGGTCGGCTGCAGCTACCGCGGGCTGCCCGAGACCGCCGGGCCCGTCCGCAATCTGATGGGCTGCAACATGTCGTTGCGGCGCGAGGTGTTCGACCTCGTCGGCGGCTTCGACGAGTCGATCGGACGAGTCGGCACGACCCCGCTCGGCTGCGAGGAGACGCAGCTGTGCATCCGGCTGCGCCAGGCCCGTCCCGACGTCGAACTGCTGCTCGAGCCGAGCGCCGTCGTCGACCACACCGTCAGCGCCGACCGGCTGACGTGGAGCTATTTGCTGCGCCGTTCCTACGCCGAGGGCGTGTCCAAGGCGCTGATCGGCACCGATGTCGGAAGCGACGCCATGACCAGCGAACTGGCCTACACGCGCCGTGTGCTTCCTGCCGCAGTACTCCGCGAGCTCATCCGACTTGCTCGCGGCGATCGGGGGGCGGCAGGGGCGGCCGTGGCCGTGCCGGCCACACTCGCCGGCTTCGGGGCTGGCTATCTCACGGCACGCGTCGCCAACCCGGTGACCGCACCGGTCGGGTTCACCCCGGTGCACGTCGGTGAGATCGACGTCGCCGACGTGACCGACCACGGTCTCGTCGTGCCGGACGCCTGCGGCTCCGCCCGGCTGGTGGTGCGCCGCGGCCCGGACGTGCTCGGGCTGGTGCAACTGCCGGTGCGGCACGGACGGGTGAACGGGACGGACCTGCGCACCGCGATCGCCGAAGTGCCCCGCACGAGCACGGCGCCGACGCACGCGCCGCACCCGAGCGCCGGCGTCGTGATCGCCACCGCCGGCCGTCCGGCCGCGGCCGAGCGCTGTGTCGCGAGCCTGCTGCGCGCGACGGTGACCCCGGACGAGATCGTGCTGGTCGACAACGCCCCGCACCGCACAGACGACGCCCTGCGCGAACTCGCCGCGAGCGACGCGCGGATCACCTACCTGGCCGAGCCGGTGCCCGGCGCGAGCCGGGCCCGCAACAGCGGGGTCGCCGCACTGCGCACCGACATCGTCGCGACCGTCGACGACGACGTCGTGGTCGACCGGCACTGGCTGCAGAACCTGCTCGCCGAGTTCGCCGACGACGCCACCACGATGGTGACCGGTCTCGTGCAGCCGCTCGCCCTGGACACCGAGGCGCAACTGCGCTTCGAGGAACTCGGCGGATTCGGCAAGGGCCTCGACCGCCGCCTGCTGCGGGCCGACGACACGTCCGTACACCCGCTGTTCCCGTACGCGCCGGGCATGGTCGGTTCCGGCAACAACCTGGCGTTGCGTCGTGACGCTTGGACCGCGCTGGGCGGCATGAGTGTCGAGCTCGGTCCGGGCACCGCCGTGCCGTCCGGTGAAGACCTCGACCTGTTCCTGCGCCACCTGCTCGCCGGGCGCGCGATCGTCTACACGCCGCACGCGCTGGTATGGCACGAGCACCGCCGCACCGAGGACGAGCTGGTGCGCCAGCTGCACGACTACGGGCTCGGCCTGTCGGCGGTCTTCACCAAGCTGGTGCGCGACGACCCGCGCCGCATGGGCGCGCTCGCCCGCCGGGTCGGGCCGGGGCTGCGCCGTCTGATCGGCTCGTCGCGGCACCAGTCCGTCACCACCGGCAGCCGGCCGCCGCGCACGCTGCGCCGCGCCGAGCTGCGCGGTTTCGCCGCCGGTCCGCTCGCATTGCGCCGCGCCCGGCGCGAGGCCGGGAAGCAGGTGTCGGCATGAGGCTCACCTACGTGGGCTGGGTCGGCTTCGGCAACCTCGGCGACGACGCGATCGCCGAGGCCGTGCTGCCGCCGCTCGAGCCCGAAGAAGTCGTCTACGCCGCGCACGGTCCGGCCGACCTGCGCCGGGTGATCCGGCCCGGCGCGAGCCACCGGTACCTGCTGCTCGGCGGCGGCACGGCCGTCGGTCGCCGCAACTGGCGCGCTGTGGTCAACGCCGCCGGCGCGCTGCAGGCCTGGCGGCGGCCCTGGTTCATGATCGGCGCCGGCGTCGAGGACCCCGGCTTCGACGGCCGCAACAGCTTCTCCGGCGGCGGCGAGCTGGCCAGGTGGCGCCGCACGCTGGCCCACTTCGACCGGGTCACCGTGCGCGGTCCCCGCTCGGCCGAGCTGCTGGCCGGCGTCGGGGTGGACGCCGACGTGGTCGGCGATCCCGCGTTGCTGCTGCGCCCCGGCAGCACGTCCACCGGAACGACCGGAGCCCTCGGCGTCGCGCTCGGTTTCGGCGACGACCTGTGGGGGCACGCGCAGCAGCGCGTGCTCGACGCGGTCACCGGCGCCGCGCTCGAGCACGTCCGCACCGGTGGCACGGTGCGCCTGATCGTGATGAACGACGACGACTCCGCGGCCGCCCGCCACGTCGCCGACGCGCTGCCCGAGGGCGCCGCAACCACTGACCGCGTAAGCACCAGCGCCGAGTTCTTCGCCGTCGTCGACGGCTGCGACACGTTGATCTCGCAGCGGCTGCACGGTGCGGTGCTCGCGGCTGCGGCGGACGTCCCCGTCGTCGCTCTCGAATACCAACCGAAGTGTCGCGATTTCATGGCGTCGATCGCGCAGGACGAGCTGTGCCTGCGTTGTGACACCGTGACCGCGACCGGACTGACCGATGCCCTCCGGCTGGTCGACGCGACGCGCGCCGCGCGGCGCGACCAGATCAGCCGGCTCGTCGCGGGACACCGCGCGGCGCTCGGCGCGGAGCTCGACCGCATCCGTGCCGTCGCCGACGGACCCGCGTCGACAATGCGGAAGGAGGCGGCGCGTGCTCGACCTCGAACGCCCGACCACTCCATCAGCTAAACCCGAACCGACACCGGCGCCGGCCCGCCGGCCCGGCCCGCGCACCGTCGCGGTCGAGCCGGCCGACGTCGGGTACCGCATCCGGCTCGCGGCGGCCGCCGTGACCGCGATCAGCGTGCTGCTCGTGGCGCTGGGCGCGATCGTCGGCGCGCACGGCGTGCAGGCCTTCGGCGCCTCAGCCTTCTTCCTGGGCACCGTGGGCTCGGCCGGCGCGTCGCAGGTGCGGCGCATCTCGCTCGCGACGTACCTGTTGTTCTCCGTGGCCGGCAGCTTGACGGTCACCCTGCTCACCGGGTTCGTGCTCGCCGAGACGCACCTGTGGCACCCGACCGCTGCCTTCCTGGTGCTGGCCTGCGTCGGGCTGGGGCTGCACGCGTCCGCGCTGCGAAAGCACCGGCGGACGGGCGCGCTCGACGCGCTCACCCGCACCGAACTGCTGCGCCGCGCGCGCACGGCCGCGCTGCCGCTGGCAGCGCTGGTCGTCGGCTTCGCGCTGCTGGTCGGGACGTGCGTGGCGCACGCCGGTGCGCACGTCGGCTACGTCGGCCAGTTCGGCCGCCTCGGCGTGCCGTGGGCCCTCGGGCTGGCGCTGATCGTGCTCGCCGTGCCGCTGTGCATCCGCGTCGGTGCGCAGTGGCTGGTCGGGCTCGCCGTGACCGCGCTGGCCACGGCGCTGGCGCTGACCCCGGCGCTGCTCTACGAATACCCGACCGTGACGTCCGCGGCCCGGCACGTCGGCGTCGTGCAGACGATCCGCCACGTGGGCGGGGTCGTGCGCGACGGCGGCATCTACCATGCCTGGCCCGGCCTGTTCGCCGGCAGCGGCATGATCTGGGACGTCGGCGACGTGACCAATCCGCTGGCGTGGGCGCGCTGGTTCCCGGTGCTGATCAACCCGGTGTCGGCGATCGCCGTGTACGTGCTGGCGCGCCGCTTCATGCTCACCACGACCGGCGTGGTGGGCGACGTGCGGCTGTGGCTGGCCGGGGCGGTCTTCGCGGTCACGAACATCCTCGGCAACGCGTACTTCTCGCCGCAGTCGACCTGCTTCGTGCTCGCAATGGCCGTGCTGGTGCTGGCCGTACCGACCGAGCAGTCGCTGACCGGTCGCGGCAAGTTGCTCCGGCTGACCGGCCTCACCGTCACCGCCTTCGCGATCACGATCACCCACCAGCTCACGCCGTACCTCGTCGTGCTGGCGCTGTTCGTGCTGATGCTGTTCAAGCTGGTGCGGCCGTGGAAACTGCTCGCGCTCGTCGGCGCGCCCGCCGTCGCCTGGGCGCTGATCAACTACAACGTGCTGGCGCAGTACATCAATCTCGGCGCGATCGGCAACGCCACCGCCAACGCCAAGCCGCCCGACCACGGCGGCCACCTCGGCTACCGCGAACTCACCAAGGTGGCGATCTACACGCCACTGCTGCTGTTCGTCGTGGTCGGCATCGCCGCCCTGGTCGCCGCGATCCGCATGCGCAACCGGTTCGGCTGGGCGCTGCTCGCCTGCGCCGCGAGCCCGGCGCTGCTGTTCTTCGGCAACGCCTACGGCAACGAGGCGATCTTCCGCGTCTCGCTGTTCAGCCTGCCGTGGCTGTGCCTGCTGGTCGCCGCCCGTCCCGTTCGCCACCGGATCCGTCCGATCGCGGTGGCGGCCGGTCTGCTGGTGGCGGCGGCGGTCTTCGCCGTCGGGACGTACGGCATGGACTGGTACCGGGTGATCCGCCCGGGCACCGTCGCCGCCGTCGCGAAGTTCGAGCAGACCGCACCGGCCGGGTCGGCGATCCTGATACCCGGTTCGGGCAACGCGCTGCCGGGCCGGCTCACCGACCGGTCGGGGACGATGCTCTACCTCGACCGCGAGCTGCTGCGCGCCGAACCCGCAATCCGCGGCTATCGCCCGACCCGCGACGTCGCACGGCTGGCGCACACGCTGGCCGACCGGCTCGGCGGCAAGCCCGCGATCTACGCGATCGTGAACACCGCGACCGGCGCGTACGACGATCTGTACGGGATCCAGAAGTACTCGGACTTCCAGCGGATGAGCGTTGCGTTCGCGCACTCGCGCTACTGGAAGCCGGTGTTCTCCGCGCCGTCGGCCACGCTCTACCGCCTCGATGTGCAGGCGGCGCAGGGGGCACGATGACCACCTGCTACCTGGTGCTGGCGCACGCCGACCCGGAGCACATCCGTCGGCTCACCGCCGCAGTGGCGCCGCGGCCGGTCGTACTGCACTGTGACGCGGCCACCGACGATGCGAGCTACGCCGCGATGACGGCCGATCCGCGCGTCGTGCCGGTGCCGCGCCGGCGCACCCCGTGGGCGAGCGCCGAGGCTGCGTTCGCCGAGTTGGACGGGATCCGTGCGGCGCTCGAGCTGGACGGGTGGGAGCAACTGGTCGTGATGCAGGGCAGCGAGTACCTGCTGCGCTCCGCCGGCGGCGTCGACGCCGAACTCGCCGGGCATCGCGGCCGCACCCTGACCGCGATGCGGCCGCTGCCGCGACCCGAGTGGCGCGGCGGCGGCCTCGCCCGGCTGCGCTACCCGCACTGGGTGGTGCGTCGGCACATGCTGCGCGTGCCCGTGCCGCGCCGGCTGCCGCGCGGCATCCATCCGGCGGGCGGCAGCGTCAACATCGTGCTGGCCCGCGAGCACGCGCGCCTGCTCGTCGACCTCGCCGACCGGCGTCCGGACCTTGCGCAGTTCTGGCAGCGCAGCTGGGGCGCTGACGAGACGTTCGTGCAGACCCTGCTGTACACCGCGCTCGTCGACGCCGGACGTACGGACGAGCTCGACTGGACGTCGCGCTGGTTCACGGTGTGGTCGACCGGGCGCAGCAAGAGCCCCGAGTGGCTGACCGAGCAGCACCTCGACGCGCTGCTCGCCGCCGCCCGCCGCGACCCGCCGGCGCTGTTCGCCCGCAAGATCGGCACGCAGCACAGCGGACGGCTGCTGGACGAACTCGAGCGCCACCTGCACCGCGCGGAGGTCCCCGCATGACTTGGCCCCTCAGCAGGGTCCCGCGCGGCGTGTCGCCCGGCTACGAGGCCAAGCCATGACCGCCGGGACCACGATGGAGCGCACCCGTCCCACGGCGGCCCCGAAGCACCGCCGCGAGTCGACCGCGTCCGGGCTGTTCGGACGGGGCATGGTCTACGTGCTCGTCTGGTCGCTGCAACTGGTCGTGTCCTCGCTGGTGTCGCCGGTGCTGGCGCACCTGCTGCCCTCGACCGAGTTCGGCTACCTCGCCACGTCCATCGCGCTGTACCAGCTGTTCAGCGTGCTGATGGTGTTCGGGCTCGACCAGGCGCTGCTGATGGAGCACGGCGACGGGGGCGTGCGCCGGGCAGCGGCGCCGCGCATCGTGTTCCTGGCGGCGGGCATCGCCGCGCTGCTCACCGCCGCGCTCGGGCTGACCGGCCCGGCCTGGTCGCAAGCGGCCGGCTTCCCGGGGTTCCACGGCATCGTGCTGCTCGCCGTGCTCTGGTCCGGCCCCGGCGCGGTGAACCTCGTGCTGATGGCGCTGCTGCGCGCGCAGGACCGGCTCGGCGCGTTCGTCGCGGTCAACCTGCTCACCTCGATCGGCGGCCAGGTCGGCGGCGTGGTCGTGCTCCTGGCGGGCGCGCACTCCGCCGCTGCCTACGGCTGGGTCGGCGTCGGCGTGCAGTACGCCGCGCTCGCCGTCGGACTGGCAGTGGTCCGTCCGCGGGCGCGCAACCTGCTCGAGCCCGGGTGGGCCGGCCGGGTGCTCGGCGCGGGCTCGGCGCTGGTGGCCGCCGCGGTCGCGATGTTCCTGCTCAACACCGGCGACCGGGTGCTGCTGCAACGGCTGGACGGGGCGGACTCGGTCGCCCGCTACCAGATCGCCTACATCGTGGGGTCGGTGCCGATCCTGCTGCTGATGTTTCTGAACCAGGCCTGGCTGCCGCGCATCCTCGAGATCGGTGACCGGGCGCGGCAGTGGCACGTGCTGGCCGGCTCGCGCGACCTGTTGTTGCAGGTCGTCGCCCCGGCGGTGAGCGCGCTCGTGGTGATCGCACCTGTGGCACTGCGCATCCTGGCCCCGGCGAGCTACGGCGTGGACAGCCTCGAGCCGGTGGTCTTCTGGGTGGCGATCGCGGCGCTGCCGGTCGCCGACTGCGCCGCGAGCACCCGGGCGCTGGTGGCACTGAAGCACCCGGGCGCGGTGACGGTCGCGACCGGGATCGCCGCGGTGCTGAACGTGCTACTGAACCTGGTGTTCATCCCGGTGTGGCATGTCACCGGCGCAGCGCTCGCGACCTTCGTCGCGTTCACCGCGCAGGCACTGGTCGCGCGCGGGATGCTCGGCCGGCACCGCCGACCCCTGGCTGCACCGGGTCGCCGCGCGCTGATTATCGTGGCGGGCTTCGCCGTGCTGTCCGTGCTCGTCGCGCTGCCACTGCCCACCTCGACCGGGTGGCTGGCGGCACGGGTGATCGCGGGCCTGGCACTGCTCGGTTACGCCGTGGTCCAGCTCGTCCGGGCCGAATCCGCAGACCTCTGAACGAACACACCCGAAGGGACGCGCAAATGACCAAGCGCACCATTCGCCGCGTGCTCGCGCTGCTGACCGCTCTGGCCGCGGTCATCGGCATCGCCGTCGCCGACCAGTCCGCGTCGGCGACCAACGCACAGATCAGTTCCCAGACCCATTCGGCCGGGTTCACCAGCCAGTACGTGTGGACCTTCCCCGGCAGCACGGTCCCGTCGCCGTGGAGCGTGTACAACAGCTCCGGCACCAGCACGTCCGACTCGCGCGACCCGAACAACGTGTGGGTCTCCGGCGGGTTGCTGCACCTGCGCGCCAGCGGACGCTCCGGCAGCGGCATCTGCCTCTGCAGGGGCAGCGGTAGCCCCACCCGTCCCTACGGGCGGTGGGACATCTACGCGCGGGTGCCGGTCGACGCGCACCACAACTTCGCCATCCTGCTCTGGCCCAACGACGGAGCGCCCAAGGCCGGCGAAGAGATCGACATCGCCGAGTTCCCCGGCCCGTCCAAGACCGTGCTGCAGAACACCGTGCACGACGGGCCCGGCGACAACAAGCACACCCACTTCACCAACGGCAGGTTCAGCGGGTGGCACAAGTACTCGGTGATCTGGGCGCCGCACCTGCTGACCTTCTGGGTCGACGACAACCTGGCGTGGACGGCCGACCCGTCGTGGTCGCCGTACGACACCATGCACCTGGTGCTGCAGGGCGGCATCTACAGCACGTCCACCCCGACGGACGGATCGAGCGTCATGGACGTCAAGTCGATCCGGCACTTCCGGTGATGTCGGGCATCGCTGCCCGGCTCTACCACCGCGCCCGCGGGGCACACGTGGCGCCGACCGCGCGGGTGCCGCTGCGGTCGCGGTTGAGCCGGCACACCTCGATCGGCGCGAACACGTTCGTCAACGGGCCGGCCTGCTGCAAGGGCGGCGGGTCGATCGCGATCGGACCCCACTGCGCGATCGGCGAGGGACTGCTCGTCACCACCACCAACCACGACACCCGCCACGCCAACATGATGCTGCGGATGCACTGGCAGCACGGCTTCGTCGACCTGGATGCCGCGGACGACGTGCGCATCGGCCCGGCCTGCTGGATCGGCGACCGGGTCACCGTGCTCGGCGGGGCGAACATCGGGACGGGTGTGGTGATCGCCGCGGGTTCGGTGGTGACCCGCGGCGACTATCCCGACTACTCGATCGTGGCGGGCGTGCCCGCCCGCGTGCTGCGCAGGCGGGCCGACCCGGAGGTGGCGGCGACGCTGGTCGACGCGCAGTGGTGGGACTGGCCGGACGACCGGGTGGCCCGCAACCGAGAGTTCTTCGAGACCGACATCTCCGTCACCGACCCGGGGCGACTGCGCGAGACGATCGTGCAGTGAGTCAGTGCCGCACGTGCACCCAGTCGACGTCCAGCCGCGCTCGCGTCGCGGACGGGTGGGCGACGTCGGGGCCGGCCTGGATCGCCAGGTGCATCGGCCCCGTCGGAATCGCGGCCGCCCGGGTCACCCGCATCACCGTGCGGCCGTCGAGCAGGTAGGTCAGCGAGGCGCGCCGCCAGATCACCGAGTAGGTGTGCCAGCGGGTGAAGTCGCCCTTGGTGAACTTGGTGATCTGCCGGTTCGACGCCGTGTAGTGGACGGTCGTCTGCAGCAGGTTGCGCTCAGTGCCGGGGAACTCGGCGAGGTCGATCTCACCGGCCGACGGCCAGCTGCCCGAGTCGGGCCACAACATGATCGCGAAGCCGTGGTCGGCGTTGCGGGTGGCGCGGGCGCGCACGTCCCACCGCGCGAACGGCGCGACGGTCGAGCGCGGGCCGCGGCACAGGCACAGCCCGCTGCCGCGCGCGCCTGCGGTGGCGACGTGCAGCCGTCCGGACTTCACCCAGACCAGGGACGCCGCGCGAGTGCTGTTGGCGTACTTGGCCCAGTCGTGGTTGAGCGGCGCGCGGCCGAAGAAGTAGGTGCGCGACGACGTGGTCGCCGCGTCCGCGGCGAGGTTCGCGATGGCGAGCGGTACGGCAAGCGCGAGCGCCGTCAGCACGGCGAGGCGTTTCATCGGTAGATCTTCACCCATTCGACGTCGAGGGTGGCCGTGGTCGCCGACGGAGTGCTGCGGTTGGCCCCGGCCTGCAGGCCGAGATGCATGGCTCCGGTCGGGATCGCGGCCGGGTCGGTCACCGTCATCACCGGACGGTCGTCGAGCAGATAGGTGACCGACGATGGCGTCCAGATGACCGAGCAAGTGTGCCAGGCGGTGAAATCACCGCTCGTGAAAGCGGTGTACTGCCGGTTGGTCGACGCGTAGTGGACGGTCGTCTGGAGCACGCTGCGGGTGGCCCCGGGGAACTCGGCCAGGTCGAGTTCGCCGCCGACCGGCCAGTTCTCTGCGTTGGGCCAGAGCAGCATGGCGAAGCCGTGGTCGGCATCGGCTTCGGCCCGGGCCCGCACGTCCCAGCGGCCGTAGGGCACGGTCGGCTTGCCGCTGCCCTTGCACAGGCACAGGCCGCTGCCCTGCTTGCCGGACGTCGTCACGTGCAGCGCGCCGCCCGAGACCGTGATCAGCGACGGCACGCGGGCGTCGGGGTTGCTGCTGTAGGCCGTGTTGTAGACGCCCCAGTCGGGGTCGAGCGTCGTGCCGGTGAACGTGTAGGTGTGGATCAGCGACATGCCAGAAGACGGGCTGGACGAGGTGAGCGTCGGCGTCGGCGTCGGCGTCGGCGTCGGCGTCGGGCTCGGGCTCGGCGTCGGGCTCGGCGTCGGCGTGGGCTTCGGCTTGGGGGACCTGCTCGGCCGGTTGATCGACAGCGCCCGGCCGAGGCCCCAGTGCCGGCGTCCCGCCGAGGCGTCACCCGCGGTGAGAACGGCGGTCGCGGCAAGGACCACGACGACCGTCGCGACGGTGACTGCGCGGCTGCGGTTCACGGGGGGTGCCTCCGACTTGTGTCGATCCCCGCTAACGAGAACTTTACATCAGGTCTAGCGCGAGACGCGCACCCGCGCGACGTCCAGGGTGGCGGACGTGTCGGAGGGCGTGGTCACGCCTTCGTTGACGCCGGCCTGCAGCGCGAGGTGCATCGGCGTGTTCGGGATCGCGGCCTGGTCGGTGACACGCAGCACGGTCCGTCCGTCCAAGAGGAAGGTGAGCGCGGACGGGCGCCAGTCGACCGAGTAGGTGTGCCACGTCGCGAAGTTCCCGTGGGTGAACTTCATGACGCGGTGGTTCTCGGCGCCGTAGTGCAGGGTGGTCTGCAGCAGCGAGCGGTTGTCGCCGGGGAACTCGGCGAGGTCGATCTCGCCGTCCTGCGGCCAGCGGTTCGAGTTGGGCCAGAGCAGTATCGCGAAACCGTGGTCGGGGTTGACCGAGACGCGGGCGCGCACGTCCCAGCGGCCGTAAGGTTTCTCGGGTTTGGCGGTTGCTCCGCACAGGCACAGTCCGCTGCCCTGGTCGCCGGTGGTCGCCACCCGCAGCACGCCGTGCTCGACGTTCACCGGCGAGGGGACCCGCGCGTGCGGGTCGCCGCTGTGCGCGGAGTCGTAGACGACCCAGGCTGCGTCCGGCGCGCCGGCCTTGTCGAAGAGGTAGGTGTGCGGGAGCTTTGGCGCACCCACGTGCGGCCCGGGCCCGGACGACGAGCAGGCTGCCGCGACAAGACCGGCGAGCAGCGCGCAGATCAGCCCGCGACGCGCTCGTATGAAAGACATCGCTTACCGAACGTACCAATCGCGTTTCCTCCGGCCTGCTTGCACCCGAATTGATCAACGCTGACGTACGTTGGGCTGCATGACCGAAGAGGAACGGCGCGAACTCTGGGCAGCCGCCCTCGGCGTGCCGGAGGACGAGCTGTACGCAGTCGACCCGCAGGCCACGGACGACGCGGCTACGGAAGAGGAACGCCTACGCCGCGTCGGCTGATTCACCTGCTGAGCTGATGCAGATTCAGCGCGAGGTCGGGCGGCCCGAGCGCTGACAGGCAATGCGTGTCCAGATGGTCCGCACTCTCGCCGTTCAGAGTGGGGACGGGCGTGTGCGACACCGTGACCTGACTTGTGCCGGCGCTCCTGTGTGGGATCAGGGTGCACACGTACTTCCACCACCGCGCGTCGGCGAGATCTCGGTGGTACTCGAAGCTGCCGGTGCCGGCCAGCCGGTTCGGGTCGTCGCGCGCCCAGTGCCGCACGTGCCAGGCAGACGGTCCCCACCGGAACCGCAGCAGTCACCGTCCAGCGGTGGCTGCGTCGTTCTCCTTCGAGGCAGATCTGGTCGGTCCAAAGCCACAGCGTGAATTGGGCACCGCGGTGACCATCGATGCGGCCGTCGGGTTTCCAGCGCGGCTTGCCCCGGAGTGGCGAGCACGGCGCGGGAAGACCACGTTGTCCCGGGCCGTCCGCTGGAATCGCATGGTGCACCCTCGACGGTGGGCTTGTCGTTCTCCTTCGAGGCACATCTGATCGATCCAAAGCCACAGCGTGAATTGGCCACCGCGGTGACCATCGGCGCGGCTGCCGGGTTTCCAGCGCGGCTTGCCCCGGACTGGCGAGCACGGCGGGGAAGACCACGGTTGTCCCGGGCCGTGCGCTGGAATCGCATGGTGCACCACTCGACGGTGGGCTTGTCGTTCTCCTTCGAGGCAGATCTGGTCGATCCAAAGCCACAGCGCGAATCGGCCACCGCGGTGACCATCGACGCGGCTGCCGGGTTTCCAGCGCGGCTAGGCCCGGAATAGTGAGTAGCGCGCGGCGGGGCCACGGTTTCTTCGGGCCGGTGGGAACGAAGTTCCCATCGGGGAGGCAGTGCGCTGGGTCTGCAACGCTGACCACCCGTCGATAGCACTTGTGCATTTCGAGGCAGATCTATTCGGGCCACGACCACAGCGCAAATCAGCCATCGCGGTGAGGTCCCGCGCGCCCGGTGGGTGGTCGCCTCGCTCCAGTTGACCGGTGACCACGGCGCGACTTCGCCACGGTTTCTTCGGGCCGGTGGGAACGGAGTTCCGATCGGGGAGGCAGTGCGCTGGGCCCCGCGGGATCGGCACCAAAAAATTTGCCCGGAAATTGTTTTTGGAATTGTGCGGCTGAGGCCCGGAAACTGTCGTACCCGGGTTCTAGTTTCGAGGTATGGGACAGGTCGGGTTCGCCGGAGCGGTCGAGGCGCTGCGCGACGCTGTCGACGGGCTGCTCGGCGCCGCGGACCTTGACCTGCTGCCCGCTCGCGAACTGCCCGGACTGTTCGCCGAGCTGGAGACCGAGCGGCGCCGGCTGGAGGCGGTCGATCACGAGCTGCTGGTTGCGCTGGACGAGCGTGGGATCGCCGGTGAGTACGGCCGCACCAGCACCGCGGATTTGTTGACCGAGCTGTCCCGGGTGGCGCCGGGGGAGGCCAAAGCCCGGCTGCATGCGGCCCGCGATCTCGGTCCGCGCCGCGAGGTCAGTGGTGCCCCGTTGGCGCCGATCTTCGCGCGGGTCGCCGACGCGCAACGCGCCGGCGTCATTTCGGCCGGCCACGCCAAGGTGATCACGCAGACGGTCGCGGCGGTCCCGGCCAAGCTCTCCTTCGAGGTGGCCGGGCCGGTCGAGCAGTTCCTGGTCGACCAGGCCCGCCACCTCGACCCGAAACGGCTGGCCGCGGCCGCGCGGCGGCTGCTGGCCACTGTCGACCCGGACGGTGCCGCACCCAGCGACGACGAGCAGCAGCGCCGCCGCGGCTTCGACCTGGTCCAGGACCGGGTCGGGCGCTGGTTCACCCCGCGCCGTCAGGTCAGCGACGAGTTCGCTGCCAGCGTGCTGGCCGTCCTGGACCCGCTGTGCGCCCCGGCACCGGCCGAGGACGGGCTGCCCGATGACCGCACCCCCTCCCAGCGCCGCCACGACGCGATGATCGAGATCGCCCAGCGGCTCTTGCGCTCGGGCACCCTGCCCGACTGCGGCGGCGTCCCGGC
>DASXJR010000054.1:0-19685 GCA_036497285.1 Jatrophihabitans sp.
CGATGGAGACGAAGATCTTCGGCCGCCTGACCGCCTGGCAGAACTGGATCTTCACCCGTCCCAACGCGGCCGGGACGGACGGCGCGTTACGCAGGTTCGGCACCGGACAGCGGGCCGACTTCGATCGGAGAAGAGTATGAGCACCCCACGAAACCGCTTCGCAAAGAACACTCCAGGATTTCGCGAGGACCCCGCGTGACCGCAACCGCTGACTACAGCGAGAAGATCCCGAACAACGTCGACCTGCACGAGGACCGTCGCTTACAGCGCGCGCTCGAGTCGTGGCAGCCGAACTTCCTCAACTGGTGGGAGTCGATGGGGCCGACGCTGCCGACCGAGGACGTCTACCTGCGCACCGCGGTGAACGTCGGACGGGAGGGCTGGGCGAACTTCGGCCACGTCGCCATGAAGGACTACCGGTGGGGCATCTTCCTCGCCGAACGTGACCGCGACCGGCAGGTCGGCTTCGGCCAGCACAAGGGCGAACCGGTGTGGCAGAAGGTGCCGGGGGAGTACCGCGCGGATCTGCAGCGACTGATTGTGATCCAGGGCGACACGGAACCGGCGAGCGTCGAACAACAGCGCAACCTCGGCGCCACCGCGCCGTCCTTGTACGACCTGCGCAACCTGTTCCAGGTCAACGTGGAGGAGGGCCGACACCTGTGGGCGATGGTCTACCTGCTGCACGCGTACTTCGGCCGCGAGGGCCGCGAAGAAGCCGAGGAACTGCTGCACCGCAACTCGGGCAGTGAGGACGCGCCCCGCATCCTCGGTGCCTTCAACGAGGAGACGCCGGACTGGCTGTCCTTCTTCATGTTCACCTACTTCACCGACCGCGACGGCAAGTACCAACTCGGCACATTGAAGGAGTCCGCGTTCGACCCGTTGAGCAGAACGTGCGAGTTCATGCTCAAAGAGGAAGCGCACCACATGATGGTCGGCACGACCGGTGTCGACCGGGTCGTGCAGCGGACGGTCGAGCTGTTGCTGGAGCACGACGACGCGGATGTCGCCGCGCACGGCGGTATCCCGCTGTCGATCATTCAGAAGTACCTGAACTTCCATTACTCGGTGTCGCTCGACCTGTTCGGCTCGGAGACCTCGACGAACGTCGCGAACTACTACACCGCCGGAATCAAGGGCCGATGGATGGAGGACCGGCGTAAGGACGATCACAAGCTCGCCGACGACGCGATCCACGTCGATGCCCTCGTCGACGGCGACATCGGACGGACCGAGGTCTCCGCACTTCTCGGACTGAACACCGACCTGCGCCGTGAGTACATCAGCGACTGCGAGGGCGGGGTCAAGCGCTGGAACAAGCTCCTCGAGAGCGCAGGGCTGTCACAGCGGCTGTCGTTGCCGCATGCGGCATTCAACCGACAGGTCGGGGCGTACTCGGGGATCGAGGCGGCACCGTCCGGCGAACAGTTGTCGGCTGATGAGTGGCACCGGCGCAAGGGGGAGTGGCTCCCCACCGAGGTCGACAAGACGCACGTCCGATCGCTGATGCAACCGGTGCACGAGCGCGGCAAGATCGCCGCCTGGATCGCGCCGCCGCGACAGGGCATCAACGGCAAGCCGTTCGACTACGACTACGTGCACCTGCGCTGACGGGCGGGCACGAACCGCGCTCGCACCCGCGCGACGGTGAGCTCGTGCCGGTTGTGCCCGACCTCAGCTGCTCAAGCTGTTCAAGATCTCGCGGCTCGACGAGGTACTGGCTGTGCATCCCGACCTCGAGTCGGCCTGCGTTAGCCGGACGGCCGCAGGCCGGACGCGGCGTCGAGGTACTGCAGCAGGTCGTGCGCCGCGAGTTCGACGTCCTTGTGTCGCCACTGCGCCGCGCGGTAGACACGCGATCAGTCCGGTCCGGTGCACCCTGCGGAAGTCCCCGCACACGAACGCGTAGCGCGCCTTCGTCTCGTCGGCCGCACCTTCGGTCAGGCCCAGGTGCCAGTTCGCGTACTGCTCCCAGGTGTGTGACTCGAGGTAGGCGTTCTGTTGTGCTCCGGACGGCTGCACCTGTCCCCAGTCGCTGTCGAGAACGTACTGCTTCTTGTCGATCAGCCCTCGGACGAACGCGGCTGCGCCGGTATTGACCGCATAGGAGGCCATTTCCCGATCCCGTCAAGCCTGGTGGCCGCGTTCCTGCACTATCCACAGATTGCCGTCCGGATCGGTGAACTCGGCGAAGGAGTTGTAGTCCGAGCGCTCCGGGTCGGGACCCTCGACCCAGCCGTTCGACCCCATGTGACGGACAGTCGAGATCTGCACACCACGCGCTGCCAGTTCGGCATGCGCGGCCTCGATGTCCGTGACGACCAAGTGCAGGCCCTTGACCGCACCCGGGACGGAATCGGTGATGCCGATGCCCATCATGACCGAGCAGGCGGAGCCCGGCGGGGTCAGCTGCACGACACGGAAGGAGTCGTCGGCGCGGTGGTCGACGTCGACGGCGAAGCCGGCCTGTTCGGCATAGAACGCCTTCGCCCGATCGACGTCGGTGACCGGCAGAGCAATGGCTTCGAGCTTGTAGTCCATGCCTCAGATCCTCTCAGTAGTCCTGCGATGAGTCGCGGCATTCCTGGCACACTGTTCGAGTGGCTACTGCAGCAGAGCAACCGCCGCCGACGCTGCTCTACGTCGTCAAGCAGGTCGAGCTCGCGATCCGGGCTCATCTCGATGAGGTGCTGCGGCCCGCCGGGCTGACCTCGACGCAGTACACCGCGCTGACAGTGCTCGAGCGGCACCCTGACCTGACGTCCGCCCAGCTCGCGCGGAACTCGTTCGTCACGTCGCAGTCGATGGCCGACATGGTGACTGCGCTCGAAGGCCAGGGGTTGATCAAGCGCAAGCGCGACGTGAGCGACCGACGCCGGCTCGTGCTGTCGTTGACGGCGGACGGGCGCCGAGTGCTGCGCCGCTACCGGTCGAAGGTCGCTGAGGTCGAGGAGCAGATGGTGTCCGAGCTGGGGCCGCGACGCACGGCTGAACTGCGCCGCAGCCTGCTCGCGTGCCGGAACGCCTTGGCGGACGAGCCGGCGCACTGAAGCATCGCCAGGGGACCTGCGCACGACAGCTCCGCGGCCGGCTGACCGAGGCTGCGTCTGGTCGGCGTACGGCCGCTCATAGGTCTGAGCCCTACCGTGGATGCGGTGGCGTCCATTCGGGAGCGGGTCCGCTCGACGCGCGGCGGACGGGTTGCGTGGCGCATCGCCGTCGGCGTGCTCGGCACTGCGATCATCGCGGCCGGGATCGTCCTGCTGCCGCTGCCGGGTCCCGGCTGGCTGATCATCTTCGGCGGGTTGGGGCTACTCGCGACGGAGTTCGAATGGGCCGCGCGCCTGCTGCGGTTCGCGCGGCAGAAGGTCTCGGCCTGGACGGACCGGGTCGCGACCCAGTCCCGTCCCGTACAGGCATTGATCGGCCTGGCCGGTCTCGTTCTGCTCGCAGCGTTGGCCGCCGCCGCATGGTGGTATTACTACCTGCGCTAGCTATAACAGCCCGGCCGCACGGAACGCCCGGTCGTAGATCTCTCGGATCGCTTCTTGCTTTCGCACGTTGTAGTCCATCGTGGTGCCGCCACCGGGGATCGCGGCGCGTTTCGCGGTCTCGTACCTCGCGCGGTCTTCGTCGTGGCTGCGCAGCCAATCGCGGAAGATCCGGTGTCGGATCGTCTCCGGGCAGTCCGGACCGAATACGTGTAGGTTCGCGCGTGGTGAGGCGGCCCGTCCCAGGCAGCGGTGCTCGTGCCACCACGGCTCGCGGATGACCAGTACCCAGCCGGCTGCTTCCAAGGCCGGCACGTAGTCGGCCTCGTCGCGTGGATCGGCAACGGTGAGGTCGATGTCGATGACGTCCTTGGCGGCGAGGCCGGGTACCGACGTGGAGCCGACGTGTTCGACGCCCAGGACCTTGACGCCGAGTGCTGCGCGGATTCCGTCGGCGAAGTCGGCGAACCGGCGCGGCCATGAAGCGTTGTACGGAGCGAGGACCACCGTCGACGGCTTGGCCGGATCTCCGACCCAAGGGTTGCCGTCGCCCGGGTCGTGATGACGGGTGATCTCATCAGGGGTAGGCACTTGATCAAGCTATAGCGCGTCGAGCCAGTCCTGCGAGGGGACGAAGAACATGCAACCGGTCTTGGCGGTCGAGTAGTCCAGGATGCGGTCGGTGGTGCCGGGCGGGTTGCCGAGGAACATGTTGTCGAGCATCCGCTCGATCCTCGCCGGCTGCGCCGCGTACGCGATGAAGTAGGTGCCGAACTCGCCGGTGCCGGCGCGCCCGAACGGCATGTTGTCGCGCACGATCTTGAGTTCGTTGCCGTCTTCGTCCTCGATCACGTTCAGGGCGAGGTGCGAGTCCGGCGGTTTGTCCTCGTCCGGCAGTTCGATGTTCGCGAGCTTGGTCCGCCCGACGATCAACTCCTGCGCTTCGACGGTCAGCCCGTTCCACGCGGCCATGTCGTGCAGGTACTTCTGGATGATCACGTAGCTGCCACCGCGGAAGTCCGGCTCGTCGTCGATGATCGCAGCGTCAAAGGCGTGCTGACCGGTGGGGTTCTCAGTGCCGTCCACGAAGCCGAGCAGGTCGCGCTCGTCGAAGTATTTGAAGCCATACACCTCGTCTTCGATGTCGGCGGCGCCCTCGAGCCGTTCGGTGATTTGTGCGGCGAACTCGAAGCACTGGTCCATCCGCCGCGCGCGGACGTGGAACAGGAGGTCGCCGGGCGTGCTCGGCGCGTGGTGCGCGGGTCCGGACCGCTCTCGGAACGGGTGCAGGTAGCGCGGCCTCGGCCGGCCGAAGATGCGGTCCCACAGCTCCGAGCCGATGCCGACGACGGCCTTCAGTTCACCGTCCGGCTCCCGGAAGCCGACCGCGCGGCCGATACCGGGGACGTCTGAGAGCAGGTCGCGGGTCTGCGCCTCGCTGCCCTTGCGCACGGTGAGGACCAGGAAGATCGCGGCCTCGGTGAGTGGAGTCAGGACGGGCTGCGGCTCGGGATCGGTGACCACGGGAGGATTCTTCCAAGACAGGTCGCCGGCTGCCCAGCCTGGCCAATCTCGGGTGTCGGCGCCGTGTAATCTGGCAGGGCCGCGACGGGGATCAACCCGTCCCGGGCGATTAGCTCAGCGGGAGAGCACTGCCTTCACACGGCAGGGGTCACTGGTTCGATCCCAGTATCGCCCACGCCTACAGGTCCCGGATTCCGGGGCCTTCGTCGTTTTCGACATCCACGCTTGGTGTCCGGCGAGCGCACGGGGGCTTTCCCACCGGGCCGTTGGTGCGCACACTGGTCGTAGCCAAGCTGGCGTCGACGCATAGCGGGGGTGGACATGCTCAGATCCCATCGCCTACCCGCGGTACCGGACGACATTCCGGTGCTGTCCAGAGGCAGGCATCGCAACCCGCGCCGTGGCGCTTGCTTCATGGAGATGGCATCGGTGCTCGCCGGAGAGCGTTGGAGTGATCATCCGCGGTGCACGCATCCGCTCCTGGCCGAGCTGGCCCGAATGGTCAACGACTGCACTTCGGATGCGGGCCGATCCGAGCTGGCCACGCTTGTGCCGTCGGTGATCGGCCTGAGGAGTGACGATCCACGGGTGGACGCCTGGATAGCGTTGCGCTGTGCCCAGGCCGCACTACCGGTCGCCTCTGCCGAGCGACAGTCCACCCTGGCCGTCGCGATCCTGTCCGCCAATCGTGTGCGGGCCGACCTCGACGGTTGCCCAGATGGCCAGCTCGACGAAGGCAGTCGCCGCGCGCTGGACGGAGCACCGCAGGCGGCGAAGTGGGCCGCTCGGTTCATCGATCACGCCGGCATCAACCCGCGGGGCTTCCGACGGCACACGGCAGCGGCGATCGTGCGAAGCAGCGTCGCCGGAATCATGCAGGCGTGCATCGAAGACGCCGATCGGGTCTTCCGCGACCTGCTCACCGGCGTGATCAGCGACGTCACAGCGCTGTGCGCACGTTCCGAGCCTCCACCCGGCGATTCGACGCTCACGCCGCAGGTTCCGGAGTCTGTCGACGCTTGACCGACGGCGGGACCACCCGGCGGCGGGTGCCCTTCGACTCATGAGCGGTCCACCGACCGATCTCGTGGCGAACGCCCCCGGCGAGTTCATCACTGAGACGCTCGATCACGACGGTGGCCGACCGGTCACGGTTTACCGACCGGCCGACCATGTCGAGGCTGCCGTATTCGCCGGCGATGGGGGTTGTCATGACGCAGCGGGAGGGTTCGCACGGCGATCAGTTCTGGCAGGACGAGTTTCCGCTGATGGTCGCGTGGGCGTTCGGAGAGTGATACATCTCGTCGCGCGAGCAGATCTGCCAGGCGGCGCCGCAACGATAAACCGGTGACGTCAGTGGGCATCCGCCGCGAGAATTGCCGACGTGGAGGAGCTCGAGGTCGTCGTCGCCCATCAAGACCGCGCGACAGTGCGCGTCGGTGATGTGTTCCTGAAGATCGACGCTGACCAGGGCCACACCGACGTCGAGGTCGATGCGATGGCTCTGGCGCCGATCCCGACGCCAGAGGTGCTGTGGCGCAAGCCGCCGGTACTCGCGCTCGCCGCCCTCGTTGGAAGACCACTCGGCCGCCTCGGCGAGCCATCGGCCGCCTCGTCGGCTGCGTGGGCCGCGGCAGGTGCCGCCGCCCGAATGCTGCACGACGCGCCGTTGCCGGCATGGCCGGGCCGGAATCCTGACGAGATCGCATCGCAGCTCGACGGCGAATGCGAGTGGCTCCTCACGAACGACGTCCTTCCCGCCGACCTGGTCACACGCAACCGCGGGGTTGCCGAGGCTGCGCTCCGGCCGTGGAGACCAGTGTTCATCCACGGCGACCTGCAGGTCGTCCATGTGTTCGTCGACGATGACGAGATCACCGGCGTGATCGATTGGTCCGAGGCCGGCCAGGGCGATGCCCTCTACGACCTCGCGAGCTTGACGCTCGGACACCCGGAGCACCTCGGTGATGTCGTTGCCGGCTACGGCACCGACATCGACCTCGACGTGATCGGCGCGTGGTGGTCGTTGCGGAGTCTGATGACGGTCCGCTGGCTGGTCGAGCACGGCTACGACCCGAGTGCGCCAGGCTGCGAAGTCGACGTGCTGAGATCCCGGCTCTGAGGCAGCGGCGCTACCGGATCTCTCGTTGGTTGTGCGGTTCAGTCGACGGTCGGGGACGCGAAGAGCTAGAGCCATGCTGAAGTGCCTGACATTCGTCAGTGCGGATTCGGAGGTCGGAGTGGTGCAACCCGATCGACCGCGGGAGCAAGATGGGTGCGTGACCGAATCCGTGCTGCGTCTGCGCGAGCCGGCGAACCGGGTGAGTCCGTGGGCGCGGATGTACTGGACGGTGCGCGCGCTGGCCGGCTGGATCGTCGTAGCGATTCCCGTGACGATCGTCGCGGTGCAGGTGCCCATCGGCGGGCTCATCGGCGCCGTCGCGGCGGTGATCGCAATCGCGCATCTGACAGTCATGCCGCGCTGGCGCTACCGGGTGCATCGCTGGGAGGCCACGCCCGATGCCGTTTACACCCAGGCAGGTTGGTTCAACCAGGAGCGCCGCATCGCGCCTATCGCGCGGGTGCAGACCGTCGACACCCAGCGCGGGCCGTTCGAGCAACTGTTCGGGCTCGCAAACGTCACCGTGACCACGGCTTCGGCCGCCGGGCCGGTCAAGATCCATGGCCTCGAGCGGGCCGATGCCGACACACTGGCGGCCGACCTCACCGCCCGCGCGCAGGACAGCGCGGGCGACGGCACGTGACCACCGTCGAGACGCCGCCCGAGATCGACTGGCGTCGACTCAACTCGAGGATGCTGCTGATCCATCCGGTGGTCGAGGTCGGCAAGGCGCTGCCGGCGATCGTGGCGATCTTGGTCGCCGGGCGCGGCACGGACTCTGGCACCGTCTGGGCTGCCGCGATCGCGGTCGTCGTCGCCGTGGTCTCGATCATCCGCTGGTTCACGACGGGCTACAGGATCACCGTCGACCGAATCGAGTTGCGCCGAGGGCTGTTCCGGCGCCGCACGCTGAACGCCCCGCTGGACCGCGTCCGCACCGTCGACGTGACTTCCCATGTGCTGCACCGACTACTCGGCCTGGCGCGGGTCGTGATCGGCACCGGAACTTCCGACCGCAAGGGCCGCGACCAGGTGATCCTGGACGGACTGACGCTGTCCGAGGCGGCCGGGCTGCGCGTCGAACTGCTGCACCGCGATCACGCTCCGGTGCCAATGGAAGTCGGCGTACCCGTCAGCGTCAAGGAGGACGTCGAAGAAGAACTGGTCCGTGCCGATCCGCGTTGGCTGCGCTTCGCGCCGTTCACGCTCACCGGTGCTGTTACCGGATTGGCGTTGCTCGGCGTGCTGTGGCGCGTCGTGAGCGAAGCCCACGTCAACCTGAGCACTCTCGGCCCGGTGCGCGACGTGGCACACCGCCTCGAGCGGTGGCCGCTGGCCGGAACTGTTGTCGTGGTCGCAGCCGGGGTGGTCGCGTTCGTGGTGATCGCGTCGACGGTCGGATACGTTCTGGCCTTCTGGCGGTTCCGGGTCACGCGCCACCGCGGCGGCACGCTGCAAGTGACCCGCGGTCTGATCACCACGCGTGCGACGAGCATCGAGCAGCGGCGGTTGCGTGGCGCCGAGGTGTCCGAACCGCTGTTGTTGCGTTCGGTCCGCGGCGCACGGTGCCTGGCGATCGCCACCGGGTTGCGCGTCGGACGTGGTGCCGAGCGCGGTGGCGAGATCCTGCTGCCGCCCGCGCCCCGCGCCGCCGCAGTCTCACTGGCGGCGACGGTGATCGGCACCGATGTGCCGTTCACCGAGGCCTTGGCCCGACATCCGATCGCGGCCCGGCGTCGCCGGGTCACGCGGGCACTGGCCGGCTCGGTGGTGCTGGTCGTCGCCGCGGCCCTCGGCGTCGGGTTCGGACACTGGCCGGTGTGGGTGCTGGTCGTCACCGCCGTGCTCGCCGGCGCGGCCATCCCGCTCGGCGTCGATCGCTACCACAGCCTGGGCCATGCGCTCAGCGGTGAGTATCTCGTCACCCGGTTCGGAACGATCGTGCGACGCCGCAGTGCGCTGCAGACCGACGGTGTGATCGGCTGGAACATCGGCCGCAGCTACTTCCAGCGGCGGGCCGGATTAGCCTCGCTGACCGCGACCACCGCGGCCGGGCGTCAGCAGTACAAGATCACCGACATCGGTGACGCCGAAGCGGTCGCATTCGCGAACGCCGCGGTGCCGAACCTGCTGACGCAGTTCCTGGCCGATCGATAGCGGACGAGCCTGACAGCTGGTCGAGGGCGCCGGGGCACCGCGCCGGCGACGATGGCGACCGGTCAATTCGGCCGCGCGGTCGATCGGCGCTCGCCGGACAGGCTTTCCACCGCCTGCTCGATGCCGACGACCTCCCGCTCAAGCTCCTCCATGTAGAGCCGTCCGGCCACGATCTGTTCGGCTTCGATCCGGACGATCGTCACCCCACTCATCGCGAACGGTTGCCCGTCGGGGCGGGTGCCGGACCACCGCCATTCACTCCAAGTGCACGCGCCGTCGTCCACCGACCGACTGATTTCGGCCTGAATATCGGGCAGCCCGGCGAACATCGCCTCCCAGTTGGCTCGCATCTGGGTCCGGCCGACGAACGCCCTGGCGGGATGTGCGGGCTGAGTATCGCCGCGACAAGCGGCACACGCTGCCACGGTGTCGGCCGGACTCGGGACAATGGGCGGGTGACGCGCAGTGAGGAAGCGGGCATCCCGCCGGAGCTCGCCGACCTCCACGCCCTGCGGGACACGATGCGGGCGCTTCTGGTCCTCGAGGCCGACGCCGACCGTCCGGACGAGGACATCGTGCCGACGCGGTCGGCCACCCTCGCGCGCTACCGCCACTACATCGACCGCTGGGGGCCGCTCAACCGGGCCAGCGTGCAGGAACTGCACGGCGGGCGGCCGGATCCCCAGATCGGCCAGCCCGAGCTGCGCTTGCGCCGTCCCGACCTGGCCGGCTTCCGCAGCGACCCGGACTACCACGCCGTCATGGCGCTCGAGGTCTACGACGTCGAGACCGGGACGGCGAAACCCGCGCCGATCCTGCTGCGCCGCGTGCACGGACGGCGTGCGCCGGTCGAGCGCGTCGCCAACGTTCACGAGGCGCTGCTCGTGTGCCTGGGCGAGGGTGGCGTCAACCTCGAGCGCGTGGCCGAGCTGCTCGGCCTGACGGATTCCGACGCGGCCGAATCGGCAGCCAAAGCGCTCGGCGACCTCGTTTTCCGCGATCCCGAGCGAAACGGCGCCTGGGTCAGCCGGCGGGAGTACCTGTCGGGTGACATCCGGGCCAAGCGGGCGGTCGCGGAGACGGCCGCACTGGATGACCGGCACTACCGCCGCAATGTCGCAGCATTGGCCGAGGCAGAACCGCCGGAGGTCGGTCCGCTCGACATCGCGGTCTCGCTCGGCGCGCCCTGGATCGCGGCGGAGGACGTCGAGGGGTTCGTCCACGAGGTACTCGGCGGACGGGTCAAGGTGCGGCACCTGCCGTCCGCCGCGTCCTGGAAGATCGACCCGGTCGGCAAGACGCCGGTCGGCGGCTTCGGTCTCTACAGCACTCCGCGCATGAGCGCCTACGACGTCCTCGCCGCCGGCCTCAACGGCCGGTCGCCGATCGTGTTCGACACCGTGTCCGTGCCCGGGCGGCGGCTGCGCGTGCGCAACCAGGAGGCCAGCCTGGCGGCGCAGGAACGGTTGACCGCGCTGCAGGAGCGGTTCCGTACGTGGGTGTGGGAGGACGCCGATCGCACCGCACGGTTGATCCGGGAGTACAACCGGCGATTCAACACGCACGTGGTGCGCCGCCATGACGGCTCACAGCTGACCTTCCCCGGGCTCGCGGACGGCATCGAGCTGTGGCCGTGGCAGCGGGACATCGTCGCCCAGATCGTGTCGTCGCCGGCAACGCTGTGCGCACACGCCGTAGGGGCCGGCAAGACCCGGTCGATGGTGTGCGCCGCGGTGACCGCGCGTCGGCTGGGGCTGGCGGGCAAGCCTCTCATCGCCGTTCCCGCACACCTGGTCGAGCAGACCGCGCGTGAGGCCCGGCAGGCCTACCCGTTCGGCGCTTTCCTCGTCCAGGGCGAGGAGGACCTGCGCTCGCGCGCGGCGCTCGCGGCGCGGTGTGCGACCGGCGATTGGGACGCCGTGATCGTCTCGCACGGCACGCTGAGCGCACTGCCCGTGACGCCCGAGGCCGAGCTGTCGTGGCTGCAGGCGCAGGCAGACGACATCGAGGCACAGATCCGCGGCGGTCGCGGTGGGCGGCACGGCCGGTCGGTGCTCAAGCGGCGGGCGGCGGCGGTCGAGCAGCGGATGGTTACGGTGCGGGCGAGGCCGCAGCCCTCGCTCAGCTTCGACGATCTCGGTGTCGACCTGCTGCTCGTCGACGAGGCGCACTACTTCAAGCGGCTGCCGGTGATCTCGCGGATGGAGGGCATCTCGCTCGGGTCGTCGCAACGGGCGGCCGACCTGCTGCTCAAGGCGCGGATCCTGCGCGCCCGCCGCGGCAGCCGTCCCAGCCTGGCGCTGTTCACCGGCACACCGTGGTCGAACACGATCGCCGAGACGTTCGTGTGGCAGACCTACGTCCAACCCGAGGCCTTGGCCGAAGCGGGGGTCGAGCACTTCGACGCGTGGGCCGCGGTCTTCGTCGAGTACGCCACGACGGTGGAGGTGTCGCCGGACTCCTCGAGCATCCGCCTCGTGCAGCGCCCGGCGCGCATCCGTAATCTGCCGGAACTGCGGCGGATGCTGGCGACCTGTTCGGACGTGCTGCGTCCCGACGAGCTCGGACTGCAGCGACCGCAGCGCCGCCAGCAGACCATCGTCTGCGAGCCGGGCCCCGGCCAGCTCGAGTACGTGGGCAGCCTGGGCGCCCGGGTCGACAAGCTGCACCGCGAGAAGGTGCGCGGCGAACCGGGCGGTGACAACATGCTCGCGGTCTGCGGCGACGGCCGCCGGGTCGCGCTCGATCCGATGCTGGTCGGGATTCGCGAGGAGTCGGCCAAGCTCGACGAGGTCGTCGATCGCGTCGCCCGGATCCACCAGGAGGACGCCGACCAACGCTATGTCGGCAGCAACGCCCGCGGCGTCCTACAGGTGATCTTCTGCGACCAGGGGACGCCCGGGGCGGAGGGGCTGCAGACTTACGGGCGGCTGCGGCTCGCGTTGGCGCGCCGGGGTATGGACGCTGACCGCGTGCGGTTCGTGCACGAGGCATCAACCTCCGAGCAGCGCGCCCGACTGTTCGCGGACTGCCGCGCCGGCGTGGTTTCAGTGTTGATCGGCTCGACCGACAAGCTGGGCGTCGGCACGAACGTGCAGCCGCGACTGCGAGCTATCCACCACGCGGACGCGCCGTGGCGGCCGTCCGACATCGAGCAGCGGGAGGGGCGGGCCTTCCGTCCGGGCAATCTCAATCCGCTCGTCGACGTCTACCGCTACGTCACTCGCGGCACCTTCGATGCGTACATGTGGCAGACGCTGCAGCGCAAGGCCGCTTTCATCGAACAGCTCTATCGAGCCGAGCCCGGCGCCCGCACGATCGACGACCTCGGCGATGCGGTGCTGACCTACGCCGAGGTCAAGGCACTCGCGACCGGCAACGCGTTGCTGCTGGAGCAGGCCGAGGCGGCCGCCTCGGTGGCCCGCCTGCGGTTGCTGCAGTCGATCAACCGCCAGTCGGTGACGTCTGCGCGGCGGCGTTTGGCCGAGGCCGAGCAGGACCAGTACCGGCTGCGTCAGCAGACGATGTTGTTGGGTGCGGCGCGCGAGCGGCTGGCCAGGACGGCGGTCGGTACGGATACGGAGGCGGATGTGCGGCTCGCCGCCCGGGCGCTGCGCGAACGGCTGCTCGTGCCGACTGTCAATGACGATCCGGCGCCGGTTCGCGCGCCGTGGCGCGGGCTCGGTGTCGAAGTGATCCCCGAGGGCGGCTGGAGCGCCGCGGCCGCGGACCTCTTGAGCCTGCGCGTCACGCTCGCGCACCGGCGCGTCGACGAGATCACGCTGTCGCTGTCGCTGGTGCGTAGGAGCGCGGCGGCGTGCACGCGCGCAGTGGTCGGCGCGGTGCGCCGCTGGTACGACCGAATCGACGCGCGCATGGCCGAGGTTGAGCAGGCGGCGCTGGATGCATACGACGACGGCGAGGCGGCCAAGCGCGTGATTGCCGGGCATCGGTTCGAGCAGGCGGTCGAGCTCGCGGCGGCCGAGGCGCGGTTGGCCGAGATCGACACCGCGTTGGAGTCTTCGGTGACACACGGGGCGGTCGTGCTCGCGTGACCCGGCAAGCCGAGCACCCACCGACCCGGCGTCCGCTGCGGGCGATGCTGCGCTCACCCGGCCGCCAGACGAACCAGGCCCTGCTCGTCGTGCTGGTTCTCGTCTACGGCACCGGTATCGGCACGGTCGCGATCGGTTCGCCGGCCGGCGCCTGGGTGGCTATCGGCCATGGGATTTGCGGAATGGCCGTGGTGTTGCTCATCCCATGGAAGTCCCGGGTGGTACGTGGCGGGCTGCGGCGCGCGCGCCTGAGCAGGTGGTTGTCGTTGCTGCTGGCCGGATTGGCGCTGCTCAGTCTCGTCGCGGGGCTGGGGTATGCCGCCGGAGTGGTGCGCTCGATCGCCGGCAAGCCCGGGCTGTGGGTGCATATCGCGGTCGCTCTCGTGCTGGTGCCTTTGGTCGTTTGGCACATAGTGGCTCGGCGGATTCGACCGCGTCGGACCGATCTTTCGCGTCGGGCGCTATTGCGTGCCGGTGTGGTGGCTGTGGGGGCGGTCGGGCTCTACGCCGTCGACGAGATCGCGATCCGCGTGCTGGGTCTACCTGGGGCCGGACGCCGGTTCACCGGCTCGTACGAGACGGCTTCGTTGCGACCGGAGGCGATGCCGACGACCAGTTGGTTGCTCGACACTGTGCCGACGGTCGACCAGGGTCGGTGGCGCCTGGCTGTCGACGACGGGCGAGGACCCCGCGAGCTGAGCCTGGCGCAGTTGACCCCGTATGACTTCAAAGTGCGGGCGACGCTGGATTGCACGTCCGGTTGGTTCTCCGTGCAGGACTGGAGCGGCGTCCCGCTGGCCAGGCTGCTCGACCGCACGGAAGACGCGCAAAGCGTGTACGTCCATTCGATCACCGGCTACTGGGTCCGTTTCCCGATCGGCGACCTGGATCGGTTGCTGGTCGCGACGCGGGTGGGCGGCGCGCCCTTGTCTGCCGATCACGGATTCCCCGTGCGCCTTGTGGCGCCTGGCCGGCGGGGTTACTGGTGGGTCAAGTGGGTCGATCGCATCGAGCTACAGACCACCCCGTCGTGGTGGCAGCCGCCGTTCCCCATTCGCTGACGGTCGAATGATGTGCGGCGTTTGTGGGTACATCCGGCTCGTAGGGCGGCCCGCGTCGGTTGAGCCGCGCGTTACGGCGCGTCCGGCTCGCGGAGGCCGAGCCGGGGCCGCACGGAGACGAGGTGCGGGATGGATCCAGCATTAGTTCGCATGATTCGTGCCGGGCGCGACGACGGACGTGCTCTCGACAAAGCCCTGGAGGGCCTGGCCCGGGTATTCGGCCGCCCAGCTACGGCGGAACGGGTCGGGCCATATTTCACTTGCGGCGAGGCGAACCGCATCGCGCAGGTGCTGATTTCGAGCCGCCACACCGACGCCGCGATCGTCTGGCTGGACGAGCATGCAGTCAGCGACACCGAAGAGGACGAGCACGGGGGTGCCGGATTCGACGCGGCCCGATACATCAGCAACGGTGGTCGCTGAGGGACCCCGGCTCCGAAACAGGTTCCGAAGTCAACACGTGGCCTGGCGAGCGTCCGCGGGAGAGAACAGATGTCGAACGCGGCGACGACCGGCATGCCCGCCATCAGGACCGGCGATGACCTCACCGTGGGTCGCATCGGCTACGGCGCGCTCCCGCTCGACGTGCGCGTTAGGTCTTCGAGTTGGGCGTCGAACCGCCGCCGGCGTACACGCACCACGACTGCCGCGGCCGTCCCAACGAGCAGGCCGACGGTGCCGGCTTCTGCTAGACCGGGAACGACTGCGCCCTCCGCGGCCCGCTTGCACCACGGAAACGCTCCACCGCCACCGTCGGCAACGCCATTCGAGGAGCCCATCTGCGCCCACCATGCGTCGCACTTGTAAGCCCCGGACCCGGGCGTGTGACCGCCGTAGTGGCGAAAGCCGAGCGCGGTCACGCTCAATAGGAACACTGCGACGGCGACGACGCCCATCACCGCCAGCAGCGGCTGCGGCGCGGCCCGGCGCCGCGCCCAGCGTGCCAGTCGCCATCCGACGAACAACAGAATTACGCCTGCAGGTGCAGCCAAGCCAAGAAGAAGCGCTGGGCCTTCCGAGATTGGCGCTGCAGCCGCAATCGCCGTCGCCCTCGCGCCCACGCGTCGAACCTTAGGCCAACGCGGGTGATTCGCGCCTGACGTGCGCGTCTTGGTCTACTCCGGTTATCGATCAAGCCGCAGGCTTGCATAGAGTTGCGTGACCATCGCGGCAATCAATTCGCGACGAGTGCGGACGCCGATCTTGTCGAACACCGGCCTCGAGGCGATCCCGAACGATGGCTACGGAAATCGTGCGGTTCCGGCTCTATGCCGAGCGTCGACTCAATAAATCGACCGGATCGGCCGAGATGAGTGTGGCGGAGTTGTCTCTCGCGCTTCGGTTCGAGGGCGAGGTGGTGTGCGGCTTGCTGCTCGGTGTTACGAGATTCGGGGTGCTGTTTTCGTTATGCGGAGCAGCAAGAGGTAACTGCGTTCCGCGGAACGCACTTATCTGGCTCGCAGCGGCCCTACCGGACGCACGACGTGCGCTTCTTCGACGCTGCTCGGCTTGAGTTGCAACGTGCGAGACGTGGCGGGGGACTGGCTGGTGTGGGAGGTGCAGGAGCGCTGGCCGTTCTGGGTGTGGTGGCGCCGAGTGACCTGCTTGGATTGGTAACTGAGCATGACTAACGCGGAGTTGACATGAACATCGAATTTCTCGCGACTGTGGCCGTGATCGCTCCCGATCCGATCAACAGCCGCAAGTTGTACGTCGAAGCGCTCGGACTCCCGCTGCAGGGTGAGGGCGACGGCTATCAGCACAGTGAGCAGATCGCAGGCTGCAAGTCGTTCGGGATCTGGCCGCTGTCCCAGGTAGCGCAGGCATGCTTCGGAACCGACCAATGGCCAGCAGAGCAGCCGATACCGCAGGTCAGCATTGAGTTCGACGTTGCCGACGCCACCACAGTCGTTTCGGCGGCACGCGAACTCGACGAAGCCGGCTACGAGCTGCTGCATGGACCGCGCGAGGAGCCTTGGGGGCAGACGGTCGCCCGGCTGCAGTCACCCGAGGGCGCGATTATCGGCATCTCGTACGCGCCCGTGCTCCACGACTGAATCTGCAGTACAGCGGGTACTGGACAAGCCGCCGCCTGCGCGCGGTCATGCACCGATGACCGGTGTCCTGTGCAGCGCCTACTCGGGCATGTCGGCCTGGCTCACCAGACAGGTCACCTGTTGGAGACCGACCTTTTGACGGCCCTGTCGGCGCGAGCAGACGCGCGCGCCGAGATGGTGCTCGAGCGCCTCTCGTATGTTGAGGTGCGACTTTCAGTCCAAGATCGACTGCACCGTAGTCTTCCTGCGTACCTGCCCTGCCCCCTTCCGCGGAGTTGCCTTGTCCCGCTCGTCATTCGGCCTGCTGATCCGGCTCGCCACACTGCTCGTCCCGGTCGTGCTGGCTGCCATCCCAGCGACGGTGGCGGCTGCGCCGCCGGCTGCTGCCGCCTCTGCGCACCACCGTCAACATTCGGTCCCGACCGCGACGCCGGGCACCTTCGTGCCGGTCGACCAGTTCCGTGCCCTCGACACGGGGAAGGGTGGCGGTCCGATGCGAGCCGGTCACCGGTTGACGGTGACCCTGGGCGGACGGCACGGAATCCCGGCCGGGGCCGCCGCTGCGGCGGTAACGGTGCATGCGGTGAATCCGAACACGGGCGGCGCGCTCACGTTGTTTCCGTTCCATTCCGCTGCGCCGGCCACCACCAACCTCACCTACCAGCGCGGTCAGACCACCGCCCAGGCTGCGGTGGTGCGGCTCTCGCACGGAGCGTTCACCGTGCTCGACCGCGCACGGAGCGGCACGATGCAGCTTGCGGTCGACGTCTCGGGGTACTTCGTCAGAGGCACGGTCGGGCCACAGCCCGGCCTTCTGCATCTGCTGTCCTCGCCCGTCCGTGCTCTGGACACCCGGCATCCCGGCGGCTACTTCCGACCGCACTCAGTGCGTTCGCTGCAGGTCAAGCACGGCGTGCCGACGTCGGGCGTCGGCACGGTCGTGGTCATGTTGACGGCCGTCGACCCGGCCGGATCAGGTTCCCTGGTCGCCTACGCGAAGGGCAACGACCAGCCGCAAACACCGACGACCCGCTTCGACGCGCATCGCACCACGACGTCGTTCGCCTGGGTTCCCACGCAAAGCGACGGCAGCATCAGCATCGCGAACGACTCGGCTCGCGGCACCGGCGTACTGCTCGACGTCGTGGGCTGGGCGAACGCCGGCGTCGCGCAGACCGCCGGAGCTTTCGAGCCGCGCTTTCCCGACCGACTGGTGTCCGGTGCCACATTCGGCGCCGGCCGCACCCGCAGCTTCCGGATCGCGGGCCGGGCCGGCGTTCCGCTCGCGCACGTCAGTGCCGTCGTCGCGTCGATCACCGCCTCGAGCGCGAAGCGAGTCGGAGCGCTGCTCGTGGGCAGCGCAAGCACGAACAACGCCCGGCGCGCGGTCGAGTTCGGGCCCGGCCGCAAGCCCGCCGACCTGATTGAGCTGCCGCTGGCGAACGGGGCGCTGCAGGTGCGCAATCTGTCGAGCGGCTCGGTGACGATCGCGTTGGATGTGCTCGGTTTCGTGCCGTCGCAGACGCTGACCCCGCCGACGATGTCGATCAGCCGCTACCTGGGCGACCTGACCGACGTCGTCGCCCACGACGTCGCCCACGACCGTGCAGTCATGGACGGGCACGGTTGCTCCGACGCACAGGCGATGGCCGCGGTCGCGCACCCGGTCGTACTGCTCGACGTCGGTGCCCAGTCGGTGACCGGACCCGAATTGACCTCGCAGGATCCCGGAGTCGCATTGACGCAAACCGTCGGCACCGTGCGGCTCGACTACCCCGACCTGCGCATGGTGCTCGACAGCTACCTCGCGGCATTCCACCGTTGCGCACCGACCGCGACCGCCACAATCGCGATCGGCACGAGCAACGACGGTCAGTGGACGAAGGGTCAACCGAACTACTACGCACCGGTCCGCCGCGGGACCAACTGGGCCGGGTTGGTCGTCAACAGGCTCGGATCGCAGCCCGGCCTGACCATCGTGGGTGCTGACGACGTCGAGCCGGGCTTCGCGAGCACCCAAGCGCAGGCGCAGGCCTGGGAGAACGCCTACCTCGCGGCCGCCTCGACGAAGACGCTGATCTTCAACGGCTCGGCCGACGGTTGTCCCGACGGGTTCGGCGACGTCGGTGCCAGATGCTCGAAGGGCTACACCGAGCAAGGCCTCTACGACCTCGCCCACAAGGTCCAGGACCCGACGTACCGGATCGACGTCACGCCACAGATCTACACACCGAGCATGGCCGCGCAATGGGCGAACATCGACAAGACCGGCGGAGGACAATTGACGATCGCCGGTGCGTTGACCGAGCACGCTCTCGCATCGGACACCTACTCCGCAGCGAATGGCTGGGCGGCGCTGTACTACGCGGTCGGTTCCGTCACCCGCAGCCCGCACATCTCGGGGGTCTCGGACATCACCAACGGCTGAGCTGGGCCGCGGTGCACTTCTGCGCCAGAGTTGGCCCGTGCATGTAGAACCCATTGATCCCCGCGACACCCGTTGGGAGCGGGACGAGCCCGCATACCGCGTGTACTTCTGGGATGAGACTCGGGCGTGGCAGAGCACCGAGTGGCGGCTGACCGACATCGACGTCCCCCGAGTCCTTACGTGGGCACGCGAACACGCTGAAGGACGACGGATCACGATCTGGGTCGAGGCGACGGACGGCGGAGAGCCGGGACTGCTCCGGCTCGCGGGTTGGGAGCCCGTCTCCACCAACCCGGCGCCAGCCTGGGTCTCGCTTGACCCTTAGATCGACCCACCGATCTAGCTCTCTGTCCCGTGGAACAGCGTAGCGACGAAGCAGCTTGCGTGGCCGGTCGCTTCGGGATGTTTGCGCACCTTTGGTCTCGCTGATGGTCGCCCATATCTGACTCGCTGAACGTGTCAATACTTGGGAATCGTCATATATATTTATGGATTCCGTCTTGTGAACCTTCCGCGGAAGGCATATAATCGAATACATGAGCGCACCACCTCTGGACGGGTTGGAGTCGCTCACCGAGCTGTTCAGCTCCGGCCGGCTCCCCTTGACCATGGGCTGCGCCACCACCTTGACGCTCACCATGGACCCCGACGCCTTCGCCACCGGCCACGGCGTCGCCCGCACCGGGCACGGCTACCCCATCCCCGCCGACATCGCCAAGACGTGGCTCGACCCCGAAGCCCGCGCCATCCTCGTCCTGCTCTCCAAAACGAAGGGCATCGAGGCCTA
>DASXJR010000055.1:0-2265 GCA_036497285.1 Jatrophihabitans sp.
GACTGGCTGATCCGGCGGCTGCAGGCCTTGCGGCCGCAGGGCTGCTCGATCTACGACCGCACCTTCTGGCGGCACGAACGCTTCTGGAAAATAAGTTCCCTCACCTATGTCCTCGTCTTCAACGGCACCCCGTTCAAGAACGTGATCTGGCGGCTGATGGGTATGCGGATCGGCCGCCGGGTCTTCGACGACGGCCTCCGCGTGCCCGAGCGGTCGTTCACCACGATTGGTGACGACTGCACGTTCAACGCGAACACCATCGTCCAGTGCCACTCGCAGGAGGACGGCGGATTCAAGTCCGACCGCGTCGTGATCGGTGCCGGCTGCACGCTCGGGGTCGGCGCATTCGTCCACTACGGCGTGACGATGGGCGACGGCGCGGTGCTCACCACCGGCTCCTTCCTCATGAAGGGCGAGGAAATGCCACCGAACGCACTGTGGGGCGGAAACCCGGCCAGGAAGATGCGCGGGCAGTTGGCGGACCTTCAGGTGCGCAGGATCAGCGTCGACGACGATCACGTCGCCGCGCTTGTCCGCGGCGGCTGACACCCGGCAAACGTGGAACGTAGGGATGATTCGATGGACAAGCGGGTTGAAACCGGCCGGGAGTTCTGGCGGGCTGTCCTGCTCGCGGGCGGCGCGACCGCGATCCCGCGGTGGACGCTCGACCCGGCACCGGGCGTCGCCGAGCACGTCGCGACCCTCGATGACGACCTTGCGGCAGCGGTGCGCCGGCTGGCCGATGGGCTGCAGCTGCCGCTGCACTCGGTGGTGCTGGCCGCGCACGCGAAGGTGCTGGCGGCGCTGTCTGGCGAGCAGGACGTGGTGACCGGCTACGCGGCCGGGTCCGGTGGGCGGCCGCTGCCCTGCCCGCTCTCCACCGAAGCCCGCTCCTGGCGGTCGCTGCTGCAGGACACCGCCCGGGTCGAGTCGGACCTGCTACAGCACAGGGACTTCGCGGTGGACGAGCTCAAGCGTGAACTGGGCGTGGCCGGGCCGACGTTCGACACCGCGTTCGATCCGATCGGCAGCCTCGGCACCGGCGGCAAGATCAGCACTGACCTCGCCGAGGACGCCGTGCTCCTGGTGGCGCTCGCGACCCCCGGCGGCCGGCTCGCGCTGCACCTGCGCTACCGCACCGACGCGCTCGACGCGGGCAGCGCCGAGAGGATCGCCGGCTACCACCTCACCGCCCTCGCGCTGATGGTCGCCGACCCGGGCGCCGAGCACGGGCGGACGAGCCTGCTGTCGGACGAGGAGCTGCGCTTTCAGCTCGACCGACTGGCCGGGCCGCGCCGGGAGCTGCCGGACCGCCGGTTCCACGAGCTGTTCGAGCAGCGCGTGCGGATGCACCCGGACGCCGTCGCGGCCGTGCACCGCGACCAGCAGAGGACCTACCGGGAGCTCAACGCGCACGCCAACCGGCTAGCGCGGGCGCTGCTAGCGCGTGGGCTACGCCGCGAGGGCGTGGTCGCGGTGGTGACCGAGCGGAACCTGGACTGGATGGCCGCCGTCATCGCGATCTTCAAGGCCGGTAGCGCGTATCTGCCGATCGAGCCGTACTTGCCGACCGATCGGATCGCGACCACGCTGGCGAGGGCCGAGTGCACGCTGGTGCTGACCGAACCCGGCAGCACCACCATGCTCGACAAGGCCCTCGACACGCTGCCCGGCGTGCACAAGATCATCATCGAGGAGGCCTACGCCGAGGGCCATGCCGACGACGACCTGGGCGTCGCCGTGACGGCCGATCAGCTCGCCTACATCTACTTCACTTCCGGCTCCACAGGCGAGCCCAAGGGGGCAATGTGCGAGCACGCCGGCCTGCTCAACCACCTCTACGCCAAGATCGACGACCTTGGGGTGGGCCCGGCGCACGGCGCGCCCGTGGTCGCCCAGACCGCGCCGCAGTCCTTCGACATCTCGCTGTGGCAACTGGTGTCGGCGCTCCTGGTCGGGGGGCGAACCCTGATCGTCGAGCAGGAGGTAATCCTCGACGTCGGGCGGTACGTCGACACGATCGTCCGCGGCCGGGTCGGCGTCCTGCAGGTCGTCCCGTCCTATCTCGAGGTCGTCCTGACCTACCTTGAGCAGTATCCCCGGAAGCTTCCAGACCTGCAGTGTGTGTCGGCTACCGGCGAGGCGTTGAAGAAGGAGCTCGTGCAGCGCTGGTTCGGGTTGCACCCCGAGATCAGGCTGGTCAACGCATACGGGCTGACCGAGACCTCCGACGACACCAATCACGAGATCATGACGCGGGTGCCC